>CAYWUV010000005.1:42104-109820 GCA_964461235.1 uncultured Bryobacterales bacterium | reverse complement strand
TCCGGCATCTGCGGCGGCAAAAACCCAAATCAGGCGGCATTTAGAATTGCTGGCCACTTCTTCCGAATTGCCGAAGTCTTGAGAATTGCGAATCCGTCCTCGGGTCCAGCCGTGCGGGCCGGGCCTCGCGGAAGAGGCGGGCTGGACCAGAGATGCGAGCGTTAGCGCATTGGCGAGCACGCAGCTATACCGGACCGCATCCGGACCGACCGCTGTTGGACACCACGGAACATCCCCGGCGCGGGAGGATGGGAACCGGCCCCCGCATTCCGGCAGGGCGATCGCAATCGCAGTAGAATCGGAGAAAGGACGGCTCGCCGTCGCTCCGGTAACTCGTACGGACCCTTGATCCCCTGAGGCGCACCGGGTCCGCTGGATCCTTCGCCCTCCGATACAAGCGACGCGAGGGTCTCCTGCCATGCTTGACAACGCTCCTCCTCCCGCTACCCGCGACAGCCTGCCGTCGGACCGTGCGATGCAGCGGCGGCTGGAAGCGCAGTTCGCCGAAACTGCGAGGGCCTACGGCTTCGAGGAGGTCGCGACTCCGATGTTCGAGCGGACGGATCTATTCGCAGCCCGCTCAGGCCCGGAAATCAAGAGCTCCCTGCTGACATTCCATTGCGACCACGAGGAATACGCGTTGCGGCCGGAGATGACGGCCCCGGTCTGCCGCATGGTAGCTTCCGGTGCCCTCGACGGACTCCAGCAGCCGTACAAGCTGTTCTACGTGGCACCGTGCTTCCGGTACTGCAGACCGCACTCGGGCCGGACGCGGGAGTTCACTCAGGCCGGGATCGAGCTGCTCGGCGATCCTTCGCCGGCAGCCGATGCCGAGGTCATCGCGGCAGCTCACCGATTCTTGAGGGGAACCGGCATTGACCGGCTCATGCTCAAGATCGGCACAGCCGGCATTTTCCGAGCGCTGCTCCCCCCGGAGCTGACTGCGGACGACCGGGCCGCCGTGATCGGGCACTTGGACAAGCTGGCCGGCATTGCGGAACGCTGCTCCGGTCCCTCCCAAGCGCATGATCCGCTCACAGCCGAACAGCTGCGGACCGACCGTCGCGAGCTGGCATCACTGCAGGCGAAGGTCGGGTACAGCGGCGAATTCTCGATTGCGGGACGTCCCTCTCCGGAAGCCGCATCGCTGGCTGGCTGCCTGCCACTCGAGGCGGCCGCCACCTTCAGGCATCTCTGGAACGTGGAAGGGTACCTGCCGGACGAGACCGCAGACCTGATGCTTCGTGCTATCGGAATTCGCGGGACCCTGGACGAAGTCTCGGCGCAGGCATCCGAGACGCTCGCAGGCTCCAGCGCCGAACGAGCGCTGGACGATCTCATGGCCGTGTGCGGCTTGCTTGAACACTACGGCATGCAGCACTTCGACGTGGCACTCGGAATCGCACGTGGCTTGACGTTCTATACCGGGACGGTGTTCGAGATTGCCAGCGGCCGGACCAAGCTGTGCGGGGGCGGCCGCTACGACCGCCTCGTGGAACTGTTCGGCGGGGAGCCCACTCCGGCGACCGGGTGCGCGGTGCGCTTCGACACGCTCGAAGGCCTCGCCCGACTGGGTTCCGGCGGGCCCGCATCGAACGCGATCCGCGTGGAGCCGGCCTCACCGGCTGACGAGGCGGCCGCAATTCGGCTCGCAGAGATTCTTCGGGACAGAGGAAGGCCGGTAGGCGTTCCCGGAGCCGCGGCGTGGACTGTCGCGGGGGACTCGGTGCAACTCCCGGACGGAACCGCCATTGAGTTCGAGACCGTTGCGGAACCTCGGAAGGATGACTCGCCAGCGGATCCGCATGTCTGGAGTGAACTCGCATGAATCCGATTCGATTCGCGATCCCCAAGGGAAGCCTGGAGAAGAAGACACGCTCCTTCTTCGAGCGGGCAGGCATCGGTCCACGAGGATATGCCGACGGCTCGCGGAGCTATCGTCCCGATCTGGGCATCGACGGGGTGCAGGCAAAGACCATGCGTCCCCAGGAGATCCCGTACATGCTGCAGGCAGGGTTCTTCGACCTCGGCATCTCGGGTATCGACTGGTACTACGAAAGCGAGGCCTCCGCGAATGTGGAGGACCTGCTCGACCTCGGGTTCGGCCGGGTCGACATCGTGCTCTGCGTCTCGGAAGACTGGCACGACGTCCGCTCCGCGCCGGACCTGTTTGCTCGGTTCGTGGACTCGACCGGCACACAGCCGCTGCGCATCTGGACCGAGTACCTCAATCTGACGGAATCCCTGATTCGACAGCACACGGACCTTGAGCCATCGCTATACAGTCCCTATACGCGGCTCAGCGTTCGTCGCAGCGGTGCGTCCCCCGTAGCGATCTTCCATTCATTCGGCGCTACCGAATCGAAGCCTCCCGAGGACGGAGACGCGATTGTCGACAACACTGAGACTGGACGGACGCTGCGCGCCAACGGTCTCAAGATCATCCACAAAGTTCTGGAGGGATCGACCGCGCACCTGCTGGCGAACCGCCGCGCGATGCGCAACCGGGAGAAGCGGGAGGCGATCATCCGCGTGCGTGACATCCTGGCGCGGGCCGCTCCGGTTCCGTTCGAGGAGGAGCAGGTTTTCGGACACATCTAGCCACACTCCGATTCCGCGGATTCCGGGTCCTCAGCGTGAAGGAGGCCTCGGGCGACCTGCCGCCGTTCACCGCCCGCGAGAGGGTGTCGCGCCTGAGACGGTCCTGTCCCGGAAGGGGAGGAAACCGCCGGAAGCCTGTCTCCGTCCAAGAGAACAACACACCTAACCGCCATGGAGGAGAACATGAATTCGAGTCTTGCCAGAATCCTCGCCGCGACCGCCTTGCTCGCAACGAGCGGGTGGGCGGCCGATGCCGACCGCATGGCGCGGAACGTTCGGCACGAACTGGTGATGCTGCCCTTCTACAGCGTCTTTGACAACTTCACCTACAAGGTCGAGGACTCGAAGGTGACCCTGGGAGGTCAGGTCACCAGGCCGACGCTGAAGTCTGGTGCCGAGCGAGTCGTGAAGCGCGTCGAGGGCGTGACGGAAGTGGTGAACGAGATCGAGGTATTGCCGGTCTCGTCCAACGACGACCGCATCCGCACCGCAGTCTATCGGGCCATCTACTATCACCCGGTTCTCAGCCGTTACGCGATCCAGTCCGTGCCGCCGATTCACATCGTCGTGCGCAATGGCGACGTCACCCTGGAAGGGGTGGTCCGGACCGCCTCGGAGCGGGACATTGCGTCCGTGCAAGCGAACGGCGTGGCCGGAGTCTTCTCGGTGGTCAACAACCTCGCCGTCGAAAGCAGGGAATAGAATCCGGCGGGCCGTCGCTCAGCAGAGGCTTGGAGCGTCAAGGGGCCTTCCAGGGCCGGCCGGCCGTCTCGCCAAGGGACCTCACGTCCCCCGAGCCCCGGTTCGACCAGCCGCCCGACACTATCGGTGCCGGGTTCGAGGGCGAGGCCGTTCGGGCCTCGGCCCCGCTGGACTGGGTATGATGGCACCGGTAGCTCGTGCAGGGGAATAGGCGGATCGCCTGGGCATTGGCCCTGGGGCTGTTGGCGGCATGTGCGGCGCAACCTCAGGTCCGGCGGTCTCTCACGGAGAGAGGGAGGCGCCAGCGACAGATCCTGAGATGGGAGGTGCTGCGGCCGGTCGTGCGAGGACAGCAGGTCGCCGTGGCGGCCGGCAACCAGCTGGTCACGCAGGCCGCCATGCGCACCCTGCAGGCCGGCGGCAACGCAGTGGACGCTGGAGTCGCCGCACTGCTGGCCGGGGCGGTAACCGAATTCTCGCACTACGGCTTCGGCGGGGAGGCCCCGCTCCTTATCCGCACGCCCGACGGGGAGGTCCATTCGATAGCAGGCGTCGGAACGGCCCCGCAGCGAATGACCCTGGACTTCTTCCTCAGCCTCGACGCTGATCCCCAACTCAAGAGAGAAGCGGAACAGCGCGACCATCAGACCGGACTGATCCCGTCGTACGGCACGCTTCCGGCCCTCGTCCCGGGCATGGTCGATGCTGCGCTGCTGGCCTTGAAGCGGTTCGGCCGCCTCTCTTTCACGGAGGTCGCGGAACCAGCGGCAGTCCTGGCAGCAGGGCACCCGCTGGATTCAGCCAGGTCCATCTCGATACGCGAGGCGGAGACCTTCCTCCGCCTGTTCCCGACTTCCCACGCAGTGTACACGCCCGGCGGCGTCGCGCCCCGGCCCGGCAGCATGTTCCGGCAGCGGGACCTGGCGAACACCATTCGGAAAATGATGGAGGCTGAGCGGGAGGCCGCCGAGGCCGGCAGGTCCCGGGCCGACGCCATCGAGGCCGTCCGGGACTTCTTCTACCGAGGTCCCGTTGCCCGCGAGATCTCCGAGTTCATGGAGGCAAACGGGGGATTGCTTCGGTTCGAGGACTTCGAGGCATTTCACCTGGAGACCGAGCGGCCGCTTGCGACAACGTTCCACGGTCACGAGATCTACAAGGCGGATTTCTGGACGCAAGGCGCTGTGCTGCTACAGGCACTGAACATCCTCGAGGGCTACGAGCTGACCGCGATGGGGTGGAATACCGGGGAATACATCCATCACCTCGTCGAGGCGCTGAAGCTCGCCTTCGCCGACCGGGACGCGTGGTACGCGGACCCCGCCTTCGCCGAGGTCCCCCGGCAGTTGCTGGACAAGGACTACGCAGCAACACGGCGCAAGCTGATCGATCCGCGGAGCGCGTCCCCCAGGTTCCGGCCCGGCTCGTTCGGCGAGCGCAGGCCAGTTCACCCGGCGTTGCACGACGGCCCGAAACGTCCTCTTCCGGACGCCTTGGCTTCGAAGGACACCACGTGCATCAACATTGCGACCGCCGACGGGATGATGTTCTCCGCGTCCCCGTCGGGTGCGTGGATGCCGTCGGTGATCGCCGGCCGCACCGGGATACCGCTGACCCAGCGCGCGCATAGCTTCCTGACCATTGCCGACCACCCGAACGTGGTCGAGCCCGGAAAGCGCCCCAGGATCACACTGACGCCGACACTAGTAACCCGGCAGGGCCAACCGTTCATGGCCCTTTCGACGCCGGGCGGCGATCAGCAGGAACAGGCCCTGCTGCAAGTGCTGCTGGCCTCGATGCTCTTCCGTTTCAACGCGCAGGCGTCGGTAGAGGCCCCGCGCTTCCAGAGCAAACACCTGGTTGCCAGTTTCGACGATCACGCCATGGAGCCGAACGTGCTCCTCCTCGACGAACGGATGCCCGAATTCGTCATCGAAGAACTCGCCAAACTGGGCCACTTGGTGGAGTTACGAAGCCGGCGCAACAGCGGTTCCGCCCCCACCGCGATCAAGGTGCTTGCCAACGGCGTGATCGAGGCCGGCGCCGACCCGTACGCCAAGCGGTACGCGGCCGGCTGGTGAGCCAGAGACGGCCCGCTGCGGTATCATCGCGACGCCTGTGCTGACACGAAGGAGCTTTCTTGCGGCGGGCGGCGCGGTTGCCGGATCGCTGGCCTGCCAGGAAACGGACCCTGCTGGCTCCGCCCGCCTGAACGTCCTCTTCCTCTTCCCCGACCAGATGCGGGCCCAAGCGATGGGCTGCATGGGCAACCCGGACGTGAAGACGCCCAACCTGGATCGCCTGGCGTCCGAGGGAGTGCTGTTCCGCAATCACTTCGCGAATTCCCCGGTCTGTTGCCCGGCCCGGGCCATCATCCTGACGGGGAAGTATGCTCATACCAACGGCATGATCGCCAATGACCTTCGCTTGCGGGAATCCGAAACGTCCGTGGCCGAAGTCTTCGCCGGGAGCGGCTACCGCACGGGATTCGTAGGCAAGTGGCATCTGGACGGCGGCCCCCGCCAGCCGGGATGGATACCGCCCGGAGCGCGGCGCCAGGGTTTCGAGTTTTGGGCGGCCAATGAGGTTAGCCACGCGCACTTCGACACGCAGTACTTCCGCGACAGTCCCGACCCGATCCCCATCAAGTCATTCGAAGCGGAGGCATGGACGGATCTGGGAATCGAGTTCCTCAGGAAGACGAAGGAAGACAGCCGTCCCTTCTTCCTGACGGTCCAGATGGGGCCGCCCCACGATCCGTACCTGGCTCCTGACGAATACATGGCGATGTACGATCCGGAGGCGATCACGCTACGGCCCAACTTCGCGGGCGACACCACGGACAGGGACCTTGAGCCGAACCCTTATGTCGCCACGCCCGGCCGCAAGGAGATCGCTGCGTACTACGCGATGGTAACTGCGGTCGACGAACAGATCGGCCGGATCCTCAAGGAGCTGGATGACCTGGGCTTGCGCGAGAACACGATCGTGATCGTGTCGTCGGATCACGGCGACATGCTCGGATCGCACGGGGCGAGGTTGAAAAGGAAGCCGTGGGAAGAATCGATCCGCGTCCCCGGTATCGTGCGCCATCCGGGTCGCGGAGGCGGTCGCGAGACGGACGCGCCCTTCTCGCACGTCGACATCGCTCCGACGCTGCTGTCCCTTTGCGGCATCCAGCCCCCGGCCGACATGCAGGGGAGCGACTTCTCCGGCGCGATCCTGGGGGAATCCGATTCGGGACCGGACGCGGCGTATTTCCAGATCTTCGGACCGTTCCTGGCGGGCGGCGTCGAGCGAGGATGGCGCGGGATCCGCACGGCACGCTACATGTATGCAAGAACTCAGGAAGCTCCGTGGGTGCTGTACGATCTCGAATCCGATCCCTACGAGCTCACCAACCTGGCCGAAAGCCCTGAAGCAGCCGAACTGCGCGAGCGAATGGACGAGGAACTGTCGTACTGGATGGATCGAACGGGTGATTCATGGGACTACGACTGGTCAGTCCCGATCGAAGACCGCGGCCGACTCTACAAGTACGAGGCCTTCTACACAGTCGAGGACTTCATGAAGTGGGCCGAGGAGAATCCCGAACTCGCGGATCTCGATTGATTCGGGTCGGGGGAACTTCGCGAATTGGTGTTGGGTGCCGTTGGCCCCGGGGCGGCGAACACGAATCCCACTCGCTTGGGAGGAATCCGCGGTGAATCACAGCTGGAAGGTCCTGTCGCACTCCGGCACCGAAACGAGACAGGGACTTGCCGGCCAAGCGCGGCGGGCAGGCAGACTCGGCACCGGCAACTGAGCTCTCCGAAACTCTCTCTACGGACTCTTCAGCAGCGGCTGCATCCGGAAACCGTACCGTTCAGACACGCAGTCTGGTGAATTCCGAGCCGCGAGACGAGCGCGGCCGGGCATCCTTCCCTTCGGCGCGTGATTGATGGCGTTGAAGCCGGGCTTGTTCGGACTGACTTCGAAGACCGGGCTGTCCCTCGTGATTCCCGAATCTCGCGTTGCGCGTTGACCTCTCGCTCCGCGATGCAGTGCACGGCGCTTGGTCAGGCCAACGCCGGCATCACTTCCTTGACGAACAGTTCCATGGACCGCTCCTGCTCCTTCATGCCGAGGCCGGGGCTCGCGTAATAGGTAAAGTGGTCGACGCCGAGGTCGTCGTAGGTCCGCCGTTTTGCGATGACCTCGTCCGGAGCCCCGAACCAAAGGTTGCGATGGAGGATCTGTGCGTCGTACTCGTCTCGGCTCTCCAGATCTGAGAGATCAATCGTCCGGGGAAAGCCGTCGGCGACGTCACCGAGGTTCTCGAACTGCCCGAACCGGCACCTCCCAATCCACGTTCCGCTCGTACACGAGCGTGTGGCGCATGGTGGCGAGGGTCGGCCGCAGCTTGCCGGGATTGTAGCCCAAGACTCGCTCCATGTGCCCCCGATTGCGTTTGACTTCGGACATCGGACGGGTCAGGGCAAGGAGAGAATGTTGCACTGGCACTTCACTGCGAAGTCGTACGTATCCGGCGAGCGCGCCGCGATCCAAGTCGGAGGATGGGGCTTCTGCAACGGCTTCGGAACCGAAGTCGCCGCCGGAAATGACCAGTACTCGCCCTCGTGCTCGTAGTCGACATCGTCCGGATACGGCGGCACAGGGGGCGCTCGACACGAACATGCCGGCTGCGCACGGCTCTTTCGTGGAGAGTGCCGGGGCGGACGGTACCGGATCTGGCTTCTTGGAAACCGGTTCGCACTACGCGACGCGGCCCAGCTCGGACCAATCCTGAGCTTCGAAAGGTGCACGATTCACGGGCTCTTCGAGAAAAACGCCAGCTCCTGGATTGAGTCGGCAGATTGGCTCGGCTCGTCCAAGCACGCCGGGCATCGACCGGAAGGGTTGCGCACGGAAGTGCCCCGTTCCTGCCAACTGCGCCGCAAGCGGCCTCACTGCCGGCAACGAAGGACCGCGAGCGTGACTGTTGGAACGGAGTCTCTTGTCGCACTCCCGTGAAGGTACGCCACCCATGTGGCCATCCGTTCGACGCTGGCGGCGGCGACGCTGCGACGTCGCATGGCCCGTCTGACGCCTTCGCTTCTCATCCTCAAGACTCAGTCCCGCCCGGCGGCGTACAGGCCCTTCCAGGTGCTGTAGCACATCACCATCAGCAGTATCGCGAACGGAAAGCCGGTCATGAGGGCAGCAGTCTGCAGCGCCACGAGTCCTCCGCTGACCAGCAACGTGATGGCTACGATCCCTTCGAATGCGCACCAGAAGACGCGCTGAATGACCGGAGGGTCGAGTTTGCCTCCTGCAGTGATGGTGTCTATGACGAGGGAACCGGAATCAGACGAGGTGACAAAAAAGACGATCACGAGGACGATGGCGATGGTAGAGGTGAGTCCAGCCAGCGGCAGCGCCTCGAGCATCCTGAACAGAGCCAGCTCTGGTTGTTGGGCCTGCACCGCCGCGAACACCGCGGCATCGCCTCCATCGAAATATTGCGCCAGTGCGGTCCCCCCGAAGGCATTCATCCAGAGCGCGGACACCAGCACCGGGACGACCAACATGCAGCCGACGAGTCCACGCACCGTACGACCGCGAGAGACCCGAGCGACGAACAAGCCAACGAAGGGCGACCAAGATAGCCACCAAGCCCAGAAGAACGTGGTCCATCCGTGCATGAACTCGAAGTCGCCACGACCCACCCAATTGCTCAGCGGCCCGATTGCAGCCAAATAGTGGCCAATGCTGGCTGCAAACCCCGTGAAGAGGTCGAACGTCGGGCCCACCGTCAACACGAACGCCAGCAGCATCAAGGCCAAGAGCAGGTTGGCTTGGCTCAGCCGCTTGACGCCCCGGTCCATCCCTGCGACCACCGACGCCACCGCTATGGACGTGATGGCGGCGATTATCAAAACCTTGGTCGTGTCGGTAGCCGGCACGCCGAACAAATGGGCTAGGCCCGCTGAAGTCTGCTCGGCACCGAGCCCGAGTGACGTTGCCAGCCCGAATAACGTGGCGAACACCGCGAGGACGTCGATCACGTGACCGATGCGGCCCCAGACGGCTTCGCCCAGAACGGGGTAGAACGCCGACCGCAGCGTTAGCGGGAGCTCGAGATTGTAGGCGGCAAAGGCTAATGCGAGCGCAACGACAGCGAACATCGCCCACGGGTGCACGCCCCAGTGAAAGATGGCGGAGGCCATGGCCATCCTGTGCGCGGCGGCCGTGTCCGCCGCATCGATTCCAAGCGGAGGATTCCGGAAGTGGTCGATCGGTTCCGCCACCCCAAAGAACATCAGGCCAATGCCGATCCCGGCCGCGAACAGCATGGCGAACCACGACCAGGCGGAGTATTCCGGCTTGGCGTCGGGACCGCCAAGGCGGACGCGCCCGAGCGGAGTAACCGCCAATAGCAGGCAGAACAGTACGAAGAGGTTGCCTGCGCCGATGAATACCCATGCGAACGTCGAGGTTAGCCAGACATAAGTCCCTTCAAATACGTTGGCGGCGACTTCCCGGAACGCCAGGACACCTGCCACGAAACCGATGATGGTAAGGCTGGCGACCACAAATACCGGGCTATGAATGTCCAGGCCGAGGACTTGTAGGTTGTCCTGGCCGGTCTCGTAGCTGCTGCGAGTGGTGGTGTTAGCCATGCGGGATCCGAACCCAACCGCGTCTTCCGAACACCTCACGCGTTGGCTGCGGCCGCTAGGACCGGCGATTTCCGACGACAATCGTACTACTGATCGAAGCCGATCCAAGCCTCTGCGACCGGTGTTCCGCAACAACCTCGCGCGTACCCGCGGTAGACCCTCGACATGTTCAGGTCTCGAACGTCGCTGGACATGTAGCGTGTCCGGGACGGCCGAGGAACGGGTCGAAACTCCTGGCTGTCGGCGCGGATCCGCTGGGCGAGGGACCGGCCCCAGGATCAGACTGCCGGCGTGCCAGACGCACCCGGCGTTCCTCGTGGCTGACGTCCAAGTCATTTGGAACCAACGGACTAGACGATGGGACGAGCCCCGGAACAGCCGCCGTGACTTGCGTTGCCAAGGCGGCGGGAAAGGACGCTGTTGGGAACGATGCAGGTCGGATTGCCCGGGGCTACTGTCCTTCCGTTCCCGCGGATCACGACGCGCTTCCTTGTCATGCCGTTTCCCAGACCGGAGCAAGCAGCCAGACACATCGAATCCTGGCTCGCTCCGCAGTTCCCTGAAGTCGTATCGCCCGGAAGCGGCCAGCGGCCCATCCTGCGCAATCTATTGGATATGGCGGGACAGCCGGGGACCCTACCCGGGATGCCCGCATCGCGGCCCTCGCGATCGAGCACGGAGCGACGGGCTGCTCGGCAGAGTGCGAATCCAGGAGTTTTCCGGACTTCGCCAAGTCAACCCGCTCGAATTCGGAGCGTACCCACGGTCGATTGCGAGATGCACTTGATCCCGCCGGAAACCCGACCATGCAACGGTTGGTCACAGGCATTCGAACCTCGGTCACACCGAGGCCCCTGCGGGCGAATTGCTGAGCCCTGACCGCGCCGATAGGAATACGGGCGATCCCGGTCACCGGGCAGCGTCCGGGATGGGCCGCGGTTCATTGCGGGCGGTACGATGGCTGAATGATCGGCTCGGGCGCCCTTGATCGCCGGAAGTTCCTGCGCCTCGGTAGCGCGGCGCTTCCGTTGACCGTGCCAGCATGCTCCAATCGGCCGTCAGTGACGCAGCGCGGACACCCGAACATCGTCATCATCATGTCCGACGACATGGGCTATTCGGACCTCGGTTGCTACGGAGGGGAGATCGAAACGCCGAACCTGGATCGGCTGGCAGCGCAGGGCCTCCGATTCACGCGGTACTACACCAACAACATGTGCGTGCCGACCCGCGCATCCCTGCTCAGCGGCTGCTACACGACCAAGGCGCTCAACGCCGACGGCGCGATATCGGAGGGCGTCATTACTGCCGCTGAAGCGTTGCGGTCAGCGGGCTACGCGACGTACATGAGCGGGAAATGGCACCTCGCCAACGACGGCCAACGTGCGAGCCTTCCTCGGCAGCGAGGCTTTGACCGGTTCTTCGGGACTACGCTCGGCGCGTGCAGCTTCTGGACACCGGCATCCCTGATGGTGGATAACGAGCCGGCCGAGCACCTGTACCTCGATCCCGGGTTCTATTACACCGACGCTATTTCGGACCACGCCCTCGACTACATGCGGGAAGGCGTCCAACAGGACCGTCCGTTCTTCCTCTATGTCGCCTACTCTGCCGCCCATTGGCCACTCCATGCCTTCGACAACGACATAGAACGGTACGCTGGACGCTACGTGGATGGATGGGACGCGCTTCGTCTGGAGCGCCATGCCCGCATGAAGCAACTGGGTACCGTCAACCCTGACTGGGCGCTGTCGCCACGCAACCCAGCAGTTCCCGCTTGGGAAGACGAGCCCCACAAGGCGTGGCAGCAGCGGCGGATGGAAGTCTACGCGGCCCAGATCACCAGCATGGATCGCGGTATCGGGAGGCTGCTCGACCAACTCGAAGAGTCCGGTGAGGCCGACAACACGCTCGTGCTCTTTCAGATCGACAATGGCGGATGCCACGTTGAGTACACCACGGACCGGAAGGGACCCTACCTGCCCGAGCGGACCAGGGACGGCCGGCCTGTCATTCCGGGCAACGTCCCTGACGTGATGCCCGGGCCCGAGAACACGTACCAGAGCTACGGCTACGGATGGGCGAACGCTTCCAACACGCCCTTCCGGCTGTATAAGCAGCACGACCACGAAGGGGGCATCAACGTCCCGCTAATCGCGAGATGGCCCGCGGCGATCCGCGGCGCCGGAGAATTGACGGACCAGCTGGCTCACGTGATCGACATCATGCCAACCATCCTGGACGCGGCTGGTGTCGAGCACCCGTCCGACCCGACCGACAGGACGGTGCATCCGATGGATGGGTCAAGCCTCCTACCCGTGCTCGAGGGCGGCACCCGCGAGCCTCCTGCGGAACTGTACTGGCGGTGGAGCCGCGGACGGGCCGTCCGGCAGGGCCGCTGGAAGCTCGTCGCGCTCAGGGACCAGCCATGGGAACTCTACGACATCGAGTCCGACGGCACGGAACTCCGCGACCGAGCAGGAGAAATGCCGGAGCGGGTCGCCGCCATGGAGCGACTCTGGAACGAGTGGCGTGCGGGGCCGCCTCCCCTGTCTTGAGCAGGGGCCCGAAGCGATACTATAGGGGCAGCAGCGGGTCTCCCCTCTCGCAGGTCCAGTCCGGCCCTTTCTCCCTACCATTCGCCCGGAGTATCGGGCACTTCGACGGTATCCCCATGTCAAATCTAGCAGTACTGGGCCTCCAATGGGGCGACGAGGGCAAGGGCAAGCTCATCGACTTGGCAGCGGAGCATTACGACATCGTCGTGCGCTGCCAAGGCGGGAACAACGCCGGCCATACCGTGCAGGTGGGCGACCGCGTCTACAAGCTCTCCCTGGTTCCGAGCGGGATACTCTGGCCGGGCAAGACGGCAGTCGTCGGAAACGGAGTCGTGATCAATCCCGAGGCGATGCTGGCGGAGATCGAGAACCTTCGCAACGGCGGCGTGCGAGTCGAGAGCAACCTGCTCATCAGCAATCGCGCCCATGTCGTCTTCTCGTACCATCCCCTGCTCGAGTTGTCCTCGGAAGGCACGCCTGGCAAGCGCCGGATCGGCACGACCTCGCGCGGTATCGGCCCGTGTTACGAGGACAAGGTAGCCCGGCGGGGCATTCGGATGGCGGAAATGCTGTCCCCTGATCACTTCGCAAGCCGGTTCCGGGCCGTGGCGACGGAGAAGGCCAAGGTCGCCCAAGCGCTGGGTATCGGCGAGCCTTGGGACATCGAGACCGCCTTGGAAGGCTACCTGGAGTGTGCGGAGCGGCTGCGACCGTTCGTCACGGATACCGGCAAGTTCCTGAACGAATCAGTCCGCCGGGGAAAGCGGCTGCTCTTCGAGGGTGCCCAAGCGACGATGCTCGACATTGATTTCGGCACCTACCCGTACTTGACGTCGTCGAACGCCACGGCAGGGGGATTGTGCACCGGATCCGGCGTCTCGCCCCGGCTGATCCACGAAATCGTGGGCGTGGCAAAGGCTTACGCAACACGGGTCGGCGAAGGGCCCTTCACCACGGAACTGCACGGGGTCGCGGGCGAAGCGCTACGGAAGGCCGGAGGCGAATATGGCACGGTAACCGGCAGACCGAGACGGTGCGGCTGGTTCGACATTCCCCTGCTGCGGTATGCCCACGCCATTAACCACCTCTCGTCGCTCTTCGTCACCAAGCTTGACGTGCTGGACTACCTCCCGGCAATCCCGGTCTGCACCGGGTACCGGTATAAAGGGACATCTCTCGACTGGATGCCAGCCATAGCGGAGGAGTACGCGCAGGTGGAGGCAGTGTACGAGGAACTCCCCGGCTGGCACTGTCCCACGCGAGGGGTCACGTCGTTCGACAACCTCCCGCAGAAGGCTAGGGACTATGTCAAGTTTCTGGAGGATCGGCTCGATGTCGAAATCGGCGGCGTCTCGACCGGCCCGGAACGGGAGCAGACGATCGTAAGGGCAGGGTCGGTGCTCGAGAGGCTCACTTCCACTCCCACGAGTTAGCTTGGGTCGACCGAACCGGTTCCGAGACGAATCGCGCGATTTGTCAACGGGGAAACGGCTTCGGGGACGGGGATTTGCGCCCGTCAACGTGTGATGATCGACTGTCGACCAGCCCGTGGCACGTCCGAACGATTGTTGGCGATCAAACTGGTATTTCGCGGAGCTGTGATCGCGGGCGCACGCACACTTTGTGTGCCGATGCAGGATCACGTTGATTCCTGCATCAGGCCCACTCCAGCCGGGTTCTCTTCTCGATCTTGCCCTCGTCGATTTCCATGCCGAATCCCGGCCGCTCACTGAGTTCCAGTTCGCCGTTCACCGCAACAGGCGGATGCTTGTCGAAGTAGTAGTAGGTCTCCATCTTGTTGATAAGAAACTCGACCAACGGACAGGTCATTGGCGAGTTCGCCGCGACTACATGCAATGCCGCGTGAATGTTATGCCCGTGCGGTATGACGTGCGCATCATAGGCGGACGCGATTTGAACGATCTTCTGGAGCTCGCTGGTCCCGCCGCACCATTCCGGGTCCGCTTGAACCACCGAGATCGCTTCGGCTTCGAGGAAGCGCTTCACCTCCCAGCGGCCGTAGAAATGCTCGCCCGTCGCAACCGGGATCGTAGTCTCTTTCGCCAGTGCCCGAAAGCTCTCGAGCTTGTCGACGTGAAACGCCTCCTCGATCCAGCGGGGTCGGTACTGCTCGACCGCACGAGCCCAAGCCACGGCGTAGTTGAGATCCCAGCCCATGAACGCGTCGAACATCAGGTCCACGTCTTCACCCACCGCTTCGCGCAACTCCCGCACGAGCCCGACATTGAGCCTCAAGCCTTCGGCACCGTCTCCAGGACCGTAGGGCATGAACCACTTCTGATGCAGGAAGCCTCTCCCCTTGAGTTCGACAGCGCGGGGCCCGGCCTTGCCGGGTTCAACCGAGAAGCCGAGCGCCGAACCGTACACCCGGGCCTTGTCGCGGGTAGGGCCGCCCAGCAAACGATAAACGGGCGCCCCAAAGAACCTTCCCCGCAGATCCCACAAGGCGTTATCGACGGCCGACACGCCCATTAAGTAGTGGCTGGACCGCGAATGGCGGTTCAGCCGGTGCATCTGATCCCAGAGCGTCTCGACCTGCAACGGGTCGCGCCCTTCCAGGAACGGCCGAAGCTGCCGGTGCACCACCACACAGGCTTCGGTGTCGACCGGGCCATAGAGTCCCTCGAGGCCCTGGTCGGTCTTGACGACAAGGTAGTTCGCCGTCCTGCGCACTGTGGCTGGCCGGCCCGGCGAGTCGCGATAGCGAGGCGGACGTTCAGAGTCGTAGACATGCAGCGGCCTCACCTGGTACTGGCGATTCGCCCCTACATGGCCCTCGAACGAACCTTCGAACCGCCAGATTTCGAGGTCCGCGATCTTGAGCCGTCCGTAGTCGGCAAGCGCCGGGGAGGCGGCGGGCAAAGTGCTGAGGAAGGTTCTTCGGGTCATCATGGATCTACTCTTTCGGTTCCCGTCGCTTGATGTACTGCATGACCGCGTGGATCTGCTGCGGCGTCATCTCAGCCTCGAAGGCCGGCATGGCCTTGTTCGGCAGACCGTTCGCGATGAGGTGATAGCGGGAGTTGTCGTCGTGCGCCACCATCCACTCGCCATCGATCAGGCTGCTGTGCATGTCTCCCGCCAGCCCTGGCCCGTGGCATGACTCGCAGTACAGCACGACAAGGTCCTCCGTCGACTTGTCGCTCCTGGCGGCGGCGATTCGCGCGGCAACTTCCGGGGTGTCGAGGGAGAAGTCGTTCGGCAGCAGGGCATAGCTGGTCCGGGGAAAGCCCGCTGGCGAAAGCCGAACTACCAGGTCGTAATTCTCTTGGGGCGGAAGCATCCTCAGGCCACGGTTGTCGAACATGCTCGTACAGAAATAGATGCTGCCGTCAGGGCCGACCGTCACATCGCGGATGCGTCCGAACTGTCGGCTGAACAGCATCTTGGCCTCGGTGGCGCGGCCCTCGTGAATCGTGACGACCATCAGCCCCTGACCCTGCATGATGGCAACCAGTGCCTTATGGCGGAGTTCGGGAAAGGCGGTGTCGCGGTAGAACGCCATACCGCCCGGTGCCATGGCCGGGCGATCGACCATGCTGATCTCCGGCACCCGCATGCCCTCCCTTGCTTCCAGACCCTCGATCACGCCCCAACCGTAGTTCGCTCCGGGCAGTACGCGGTTGAACTCGTCCAGAAAACCGGGTCCGTGCTCGGTATTCCAGAGCACGTTCGAAACGGGGTGAAAATCGATTCCTTGGGCGTTTCGGTGACCGTAGGAATAGATTTCAGGCCTTGCGTCCTCACGGCCGACGAGCGGATTGTCAGCGGGAACCGAACCGTCGTCGTTCACCCGCAGGATCTTCCCGTTCAGTAGGTCGAGGCGCTGGGTCAATTCGGGCTTGTTGGCGTCCCCGACCGTCACGTAGAGCTTGCCGTCGGGTCCGAATAACAGCCGACATCCGGTGTGGTTCCACGAGGCTGGCAAGCCGTCGAGAATGACCCGCGGGTCAGTGAGCTGGTTGTCGCGCTCGCGGTAGCGCACGATCTTGAGCACCGGCCCTTCACCCCGTTGCTCGTCCATCGCCAGGTACACGTAGCGGTTCTGCGTGAAGTCAGGATGAACCGCGAGGCCAAGAAAGCCGTTGGTCGAGCGAATCGGAACCTTCATCGCGAGGGCCGGCTCGTCGAGCAGTGCTCCTCCCGCGACCACCCGCACTCGGCCTTGTTTCTCCGAGATCAGCAATCGTCCATCCGGCAGGAACGCCAGCGACCACGGAATGCGCAGGTTCGCCGCGACCACTTCCAGTCGGTACGGTGTCCCGAGACGAAACTCCGGGTAAGTCTCCGGTTCAATCGCGGCTAGCGCGGGAAGGACAAACGCTACGGGCAGAAGAACCATGGGCGGGAACCGCATGAACGAACGACCTAGGAATGGGCTCCCGCACCCCTGAGCGCGCCCTTCATGGGCTTTCGACAGTCGCCCAGAGCTGCGAATTCCAAGCTCTTCTCCGCCTCGGGGCGATGCTGCGGACCCGGGCCGCAAGAGTGGGAGGATGTGACGCCGGAGGCTACCACTGGCGCTGCAAGCGAGACGCCGCGTACCGCCTTGAGCTCCCTGTCGCGGTCAGCTCGCTCGTTCCAGCACCTCGACAAAGAGTGGCCGTCCCTTTCCAGTACGTCGTGACTCCTTACGTTGCCGTTGCCGAGTCTGCCCGTCCCGAGGGACGGATCTTCGACCCCGCCGATGACCGCCGACGAAGCTTGCCCGTCATGGACGGATGCAACTCTGATCGAGAGCTGGTCCCGGCTAATGAAACCAATAGGCATCCCTGCCTCATGGCATGGTCGATCCGCATCATAGCGGGTCCGGCTAGTTCCTGCGCGGTTTTTGAGATCCTGTGGGCGATCTCGCCGTCATCACGGCCCTGACACAGGGTTGCAACCAGAGGCGCAGGCAGCCACGGGCGCTTCCAAGGCACATGCCACGAGGCCGTTCGGCATCCCGCTACGACGTCGGCGGTGCCTGCTGCCGGCGAGAGCGGTTAGCGGTTTCCCGTGGCGGGCTAGTCGCCGCTCGTACCGATGGTCTCGTGCGGCTGGTCCGCCGCTGGGGCCATGCTAGCGATCTGAACCAGGGCAGGGGCCTTGGGCTCCTTCAGGACATCCTGCCGGTACATTTGCATCAGCCGGGCCTCCTCTTCCTTCGAGATCTGGCGCTCGCGGGCACCGCTTGACGGGGCCGCGTCGCCCTTCTGCCGGGCCTCCGCGAGCATCCGGTCCCTTGCGGCGATCTTCTCCTCGCGGGCATTCTGCGGACCCTCTGACACCTGAGCCCCGCGGGCCGCGTGCTCGGCGTTGATGTGCAGCCTGTCGGTCAGGTGGGTGATCTCTTCCACCTTCCGGCCGCCCGCGTAGATCTTGTGGCGGCCGTGCTCCCCGTACCACTGCGAGAGGCTTGCGGTCATGTGCATCTTCTCGATGATGTTCCGCCACCCGATTCCCGTGTTGTAGGCACAGAACGAGATCTCCCCTTCCTGGGTCCCGTACGGGATCACGCACATCTCAGTGCGACGGAAGTCGTAGTTGAACAGATCCTGGAACCACATCCCGGCGACAAAGAGGAAGTTCCAGGGATCGTTGCGGCGCGCCGTCCCCTTGCCGTAGTTCTTGCCGCTCAGGGCGAACGACTTGTCGAACTTCTTCAGCAAGTCGAACATCGAGAAGTCCTTCGGCGCCTTCAACGGGTTGTAGTTCTTGAGCAGGGCGAGTGCCATCTGGACGTTGGTGGCGAGCTTTCCGCGACCGGAGTCAGTGACGCGACGGATGTCCTGGACGAACTGCGGCACGTTGATGAATTCCGGCACGGAAGCCATGTCCTTGGTCACCTTGTTGATCATCAGCGCGGTACCGACCCCGCAATTCGGATGGCAGCCGCAGCTGACCTGGCCCCACTGGGCCTGCGGGCCGTGCGCTAGGTCGGCGGCATCGACGAAGGAGCCCATGACCGAGATCGGGAACCAATCGCGCGTCGGCTCCGTGATCCCGACCTGCTTCTTGACGTCGTGCGCCAAGTGGCTGAGTGTGTACCGCTGCCGCATGCGGCGCTCGTCCGTGATCTCCTCGTCACGGCCGGTGAACGACACGGGCTGAAAGGCGATGAACGCGATCCGGCCCGGATTGTCGCGGGCGAACTGAATGATGGGGCCAACCTCCTCGTTGTTGACGTTGTTGACAAGGGTCGTCACCAGCACGATCTCGATCCCGGCATCGTGCATGTTCTCGATCGCCTTGATCTTGACGTCGAACAGGTTGCCAATCTTGCGGTGCTGGTTGGGCTCGTTGCCGATCCCGTCGAACTGCAGGTACGCGTAGCGCATGCCGGCGTCGGACGCCGCCTCCGCGAACTCCTTGTTCTTGGCGAACTCGATCCCGTTGGTGGCAGCCTGGACCGAGTTGTAGCCGATCTGCCGGCAATACTGCACGGCCTTGAGGAAATAGGGCGACATGGTCGGCTCGCCGCCCGAAAACTGGACCGACATCTGCCGGCGCGGCTTGATCCGGATCGCGTTGTCGAGGATGGTCTTGATCTCTTCCCACTCCAACTCGTGCACGAAGCCAACCTGGTTGGCGTCCATGAAGCACGGGTCGCACATCATGTTGCAGCGGTTCGTCAGGTCGACCGTCAGGACCGCACCCCGGCCCCATTTCACCGTCGACGAGCCGTGGTTGTGCAGATCCTCGTCATTGTGAGCGCGGATATCGCGACCCGGGAACTGCGCCTCGATGTGCTCCAGGAACTTCGAGTCGATGGCCATGAGATCCTCGGTCTTGCCGTGCCGCGGGCAATCCTTGACCATCCAGATCTCGTCCCCACGCTGCAGGATCGTCGCCTTGACCTCGCCGACCTTCTCGGTCTTCAGGATCGAGTAGTCGACCTCGCCGTTGAGGATCACGTCACGCGCCTCGCGGACACACTTCGGGCAAAGGGAGTCGGTCTGGCGAGGCCAGCCCAGCGGTGGCTTCGTCTTCTCCCAGGACTTGAGCATCGGCTTGTCCGACCACTTCGGCGTGAACGCGGGATTGGGAGCTTTGCGGGCATCCAGCGCGCGGGCGATCTTCCATCCGCCCCTCGCCGCGCTCGTCAGGCTACGCTCCAGATATTTCACAGGTCGCTGCATCGGATCATTCTCCCAACAGAAATCTTTCCGCAGACCGCCCGCACTTGAGGGCGCTCGAAGGCAGAACGCTCCCGAGCGCCCTTGGACGGACTCCGCGGACCAGTAATGAATCTACCCGGGCAAGAGTGCACGTGCAAGCGGAAGTCGCCGAAGAGCCGAAATCTGCGGTTCTATGGCAGTATGAGGGGCTGAACGGCCGCTTGGACACCGTTACCGGGACCGAAACGGACCAGATGCGGCGTACGGGGACCCTTGCTAGATTCGGAGCCGGTCAAGGCAATGGCCCGGGAAGCCGGGTTCGATCTCGTCGGCATCGCCCCCGCCGAGCCCACGCTGGAATCGGCGTTCTACCCCCGCTGGCTCGCCAAGGGCTATCACGGCACGATGGCCTATCTGGACGGCCGCCGCGGCGACATGCGCGCGGATCCGCGCTCGCTGATGCCCTCGGCACGGTCGGTGATCTGCGTAGCCCTGGTCTACAACACGCCTGAAGCGTATTCCACAGAGATCGAGCTTGAGACGCAGGGCTGGGTGTCCCGGTATGCCTGGGGGGAGGACTACCACGACTTGATCCGGAAGCGCCTCCGAACTCTCGTCGGCTGGATCCGTTCGAGTTACGGAGACGGGGTCAAGTGCAAGATCTGCGTCGACACTTCGCCTCTGCTCGAACGGGCTTACGCACGGCGAGCCGGGCTGGGTTGGATCGGCAAGAACACGTGCCTGATCGACGAGCGCCTCGGGTCCTGGGTGTTCTTGGCGGAGATCCTCACCTCGCTGCAACTGGCTCCCGATGACCCCGCCCCATATCGGTGCGGCTCGTGCCGCCGCTGCATCGACGCTTGCCCGACAGACGCGCTTGTCGAGATCAATCAGGGACCGGGCCCCTCGCACGCCCTCGACTCCCGCCTGTGCATTTCGTACTGGACAATCGAGCTGCGCGGATCGATCCCCGAGGAACACAGGCCAGATGTCGGGCAACACCTTTTTGGCTGTGACATCTGCCAGGATGTGTGCCCCTGGAACAGCCACCAACGGGCCGCGTTGACGGATGATCCAGCTTTCGGGCCCGCCAATGGGCGGCCGGATCTGGCGGAACTGGCTGCCCTGACCGAGGAGGAATTCAATGCCAGGTTCGCGGGATCGCCTATTGAGCGTAGCCGCTACTCGGGATTCCTCAGGAACGTGGCCATAGCGATGGGCAACAGTGCCGATCCGGCGTACCGTCCCGCCTTAGAACGACTGGCCCAGTCTCCGGAGGACGTCGTTCGCGAGCACGCTCACTGGGCGCTGACACAGCTTACCCGGCATCCAAGCTCGGCGGCCGAGAGCTAGAGCGGCACCACCGTGGGTGGCCCGCCAAGGCCCGCGAACTGGCTGGAAAGGGAGGATTGCCCCCCTCCTTCCGCGCCCGCCTCAGGGCTCCTCTTCCTCCGCCGGTTCCGCGTCGATGATCTCGAGCTCGACCTCGGTTTCCTCGGCGCGCTGCTTGGCGGTCTCCGCATCAACGACCTCTAGGGCTACAGGCTGCTCCATATAGGCCTGCCCGGCACCTGCAGTCAGCACCATGAGGCGGTACCGTTTCATCTCGGTCGAATCGGGCACTTGGAACTTGATCTCCTCGTCGGACTGCTCGAGAACATCGAGCTCGACGTCAGTCCCGCCGACCGTGATGTACAGGCTGTCAACCGCTGTCCGGCCCAGATCGGAGCCCTTGGCTACGGCCTCGCCTCCGGGCGCCACGGCATCGGGCTCGACAGAACTGATCCTTGGAACTGCGTATGCCACCACGCAGGCTAGTGTCAGAAGTATTGCAGATAGACGACATGCTCTCGCCATGACGATCCCTCCCTTCGGTAGGAACGATGGTAGACACCCGCTACCGGAAATGCAACCGAAACCCACGCGAAAAAAGGCTCACCAGCGCGGCAGAACCCGGTTCCACGACGGATCCACGTGCTTTTGCATCTCGGCCTCGTCGTCCCGACGTCGGTACGGGATCAATTCGTACCGCTCCTTGAGTCGGGCGAGTTGGTCGTAGTCGAGGTCCACTCCCAGACCGCCCCGTTCCGGGATGCGGATCGAACCGCTGTCGAACGGGACGCGGCCCCCTAAGACGATCTCGTCGGAGGTCTGCCACGGATAATGCGTGTCGCACGCGAACGTGAGGTTCGTGGTGGCGGCCGCCACGTGTGTCATGGCCATCAGCGAGACGCCGAGGTGGGAATTCGAATGCATGGAAAGGGCAATTCCGTAGGTCCGGCATAGCTTGCCCAAGTGCTGGACCTGGCGCATGCCGCCCCAGAAATGGTGGTCGCAGAGCACAACCTGCACGGCGTCCTGGGCAATCGCTTCCGGAAGGTGCGCGAATGATGTCACCGCCACATTGCTGGCAAGTGGCGTGTCGATGCCGAGGGCCATGAGCTCCCGCCGGACAGCGGCCATGCCGTCGATTCCAGCAGCTGGATCTTCCAGGTACCCGCCTCCTCGCAGTTCTTCCTGCAGGGCGACGCCGACGCGCACCGACGTGTCGACCCGCCAAGCTGAGTTGGGGTCGATGCGGAGAGGCACGTCCCGACCAAATTCAATGCGCAGCTGCCGGATCGCCTCGATCTCGGCTTCCGGCTCGAACACCCCGCCTTTCAGCTTGATGTCGCGAAACCCGTACTCCTCGACCATCGACCGAACCTGGCGGACTATCGATTCCGGCGTCAGGCACTCCCCGTATTCGTCGTCGCGGGCGTCCTCTCCTACACCCCCGCCACCGGCGTGCTTGTAGAAGGCGTAGGCGGAGAACGGCACCGTCTCCCGGACCCGTCCTCCGATCAGGTCGCAGACCGGGACCGCCACGCTGCGGCCGATCAAGTCCAGGCATGCCGTCTCGAGGGCCGCGTACGTACGCGGACCGGCGTCGAGGGGATTCTCGCCGGGTGTGCTCATGACATGGGACCGCTCGGCTCCTCCCCCCTCGCCCTCGGCCATCTCCAGCAAGTCTCCGGTGATGCGATAGGCATCGGACCCGATCACGCGGTCCCGCACGTCCCGGAGGGCCTTGGCCGGCCCCTCGCCGCCGTAGGTTTCGGCGATGCCCACGATTCCGTCCTCGCTCTCGAGTTCCACGATATTGCGGAGCGCGTACGGAGCGTGGAGCCCGTACGAACTCCGGAGCGGCGGGTCTGCGATCGCGACGGAGTGCACACGAAGGTCCTTGATTTCCATGGGATTCAGTCCATTGTATGAATGGGCCCGAGACGGGTTCCGCCCGCGGCCGCTCGCAATTGCGATGGCCGGACGGGGCCGCTACACTGGACGGTAGCTGTGTGGGCCGTGGCATCTACATCGAGGCGACGGCCCTGGAACGAAGGCCTCTCCGCTTCGAGGCGCTGATCGCTCCGGTCCTCTTGGATCTCTCCGATCGCTGGAAACCGGCTGAAAAAGCGCGGGTGAACGGAGTGGCGGAGCTGCTCGACAAGGAAGGCTTGCGGTCGATCCGCGTTCGCGGCCGGATCGTGGCCGCGGTGGATCACTCTTGCGACCGCTGCCTGCGAGAGTTGCGCCAAGAGTTCGACTCCGAATTCGACCTGTACTTCTATCCGATGACGATGATCGAGGACGGCGGCGAGATGGCCATCACGATGGAAGAGACCGAGGTGGGGTTCTACGAGGGAGAGGGCGTCGGCCTGGCCGACGTGGTACGAGAGCAACTGCTGCTGTGGCTGCCGGAACGAAGCCTTTGCAGCCCGGACTGCAAAGGACTATGCTCTATCTGCGGAGCAAATCGGAATGAAACAAGTTGCAACTGCCTCGAATCGTACACGGACCCGCGGTGGGATGCCCTGAAGGAACTGCGGTACAAGCACTGAGACGAGCGTTGTTTGGGAGAATGAGAGCATGCCGAACCCTAAGAGAAGACATTCGAGAGCCCGCACGGGCAAGCGTCGCGCGCACGACCGCCTGATAGCGAAAGGAGCGAGCGTGTGCGACGTGTGCTCCGAGGTCATCCTGCCCCACCGCGCGTGCAAGCATTGCGGGTACTACAAGGGACGGGAAGTCATCGAAGTCGATTCCGACTAGAATGGGTCCCGGATAGAATCGAGTCCTTGGAGCTAGGTCTTCTGTGCTGCAACCGGTCACCATCGCCGTCGACGCCATGGGAAGCGACTCAGCGCCCGAAGCGGAAGTCGAGGGCGCGCTGCTCGCAGCCGAGGAGTTCGGTGCCAGGATCCTCCTCGTCGGGCGGGGTGAGGTGCTTCGCAAGGAACTCGCAAAGCACTTCCCGGCGAGGGGCCAGATCGAGGTGGTCCACGCGGAAGACGTGGTGACGATGGACGACAACCCCGCGAGGGCTGCACGTTCCAAGAGGAGAAGCTCGATCCACACCGGCGCCCAGCTGGTGATGGAAGGGCGCGCCGCCGGCTTGGTTTCGGCGGGCAACACTGGAGCGGTGATGGCGACCGCCCTGCAGGTCATGGGCAGGATCCCCGGGGTGTACCGCCCCGCGGTCGCCCAGATCTTCCCGACCAGCCAAGGAGGCCGCACCCTCCTGCTTGACGTCGGGGCCAATGTCGACTGCACGCCCAGCATGCTGGTGCAGTTCGCGGTGATGGGGGACGTCTATACGCGCGTGCTGTTCGACTGCGAGAAGCCCCGTGTCGGACTGCTCTCGATCGGTGAGGAGGAGCGCAAGGGCAACGAACTCACCAAGGAAGCGACGCCCCTGCTCAAGCGACAGGCGTTCCACTTCATCGGCAACGTGGAAGGCCGGGACCTGTACAACGGCAAGGCGGACGTGATCGTCTGTGACGGATTCGTGGGCAACGTCGCCCTGAAGGTGAGCGAAGGGCTCGTCAAGACCATCAAGTCGATCCTGATCAAGTCGCTCGAAGCGACCGTGATGCGGCAGATCGGCTACGGCTTGGCCAGAGGGGCGTTCGACGAGTTCCAGAGCCGCGTGGATTATGAAGAGTACGGCGGGGCGCCGATGCTGGGCGTGCGGGGCGGCGTCATCATCTGCCATGGCCGCTCGACGCGGCAGGCGATCAAGAACGCGGTCCGGATGGCGATCAAGTTCGAGACGGGCGGCCTGAACCGCCAGATCGAGGAGAATATCGAACAGAGCCTCGGAGAGGCCGCTTCAGGCCCCGGACGGCGGGACGACGTCGGCGCTACCGAGACGGACGCACACGCTAGGCAGCATGGCATCGATCCGCCTACCCAGATCCACTAGGCGCGCCTCGCTGACACTCTCCTGAACGGCTTCGAACAGAACCCGCTCCTCGAAGCGGATGTGAGTCACCAGCCGTTCGCGCAACGAGCGCAGGCACGGCACCAGTTCGGATTCGGTCGCGTTCCGCAGGGCGGCCATTTCCTCGCGGATCTCGACATGTTCCCTGACGAGGCGGTCCACGACATCCGGTTGTGGGATCCTGTCACGCACCTCGGGGAACAGAACGTCCTCCTCCACGGCGAAGTGCCCCTGCAATTCAAGATCCCAAGCATCCAGCGCCTGCTGGCGTAGGCGCTCAGCCACCTCGGGCCCCGCTCCTTCGCGCAGGTCCCTTTGAATGAAGACGCACAGCGCCAGGCCGTCATGGTGCTGGCGCGACAGCGGAACCAGGGCGGCGTGCCGCTTCATGCCAATGCACTACTCATCGGAGATCGCCGCGGGCTTGTAACCGCCCTGCCTCTGGAAGTGCAGGAAGAACATGCCGAACAAGACCACCAGGGCGACCGGAAGCGAGGCGACGTACTTGAACGTCGCTGCCGGGCCGAACTTGTCGTACAGCCGGCCCATGATCGGAACGACGGTACCGCTTGAGAAGACGCCCGTGCCGCCCATGACGGCAAGCGCGACAGGACCTCCCTTGGGGAAGCGCTCGGAGGTGACGCCGAGCATCACCGGCCAGAAGTAGGTCTTGCCAACCCCGAAGATCGTGGCAGCCGCGAATGCGCCGGCCATCGTGCTGACGGATCCCAGCGCGTACAGGCCTGCGGCAGTCAGCACCGCGGCGATCGTCATCAGCCCGAACGGAGAGAACTTGTGAGCGAGCGGTCCGCCGAAGAATCGCAGGACGAACATGATGCCCGCCGTGTAGACCAGAATCAGGATGCCCGGCATGCCGCCGGTCAGGCTGGTGATCAGGGACGGCACCCACTGGTCGGGCCCGAGTTCGGAGGCCGATGTCAGCCACATGCAGATCCAAAGGCAAACGAATGAGGGGCGGAGCAATTCGCGGAACATCTCCCGGTTGCTGACACCGGCCGTCACACGCTCGGTCGCGGGAAACGTCTGGCCCCGAATCATGAGCAGGTAGGCCAGCGCGACAACCGGGATCGTCATCAGCTTGACCCGCCAGCCCAGGGTTGCTGTTTCCGGGCTGACCGAGCCTCCCAATCCCATGGCCAAAGAGATGAAGTAGGCAAGCAGTCCCCCGATGATCAGGCCGCCCGGCCACCATGCGTGGAGGACGTTCATACGGTGCGTCTTGTCTTCGGGATAGAGAGTCGAGCAAAGCGGGTTGATCACGCCCTCGACGAGGCCCTGGGCCAATCCGAGAGCGAGCATAGCGACCCAGAGCGTGAGGGTAACCGGGTTGCCGAAGATCGACTCCACTGGAGCGCCCGGGAATGGCACGAGTACGATCGCGAGAATCCCGAAGATGTAGAAGAGACCGGAGATCGTGAGCAACCGGCGCATCCCGAATAGATCGACAAGCGAGCCGCCGATGAGAATCGAGACGGTGAAGCCGTAAAAGGCGGGCTGGAAGATGAACCCCAACTGCTCATTGGTCAGCTGAAAGTCATTGCCGAGCGCATCCGCCGCGTCGCCTCGAATCGAAAAGAACATCGATGTCGTAACGAGGGCTACGCAGCTCGCCACGAAAAGTCGGTTTCTGTTCATGTAGACCCTCCTCCGGGTTCGGCCAGATAGCGTACCACAGAGGACCGAACGCAATGCGGCAGACCGGAGGGTTCGTGAAGGCGGTTTGGCCTCGAAAAGCGACACCGCCCGAAAGCCCGTGCCGATCGAGGCGTCAGAGAAGGTTCTGATCCTTGGCATGACGGTTCCGTGCGGCTGCCTCGAAGCCGCAACGGGCGATTCGCTGGAAGCTGCACTTGCGGCCGGCTGCGCCCGGAGCAACGGAGAGACCAGCACAGGAGCCGCTGACGCCCTTCAGCCGACGCGTCCGGCGGCAATCCGACACGGTTTCCCTAGGGATACGGGGCCCGGTCAAACAACTCCGCCCGACAACCACGGACAGGATCGGAACGCTGGCCGACCGCAGGGTCCTGTCTCCGTCCGGTCACTCCAGCGGGGGCGATTCACACGAAAACGAGGCCTCCGTATTGGGGTCGCCTGACCCGTCGTACCGGGCCACCTCCGGATAGGGGCACAGCGGCCTCGTCATTTCGGTCCGGCCTTCGACTGTCCGCGACGCAACGATGCGGTCAGGCACCTTGCCCAATTCGACCCAGTCCATCAGCGCCGAGAGGTAGTTCGCCTGCGAAACGCCCAGACCGCCCCCGCAGTGAAACATGCCCGGCACCATGAACAGGCGGAAGAAGTCGCGCGTGTCTTCACCGGTCACTCTCAGCACGTCTTCGTAGTAGCCGACGCCCATGAGCGGGTTCAACGCGGTGTCCGCCCACCCGAAGTACATGAGCATCTTGCCTCCCGCTCCGCGGAAGCGTGTCAGGTCGGGGTCGGTGGCGTCCAGGATCGACCGGATAAAGTGCATCCGGTCCGGGTCGCTGTCGAAGTCGAACTGGCGCCAGTCGAATTCGGGCTCGTCGGGCTCGAAAGCCATGTACCGAAGGAACGTCTCGGCGAAAACCTCCTGCAGGGACCGGCCCTGCTCGTTGATGATCCAGCGGTTCCATCCGCTTGACCGAGTCCTCCCGCTGGCCGGGGCGGCTTCCGAGCCGAAAGGCAGGCCAGGAAAGAGCGCTTGGCCCCGGCTCATGACTCCCCCGTAGATCTTCGAGAGCGTCCTCACCTCGGCGACGGTGAAGCAGTCCTGACGGGAGGACCCGTCACACATGGGCAGGTCCCGGGCGGGGTCGAATTCGCATTTCCGGGGATCCTCCAGCAGGCCGTCCCGGAGGCCGTCGATCGCGTCGCAACGTTCGTAGACGGCTTCGGCCACCAGCCCGACCTTGGCCAGAGTCACGGGCGCTTCGTCCATTGCCCGGGCATTCCAAGCTCCCCAGATCTGAGTGTTGGTGAAATCCAGCACCGGCGCCCCGACAACGATGCCGTCGAAGTCCCGCGGAAACCGCTGGGCCGCCATCAATCCTTGCCGCCCACCGGTGGAGCACCCCTCCCAATAGGTGTAGCTGGGGGCCTTGCCGTAGTAGCGCCCGGCCAGTTCCTTCGCCGTCTGGATCGTGAGGCGCACGGCCCGGAAGCTGTAGTCGATCTCCTTCTGCCTGTTGTTCAGGGCGAAAGTCCCCAACGGTTCGGCCGTGCGGTCGTGGCCGGTGTTGGTGTACACCGCGACGAACCCGCGTGAGGCCACATCAGAGCTTCGCCTGCGCCGATTCGGGGCATTCGGCGAAGTCCCCGCATAGCCCCCGTTCCCGCTCATCAGGATCCGACCGTTCCAGGCATCCGGCAGGACGACCTCGAAGACGATTTCCGGTGGCAGGACGCCCAGCACTCGGCAAAGAGCAGTCGACTCGCCGGAAGACTCGATGCGAGTCGCGGAAATGATCGAGTACGGATGGCCCGTCAACTCGAGCAGCGAGCGGCAATCCTGCGAAGGCCGCACGCCCTCGGCGACCAGATCGCTGCCGCCCAATAGGAACAGGGCGGTAGCTACGAATACCCGCCGCATGGTGGTGTTGGCAAACGCCTGAATCGTGCTCATCGAAGCGAGCCCCCTGGATTCGCGAGGGCCTGGCGCTGGGAGTCGCGGCCCCGAACTTACAATGTGATCATGCTGGCCGTGCCCGGGTGGCGAAATCGGCAGACGCAACGGACTTAAAATCCGTTGTCCGCGAGGACGTGTGGGTTCGAGCCCCACCCCGGGCACCAGGACGCCGGTCAGTCGGCCATCCCGGCCGGTCCTGACTCGATCCGCCGCAGCGCATCGACCCCCTCGTCCGCATGGTACGAACTGCGGACGAGCGCGCCGGATTCCACGTGTCCGAATCCGAGGCTCCTCCCGTATGCGCGGAACTCCTCGAACTCCTCGGGCGCGTAGTATTTCTGGATCGCCAAGTGATCCTTGGAGGGCCGCAAGTACTGCCCGATGGTAAGGATGTCAACGCCGTGCTCCCGCAAGTCGCGGAACGTGGCACGGATCTCGTCCCTGTACTCTCCCAAGCCCAGCATAATGCCGGACTTGGTCGGAACGGAAGGGCTCGACCAACTGGCGTACTGGAGCATGTCCAGCGACCGCTGGTAGTCGGAACCGGCGCGGACGGTCCGGTACAGCCGCGGCACCGTTTCCACGTTGTGGTTCAGGATGTCCGGACGGGCCTCCATGACGGTGTCCAGGGCCCTGCGCTCCCCCTGGAAGTCGGGAACAAGGACCTCGACGCTGCAGCCCGGCACCCGATTCCGGATCGCGCGGATCGTCATTGCGAACAGTTCGGCACCGCCGTCAGCGCGATCGTCCCGGTTGACACTCGTCACGACGGCGTGGCGCAGCCCCATCCGCGCCACTGCATCGGCCACGCGCCTCGGCTCATCGTAGTCGACGGCCTCCGGCGGTCCCTTCTGCACCGCGCAGAAGCCGCAACGTCTCGTGCAGACGTTGCCGAGGATCATGAATGTCGCGCTGTGGCGGTTCCAGCAGTCGCCGATGTTCGGGCACGCGGCGCTTTCGCAAACCGTGTGAAGCCGCAGGTCGGTGACGAGCTGCTTGAGCCGACGATAGTTCTCCCCGGTAGCAGCCGGAGCTAGCAGCCACCGGGGGCGCGGGCCCGCCGGGTTTTCCAGCGGCCGCGCTTGAAGCGGCACCATCGGCTTCGCTCGCAAGTCGGCGATGGATACGAAGCCGCTCATCGATCCGGCAGGACCGTGCTCTCGCCGGCCGCGCTGGTCTCATGCTACCAGCGCGGCCGTTTGGGCCTGCGGCCTAGTCCTCGCTGGCGAGGAACTTGTGCACTACGGCGGCGAGGATGCCGCCCACCGGGCAGGCGACGAAGTAGATCCAGAGCGAAGAAATCGCTGTTGGAGCGTCGCTGAAGAGTGCCGGTCCAAGCGAGCGGGCAGGATTCAAGGAAGCCCCGGTCAGGGGGCCGCCCATCGCGATGCAAGCCGTCAGCGTCAGGCCGATAGCGACCGGAGCCAAGTTGCCGGCCTTGCCGCTCACGGCGGAATGGTAAATCGAATTCACTAGCAGGAAGGTAAGGACCACTTCCAGCAAGAATGCCTGGCCGACGCCCACGTCGGCAGCGGGTACCGTCGCCCCGAGCGAGCCGCCGCCAATCACATAGAGAAGGGCCGCGCCTCCCACGATCCCCCCGATCAGCTGCACCACGATATAGCCGATCGCGTCCCCGAGCTTGATCTGGCCGCCGACCAGCAATCCGATCGTCACGGCCGGGTTGATATGGGTGCCCGACACGTTGCCGTAGGCGTATGCGAACGCCATGACAACCAGCCCGTGAGCGAGAGCTACCGCTACGAGGTTGCCGGCAATCGCGGCCGCACCCGCCCCGATAAAGATGAGAGAGAAGGTCCCGATGAACTCCGCGACCAGTGCCTTGCTTTGCATGCCAAAATGTCCTCCTTCCGTATCGCGCCACTATCAGCGTGGCCAACAGCGCAAGATTGTATCACCGGACGAAATCCTGACCGCAAACGCCTTATTTATACTGCGGAAGGGAGCCGATCGCTCCCCGGAACGCCTAGTGGGATGGACCGCGCAGTAGCAGGAACGAGTGACATCGAGCGCTTCCTGGACCCGGGGTACCTGGATCTGGAGGGCTTGCTGGATGCCCTTGAGCAGGAAATCGGATCATCGACCGGACTCTTTTCCAAGCCGAGTCTCGAACTGCGGAAGTGCGTGCCGGAAAAACGCAAGATCGCAATCTCGATCAGCGGGGGCGGAGCGTCGGGAGCCTACTGCGCGGGCTTGCTTGACGGCTTGCTGGCTGGCCTGCGAGAGCGCGGGATCGGCATCGGAATCCTCGTCGGGACGTCGTCAGGAGCGCTGAACGGATACGGGGTGTTCCTGGAGGAGCTCGGGAAGGCGAACCCTCAGTTCCGGACCGACCCGGCCGTTCGGCAGCCGTTCGGCAGCTACATCGCCTCGGTGTGGTCGTATCTTGACCGAGATGGCAAGGCGTCCCGGTGGATCGTCGGCGGCCGCTCGTGGATTGTCCGGCTGGTCTCGCGGGGGCTGCGCTCGCGACGTCTCAAGGCGGGGCTCGCTTTCTTGGCGGTCGCTGTCGCGGTCCTGCTGCAACCGAACCTGCTGCTCCCAGTCGCGCTGGTGCTGGGACGCGAAGGATTCGAGCCCTTGAGCTGGATTGCCTCGGAAGGCCTCGCCGAGTCGGTCCCTTTCCTGTTCGGCTTGGCAGTCGTCGCAACGCTGATGCTTGGCGGCGCGGCTTGGCTGATGCACAGGGCCTTCCGCGAGAGCCTGTTCCGCGATGTTCCGCTCCTGCAGTTCCTGGCCAACACGGGCCCGAACGGCGATTTCGTGCGCTACCCGAGGCTCCCACGGGGTCAAGCCGTCGACCGCGCACGAACCCTGAGCCGGGATCTTGTCGCGGAGTGGTACCGACGGCGCTACGAACTGCCCGAGTTCGTGATCACCGGTACCGACATAACAGCTGGTCACGAGTGTCTTTTCACAATGGTCAGGCCCGAAACGTATGCTGAGCTCCTCCGGCGTGGGTGGATGGCCGTCCAGTTCGATTCGGACTCGGGACACGCCGCCGAATACAACGCGCAAGCCGGCGCCCTCTTCACTCTCCCGGAGAATCTGCTGCGCTCGGTAATCGCATCGTCCGCCGTGCCAGGAGCCTTTCCGACGCAACGAATCGGAATCTACGAAGCCGGCTCCTCGCGTGTTGCCCGCCACCATTTCGTCGACGGCGGGGTACTCAACAACAGTCCGATTCACGTCGCAATCGACTCCGGCGCAACGCATGTGATTTCGCTCGAGATCCGGCCCTTCGAGAACACCGACCCCACGAAGGTGGAGGGTCGAGATCGGAGCGGATACGAGTTGCTGGAGGCCGCCGTGGCGACGTTCACCACGGTGCTGGAACGCGCCACGGACGAGGACGTCCGGCGGACGGCGTCGTGGAATCGATTCCTCCTATCAGTTGCTGACGGCACGAGGGCTGGCCGGGCCAAGGACGAGCGCCGCAGGCGCGGCCGGCGGGTCGTGCCCATCTACCGGATCGCGCCAAGGGCGCGCCTGCTGGGCACGGTCGAATTCGACGGGCGGTTCGAAAGCGGCAAGCGGTCGGTCACACTGCGCGACCTGCTGCGTCGCGGGGTGCTCGACATGCGGGGCCGGAACATCTGGGCTGCCACGGTCCGGCACGACCCGGAATGGGACGATCCATACCGGGAACTCGAATCCGTTCCCAAGGCAAGCTAGCGAGTAGCATGTCTAGGGGGACACCATGGATACCCGCACACTCCTAGCGACACTGCTCGCCTCAGTACTCGTTTCGTGTTCATCGACGCCGATGCCTTCGGTCGTGATCGACACACCCATGCCTCCACCCGACTGGGCGCTGCTGGAACGGGCGCTCTTGGACGAGAATTCCAAAGCGGTGGAGGCCTTCGCAGAACGGTACCTGGACGAGCGAGGATACCTGCTCCACACGCCGAGATGGGGCACGCTCGATGGGCCTGACGACGCGATCGAGACATTCTACAACTGGACACTGCTGCACGCGCTCGGCGGTTCCAACGAGATTCTGGAACTCTACAAGAAGGCCCTTGAGGGCCACTTGCAACAGTACTCCGAGCTCCGAACGGAACTGACGACGCTCGCCGCCAATGGGGCTTACCACCGTGAGTTCATCACGCAGTCGGACTGGTTCCATACGGGCGAGGGCATGCGGGCGTTCTTTCTGATGGGCCACTCGGACCCCGAGGACGACCTGTTCGTCGAGCGGATGGAGCGGTTCGCCAAGATGTACACGGGCGAGGACCCCTCGGCTCCGAACTACGATCCGGAACACAAGGTCATCCGCAGCATCTGGAACGGCAGCCTGGGGCCGATGCTCCGAAGGGCCACCGTCTACGACTGGGTCGGCGACCCCGTGCCGGGCAAGTTCCACCTGCTGCACAATCCCGCGCGCACGGCGAAGCTCTTGGACCTGGAGGAGTGGTACCCGCGGATGCTGGCGCACTGCGACGAGTACCTGGATTCGGTCGGGGACAGCTTCCTCAACCTAGCAGCCACCCTGCTGGGCGTGAATGCCTACGCCCTCACGGGCAGGGACAAGTACCGGGAATGGACTCTGGAATACCTGGACGCGTGGAAGGAGCGAGCAGCCGCTACGGGGGGGATGATCCCATCGAACATTGGACTTGACGGCACGTTGGGCGGCGCTCATGACGGGCAATGGTGGAAGGGCACATACGGCTGGAACTTCACGATCTTTGACGGGGAACTGGAACAGATCGCCCACCGGAACTATTTCACCAGCGCAAGCTTCCAGGGCTTCGCGAACGGCCTCCTTCTGACGGGCGACCAGAGTTACATCGACGTGCTGCGCAAGCAGATGGACTTGGTTCTGGACGCCGCCAAGGTCGAGGACGGCGTCACCCTGCTGCCCACGATGTACGGGGACCCGCGCGGCTACGCCCATGACGGGGACCCTGAGTTCTACCGCTACCTGCCAGTTGACTACTCCGACCGGCTTGCGGAGATCTACCTCTGGTCAATGGACCCATCCGACCTCGAACGGGTTCCCCTTGGCTCGGAGCCGTGGATCGCGTTCCTCGAGGGGGAGAATCCGGACTACCCGAAAGCGGCCATGCAAGCCGATTCGATGCACGTTCGCGAACGGCTGGAGCGGATGCGCAACGACGAGACCACGGCTGATACGAGGCTCGCGGACTACCTGCTGGGGATCATGCCTGCCACTACGAATACCCTGACCCAGCTGACGACCGGCGGGTACTTTGCAGGCGGGAGGATCTGGGTTCTGCACAGCCGACTCCTGTACTTCGATCCTGGCCGGAAGCGAGCGGGACTGCCTCCTGACGTAGCCGCTCTGGTCCATGAACTGGCGGACGATTCCGTCACCGTGACCCTGGTGAACCTGAACCAATCGCAGCCTAGGGACGTCATCGTGCAGGCTGGCGGCTACGCCGAGCACCAGTTCACGGGTCTCGAGGGTGTCGAGAACCCGCCCGATCTGGACTCGGATTCCCTCGCTGTCCAGTTGGCTCCCGGCTCGGGCGCGCGTGTGACATTGCACATGAAGCGTTACGCCAACCTTCCTGACCTGTCGTTCCCGTGGACTCGTCGCTAGGGTCTTCCCGGAATTCGGAAGTCGTGGTGCCTGGGTTCGCGCGGCTCGAAGAACCGCTAACACCGCTAACTGGCGCCCGCCCGGGTACGGATGGCCGTCGCAGCTCTGGGCACGGGAAGCGGGCTATCCCAACGTTCGCGGCTGCGGTGGTGTGGGCATGCCTTGTTACGGCCGTCGCAGGTGACGTACCCCACTATTCGGACCATCACGACCTCCTCTACTATCTCGACGGATCCGGGCAACGCCGCGAACTACGGACGGAATCGGGCTGGGAGAAACGTCGCGCCCATATCGTATCCGCCTTCGAGAGCGTCTCAGGACCCGTTCCCGATGGCCGGAAGCTCCCGTTGCGTCTCCAGGTGCTCGAAGAAACCCGCGAGGAAGGGTACACCAGACAACTGATCACGTACGAGGCGCTCGAGGACGATCCGGTCCCTGCCTATCTGTTCCTGCCCGATGGTCCGGGGCCAAGACCCGCAGTCCTGGCGCTGCATCCCACCGGCGAGCTGGGGAAAGGCATACCTGCAGGTCTGGGGGATCGGCCGAACCGCAGCTATGCCCACGAGCTTGCGCAACGGGGCTGGGTCGTCCTGGCACCGGACTACGTCTATATGGGCGACGAGCAGCGCGACCCGTACGAACTGGGGTACCTCAGCGGGACGATGAAGGGTATCTACAACCATCTGCGGGGCGTGGACTTGCTGGCTTCCCTGCCCGATGTGGACGAGAGGCGAATCGGGGCGATCGGCCACTCACTAGGGGGTCACAACTCCCTGTTTGTCGCGCTCTTCGACTCGCGCGTGAGAGCCGTGGTGACGAGCTGCGGGTTCAACGCCTTCGCCAAGTACAAGAACGGGGACCTGACGGGCTGGAGCTCGTCCAAATACATGCCGCGGATCGCGACCCAGCACGACAAGGATCCGGTCAGAATGCCCTTCGATTTCACCGAGATCCTGGGTGCCCTTGCACCCCGGCCGGTGTTCATCAGCGCGCCGACGGGCGACGCGAACTTCGAGGTCTCCGGAGTGCGGGACTGTCTGCGGGCCGCCCGCCCTGTTTACGAAAGGATCTACGGGGCGGGAGACCGGCTGGTCGCAATCCACCCAGATTGCGGCCACGATTTTCCGCCTGATATCCGTAAGCAAGCCTATAGTTTTCTCGAAGAGTGGCTGGCGACCACGGGCCGGTGAGTGAGCCCCGATTCGCCAGGTCACCTGCGCGGCGGCGCCTCCGAGATTTCCAGACGCCCGATGCCTTGTGGTCCCTGGGATTGAGCCCCTCGTTCAGCTGAGCCGGAGCAATCTCGCGGCGTTCCCGTGCAGGATCTTCCGCACAGCGGGCTCGTTCGGACTGAGCCTGCGAACCGCCGCCAGGCCCTTCGACCCAATGCAATCCTCGCCATGACCGAAGGTGTCGTTGCAGTCGCTGGCCCAGAGCAAGCGGTCTTGGTGGCGATCGAGAAAGCCCATCGCGTGCTGTTCGTCACGGAGCATCGAGTTCAGGCCCGAACCGGCGGATAGGTCGCCATACATGTTGGGGTAGTCGGACAGCAGCCGATCGGTGATCCCGCCCGCTCTCACCGGTGTCTTCGGATACATCACCGCCTGGTCGTGGTCAGCGTCGATATTGCCCCACCATGTCTGGGCGTGTCCAATGAAGTTCACGTCCGGGAACTTCTCCAGCATCCGGTGGAACCGCTCGATACCCATGTTGTACGCCTCGTGCTGGAAGTGCATCAGGACGGGCACTTCATGGTCCCGGGCAATGGAGTACACCAGCTGCATGGCCTCTGAATCGCAGTCCACGGGAAACTTCTGCTCGCCGATCCCTATCGCGCCCATCCCCAAGTACCGTTCGAGCACTTCCCGGGTCTCCGGAAGGTCAGGCAGTTCATTCGTGAAGAAGACGAACTGGTCAGGGAACTGGTTCGCAAGGGCCACAACGGAATCATTGCCGAACGCATCAGCCGCCAGGCCGTACCTGGAACCGGCGGGAAGCAGTACGGTGAGATCGACGCCCATCGTTCGCTGATGGGCGACCAAGTCGTCGTCGGACCGTCCGCTGTAATGCGTGTGCTGGTGGAAATCGATGACCCGATCCGTGCCAATCGGCGAAACCGAGTCGTCGGCTAACGGCTCAACGTCAGCGGATCCGCATCGGGAAAGCGCGGCAGCTCCGAGGGTCGCTGCCAGGAAATCTCGCCGTCGGAGGTTCTGCAAAGGGGCTGCCATGGCGGTGCCAGTGCTCTCGAAGCGTCCCCAGTTTACTGCCGTGCTGGCCCCAGCCGTCGAGACGCCCTGCCACGAGGGCTCTGGCCTCACTCGCGTTCCGGCAAGGTGAAGGCAATGATGTTGAAGCCTGCGGCGATTGCCACGAACTGGCTCCCTCCGGCCCGGTACGTCATAGGGGAGGCCTTCCAACGGTCGTTCGTGTGGAAGTGCCAAAGCGGTTCCCCCGTCGCGGCATCGGCGGCGGTAAAGGTTCCGTCCCCGTCCCCATAGAACACGAGGCCCCCGTCGGTTGACAGCGCTCCGGTCCATGTGCGCTCGGGTGATCCGTGGGGCCGGTCCCAAGCGATCTGTCCGGTTTCCAACTCGATCGCTCGGAGCGAACTCACGATCCGCTCGCCCGGCACCGCCCGTGCGGCACCGCCGAAGTAGCCCTTGCCACGCTGCCAGGTTTCGTCGCGCTTGGTGAAGATATTGCACTGCTCGATCGTCTGGACGTAGACGAGGCCGGTCTCCGGGCTATAGGACGGCGACATCCAGTTCGTCGCGCCCGCGAGCGAGGGACAGACCTCGTTGCCCGCGTAGGTGGGCTTCTTGCCCGGGAGCTTTTCCGGGCGTCCGTCCGGTCCGATCCCGGTGGCCCACGTCATCTTATCGACGAAGGGCTTGGCCATCAGAAGCTCTCCGTTCGTGCGGTCGAGCACGTAGAAGAATCCGTTGCGGTTGGCGTGGACCAAGAGCTTCCTCGGACGGCCCCGGAAGTCCGCGTCTACGAGCATGGGAGTCTGGTTGGCGTCCCAGTCGTACAGGTCGTGCGGCGTGTACTGGTAGTGCCAGAGCAGCGTGCCGGTCCGGGGGTCGATCGCGAGAATCGAGTCACTGTAGAGGTTGTCGCCCTGGCGCTCGTCCCCGTTCATGTCGGGACAGGGGTTGCCGGTCGGCCAGTAGAGGAGATCCAGTTCGGGGTCGTACGTCCCAGTGAGCCACGTACCCGCGCAGCCATGGGGCAGGACACTCCCCACCCAAGTCTCGGACAGGGGTTCGCCGGGCAGCGGGACCGTCCAGAAGCGCCACGCCTCCTCTCCCGTAGCCGCCCTGTAGGCCGCCAGGAATCCGCGTATGCCCTCGTCTCCGCCGCCGACTCCGGCGATGACCAAGTCGTTGACAACCAGCGGCGCGAGCGTTCCGCCGTAATGATCGCGATGGTCGGCCATGTCCGCCTCCCACAGCAGCCGGCCGGTGAGGCGGTCTACTGCTATGAGGTTGGCGTTATCCGTGACGATGAACACCCGATCGCCGAGAATCGCGGCACCTCGATTCGTGCCTGCGCCGGCATCTCCCATGACACCGGCTGTGCGGGGCCGACTGTACCTCCAGATCTCGCGGCCGACCCGAGCGTCGACGGCGCGGACCTCGTTGGGGGCCGTGACATACATGAGGCCGTCGATGACGATCGGCGTCGTTTCGAGGCTGCGGGGGGCGCGCACTGGAAGAATCCACTTTGGGGCCAGCTTCGCGACATTGGTGGTGTTGATCTTGTCCAGCGAGCTGTGGCGGTTGCCGTTCAGCCGGCCGTTGTAGGTGGGCCAGTCTCCCTCGCGGGGATTCTGGATGCTCGCGATTGGAACGGCTCCTGCGAGCTGGCCTTGTGCTTCGATATATCGCGCTCGCACCGGATTGTCGGGCTGGCCATCCAGGCGGCTCAGGTACGCGACCAAGTCGTCGGGTCGTTCGCCGTCGTAGCGCGGCATTGGAGATTCGGGCAGTAGAACGAGATCCTTGATCCCATCCCGGGAGAGCAGATGCCAGCGTCCGTCCAGAGACTGCAGTTGGATGTCGTGCGAGCTCTGATTGCGCACGAAACCCAGGATCCGCTCGCCGCCTGCCAGACGGGCCTCGACCCTCCGGTAACCCTCGGCGATGTCCGAGCCGGGATCCGTCAAGTCGCTCTTGAGTTCCGCAAGCGTGCGGCTGGCCCCAACCGAGGAGAGGTCTGGTCCAACCAGTCCGCCACCGCCACGGACATGGCAGGAGGCGCAATTAGCCTTTCCGAAGAAGAGTTTCTCGCCAATCGCCGGGTCTCCCTGTGGGGGCGACTCGCTGGCAGGCGCGGTCTCGGCCCGGTAGAAGGTGACCAGCGCGGTCATTTCGGAGTCCGACAGCGAAAAGCCTGGCATCCCGCGGTCAGGCAACCCCTCGCGGATCAGCTGGCGTACCTCGTCGGCGCTTCGGCTCCGCGCCGATCGCGTAGTGATCACATCGGGGCCACGCTCGCCCCCACGGCCATCGCCTCCGTGGCATCCGCCGCACCGTAGCTGAAAGTGCGTCTTCCCTTCCGAGATCAGGCGAGCCGAATCCTGGGGCAGGGGCTGAGCGGCCGCTTGCGAGGCGAGTAACAGCAGTACAGGCAGGGAAAGCGATTTCATGGTCGGAGGTGACGGGCGTCTAGAGTCGACGGAACCGGGTCAAGGCCCCCTGGGCCAGTCCGGTACCGGTTGACACGATTGAGAGGAAACGGAAGTCGCTTCCATACTGTCCGCACACCGGGCGTGAAGCAGGTCAGTACGAGCGGCTTCGAGTCGGCGGGTTTGCAGACAGCCAAGCCGCAATGCGAACCCCTGACCGGCCTCAATTCCGATTACATCACAGGGAGGTGTAAGGCTCGCGCATGGAAACACCAGAAGCGACCTGATGACGCTCTGTGCGAAACGCTCCAAGCTGCCAACCGGCCGAACAACGGAAAACGCCAGGGCTTGACGGACAAGCCGGTCATCCAACCAGTTTGGCTTGGCCCTGTGCCTTGAGGCGCTCTCGCTGCACGATCAGGATCGGGCGGACCCTCGATCGGCTCCTGTCCTCACGGGTCAGTTGGTAACGGTAGCGGTGCGGAATGCTCGATGGTTGCAAGCTGCACGCTCGCCGAGGAATTGGACTGGTTGGGGCGGCGCTTCCCCGCAGCGGGGGGAGCAACTACGAAGGGAGTCTTCGTGGGGAGGTGGCGTGTCCGACGATCGCGGTCCGGTCTACTGGCCCCTGTCCGTCATGGAAGGGCCGAATCCCCCTTCAGGTGCAGATCCAGGAACTTGACATACGCACTGGACGCGGCGACGCGGTTCGCCTTTTTTCGGAAACCATGGCCCTCGTCGGGGAAAAGCACGTACTCGACGGGAACGCCCGTCTGCCGGACCGCCTCCACGAGTTCGTCGCTCTCCGCCTGCAGGACCCGAGGGTCGTTCGCCCCTTGCACGACCAGAAGCGGCTTCGAGATGTTGTGGGCGTGAAAGAGGGGGGATATGGCGTGGAGCCGCTCCCCGTCAGTCGCCGGATCGCCCAGCTCGTTGTACAACGATTCCTTCTGCGCCTCCCACCAGGGAGGAACGCTCCGGAGGGTGCGCACCCAATTGGTCACACCGAAGATATTGATTCCCACATCAAAGGCTTCGGGCTCGAATGCAAGCGCGGCCGCGACCATGTAGCCGCCGTAACTCCCCCCGATAATACCGATTCTCGAGGGGTCGACCCACTCGAGCGACGACAGGAATCGGCGGGCCCAGACGCAGTCCTTCAGGTCGACGTCGCCGTGCCTCCGATCGTCCAGGTGATGGAAGGTCTTGCCGTAGCCCGAGGATCCGCGATTATTCACGGCAAGGACCGCGTACCCGTGGTTGACCAGGTGCTGGATTGTCGGGGAGTACCCCTTGCGACTCTGGCCGCCGGGGCCCCCATGGACCCACACCAGGGCAGGCGCTTGCCTGGACATCGAGGCACCTTTGGGCTTGTACAGGAGCGCGGGGATCGCCAACCCGTCGTAGCTCTCGTAGCGTATGACATGAGACTCCACAAGGTGATCGGCCGAAATCGCCGGGTTTAGGCTGTTCGACAAACGTCGCGGACTCAGTTCTTCCAGCTGGAGGACATACAGGTTTGGCGGGGAAGAATCGCTGCTCACGTAGAACGCCATCCTGGATTCGCTCCGAGAGAAGACAACCCTGCGTACGTCTCCTCGCGGAAGGCCGGGGATCTTCAGCTCATCGCCAGTCGCTGTGTCGAGGATGGTCATGACCGTCCGGGCATCCCGATTGATTCCAACGACGCGGTAGCGCCCCGTTTCGGATAGCCCGAAGAACGAAACATCCCAGTCAGCCTGCACCGCGGCTTCGTGCTCCCGGGTTTCCAGGTCATATTTCCAGATCTGCCGGAACTCGCCATGACGGTCGGTTCCGTAGTAGAACTCGCTGCTGTCCGGCGAAAACGTCATTGATGAGTGCTTGGCGTTCCCCTCGTGCGCGGTAATTTTGACCGGCACGTCGTCCGGAGCTTGGGAGTCCCATATGTAGATGTCGCTGTCGGCGTTGGTGCGCGGCTTGTCGAGCGAGACCCACCGGCCGTTCCGACTGACGCTGCCCGGCATCCAGCCATCGTCATTCCTCATGACGAGTTGCCGGCTGTAGCCGTCGACCAGGTAACGGTACAGATCGAAATAACGGGGGTCGCGCTCGTTCGTCAGGACCCAAAAGGAATGCCGGTCCCCGCTCCAGCCGAGGAACAGCGCTTTCAGGCCTTCTCCGGGGGTGAGGTCCCGAACGGAGCCGTCGCTTTCGCGCACGTACAAGTGATTCAACTCGTCGCCACCGCGGTCCGCTGTATACAGGAACCGGTCATCGTTCGGAAACCAACTGACAGCAAACGCCGCGTCACTATCCGAATTCGTCAGCTGTTCGGGCCCCCCTCCGCCTATCGGCTGGCTGTAAACGTTGAAGACCCCGCTAGCGTCCGTTGAAATCAGAATTCTCTGCTCGTCATGGGAAAAAGAGGCCCCGGTTATCGTGGTGGTTTCGAAGAACGCCTTGGCGTCATAACGAGGGACGGGCTCGGGCCGGTCCAGCCGACTGCAGCCGGCAACAGCCAAGACCGCTCCGACGATCAGGATGATGACGGAAAAGCGCGCATTCCTCATTCAATACCTCCTCCATTCATTTGAGACCGTCCTTCCACGGCAAGCGCCGAGACCGCACGCCGGCTCGCGGTCATTGTCGCGCAGGCACGGGCGATCCTTGGTGGCAGCCGTGGTGCCGGGTCTCGCTTTGATCCCCACCTGGAACTCCTGAAACCACCTGCCCGCGCAACCGCCGCGGACCTCAGGGCGACCCGCTGCATCATGGTCGCGATCCATTCCCCCGAATCGTCGCCTTCCGGCGCAGGTCACCGCAATCCGAACAGGCGTCACTCCCGGCGACGGAAAATCAGAGGCCAGCACGCAGGTACGCGATCACGTCCGCAATCTCCTGGTCGCTGAGAGCATCTTCGAGTCCCTCCGGCATCAACGACACGGCCGATGGCCTCAAGTCCGCAATCTCGGCCTTGAGCACCGTCACGTCCTCGGTCTCCCCGCGCAACGTGACCGTCGCATCCGTTTCGGCAACGAGGATACCGTCGTAGAAGCGGCCGTCGGCAGTTTCCAGGAGGTGATTCCTGTAGCGGTCCTCGATGGAGTGACTGGGATCCAGGATGCTGGTGAGCAGGGTCTCCTTGCTGAGGTTGGTCACGCCGGAAAGATCGGGTCCGATCCTGCCCCGAGCACTGCGTCTGAGGTGGCAGTTCGAGCATTCGCGGTCGAAGGGGGCCTCCCCGCGGCTGGGGTCAGCAGCGAGGGCGAGGACTCCCATGTGCTCCTCGACAGCCTTGTCACGGTCTCCGGAACCAAGCCGGAGGCGACCGGCGACTCGATCACGGACAGTTTCGTCAGGATGGTTGGCGAACCGGATCCGTGTCACCGCTGGAATGTCCAGAGGATCGATCGACCCCGAGACAATCGCGTCGGCGAGCGCCAACGCCCGGTCGCGGCGGCGAATCAGCAGCTCGGCGACGGCGTCCCGCGTCGAGGGAGCGTATCCGTCCCATCCGCCGATCAGGATCCTCGCAACCGACGATTCGTCAAAGGACGCCAGCGACGCGGCAGCGGCAGCACTCAGTTCCGGCCAGCCGATTTCATAAAGCGCCGTCTCGAGTGCAGGTGCAACCTCCTGGAACCTCCCGCCCTGCAGGACCCGAGTGGCCAACAGGCGACTCTCGATAGGCTCCTTCTCCTCCTGGGCAGTGGCAATGGCGTTCCGCACACGCGGCCCTAGGTCGACATACTGCGCGATTCCTGTCGCGGCGATGCGTACATCCTCCGCACTGTCGCCGAGGAGCCGCTCGACGGCGATTCCGATCCTCGGGGAAGACAGCCGCTGGCCCTTCCGGAGGGAGAGGCCCTCGGCCATGCCCTTCAGCGCTTCGATCTTCCACTGGGCCCGGTCAAGAGGACCGCTCGATACGAGCCGGCTAAGCATCCTGCCGGTTTCGGCAGCGTCGTGTCGCGCCGCGACGATTCTGTATGCCGCCCGAAGCAAGGTCCGCTTGCCATTGGAGACCTTGGAAAAAACCGGGGGATCGTTGCGGATCAGGCGTTCCAGTACGGGCTCTGCGAAATCCGATGGAGCGCTGAGTACGGCAACTCGGAACCAGGGATCTTCGGCATGCCGGGCAAGCACGTCTGCGAGGGCTTCGATCACAGCGTTCGATCTCGGCAGGTTCCCCGCTGTGAATGCGGCCTGCAAGGCAACCCTCTCGTCGCCGTCGATCGTGGCTGCGAGGATCTCCGGAGCCAGCCTTGGGAGATAAGCCTCGGCCAGTCGCAGCGCGTTCTCCCGCACAGCGGGATGGGGATCGGAGAGGGCCCTCGTCACAATCGCGACGTCCAGAGCGCCGAGACCCTCGAGGACCCAGAGCGCGTGGAGGCGGGCGTTCGGTCTGTTGCTGCGGCCCGCGACAGCGCGGAGTTGCGGTACGACCGATTGCTCCTGCCGCTCTACGAGGAGGCGGTGGGCCGTGCGGCGATGCCAGCCGTTTTGGTGCTCGAGCAAGCCGACCAACTCGCCGCCTTCCAAAGCGCCGACATCAATTCGCAGGGACCGGTCGCTACTGGCACCCTCAGGGACGATCCGGTAGATGCGACCGAGGGTGTCGCCCGCGCGGAAGTCCATGCGCAGCCGTTCCTTGACGGCGTCGGGAATGAACATCGGGTGCTCGAGGTACTGCCGGTAATAGTCCAGAACGTACAGGTACCCGTCGGGTGCATTGGAGAAGTTCACCGGCCGGAACCAGCTGTCGGTGGATGCGAGGAAGTCTGATCGCTCGGGCCAGCGGCGGGCCGAATAGGTCGGGCCTGCTGGCTCGAGGATGTCGCAGTGAACGAGATTGCCGGTCCCCTCGGCCACGAACACCCTTCCGGCGAAACCCTCGGGAAACGCGTCGCCCAGGAAGACGGTCGCACCGCTGGCCGCAGTGAAGAACCCCTCCAGGCGCTCGACGCGATTCGGCCGGGTCTCGGCATACCGCTCCTGTCTCACGGCAGTGCGATCGATCCTCCACTGCTGCGGCTCACTGATCGGGAAGACCGCGGCCGCCGGCCTGCCGTGGTCGGAGATGTCCTGTTCGGTGGCCTCGACGGTCAGCAGGGGATTGCGACTGAGGTAGCCCGGCGGGATCACCGTGTGCCGAATGTGCACGGTGTTGTGCGAGATGAACCAGTGGCCCCACTCGTTGTACGAATGCCCGAACTGGGCGTCACCCGTCGACGGCTCCGCAACCCGACGCAGAGGATGGAACCGGAATTCGCGGTTGCGGACGTTGATCGGAGGAAGGTCCGGCTGCCGAGGGGAAGTCACTTCGCCCGGATAGGAGTGGTTCGCAACATAGAACCAGTTGTCCAGCCCGAGCCTCGGATTGCTCAGGCGTCCCTCCACATGGGCGAGTGCGAAGCCCGTGTAGAGCACCTCCCGCACATCCGCGCGGTGGTCCCCGTCCAGATCCTTGAGGTAGAGAATGTCCGGAGCAGCAGTGGCAACCAAGCCCCCCTTCCAAGGGGCGATGCCCTCAACTGCGAGAATGCGGTCCGCGAAGACCGTATGGTGATCAATCACGCCATCGCCGTCCGTGTCCTCCAGGTACTTGATCCGGCTCAGCGGCGCTTCGCCCTCGGGCGGATCGTCCGGGTTGTCAAGAAGTTCGGCGACGTAGATTCCGCCGAACTCGTCGAATGCCATCTCCACCGGATCGACAACGTGAGGCTCCGAGGCAAAGAGCTCGATTCGGAAGCCGGGCGCGACCTTGAAGGTCTCCAGTGCCTCCTCGGGGGGCAGTGGCAGCGTTCCCTGGAATCCGCAAGCTGAGCAGCCTGCAAGCGCCATCAGGACCCAGGCGGGTATCCTCGATTGGATTGGCGCGGGCCCGTTGGATGCGGTCGCTCCCTGCCCAGACCCAACAGCTCTGATTCCTCGATTGCTGCCACTTCCTGCCGATGGCTGCGCCACTCATTGGAATCGTAAGGGAATTGCAAGCGAGATCGCCACCGAGCCCACCAGTAAAGACCGTCCGGCGTCCGAGGGTACCTCCAATGCCGCTATCGCTAGATTCCCTGCCCTCGTAGGAGTTGGGCCCGCGTTCCCGTCTCAATCACGGGAAGGGCCTCCGGCGAACGGGCAATTGACCACGGATTGATCCCCAGGTCTGGTTCGGGTACCAAGGTTGCGGCCGTCGATCTCGTCTCGATTGCACCCCGGTCCACCTAATGGAGGCGAAGTTCGAGTTCGAACAGGAGGCGGGCTCCGAGCATTTCGAGCGGTGGTTGGAGGATCCCACCGGTCACCGCTTCGGTGCATACTACGCTTACGTTGAGCGTCCGGCAGGTCCCGACGCCAAGGAAGACAAGTGAACCGATGCGGCTGACGACTTTGTTCCTATTGACCTGCGGTGTCTCCCTGCAGGGGGCTCCGCATTTCCCGAGGTGGACCCATCTCTCCAGCACGACCGGCGACCTACCCTCTCCCGGGCCGTCCGACCAGCAGACAGGCTCGCTCGTCGCGGACGTCGATCAAGACGGCGTCAACGACTTCTTCGTCGTGGCCCGGGTGGTCGGTCCTGCGGTAACGCTGTTCCGGAGGACGCCCGACGGCTGGCGCAGGTACGTCGTGGAACCGGACTTCCTGCGAATCGAGGCCGGGGGAGCGGCACATGACATCGACGGCGACGGCGACACGGACGTCGCGTTCGGGAACGACTCCGGCGGGAACGGCATCTGGTGGTGGGAAAATCCGTACCCGGATCTGGACCCGGGACGCCGTTGGAAGCGACACACGATCAAGTCCTCCGGTGCCGCCAAGCACCATGACCAGTTGTTCGCGGACTTTGACGGCGACGGCAGGACGGAGCTCGCATCGTGGAACCAGAGGGCTCACGCGCTGCTCCTCTTCGACATCCCGGACGACCCCCGGAGCGGCGAGTGGACCGCGAACACCATCTACTCTTGGACCGGCGACGAGCATGAAGGGCTCGCGGCAGCCGATATCGACCTGGACGGGCTGGTCGACATTGTGGGCGGGGGGCGCTGGTTCAAGCATGTCGGCGAGAGCCGATTCGAGCCGCAGGTCATCGACGACCGGTTCCGGTTCTCGCGCTCGGCGGCCGGGCAGCTGGTACAGGGGGGCCGCCCCGAGGTGGTGTTCGCTCCGGGCGATGTCGACGGGCCCATCCGCTGGTACGAGTGGACGGACGGCTCGTGGAACGGGCACGACCTCCCGGTTCCCGATCTGGTCCATGGGCACTCGATCGGAGTCGGCGACGTCAACGGCGACGGTAGCGTCGATATCTTCTCGGCCGAAATGGGCCGGTGGGGCAGTAACCCCGTTAGCAACAACCCGGCCTCCCGCATGCGCGTCTTCTACGGCGACGGCCAGGGTGTGTTCACCGAGCAGGTGGTTGCGAGAGGATTCGGGAACCACGAATCGCGCATCGCGGACTTGGACGGGGACGGCGATCTGGACATCCTGGCGAAGGCCTACAACTGGAAAGCGCCGCGGATCGATGTCTGGTTCAACGAGTCGCCAGCGCCGCGGAAGCTGGCGGTAGACCGCTGGGAGCGGCACGTGATCGACGCGGACAAGCCCTGGAGGGCCGTCTTCGTCTATCCGGCGGATGTCAACGGCGACGGTAGGCTGGACGTCGTTGCCGGCGGATGGTGGTACGAGAATCCCGGAGCATTGGATGGTCCATGGCAGCGCCGTGATCTGGGCGAGCCGCTCCGAAATGCCGCGGCGGTCTTCGACGCGGACGGCGACGGCGACCTGGACGTGCTGGGAACGGAGGGTGAGGGCTCCGCATTCAATCCCCGCTTCGCGTGGGGCGAGAACGACGGCTCGGGGGCGTTCCGGATCCACGGCAACATCCCCCGTGGCGACGGCGACTTCCTGCAGGGGGTCGCCACCGGCCGGTTCTTCGACGACCACCGGCGGCTCTCCATCGCCCTCTCCTGGCACTTGGCGGACCGCGGCATCCAGCTGCTCACGGTTCCGGACGATCCTGTCGGTGAACGATGGGAGTGGTCGCGGATATCGGAACTCTCTCAGGACGAAGGGATCGATGCCGCTGACCTAGACCGGGACGGCGACGCGGACCTGTTGCTGGGTAGCCACTGGCTGGAAAACGCCGGGGGGCACTTCGTAGGGAGGCAGTTGAACCCGAGCGAAGGCCTGCCGGACCGGAATATCGCCGCGGACGTCGACGGGGACGGCCGGCTGGACGGGATTTCGGGCTACGAATCCAGTCGCGCGCCGGGAAAGCTCGCCTGGTACAGGCAGCCGCCCGTTGCGGCGGCAGAGTGGCGGGAGAACATCATAGACACGACCATCGGGCCGATGTCAATGGACGCCGGGGATCTCGACCGCGACGGGGATACAGACGTGGTCGTGGGGCAGCATAACCTCATCGACCCGACCCAGTCCGAGCTGCTGATCTACGAGAACGCGGACGGCAGGGGCGGCAAGTGGGCTCGGCACTCTGTCTCGAAGGGCGACGAGCATCACGACGGGACGCAACTGGCAGACCTCGACGAGGACGGGGATCTTGACATAGTTTCCGTCGGCTGGACGCACGGCCGCGTCCTGATCTTCGAGAATCTGGCGGCCGGCCGATGACTGTCTGCGCCGCCAAGGGCGACGTCCGGACTGGGGAACTGAGACGGATCGCGCTCGGCCTCCGCAGGGACATCCTGACCATGATTGGCAAGGCCGGTTCGGGGCATCCCGGGGGATCGCTCTCCGCGATCGACATGATCGCCTACCTGTACTTCCACCGGCTTCGCATCGACCCCGCACGACCAGAGTGGCCGGACCGCGACCGTTTCGTCCTGTCGAAGGGCCATTGCGCTCCGGCCTGGTACGCCGCGCTGGCCGCACGCGGCTACCTCTCCAGGGACACGCTCTGGACCCTGCGCGACATCGGAAGTCCACTGCAGGGCCACCCGGACATGACGAAATGTCCCGGAATCGACATGACGACGGGCTCGCTGGGCCAGGGCTTCTCGTGCGCAGCCGGCATCGCCCTCGCCGCAAGGCACTTGGGGCGGGACTACCGCACGTACGTCATGCTATCCGACGGCGAGCTCCAGGAAGGGGTCGTCTGGGAGGCCGCAATGGCAGCGCGTCAGTACGGACTGGACAATCTTATCGGCCTGGTCGACGACAACGGACTTCAGACGGACGGCCCGACCGCGGAAATCATGGATCCGGCACCGATCGCCGAGAAATTCCGGACGTTCGGGTGGCACGTGCAGCAGATCGACGGCCACGACTTCCAGCAGATCCACCTCGCGGTTGCGGCCGCCACCGAGCGTGGCGGGCGGCCGCACATCATCGTTGCGACAACCACCAAGGGGAAGGGAGTGCCCTCGCTCGAGGGACTGACGGAGTCCCACAGCCTCGGCCGGCCCTGGTCCGAAGCCGATCTTGCGAGCAAGCTCTCGGAGCTTGAGGAGTCCGCAGCGTGACCGAGGCAGTTGCCAACCGGGTCGTCTACGGCCAGACCCTGGTCGAGATTGGCGAGGCGGATCATCGAGTCATCGCATTCGAAGCGGACATCGCAAAGTCGACGAATTCCTATCGCTTCGGCGAGCGGTTTCCGGGGCGGTTCTACAACTGCGGAGCGGCCGAATTGAACATGGTCTGCATGGCCGCGGGTGCGGCCGCGGCTGGCCTCGTCCCGTTCGCCAGCACATTCGCAGTCTTCGCCAGCATGCGAGCGTGCGAGGGAGTCCGCCAGTCGATCTGCTATGCGAAACGCAATGTCAAGCTGGTCGCAACCAACGCAGGCGTGGAGATCTGCGGAGACGGACCGAGCCACCAGGGCACCGAGGACCTCGCGATCATGCGAGCCATGCCAAACCTGACCGTGCTGTCGCCCGCGGACAACGCAAGCACCCGCGAGGCGATCCATGCTGTGTACCGGCTGGACGGACCCGCCTATGTCCGCTTGGGACGACAGAAGGCCGAGCACGTCTACGCGCAAGGATTCCAACTACGCATCGGCCGGATGGTCCGCTTGCGGGAAGGGCGCGACGTGACCTTGATCGCCACGGGCCACATGGTCGCCCAAGCCCTCAAGGCAGCAGCCTCACTGGCCAGGCAAGGTGTCACGGCCAGGGTCCTCGACTGCCATACCATCAAGCCGTTCGACAGGGAGAGCGTTCTGGGCGCGGCGGAAGAGACGCGAGCCCTCGTCACAGCAGAGGATCACAGCGTGATCGGCGGACTGGGGGGAGCAGTCGCCGAGACTCTGGCCGAGGAAGGCACTCCCGCCGTATTGCGAAGGGTCGGGCTTGCGGATCGGTTCGCCAGTTCGGGCCGCGATCCCGTCACCCTGCTGGAGCACTTCGGTCTCGACGCGGCAACCATCGAGGCACGCGCCTTGAAGGCCTTGGCCGCCAAGCAACAGAGGACGACATGAGGGCCCTCGTCAAGACCGGTCCGGCCGAGGCAGACCTGGCCGTCAAGGACTGGAAGGAACCATCGCCGACACCCGACGAAGTCAAGCTCCGGGTCGCCGCCGCCGGCATCTGCGGGACGGACATCCACATAATCCGGGGCACGTGGCGTTGCGACTTTCCTGTGGTGATCGGCCATGAATTCTGTGGAACGATCGTCGAGGCAGGATCCCGCGTGCACCGTTTCCGGTCCGGGGATCGCGTCGTGGCGGCCAATCCGGCAAAGACCTGCGGGCACTGCCACCACTGCATCGCGGGCAACCCGTTCATGTGCGCGGATCGGGTGTCGGCCGGCTACATGATCGACGGGGCGTTTGCCGAATACATCTGCATCGACCAGATCCGCTGCCATCACCTGGCCGAGCACGTGACGTTCCGAGACGCCTGCCTTGGAGAGCCTCTCTCGGTTGCGGTGCATGCGGTGATCGAACGCACGCAGGTCCATAACGGAGACGTGGCATTCGTGTCCGGGCCGGGTTGCGTGGGCCTGCTCGTGGCCCAGGTCGCCCGGCTCGAAGGCGCCCGGGTCGTGCTGGCCGGACTGGGGCGGGACAGGTCGCGCCTCGACTTCGGCCGGCGGATAGGTCTGGAAGAGGTTGTGAATGTCGACGATCGCGATCCCGTGGAAGTCGTCCGAGGCATGACGGAAGGGCGCGGCGCCGACATCGTCTTCGAATGCGCGGGCGTCGCGGCATCGCTCGCGACGTGCTGGAAGGCCGTTCGGAAGGAAGGGACACTGGTACCGGTCGGGATGTACCCGGGCCCGATCGAGACAGACTTCGGATCGATCTCGATGAAGGAACTGCGAGTGATCGGCACGTACGGCTACGTCTGGACCTCCTGGCAGAGGACCGTTCGCCTGCTGGCGGAAGGCAAGATCGCAGCGCGGGAGATGATCTCGCATGCGTTCCCGCTGGAGGACTTTGCGGAAGCGTTCCGGACCACACGAGACGGCGATGGAGTCAAGGTGATCTTCCAGCCATGACAAGACTACTGAGCAGACCGGCGGCGAGTCGGCAGAGAGGTCGCCATCGCGTTGCACTCGGACTGCGTCCGCTGGCTCAAGGCGGCTCTAGGCTTGCCCCGATTCTCGCCGGCGGCCTGCTCGGCTTCAACGGGGCGGCCCAAGAGGCGACGCTTCCTGTGGAAGTATGCACAGCGGCGCACGCACGTCACGACGCCATTGCCGAAGTAGCGCTTCCGGCGATGTCCGGCGGGGGCGTGACGGACGTTCTGGACGCAGGCAGGCCCCTGGCGTTCCAGGCGGATCCCGGAGATGCGGGGATTGACGTGACGGTGCTGCTGGCGGGCGATTTGGCAAGCGAGTCCTGCCGGGAGATCGACATCGTCCGGGGCGGCGCGGCCAAGCAGGCGGAGCGGCTTGTGTCCGCCGACCGGATGGAGGACTATCGGGGGGAACCTACAATCCGGATCAAGGCACGGAACGCTACGTACTACTTCCACGAGGGCGGGGCCGGGTTCGCGAGCCTCATCGACATCGACGGCAATGACTGGATCAGCTACCGGCCGGAAGGAGGCTTCAAGGGCCACTACCGAGGAATCCCGAACATCGCCCCGCCTGACTTCCACCCCGGTCGCCCGGAGGGAAAGCAGCGGAGTCGGATCGCGGCGGACGGGCCCGTAAAGGTTCGGATCGAATCCGGAACACAGGACGGTCTCTGGAGGGTCCGCTGGGACATCTTCCCCGACTTCGCCCGCATGACGCTGCTGGCAAAGGGCCCGGAGCCCTATTGGATCCTCTACGAGGGAACGCCAGGCGGCTCGTTCGATGCGGAATGGGACTACTGGCGGGACTCGGCAGGCCGCGAGATGCCGATGCCGGCGGCTGGAGAACTATGGAACGGCCAGCTGCCCGAACCGCAATGGGTGTTCTTTGCCGACCGTCGCGTGCGACGCGGACTGTTCCTGGCGCTAGACCGCCACGATGACCAGTGGGACGAGTTCTGGCACCGGGGTTCTGGAGGCATGACGGTCTTCGGCTTCGGACGAGGCCCGAAGCCCCAGTGGCAGTACTTGGAGGCCGTGCCGGCACAGCTGACGATCGGCCTCGTCGAGGACAGTAACATCGAAGCGGTCCGGGCCCGCGTCGAGTCGGCCTGGCGTCCGCTCGAATACCGGATCGGCAAGTGGACCGCAGCCACCCGTTAGGAACCGGAGAATGGCCACATTGGGAACTGACGCCTCGCTTGGCTTGGGCAGCCAAGTTTTGGAAGCGACCGCCAAGAGGCGCCCCATCACTCTTTGCACGGGCCAGTGGGCGGACCTGCCCTTGGCCGACCTCGCCGAGAAGGCGGCGTCCTGGGGATACGACGGCTTGGAACTCGCCTGCTGGGGGGACCACTTGGACGTCTTCCGGGCTTCGGAGAGCACCGCCTACTGCCAAGGACAGTTGGCCATCCTCGAAGAGCACGGATTGCGCCTGTTCGCGATCTGCAACGCACTCGCGGGCCAGTTGACGTGCGATCCGAACGACGACTCCCGCTCGGACGGCTTCGCTCCCGCCGACTGCCGCGGCAACCCGGACCGCAAGCGGGAGTGGGGTATCGAATCAATGAAGCGCTCTGCGGTCGCGGCACGGCATCTCGGCGTGAGGGTGGTGACCGGCCTGACGGGCTCACCGATCTGGCACCTGCTGTACCGCTTTCCGCCGTGCGACGAAGTTGCGATCGACGCGGGCTTCCGCATGTTCGCCACGACCTGGAAGCCGATTCTCGACGAATTCGAAGCCAACGGCGTCGGATTCGCGAACGAATGCCACCCGACGAGCATCGCCTACGACTGGCTGACTGCTGAGAGGACGCTCGCGGCAGCTGACCAGCACCCGGCGCTCGGATTCAACTTCGATCCGAGTCATCTGCATTGGCAAGGCGTCGACCCGCAGGCTTTTGTCCGGAGGTTCGGGGACCGGATCCTGCATGCCCATATGAAGGATGCCGCCCTGATCCCCGACGGGCGCGCGAGCGTGCTGTGCTCGCATTTCAACTTCGGCCATCCGGGCCGCTCCTGGGACTTCCGTTCAGTCGGCCGTGGCCAAGTTGATTTTGCGGGCATTCTGCGAGCCCTTGAAGATGTGGGATACAACGGCCCGCTTTCCGTGGAGTGGGAGGACAGCGGCATGGAACGCGAACACGGAGCAGGGGACTCGCTGGCATTCCTGCGCGGCCTCAGCGCCGGCAGCCGCTGACATCCGGTCACCCAAGCGCAGTCGGGGCACGCGGAGAACGCGTGCTGTTCCGGTTCAATCGGATTGCGGCTGAACCCACCTTCAACTAGATTCCGCAGTTGAGAGCCTGTTCGGGCGCGGTTCGTCAGGCTGAAGGTCCTGATGTATAGGGGACTGCGGCCGACGAATTGGTGGTTTCCCGCGTTCACCCACCGGGTGAGCGGCCCGCAGGGGGGGCCTGGAGCCCGTTCCAGACAAGCCGACCGTCGACAGTTTCGCCGGCAAGATTGCCGTGCAGTGGGCTCCGGAGGTGGCGGTGACGCCGCTGGGGCAACTGTCGTTGTTCATCGACTTCCCCAAGCGGTCGGGCCTGTTCGACCAACTGGTGCGGGAGGCGCCGCTGGCGTACACCAGCCCGAATGCGCCCACGCCACGGGACGTGCTGGGGAAGCTGGTGCTGAGCATGGTGGCCGGGCCCGCGCTACGCGCATGTGAACACGCTCCGCTACGACGGGGTGAATCCGGAGTTGCTGGGGATCAAGCGGGTCTGCAGCGACGATTCGGTACGGCGGGCGGTGGGGCGGTTGGACGCGGGCGGGGCGGGGCGCAAGTGGGGTACAACCCGCACAGGCGGGGGCGGCCGTCGCAGGTGATCCATGTGTACGAGATGGGGACGACGTGGCTGATGCTAAAGGCGGAGGTGGTGGCGGGCAGGCAGCATCACAGCCAATACGGGTTGCCAGGGTTGGAAGGATTGCGGGACCGGCTGGGAGAGCCGGAGCGGCCGGCGTTGGTGCGAGGGGACTGCGGATACGGGACGGAGCGGGTGATGGAGGCGTTGGATCAGCGGGGCCAGGATGGAGGGGAGTGGCCTCGTTCTAGTGACCGGCTGGGGTCTGTCAGATCAAGTGTGTAAGCAGCCAAAGACCACTGGCCCGGGCCACCGTGTACTCTGGCTGAAAAATGGATTACAACCCGACAAAACCAGACCTGCATCAGCGCATCCTCGCGGCGCTCATTAGTCCTTACGAGGGGCCGGTCATCAACAATGTGGATCGGGGTCCCTATGTCGAACACCTCATTGCAGAAGTACTCGGTCCGGAGTGGTCGCACAGCGGCTCGGACTGGGCTGCGTGGGACTGCGAGCACAAGGACGGCGACCGGATCCAGATCAAGCAGTCCGCTGCACAACAATCGTGGGACACCGACAAACGGACTAAGCGCAAACCGCCGAGCTTTAAGATCAATCCCTCGATAATCTATTGGAAGCTCCTTGGTGGACAGTGGGTTAAGGAGAGGCTGGACCCTCCGAGGCGCCTGTCGGACATCTACGTCTTCGCGTGGCACGGCGGGCTGGGCAAGAACACGGACCACCGCGATCCCGCGCAATGGATTTTCTTTGTCGTGCCGGAGTTGGATTTAACCGAAGGGCAAAAGAACATCGGGCTGGGACCGCTCAAGGAACTCGCCACGCCTTGCCGCATCGCGGACCTGCGCCAGCGGGTCGAGAGTGCCCGGCCAGCACGAGCAGCACTCAAGGCGGACATCGAACAAGACCAACCATAATCAGTCCCGCGTCCGTATCGCGCGGCCCACTGAAGGTGGCCGCGTTAGTGCGGGTGGGCGTGCGGAGGATCCGGGTGTCGTTGTCCTCGGTGTTACCGCGCCAGGAACTGTTCGCGCACATCCTGTCACGGCTCCAGGAGGTAGCGTCGGATACGAGGAGGAAGAGACAGTCAGGACGTTGCGTGAGGTGGTTGGACCAGAGGTGTGCCCGCGAAGCGGATGTGGCCCGATCGGACGAGTGCCCCGGAACTGGTCACAATCCGCAGTCGAAGCGGCTGCACGAGGCAACTACCGCGCGACAGGGTCGGGAATCAGGAGCGACACGACTCCCGACATCTCATTCTCGGGGCTCAAGGTGCCAAGATCCGATCCTCATCACGATTGGTGAGACATGCGGGCTAGGCCCACATGCCGCGAAGCGCCTCGATTCCCTTCACGGCCCGGTCGACGTGGTCGCGCGTGTTGTACACGTGCGGGCACAGGCGTAGGCCGCCGGCCGTCGACCCGGCGATGCCGAACCGGTCGTACATGGCCTCGAAGAGGTCTTGCCGCTTCGCTGGCGACACGTCCATGATGCATACCCCAGCGCTGAGGGACCGGTCGCGCGGTGTCACCAAGGGGGCACCGATCCCGGCCAGGGAATCCTTGAGCAGCGACGCCAGCTCGCGAACCCGGGACTCGACACGTTTCGTGCCGATCTCGGCGTGAAATCTCGCAGCATCGCCCAGCGCGCTGATGGCGGCATCGTCACGCTGCCCCATCGACTCGAACTTGCGCGCTCCGACAAGTTCGGTATCGGCTGTCGCACCCCAGCCGGGCGCCACGGTGCTTGGCCAGACTTCTCCAATCCGGTCCTTGCGGACATACAGCAGCCCGACCTCTTTGGGGCCGCAGAACCATTTGTGCCCGCTGGCGGCGTAGGAGTCGCAACCCAGTGCGTGCAGGTCCAAGTCCAGCGCACCCCAAGTCTGGGCACCGTCCACGTGGACATAGATGCCGGACCGGCGCGCGATCTCGGACAATTCGCGCACCGGCAGCAGGATGCCAGAGATGTTCGAAGCGTGGGTTAGCGCCAGCACCCGCGTCTTCGGCGAGAGCGCCAAGCGAAACGGCTCGATCAGATCGCCGGCATCGGCGGGCTCGGACGGCAATGACACGGATCGGACGGTGAATCCCCTCCGTCGCGCGCGCACAGTCCAGGCGACGTTATTCGTGGGGTGGTTCTGGTCCCAGATGACAACTTCGTCGCCCGTTTCCAGGTCCAGTCCGTTGTTGATCACGTTGTTGGCTTCGCTTGTGTTGCGTACGAGGGCCACCTCGTCTGCGTCCGCACCGATCTGCCCCGCCACCAATGTTCGGGCAGTCTCGCGATCAGGCCCAAACCGGGCTCGATTCTGGAAGGAACAATCCACATCGATCGACCGCGTCAGTTCGGTCACGGCGTTTGCAACGCTCTCCGGCGAGGGGCACAGGTTCGCGGCGTTCATCGGCACGTGGTCTTCCAAGAAAGGGAACTTCCGGCGAACCTGCTGCCAGTAGGACTCGTCCGTCGCGGCAGCTCGACACCCGGGGGAAGCCGCGGCAATAGCGGAGGCAGCGGCGAGACCGCTGAGGAACTGTCGTCGTGTCTCGTTGTTGGGCATGTCGGAGGAGAGCGTAGCAGAACCGCCACTGCTGCCGTCCCGCGAACCGCGCTCGACGATGAATCCAGTGGCGCATTCGCAAGGTCCACGGGCGCGATGGCGTGCGGGCCGGCTTAGAGCCCACTCGCTCGGCCGGAGTGACGGCGCCGTCAGTGACCGACGAACCAGTTGACGCGGCTACTGCAATCGTTCCGGCCCGCGCTGGCCCCTCGCGGTCCTGCAATCACATCGCCAAGGGCTCGATCGAGTCCGCGACGTGATAGCGGTAGGTGACGCGAACCGGATCGAGGCCGGCCTCCGCGCACTGCCTGTAGTCGACCACGCGGGTCGCGCCGCCGGGTGACTGGCGGACGACTTCCCCGACCCCCAGCGCGAATCCGACCTGGATCTCGCTCATGCCGAGTTCCACCTTGCCGTTCCCTGCGTCGGCCCACATCTCCTCGGTCCAGTGATCGTAGATCTCCTTCGGATCCTTCACGAAGAAGATGTCGTCGACATACACCCTCTGAGGAGTTCCGATGGTGAACGACGCCTCCCGCCCGTCCTTGTCGAACACCAGCACCGCTTCACCCTCCCTGACGGCCACGGCCTTCGGCACGATTCGCTCGAGGGGACGGAATAGGGTTCCGCCGGGATCGTGGGCCCAGCGATAGCCTTCCTTGATCCAAAGCGGCTTGCCCACGAGCTTGCGCCGGGCCGAAACGACGTCAGTAACGTACGACTTAGGCACGAAGGCGAACACGTCCTTGGGCAGCTCGATCTTCTTGGGTTCCGGCTTGTGGCGGCCCAGGGACGCGATTCGGTCGCGCTCGTAGAGGTGGTAGGAGACGTACAGCACGCCGAGCACGAGGGCAACCTTCACGCCCAGGCGCACCCAGTAGAACCACTCGGAATCAGTGAACTTCGAATTCATATCGTCCCGTCCTGACGGGAGCCGAATTGAAGCCGATTGGCCAATCCGGCTCAGATGTATGCAAGATACAGTACGCTGACCCCGCCCGTAAGCGGTTGGATCTCGACGCGTGCGAAACCCGCCTCCGTCAGCAGGCTCCGGATCTGCTCGGGAGAAGGAAACCGCTGCACGGATTTGTGCAGGTACGAGTAGGCGCCCCCGCTGCCTGAAATTGCATTGCCGAGGCTCGGGAGCACGTTCTCGAAGTACGCGTTGAAGATCCCTCTCCACAGCTTCGCGGTCGGCTGGGAGAACTCCAGCATGGCGAGGCAGCCGCCGTCCGCGAGCAGCCGGGCGAACTCCTCCGCCCCCCGGCGGTAGTTCGCGAGGTTGCGGAACCCGTAAGCGATCGTGATCAGATCCAGGCAGCCATCCGGCAAGGGCATCCGCGACGCGTCGGCCTCCGCGAGCAGGGCCGGTAACGCGGATCGCCTCAGCTTCTCGGAAGCCCGGACGAGCATCGGGCGGCAGAAGTCGGAGGCCAGAACCGCAGCAGGGCCTTCGGGCCGAAGGCGCTCGCCCTCCCTGGCCAAGGCGATGGCCAAGTCGCCGGTCCCGCAGCACAGATCGGCAACCCGGGTGCCACCCCCCCGGAGATAGGGCCTGACGGCCCGCACGAGGCGCCACCGCCAGTACCGATCAACCTGCCCGGACAGGAGGTGATTGAGCAGGTCGTAACGGGGGGCCACCCGTCCGAACATCTCGCGCACTGCACGAGACGCGTCGGCCTCGCTCCTCGAATCGACTCCGGCCGGGACGGCACCCGCCGTCATTCGCTCGCGCTCCACGCGCTACACCGCTGCTGGTTCGCGGGAACTGCATTCCCGGAGGGCATGCTGGGCGGCCTCGATCACTTTCTCGGAGGGCGGCGCGAGTTCCTCGCTCACGAGCCCGATCCGGTCGGCCAGCACGAACCGGGCCTTCCCGCCGACAGCTTTCTTGTCGCCGGAGATACGGGCAGCGATCCGCCGTGCCTCCAAGCCGTCGAGGCTCGGAAAGGACGCGTACGCGAGCACCGCGCACTCGATCCTCTCGCGGTCGGCGCGTGCCAGTCGCCCCCTGATCTCCGAGAGCCGTGCCGCCGCGATCATGCCAAACGCAACGGCCTCGCCGTGCAGCAGAAGGCTGTAGTTCGTCTCCGCCTCGAGAGCGTGACCCAGGGTGTGCCCGAAGTTGAGAATCCTGCGCAGCCCGCCCTCGCGCTCGTCGGCCCGTACGACAGCGGCCTTGATCCGTACCGACTCCTCGATCATGTACTCAACAGCCGGGAGTTCGCGGGCCAGGACAGCGTCGCGCCGACGCTCCATGAATTCGAACAGCGGCTCGCTGCGGATAATCCCGTGCTTGACCACTTCCTGCAGGCCGGCCCTGTACTCGCGCGCCGGTAGCGTGTCCAGCGACTCCGGATCGACCAGCACAAGGCGTGGCTGGTGAAACGCGCCAACAAGGTTCTTGCCGGTCGCGAGGTTGACGCCGGTCTTGCCGCCGACCGAGGCATCGACCTGCGCGAGCAGCGTGGTCGGCACCTGGATCACGTCGATCCCCCGCATGTAGGACGCCGCTACGAAACCCCCGACATCGCCAGCTACGCCGCCGCCGAGCGCCACCACGGCGCTACGGCGGTCCGCGCCGGCTCGGTGCATGGCCGAGCAGATCTCCTCGACCGTTTCCAAGCGCTTCCGGGGCTCGCCCAGCGGGATCGCGAGCAGCGTCCAGTCGCACCCATCCAGCCCGGGAGCAACCCGCGGACCCAGGCAGTTCCACACGGTCTCGTCCGCCAGGACGAACAGCCGCCGCGCGCCCAGCGCTGCCCGGGCCGCCTCGCCGATCCCCGACAGGGAGCCGGCTTCGATACGGACGTCGTACTGGCCAGCACCCGTCTCGACCCGCACGAGCGGCATAGTTCCCTTGTACCATGAGCTTCTAGGGCAGGAAACCCTCGGAGGCAGCCCGGGACGGGACGGCGGGCTGTCCGCACTAGCGCCCCGATGGAGACCGATTTCCTTGTCATCGGCGCCGGCGTGGCCGGCTTGAGTGCAGCGATCGAAGCCGCCGAGGGCGGGCAGGTGCTGGTTCTCACCAAGGACCGCTTGACGGAATCCGCCACGGAGTATTCCCAGGGCGGGGTCGCGGTTGCACTGAGCGACGAGGACGAGGTCGGCCTCCACGAGCAGGATACGCTCCTGGCCGGAGCGGGTCTCTGCGATCCGCTTGCGGTCAAGGCGTTGGCAGAGACCGGCCCGGACAGGATTCAGCGCCTGATCGAATGGGGTGCGGAGTTCGACACGGACGGGGGCAAGCTGACCTTCTCCATCGAAGGCGCCCACAGCGTCAACCGGGTACTGCATGCCGACGGGGACTCGACCGGACGCGAGATCGCGCGGACTCTCGTCCAGAAGGCCCGCTCGATCCAGGCCATTTCGTTCCGCAGCTTCTCGTCGGTCGTCGACCTGCTCACGCACGACGGTGAAGTCTGCGGGGCGGTCGCTTGGAACGAGCAGGAACGGTCGCTCGTTCCGGTGTACGCCCGCTCCGTGCTGCTGGCAACGGGAGGGATCGGGCGGGTCTACCGGGAAACGACCAATCCGGATGTTGCGACGGGCGACGGCGTGGCAATGGCCTACCGCGCCGGAGCCGTGATCGCGAACATGGAGATGGTCCAGTTCCACCCCACGGCCCTGTTCCTTGAAGGCGCACCCCGGTTCCTGCTCTCGGAGGCGCTGAGAGGGGAGGGGGCCGTCCTGCGCAACGCTGACATGCAGCGGTTCATGTCGCGCTACCACGAGGGCGAGGAACTGGCGCCCCGTGACATCGTTTCCCGTGCGATGGTGAGCGAGCTGGCCCGGCTGGGCAAGGGGCCGGTCTACCTGGACCTGACTCACCTGTCCGACGGCTATGTCCGCAAGCGCTTTCCGCGTATCTACAAGACCTGCCTGCTCTACGGCGTGGACCTGGAAGTGGAGCCCGTTCCTGTGCACCCGGCGGCACATTACGCCATGGGAGGCGTGCTGGCCGGATTCGACGGGACGACGACTCTGCCGGGCCTGTTCGCGGCAGGCGAGGCTGCCTGCAACGGAGTCCACGGCGCGAATCGCCTGGCGAGCAATTCGCTGCTGGAGGGCCTGGTCTTCGGATCCCGGGCGGGGGAGAGCATGCGGGAGCGCGCGGGCTTGCCGCTGCACAAGCCAACAATCCGGCGCAGACGAACGGTCAGCGCCCTGCCGGGCAATGCGATCGCGAACCTGCGTCACCTAGCCTGGCGGCATGCCGGCATCACCCGTTCCGGAGACGGGCTGCAGGCCGGCCTCGAGCAGCTGGACCTGCTGTCCACGTTGTTTGAGAAGGGTCTCGCTCGCAACACCCGTCACGGCTTCGAGACGGACAACATGTATCAAGTCATCCGGCTCATCGCGCGCTGCGCGCTGGCGAGAGAAGAGAGTCGGGGGGGGCACTTCAGATCGGACCATCCGGAGCCCAAGCCCCAGTTCCGCAAGCATTCCCGCATCCGGCGGGGACAGCAGGTGCTGTTCGCGGAGGTCGGTGCCGACCGGCCTGGCGAGCCCGCCTAGCGCTCCAGGATCCAGATGTTGCGGAACATGACGAAGCTGTGCACGTCATGCAGCTGGAGCCCGATCGGCCCCTTGGTCGGCCGCTTGGGATCGCCCGCGTGTTCCGCGGCCAGCACGCCGTTCACGTAGACCCTGATCGAGTCCTTACGGGACTCTATGTTGATCCGGTTCCACTCACCGATCCGCTGGAGGCCTTCTGGCGCACGCGCGAATCCGTAGATCGAACCGGTCGCCCAGCGACCGGTGTACTCGCTGTCGATCTGGATCTCGTATCCCTGCTTGGAAGGCGTGCATTCGTAGTCCGGCTGCTCGGCGATGCCGCATTGCGCCTGGGAGGGGTCGCGGATCGAGATTCCGCTGTTGCCGGGCGTGTTGACCCAGTACTCGAGATGCAGGTCGTATTCCTCGAACTCCGTCGCGGTGTACAGCCACGACTGTCGCGTGCTCCACCACGTGAAGCGGTCCCGGGCGATGGGTCCCGCCCCTTGCAGTTCGCCCTGCCGCTCGTGGCTGAAGTAAGCGGCGAGCACGCCGTCGGACCGGAGCTGCCAGTGGCCCTCGCCGAGGACCTTCCAGTCGTCCAGGCCGTTCCGCAGCAGGTCCCTCCAGTCCGCTCCCGCAGCCGGTTGCCCCAGAGTCACGAGCGCCATGGCCAGAATCGCGTGTCTCATCGCACCCTCCCCGGGTATCACCCGACGTATTGGACTTCCTCTTCGACTTCGAACCCGAATCGCTTCCCGACGCGGGACTTCAGCTCCGCAACCAGTTCGCGGATCTGCGACGCGGTTCCGTCCCCTAGGTTGTACATCAGGTTGGCGTGATACGGCGCTACCTCGATGCCGCCGACCCGCATCCCCTTCGCCCCGACCTGCTCGAGAAAGTACGCCGACGCCACCTTGCCGCCCCGCACCGCCCGTTCCGGGACCATCTCGGCGACGCCCTCGGGAAGCGCACGCAGGTAGAGGTTCTTGAAGATACTGCCTGCGCAACGCATGGTAGGGGGAAACTTCTCGTCCCTCAGCGCCTGGATCTCCCCGGCTCGCTGCCGCAGGGCGGCCGCGTCACCGGCAGGCAGCGCCAGCCGGACACCCGTGATCACCCAGTCCTTGCGGCGCTTGAACACCGATTCTCGATATTCGAATTCGCACTCATCCGGTCCGAACGACTGGACCGAAGCGCCGTCGACGAAATCGACGCGCCGGACGAACTCGTCGATCTGGTGTCCGTAGGCACCGGCATTGCCATAGACCGCTCCGCCTACCGACCCGGGAATTCGCGTCAGCGTGTGCATGCCTTCGAGGCCCCGGTCGATCGTCATGTCGACCAAGGCCTGCAAGCTGCCCCCCGCTTCCGCTTCGATCGCTCCGTCCCGATACTCAAGACCCGCCGCGGTGTAGCGGACGACGAGCCCGGGGAAGCCCCCGTCTGAGACGATCACGTTGCTGCCGTCACCCAGCAGGTAGAACGGAACGCCGGCCTCGCGGGCCGCGGACATCGCTCCCGCAAGCGCATGCGGATCGCTGGCCCACGCAAAGAGTTCCGCAGGCCCTCCGATCCCGAACCGGGTGTGGCCGCGGAGCGGCACGTTGGCTTCGACCCTGAGGCCCCTGACTCGGGAGAGACGGGTTGCGAGGCTGGGAGCCGCCTGTGTAGCCAACCGCAATACCCAATTGTAGGCGCGACGTTCTGGCGGTTGCCGCCAGCCAGCAGTGCGCCAGTCCCGGACCGGATGACTGACGGTTCCGCCCCGCCGTTCCAAGAAGGCGACGAACGCCTTCCCGTAGCCGATGATGGTGGGGATGGAGTTTCAGTTCCCGGGTTTTCCGCCCGAAACGCGCCAGTTCCTGCGGGACCTGCGCGACCACAACTACCGAGAGTGGTTCCACCCGCGCAAGGCGGACTACGAAAGGCATGTCCGGGAGCCCCTGCTGGCGCTGGTCGAAGAGCTCGGCTCCTCCCTGGCCGAGTTCGCGCCGGGGCACCTGCAGGACCCCCGCAAGTCGGTATACCGCATCTACCGCGATACCCGGTTCTCCAAGAACAAGCTCCCCTACAAGACTCATGCCGCAGCGGTGTTCCCGCCGATCGGCCTGGACAGGCACGCCGGGGCTGGCTTTTACTTCCATTTCTCGCCCGAGGAGCTATTGGTGGGTGGCGGCGTATACGCCCCGGGTTCCGTGGAACTCCTGCAAATCCGCGAGCAGATCGCAGCCGACCCGGACGAACTCCGATCCATCCTGGCCGAGGAGGACTTCCGGCGGATCTACCCCGGCCTCCAAGGAGAACGGCTCAAGCGGACGCCGCGGGGCTTCCCGCGAGACCATCCGGCGTCCGACCTGCTCGCCTACAAGCAGTTCCTGTCGGGCGTTAGTCTCTCTGCGGAGGAGGTCGAAAAGCCCGCGCTGGCAAGCCTGATCGACGGGCATTTCCGCGTTCTCGCTCCGCTCATGGAATTCCTGAACCGACCGTTGCGGAGAGCCTGACCCCGCAAGGCGGTTACGATATCTGCTTGGGGGAATGACCTCGCGGCTCGACGCGGGGTAGCTGTATGGCATATCGCGACATCCGCGAGTTCATGGCCGCACTTGAGCGGCACGGCGAGTTGAAACGGATCCAGGCCGAGGTGGATCCGAATCTGGAGATCGCCGAGCTGGCTGACCGGGCCGTCAAGCGAAGGGGGCCGGCACTGCTGTTCGAGAACCCGAAGGGCTCGAACTTGCCGGTGCTGATCAACGCGTACGCTTCGATGTCGAAGATGCAGATCGCATTCGAGGTTGACGAGATCGACGAGATCCCGGCACGGATCTCGGAGTATCTCGAGTTCAGCGTCCCGAAAGGAATCAGCGGCAAGCTCAAGGGCCTGGCCAAGCTGGCGGAGGTCCGCAAGTTCCTTCCCCGCACGGTGCGGTCAGGGCCGTGCCAAGACGTGGTGCGGACCGAGGGATTCTCGCTGTACGAGCTTCCCATCCTGACCTGCTGGCCAGGTGACGGCGGGCCGTTCATCACGCTCCCGATGGTCTTTTCCCGCAACCCGATCAACGGGAAGCGGAATTGCGGCACGTACCGGATGCAGGTCTACGACGAGCGCACGACCGGCATGCACTGGCAGACCCACAAGCAGGGCGCCGAGCACTACCGGCGGCTGCGCCGGGAAGGCCAGGAGACGCGGATGGAGGTCGCGGTCGCGATCGGCTCGGACCCGGCCACCATGTACTCGGGCATCCTGCCGCTCCCGCCGGACCTCGACGAAATGCTCTTCGCGGGGTTCATTCGCGAACAGCCCGTCGAGATGGTTGCCTGCAAGACCGTCGATCTCGAAGTTCCCGCGAACTCGGAAATCGTACTCGAGGGCCATGTCAACCTCGGGGAGCTCCGCGTCGAGGGCCCGTTCGGGGACCACACGGGGTATTACTCGCTGGAGGACGACTATCCCGTGTTCCACGTGGACTGCGTCACCCACCGCAAGGATCCGGTCTACGCCACCACGATTGTCGGCCCGCCACCCATGGAGGACTTCTACATGGGCAAGGCGATCGAACGCATGTTCCTGCCGCTGATGCGACTGCAGGCTCCCGAGATCGTCGATATCTCAATGCCGGCGGAGGGCATCTTCCACAACCTGATGCTGGTTTCGATTCGCAAGTCCTATCCCGGCCAGGCGCGCAAGGTGATGAATGCGATCTGGGGACTGGGGCAGGCTTCCTCGACCAAGTGCATCATCGTCGTCGATGACGACGTCAACGTGCAGAACTACTCCGAGGTGACTTGGCGAGCGCTCAACAACATCGACCCCGAACGGGACATCCAATTCACAATGGGGCCGATCGACTCGCTGGATCACGCGAGCCGCCTGCCGGACTACGGCTCCAAGATGGGCATAGACGCCACCCGCAAGTGGGCCTCCGAAGGCTTCACCCGTCCATGGCCCGAGGTACTGGAAATGGACGCGGAGGTGAAACGGCGCGTCGACCCGATCTGGGAGCAGCTGGGAATCGATTAGGCTCGGGCCCACTTCGAAGGCAACTGCGGTGTCTGGCAAGTTCGCGGCTGGGATCGCCGGGGCAGCCGCGCTGACGGCCATCGGCCTCGCGACGGCAGCGGTCGCGATTGCGCGCGGACTACTCGCCCTGCCTGCCTTGCCTGCGGTTCCCGTGCAAGAGCTGGAGATCCAGGCGGAGGCAAAGGCCACCCTGGAAGGGCTGGTCCGGTACCGGCGCCACGGGCGGGTGTTGAAGCTGTTGCGGTCGCTTGGAGCGAAGGTCGAGGCCGGCGATCCGATCCTCGAGTTCGAGGACCTCGCCCTGCAGGCATCGAAGGCGGACCTGGACGCCGAGATCGCCGAACTCCGTTCGACGGCCGCCGATGCCGTCGCCACAAGGCGACAGACGGCCAGCACAGGCCGCCGGGAGCTCCGCCTCGCGACACTCCGGCATCTGGAGGAGGCGTACCAAATCGCCGGCAAGGACTTCGAGCGATGGAAGACCCTGCACGCGGAAGGCCTGGTCGCACGCCTCGACTATGAACGGAAGGAACGCGAATTCGCCGACCTCGAGGCTCGGCTGCAAGCAGCGCGGGCGAGCGCCGCTGACAACGAGATGGACACGGTCGAGGGGGCTGAGGAACCCGTGCCTGCCGATCTGCAACGTGCGGAGCGGCTTCGCCGGCGCCTCGACAGCCTCTCGGCTTCCTTCGTGGTGAGAAGCCCGTGGGACGGCACCGTCAGCCAGTTCCATGTACAAGAGGGGCAGGTTCCGGAACGGGGAGGCCCGCTCGCCAGCATCGAGCGCGCCGCCCGCCCGCTGCTAGTGGCTGACGTCGCCAGTGCGGGCACCGTCGTCTCTGTGCGAACGGCGTGCGGGCTACCCGGTCCGTTTCCGTTCACGATCCGGAATGGGATGCTCCGCATGAGTGTTCCGGCGGTGGCAAGGCGTCCCGGAGACCGCTGCCGGCTCGTGGTGCGGGCTCGGAGGTAACTAGACTGCGGAGCAGTGCGCCTAGATTGGTTTAGGGTCATGGCGAGAGGGACAGCATCCCAAGGGACCGGGGACGTCGGCAAGCAGCTCCTGGAGGACAACATCGTCATCCGAACGTTCGGTCTGCGCAAGACCTACGTGATGGGCGACCAGCAGATCCATGCGGTCAACGGCGTCGACGTCGAGATCCGCTACGGAGAGTACGTGGCCCTGATGGGACCTTCGGGATCGGGCAAGTCGACGTTCATGAACCTGATCGGTGCGCTCGACACGCCTTCGGCCGGGGACTACTACATCGCCGGCCAGCTCGTCAGCAGGATGAGCGACGACGAGCTGGCCTACATCCGCAATCGCGAAATCGGCTTCGTCTTCCAGACGTTTAACCTGCTGCCGCGCCTGACCGCGCTGCAGAACGTCGAGTTGCCTCTCGTCTATGCGGGCGTGACACCGGCCCAGCGAACCGAGCGGGCACAGCGCGCGCTGCACCAAGTGGACCTCACGGACCGCATGTACCACAAGCCCGCCGAGCTCTCAGGTGGCCAGAGACAGCGCGTCGCCATCGCCCGCGCCCTTGTCGGGGATCCCGCGATCATCCTAGCCGACGAGCCAACCGGCAACCTCGACACAGCCACGTCGACCGAGATCATGGGAGTGTTCGACGTCCTCCACAAGCAGGGGAACACGATCATCCTAGTGACCCACGAGCCAGACATCGCCATGTACGCGCGTCGCATCATTCAGCTGCGGGACGGCAAGGTCGAGAAGGACGAGAAAGCCCGTTGGGCGCTGGCAGCGGTGTTCGGCTCCTCGCAACAAGAAGGTGCCGAGAAGGGCGCCCAGACCTGACCGGCGTCTCTTTCCAGTCTGCGTTCATAGCCCTCGCCACTATCCTCGCCTTAGGAGGGTGCGTCTACTTCATCCTCGTATTGCTGGCGGCAAGGCAGTTCCGGAAGCGTTCCTCGCGCCGGAAGCTGCCGAGCGCTCCGGCAGTATCGATCAGCGTGCTGAAGCCGGTGGCGGGCGCAGAACCCGGCCTAGCAGCGAACATCGAGAGCTTCTTCGACCTGGACTATCCGAGATTCGAACTGCTGTTCGCTGCCCGCGATTCCGATGATCCCGCTCTGACCGCCGCCCGTTCTCTCGGGACGGGCCATCCCGAGGTCCGGTGGGCGACGCTTGCGGCGGGCGAGCCGACCTGCCCGAACGCCAAGGTTCACTCACTGGCGGCCATGACGCAAGCCGCCACCGGCGAAGTGCTCGTGGTGAGCGACAGCGACATCCGGGTGGCTCCATCGCTGCTTTGCGACCTGGCTGACGAGTTCGCCGACCCGGCGGTCGGAGCGGTCACCTGCCCCTACCGCGCGGTACCGGGAAGCAGTCCGTGGTCGCTCTTGGAAGCGATTGGCATGAATACCGAATTCTGGGGCGGAGTCCTGGTCGCGCAATACCTCGCACCGATGGACTTCGCGGTCGGGCCCACTATGGCGGTCCGCCGGTCGTGCCTGGAGGAGGCCGGGGGGTGGGAGGCGTTCAAGGACTTTCTCGCGGAAGACTTCCAGCTCGGCCGGGCCGTCCGAAGATCGGGACGTGAGGTCCGGCTCAGCACACACGTCGTGGACCACCGGATCGGAAGCCAAGGCTTGGCGGAGAACCTTTCCCACCGTCTCCGATGGCGGCGGTCCACGAAGCGATCGCGACCCGCCGGCTACTGGGGCGAGGTGTTCACCAACCCCCTGCCGTGGGCGCTGGCCCTGCCGCCCGCAGCCTCTTGGGCCGAATGGTCCTGGTGGGTGTTCGCGTGCTGCGCTGCACTGCGGGCCGCGGCGGCGATTGCCGTGAGCAGACTAGCGCTGAAGGATTCGCTCGTTGCGGACCGCTGGTGGCTGGTCCCGGTGCAGGACGTTCTCAGCCTCGGCGTTTGGGTTGCCGGGCTCTTCGGAAGCCGGGTCCGGTGGCGCGACCGCGAGTACGAACTCACGCAGGATGGGCGCATGCGCCGCGCCGGGCGCTAAGCGTGCCACCTACCGGATCAGCTTCCTTCCGAACTGAACCTGCCGGTTTTCGGCGATCGTCCGCCGAATGCTCGGGCCGGCACCGCGCGTCAGCATCGGCCGATCGGCAGTGACGATGGTCCCCTGTCCGGCCGGTCGAACTGAGTGAACGTCGGCTCGGCGTAAGACCGTCGCGGCTCAAGACGGGCCCGTGCCCGCGGGAGGCATGAATCTAGTCCCGCCAGCCAAGAGACCGTCCACGCTTCGGGTTGAAAATCCGGCACGATTGGCACGGGATCGCCGGGTCAGTCTGATTCTCGGGAGAGAACCCACCGATATCTCGATCTCGGTTGCCGCCGAGCCTCGGTTCCGTAGTGCATCTATTCCGGTACGGATCTTGAGCGGGCTGCGCTCCGACACCCATGCAGCTAGTTCGCTCCAGCACCGCCTGATCCCTTCGGGTTCAGTCCGGGGCACAGGCAGGAGGGTCAACTCAACATCGTCAACCTAATGCGGTGCGCAACGAAGGCCGGTGTGTGAACCACCGGCGACACCACCGTTCCCTCGGTTGGTGGGATTAATGCCGATCACCGCTCAACGAAGGCCGGGGCGTGAACCCCGGCGACACC
>CAYWUV010000005.1:0-42004 GCA_964461235.1 uncultured Bryobacterales bacterium | reverse complement strand
CGCTCAACGAAGGCCGGGGCGTGAACCCCGGCGACACCAGCTGGGGGTACTGGATGTTGTCGTACTTGATGCGCGCTCAACGAAGGCCGGGGCGTGAACCCCGGCGACACCCAGCACAGCTCCAGCTCCGCCCCCGTGATGCGCTTCGCTCAACGAAGGCCGGGGCGTGAACCCCGGCGACACGATTCGCACCACGTCCAGCGTCTCGGCGTCCGTGCGCGCTCAACGAAGGCCGGGGCGTGAACCCCGGCGACACCGCGGATCCGATCCGGCGGTAGCTGCACGATTCGCCTCGCTCAACGAAGGCCGGGGCGTGAACCCCGGCGACACCTGGCGCTACTTCCAGCGGTCGATCAGCGTGGACAACGCTCAACGAAGGCCGGGGCGTGAACCCCGGCGACACCTGAACACGCTTCGCTCTCACCTTCACGCTGCCGACGCTCAACGAAGGCCGGGGCGTGAACCCCGGCGACACCCCGGTGCGCTTGTTGACTTGCGCCACGGCTCTGACGCTCAACGAAGGCCGGGGCGTGAACCCCGGCGACACCCCTAATTGTAGTGTGGGGACTGCGGAGAACGCAAGATTTTGTGGGCAAGAGTGACAACAACGGCAGTAACGCAACGTAGAGACTCACATCGTCGCACACGATTTCGCCGTTTGTGTCTGAAAGCATGACCGTCTATTCTCTTCCGAGAATAGCCAACCTTACACAACATTTCGACCTGCAAGCCGAAGCTGGGATCATCGGGGGTTCGCAGTGACTTCACAGCACCCAAGGCTGTCCTAGAGGGTGGAACGAACTTCGGCCGAACTGCTGCCGCGCATCACCGAGGCGTCCAGGGAATCGGTAGATAATCACCGAGTCTGCTTCCCTGTCAATAGTGTCCTCAATCTCGCCGACAAAACGTGCAAGCTTGGTAGGCGAGAGTCGGCATTCGAACACCGAGAACTGGACCCTTTGGCCGTATTTCTCGCAGATCTTGGCGATGCGTCTGAGCCGTCTTGCACCCGGTAGGCCGTCGGTGTCCGCAATATCGTACGTAATCAAGACATCCATGGGATCAAGCTAGAACAAAGGGTGGATACGCTGGCAGATCGCCCCTCAAGTACCGCGCCAGCAACGTCGCTTGCACGGACGGCAACGCCCACCTGCCCACCGGTCTTCCAAGAAGCCGATGATCTAGCTCGATCTCCTTGTGTGCTTCCCACAATTCAATTAGCTTCCCTCTGCCTTCATCTGTCAAGTACACGGCACCTCCTGGTGTGCCTTCGAATTCGTCTTGCGTGAGCTGGCGACGGCGAACTAGGGAAACTACGAATCGGTCCGTCAAGGCCCGCAGTTCCTCCGTCAAGTCCAGCGCCAAGGATGGTCGCCCCGCCCGTGGACGATGAAGAAACCCCATCTGATAGTCGAGCCCGACGCTTTCCGTGGAGCCAATGAACTCCGTAACGAGCAAGCCGTAGCAGAAGCCGAGCGCGGCATTGACCGGGTCTCTTGGGGGGCGCCGAGTCCGCGAGGTAAACTCCAGCTCACTCGACTCTAGGACTTCGCCGACTGAACGAAAATAGATCCTTGCAGCATCCCCTTCGATGCCGCGAACTTGGTCGGGTGTCTTGGCATCCCCGACTCGCAAGATGCGCTCTCGGATTTGCTCGGCGCGAGCGGCGAGGCTGCTACTCCGATCAGCACATTTCTCGTCCCTTGCCCATCGCTCGACTACACGGCGACTGTTCTGAATCTTGGCGGTCACGATCGCCTTGGCAAGTGTCAGGGAAACCTGGTCGTCCAGAGCCGCGCGGAATAGGGCATTGCGCAGGGTCACATTGCCTCCAGTCCCGCCGCTTACGACGAAGCGGAGGGCCCCGCTTTTCTTGAGTGCTGCCACTCGAACACCGTGACCAACACAAGCATCCAACGCCTGGGTCGTGATCTGTGAACTTCCAAGGATTAGCAAAGCGTCCACCCCCTCAAGGGGAATGCGCTGGCTGCCCTCAGGTGTTTCGATGAGAAGGGCTCCGCCGCGGACCTTTATGCGCCCGCGATGGTTCTTGACGTAAACAGTGCTCAGGTACCGCATTCAAAGACCGTATTGGTGAGATATCGCTGAATCCTGCGTGGCGAACTTGTGAGATCGGGTAGGCAGTAGTGAAGCAGTTGGCATTCGGCGCACCGGCTGTCATTTGGCGCATCCGGCAAAACCGTCGCCAGGATCTGCTCGCGGATGTCGGAAACAACGACCAGAACTCTCTGTCGGAGTGCATCTGTCAGATCAACTCTCGTGCGTCGCCTCGGACCTCCGAACCACACGTACCCGTAACGGATCTTGGTCTCCAGCATCTCCTCCAAACAGAGTGCTTGGGCACACAACTGCAAGTCTGCCGTTGCCCCGTGCCGTACGCCGGACTTGTATTCGACCGGCCAGACTGCGTCTCCGTCAATCTCAACCGCATCGGCGCGACCGGACAATCCCAATTCCTCCGACCAGAGTGGGATCGATCGCAAGACCTGCCGGCCGCGCTCTTGACGGTGTTTCCCGCTATCAACCCTGCGATGCGCACGCTTGCCTCGCACCGTGTGAACGTTGTCCGTCCAAACTCCGTCGCAATGAATGAGCGCACACTGCCGGGGACAGTATTCGTAATGCTCGATCGCAGAAATCGGAATGACCGGTTCCGGACTCACAACCGCTCACTCCCGTATGCTCTGGTGCTGTCGGCCGACGCCCGTGGTTGATAACCGACGCTCCGCCAAGCGGCATGAATCCCGAGCCGGGAGGTTGCGGTCCCCTTCCGTGGCTTCCATACATCCAATAGGGCGTCTATTCCGTCGCGGTCGAGGCGCTGCCTCCATGCGGGCCAGCAGAAACAGCGCGATGCCATGCCGGGCAGGTTGTGCCAACCTCGTTGAACCGCTCGGACTTCCGATCGCCGATCAAGGCGCCCATCGAGTCCGGGACCTCGCACAGGAAACAGCGCAAGGCCGAAGAACGCAAGGACCTCCACGATCGGATCCACGAGCGCTGACGCCTTCGACTTGTCTGCAAGGGAACCCAGCCGGGACTGGTCGAATCCCAAACCGTTGTCCTCAACTCGCTCGGCAAGCCCAGTCAATGAGAGACTGACAGTCGCTTCTGACACAGGCGCTTTGGCCCAGACCTTAACGAGGCGGTGATGCAGCCACTTGATGGTTCCGGGGCCTGCTGGATCGAAAGGCGCATGCACGACGTCCCCCTTGTCGTCAACACACAAATCGGTGACCGTCGACGACAGCGTCCAAGAGTGCTGGTTTCCCCGGGCCGCGACGACCCGGCGCCGAAAATCCTCGACCGAGACCTGTCGCCTCAGTGTTCCGGCCCCGTGCCACTTCTCGGCGATCGGCAATTCAGACAGGAATTCCCGGCTCGGCCACGACTCAACCAGGGCTGTGACCGGATCTGCACGCTCGGCGGAAAGAACAGCGACTGGGTAGCCCTCCGTCCAATGTAGGCGGAGTCGGGGATCGAGCACCGTCGCCCCGACCGCAGCTAGCCAACTGTTGAGCCAGCTTGCGGGCAAACCGTGAGCTTTGAATTCGTTCATTCCAATCCTCACAATGCCACTTCGGCACCTCCAGACACCGCATGATCAGACTTGATCAGCGTCGCCTCAAGCAACGCTAGGCCCCATGGACCGAAGTGTTCGTTCAGTCTCCTGAACCGATTCGGCTGCTCCCAATCAACGATCTCAAGATCAGCAAGGGCCGAGACAGTCCGGCCTGACACCGTGTACGACACGGTCTGCTGCGTTCCGTCCTTGACCGGAAGGACGAGGGGCCGACCGTTGCCATGGTGGCTGATTATGAGGTGGAGAAGGAGATCTCGGTAGAGTTCCCGGGGGCATTCGACACTGTTCGACGCGGAGTTCTCCCCCAAGAGTAAGCGGACCAACCGACAGGACAGCTCCTCGTGGCGACCCCCTCGCGGCCACCCTGCGGAAGCACGCATTTCCTGCCACAAGTGACTTGGAGCACATGACTTCGCTATGGGTGCGCTTCTGGTGCCATCCGGATCTAGCCATCGCTGAAAGCGGCGGTCCGCCTTGCCCGCATCGTGAAAGCGTCCCGCTTGTCCGATGGCTTCGCATAGATCGGGGGAAAGGCCGATGCGTTCCGCGATTGCCTTGGAACGAGTTGCGACAGCCAAGCAGTGTTGATCCAATTCAACCGCTGTGGGAGCGATCGATGTCTCGTCTAATACTCCGCTCGATGGCTCCGGTCTGGGATCCCGCACATAGAGCCTGGCGACTTCGTCGCGAGGCATAGCGACCTTGCCATCCAGCGACCCGATGTAGGTCGTCCATTCCTCGAGACCCCAGCCTGGAGGGGGCGCAACGGACCGAATGCGTTCAAGGACCGTTTTCACTGCAACTGAGCGCTGATCTAGATCCTCTTCGCCCTCGTCATCCAAGCCCAAGGCGAGTTGGATCAGGTCGCCCAAGTTGTCACCGAGCCGGGCGTTGCAGAGCCGCTCGATTGCAACCTGGTCAAGCGGAAGCCCCCTGTCGCGCAAGGACACGTCCAGCACGTGAGCGGAGCTAGCCGGATTCCAGCCGAACGCGTCCAGCAACCCGCGGTCGGTCGCCAGTACAACTTGGTCGCCAGGGCGAAGCTTGTCAACTGGAAGCTCTTCAACCGTCAACCGGTCAGATGCGATCCGGCGCAGGAACTCTCCCTTGAGGACTTCGCGCAGGTCCGTGATTGGGACATCAATAGCCTCACGATCAGAGACTCGCGGCCAGAGCCGTTCACCCTCGTTCGGAATGTGAGATCGCCAGAATACAGAGACAGAGTACTGTGGTCCCGCTATGCCGCTGAAGTATGGCTCGACAGGAGCTTCTCCGTCGGGTCGAGTTGTAGTCTTCGTCCACTCCCATAGCAGTGCTGGCAGCACCTCCGGCGCCCGCCTGGGAGTGTCTGCAGGCGGTCCGAGAACGCTGGCAATGCACCTAGGCGCGAGGTTCACAACCTGATCGTTGTCTCCACCACGGACCCGTATCAGAGCCTCCAGCAGGTCTGCTGGCTCCGAGCCGTACACTGGCCATACCCCGGAGTCGGCGCGCTGGCGGTTCGTCGGCGGAATGTGTACGTAGGCTGCTCTCGCATGGGGGTAGAGACCAAGCCGGTTCAGCCTGCCCAGTCGCTGGGTGAGCGCACGGACTCCGCAAGCCTCCGTCACTAGGAACTCGGCATCGATATCAGCCCCCACCTCGAGCGTCTGAGTAGCTACAACGATGAAGTGCCGCTCGCGACAACCGAACTCGCGAGGGTTCGATCCCATCCCCTTCACGGGATCCAAGACACGTGACCGAATGTGCTTGGCCTCGTGCTCGCGGACTAAGCCGGTCAACAGCAGGACATCTGCTCGGGATTCTGGAAACGCCTTCCGAATTCGACCGAATGCCTGCCGAGCCGTCTTGGGTGAGTTGGCAAAGACCAAACATGAGGCGGCGGCCCCAGCGTTCTTCAGTAGTTGCTCCGTTGTGGCCGCTAGGTGCCGTGCGATTTCCCCGCGGGATTCAACTCGAAGTTCCAGCGGCTTGGCCGCGTCTAGGCGCTGCTTGACAATCGGATGCGCTTCATCGTCCGCATTGATCTCAAAGCGCTGGCAAGGGGCAGCATCGCCCGTTGCTGTGAGTTCCACCAGCCGCGGCACTTGTCTCGATTGATTGAGAATGGGCGTAGCTCTTGGCGCGCATTCCGCCAATGCCGGCAGCAGGCGCTTCAAGTGCGGAGCCAAGTGCGCCTCATCCAGCAGAACCAAGCTGTCGGTACCGGCCATTGCAGCGTCCACGGGCTGGCTCTTCGACCCGTAGCCCCGGAACAGCAATCTCGAACCGTACATCGGCACGGTGCAGAGGATTACGGCGGGGAGGGAGGGATCGGTAGGTGTCTTGGAAGCGATTCCGCCGCGTAATCGAATCACCTCAAGGGGATCGCTGTTGGGATCGGCGGAGAGGGATCTCAGGCGGTTGGCTATTGACGCGATCATTCGCGAATCCTCTGCGCAACCTGCCGAATCAGGACTGATCAGTGTATTTCGGATCCCGTTAGCGTGTTCGGCAGTTGAATCCACCAGCAGCCTTCGATTCACGACCCACCAGATCCGAGTTGGCGCGGTGCGGTCGCCGGGCGGTCGGCCGGCTTGCGAAGCAAGCCACCAGATCGCGATTTCTAGGCACGCAGTCTTTCCAAGACCGGTTTGAATCCCGATCTCAGTCGGCCATGTCTCGTCTCTGGCGACCTGCTCGGCCAAGCGAGTCTGCCAGGGAAACGGATCCCTCTGGTTGATTGCTCGATAGAATTCGCCGAATTTCGGCATGTCGTCGCAGTTCGAAAAATTGGACACCTTCGCGATTGCCTTCGTTCTTGGGCTTCCGTCAGTCATCTAGCGGAACGCAAAGCCCGAATCCCCGTTGGCGGCCGGAGCCGATCACTACCGGTCCGGGGACAGGGTTTGGGAACTGGATCTCAATGTGAGAGTAGGGAAGGCCGACTCGCCCTCGCCGATTGACCTCCGCAGGAGAAAGATCGACCGCACCCTTGACCAAGGGTGTGCGACCGGACCGAAAACCGGTCGGTTCTGGGAGACCCGCGTGCCTGCACCAGCGGGCGATTTCCTCGAGGTCGAGGTTTCGCCGTCGCTCGTGAATCGCCGGGAATGCCGTGACCCAGCGGCTCGAACTTCTCAGCCACCGCTCGGGTAGAGTTGCAACGGGCCTGGATTCGTCTCCGCGCGGGAAGACCGACACGTTAACGCCAGGCCCCTTCAAGTTCTTGATGGCATGAGCAGAGTCACGCGCCAAGCGACGCCCGATCAGGTCACTTCCCGGTGGCATCCACAGCGCCAGACCGTGGATTCGGCCTCTCGACCGAGCATAACCCACGTCTGGAAGGGCTAGGTATCGGGCAATCTCATAGCCGGACCCGGTGAATCCATGTCCATGCAGAACGGGCGCTGGCTCGCCATGAATCCTCTGGTGCTGGCTTAGAACTGCCGCCTTGAACAGGTCAGTGAGTGACGAGATCCGACGGCCCGAAACATACCTGTTCAGCCGAAGCCAGGCCACCACCTGTCCTCGGTCGACAAACTGCCCCTGGCTAGGTGACCGGTACGGCACTTCGTGCCGAAGCGCCGGAAACTGAAGGCGACTCACTGCAGATCCCCGTACACACCATTGGTCGTACATCCGATCCCAGACTTCCAAGTCTCCCTGTTGCGGCACTGAGACCATCGTGTCGCCCGACGGGTCGGGAGAATATTCACCGTCCGTACGTGCCAGTGTCGACAATTCGGTTCTCACCCGTACACGCACGGGTGAATCCGATGATCCCAAGTAGGCTATGCGAGCGGCTCGGCGCCGAAGCGCTCCCAGGTCCGTTTGCGACGCATCGGTATGCCAGACGTAGCAAACGTGAGGGTCTCTAAGCGAGACCCTCACTCCTGCTCGAACTAACGCGCCCTGCCTCCCTACGTATTCTTGGTGGGTCGACCCCAACGCTGTACCGTGGTGCTGGACCACATATCGCGGCCGAAGAGTGCCATGCATCGGCCGGGCCTGAGCATAGATCGTGGGCGGCGGAAGCCGCTCGAGCCACGCGAGTTCGGTCCCATCGGTAAAGCGGCAATTCTCCCGCGTGCCATCGGCAGCAATAAAGGCCGCAAACAGCCGTGTCGCCGATGGGGGCCACTCCGCGTGCGTCAGACGGCCGGTGTTGGCGGTACCTTCTGGATCTCCGCGGAACGTACTGTGTAGGAACTCTACCGTTATTCCCAGCATCAGTCAGTGACCTCCGGCCAAGTCGATTGGATCGCCTTGACGAGATTCCCCTTCGGAGTGAGCACGGTCGGCGGCAACTCCCACCCGTCGAGGGGCACCCCTGCGGCCGCGGCATGGGTGCGGGCGGCCTCCAGCAAATCCTGCGTGGCCGAGGCCTCGCCGATGTCGCAGAGCTGATCTCCGCCGTAGCCCAGCCAATGGACGGAAACTTCTCTCGGGCGCAGCTCGGCACCGGAGCGCAAAGCGAAACCGCGGCCGAACGCGAGTTGGTGAGCATGGAGTCCCAATGCAACCAACAAGGCCCGGACTGCCGTATCCGCATCAGGGCAATGATCGGCCCCGAGAGTGACACGCCGGAGCTGAGCGAAGGACACGGTTGCCCGCTGGGTCACTCGCGCGAAGGAGATCGCCGCTGCAGTCGCATCGCTGCCCATGAACGGGACTTGGCCGTGGCCGATTTCAGAGAGCTTGTCCTTCTTGGCTCCCTCGATCCTTTTCTTGGTACCTATCTCCCACTTGGTCCGGTCGTCGGGATTAAACGAGACATCCTCGTCGGTATTCAGATTCAGCGCATCGCCCTTTAAGCCAAGAATTCTGGTGTCCGTTGCGGCCGGTTGCCAACCGACGATCTCCGAGACCCATGCCCGAGCATGCTTGGCGTTGTGCCGCTTCTTGCCCAAATGCGACTGCCAAAAGCCGTAGAGCAGAGCCTGAGGGAACCAGGCGATCAAAGGACCGCAGGCCTGCGCCGTAGCACCAAAGATTGCCGCGCCCAGATCCGTCCTGATGAAGTCCGTTTCGCCTAGCATCGAGTCCCGCAGGTACGCGTCGGCGTTCCGGTGCGGAAACTGCAGACTCGACAGCTCCTTGGGCAAATGCGAAGGCAGGTGAGGCAATTGCGACAGATCAAGGACAAACTCGGGGAGCGAGATCGAGTCTCGATTTCGCCTTAGAGCATCTTCCAGGCGATTCGCCTGGGAGGGGACGTTGTCAATTACCACGACCTCGGTGGCCTCCATGTCGTTGGGCGACGCCCAACGCCGATCCGTTTGGTACGTGCCACCCTCATAAATGGCAGGTTTAACGGGTCCCCCGGGACCGGCCAGTGGCACTAGGTCTGCGTCGATGCGGATTCCGTCATCAGCCGATGCGTCCGAGCAGCCTTGGAGCAGAGATTCGAGTGTGATTGTGCGAGTCAAATGAGTTTTCCTCCATGGGTCTTGAGACTTGAGCGTTCATTCCTTGGGGCCTCGGCGACCTCCTGCAAAGTTCGATGGAAGTGGGCGACGGAGCTTTGGTCCCACAATCACCGTCAACAAGACGTCGCATCCTTGAATGATACGTGATGGGTATTAATAGATGATAAACCGTCGTATCAAGGGCCGTCAAGGGCCGGACGGGGAATTCCTCCACCTCGAGCCCTAGAGTCCCTACTTTGCGATCAGACAACCCAGCGCAACAGGTCGAGCGCCCCTGCGGGCAGGACCTGGACACGTTCCGGCAACGACCGCCTGTAGGCGCGTCAGATCAGTGAACTGAGTCGGGTGAACTAAGTCTCGAGGCAATCCCCTTGCGAACAGTCAACATGCACGAAGCCAAGACGCACCTATCGCGGCTTGTTGCCGCCGCCGCGAACGGCGAACCGTTCATCATCGCCCGCGCGGGCAACCCTCTCGTCAAGGTGGTCCCCATCGAATCACCAACGGCTGAAGCGATCCGCCGGACAGGCTTCCTGAGGGGCCGGGTCTCGGTTCCTCCTGACTTCGACCGGATGGGATCCGGTGAGATCGAGGAGTTGTTCGGGGCCGATCAGTGAGACTTCTGCTCGACACCCAGATACTGCTATGGGCTGCCGGCCTACCCGAGCGGCTCTCTGCTGACCTGCGCGATCTCATTGAGAATTCGGGTGCGGAGCCCGTCTTCAGCGCAGCATCGGTGTGGGAGATCGCCATCAAGCACGGCATGGGACGCGAGGACTTTCGTGTGGATCCGCGCCTGTTGCGAAGAGGGTTGCTGGAGAACGGCTACGAGGAATTGGCGGTGACTGGCGCACATGCCGAAGTTGTCGACGTTCTTCCCCCGATTCACAAGGATCCGTTCGACAGGATCCTGATCGCACAGGCACTGGCGGAGGGAATCGTGCTGCTGACAGTTGACCCAGTTGTCGCTCGTTACCCAGGACCGATTCGAGCGTTCTGACCCTGCGGCTCCAACAGCCGTCTCACCCTTGTTCACCTCAAACGGGTTCCGCAATCAGCGGCTGTCGGCGGGCCGTTTCCCCGAAACCAGCCAAACAGAAATCGATGCGGATGGACCGAGCGGTTGGTACAGGAAATCCGCTCCGGTCATCGGCGAGAGCGGGAATCAAAGGCTTCATCCGTGGTGCCTGCCATTGGCCGAAGCGCCGCGGCAATCCCATCAGCCGGACTGCTTGCGGAGGATTACCGCCCCGATCGGCCCGATCCTACGCCACCGTCCGCTCGGCGTAGACACCCAGCTCGGCCCTGAGCACGTCACAAATCTCTCCGACCGTGGCGTAGACCCTCACCGCGCCTAGTATCGATGGCATCAGGTTTTCCGTACCTGAAGCCGCCTTCCGCACTGCCGCCAGCGCAGCCTCGACGACCGCCGAATCTCGAGTCACCCGCAACCGGGCGAGCCGGGCCGCCTGGCGCCGTCCTGCCTCCTCGTCAATCGTCAGGGTCTCGATCGGCTCCGCGTCTCCTTCTTGGAACGCATTGACTCCCACGATCCGAATCTCGCCGCTCTCCACACGACGCTGGTATTCGTAGCTCGACTTGGCGATTTCCGCCTGGGGGTAGCCGCGCTCGACCGCTGTCACAATGCCTCCCATCGAGTCGATCGTCTCCAACTCCTGCACGCAGCGGGCCTCGAGCTCGTCTGTCAGCCGCTCCACGTAGTAGCTGCCTCCGAAGGGGTCCACTGTTTCCGTCACGCCGGTCTCGGAAGCGATGACCTGCTGCGTGCGCAAGGCCAGCAGGGCCGCCTCCGATGTCGGAAGAGCGTACGCCTCGTCAAGCGCGTTGGTATGCAGGGATTGCGTTCCGCCCAGAACGGCCGCGAGCGCCTGCAGGGCGGTCCGCACTAGGTTCACCTGAGGCTGCTGCGCGGTCAGCGTCACTCCGGCGGTCTGGGCATGGAATCGGAGCTTCAGGGACTTGGGATCCTTCGCGCCGAAGCGGCCCCGCATGATCGTGCACCAGATCCGGCGGGCGGCCCGGAACTTGGCGATCTCTTCGAAGAAGTCATTGTGCGCGTCGAAGAAGAAGCTCAGCCTGGGAGCAAACGAGTCGACCGGCAATCCTCGCTGCAGCGTCCAATCGATGTACCCGATGCCGGCACCGAGCGTGTACGCGAGCTCTTGAGCGGCAGTCGCCCCTGCCTCGCGGATGTGGTACCCGCTGATCGAAATGGGATTGAAGCGAGGGGTGTGCCGCGTCGCGAACTCGATCGAGTCAGCAACGAGGCGCATCGACTCCCGGGGAGGGTAGATGTACTCCTTCTGAGCCATGAACTCCTTGAGGATGTCGTTCTGGATCGTTCCCGAGAGGTTCGCCCGCGAGACTCCCTGCCGTTCGGCGACCACGAGGTACATAGCCCAGAGGATCGCCGCTGGGGACGTGATGGTCATCGACGTGGTCACCTCCCCGAGCGGGATGCCCTCAAAGAGTTCCTCCATGTCCGCCAGAGACGAAACGGCCACTCCGCACTTGCCCACCTCTCCCGCGGCCATCGCGTGGTCGCTGTCATAGCCCATCAGGGTCGGAAGGTCGAACGCGACGGACAGTCCGGTCTGGCCCTGGTCGAGCAGGAAGCGGAACCGCCGGTTGGTCTCCGCTGGGGTGCCGTAGCCGGCGAACTGGCGCATCGTCCAGCGCCTCTGCAAGTACATGCGAGGGTGGATTCCGCGGAGATACGGAGGCTCGCCCGGACGGCCGATTTCTCCGCCCACCTGACTGGCGGCGGTATGGAAGCGCTCGTTGCGGACGCTCGAGACGCTCTTGGGTTCCACGTCCTAGAAGGCCAGCGTGCCGGTACGAGCGACCTCGCTCTCGTTAGGGACGAACAGGATCTTGCACCGCTCGCAGCGGTAGATCTCGGGGGAGCGGCCGAAGCGGACGATCAGTTCGTCCCCATAGCCGTACCAGCGCTTCAGGTGCCCCAAGCAGGTCTTCTTCCCGTACGGCTCGTCGCACGCCCGCTGCCGGAGCAGACGCCGCTTCACTGCGGTTCCGTCGGACAGGCGCAGAACCAGGTTCTTGGGTTCCGGCTCGGCTTCGGCCGCAACGTCCTGAGTAGCGGGATTCGTTTCGCTCATGAGCCCTTTCGCGGCATTCTAACAGACCGGCGAGACCCGTTCCCGGAAAGGGCTCGCGTCCACTGCGGTCCCGCAGCTGCGGGATGGGTGCATGCGGCACGAGGGCGGGATGACCCGAAGCGGGGCCGCTCGAGCCCCGACTCAGTTCCTCCATTGGGTGCCAGGAGGCTGATGCCGTACATACGGCATGCAAGCCTGTGAACTCTGGAACTTTATCCTTCGGTTTTCATGGTGTTCCTGAGATCAGTGATCGAGCGCCCTGCCCATCCATGAGCCCTGAATCGGCGGCTGGCCCGCGTTACCCAGTCGCGGCGTTGCTCGGTGCCCTGTAAGTCGAAAAGACAACCCTGGGCGAACTGGGCATCGTCGCCCTCGCGGGAGCGACACCCCAACCGTGTCGGGCACTTCGCGGCTAACCCCAATCGATGCCCTGCTCACGAACCCAGCGCCGGGACCTCCCCCATCTCTGACGTTTTCCCGCGGGGACTGACGCCTTTACCGCGATCCTCAATCGGGCTGGTGCAGACGATGGCTATAATTCGAGCGTGGAGGATTAACTCCTCCACTGGGCTCGCCTCGACGACGACGAGACGCTTGCGCCCCTGCAACGAACGGCCGATGGACAAGCCCCGGGTCGGCTACTCCGAGAGGAAGCGCAATCGCCGCATCATGGCAGGAGCTGGGGGTTTCGTCGCCATCGCAACGATTGGCTGGCTCGTGTCCCGAATCGAGCCGGCCGCGCCCGCCGTGGACGCGGCAGCGGTCTTCACTGACCAAGTCGAGCACGGAGAAATGCTGCGGCAGGTTCGCGGAATCGGGACGCTGGTTCCGGAGACCGTCCTGGTGATCGCCGCGGCAGACGAGGGGCGTGTCGTGCGACGCCTGGTGCAGCCTGGCCAAGCGGTCACCCCGACAACAGTGCTGCTTGAACTCGCCAGCCTCCAGGTTGAGCAGGAGTACCTGGACTCGGAAGCCCAGCTCCGCGCCGTGCAGGCCGATCTGGCGAACCTGGAGGCCTTGCTGGAGGACCAGCGGCTCACCCAGGAGTCCTTCACAGCAGACGTTGAGGGTCAGTACCTGCAGGCCAAGGCGCAGTTCGACGCCGACCTCGAGCTTTCCAAGTCCGGCCTGACGGACGCGGTCACGCTGATGAAATCCCGCGTCGCGATGGAGCAGATGGAGAAGAGGCTGCAACTTGAACGTGCGCGCGAAGACGCGCGCAAGCCGTCCGTGGATGCCCAGCTGGCTGCGCAACGGGCTCGGATCGAGCAGATGGAGTCCCTGGTCGCCTTGCGGAAGGAGAAGGTCGACCGGCTGAAGGTGCGGGCGGGCATGACCGGCGTGCTCCAGCTATTGCAGGTCGAAGTCGGCCAGCTCGTCGCTCCTGGAGACGAACTGGCGCGAGTGTCGGATCCCACGCGCCTGAAAGCCGAGTTGAAAATCCCGGAAACCCTCGTGAACGACGTGGCTATCGGTCAGCCTGCGGAGGTGGACACGCGCAATGGAGTGATCCGAGGGGAGGTCTCCCGCATCGATCCCGCAGCGGCAGAGGGAACAGTGCTGGTGGACGTGCGGCTACTTGGCGGGCTCCCGCGCGCAGCCAGGCCCGACCTCAGCGTCGACGGAACGATCGAACTCGAGCGACTTGCAGATGTGCTCCACGTGGGGCGCCCCATCCACGCGCGGGCGAACAGTGCCATCGGACTCTTCCGGCTGGAGGAGGACGGGACCCATGCTTCGCGCGTCGCGGTGCAGATTGGCAGCGTATCGGTCGCCCGGATCGAAGTTCAGTCGGGACTCAGCGCCGGAGACACGGTGATCCTCTCCGACACGTCCGCGTGGGACGCATACGATAGGATTCGGCTGGAGTGAGCCGCTGGCCGCCGCAGGACTGCTGGGTGTAGCTTCCGCATGTCGACCGCCGCCAATGGGCACTCGCCGTTGATCCGCCTCGAGGGGGTCTCGAAGGTGTTCTTCACCGACGAGGTAGAAACGCACGCCCTGTCCGGAGTCAACCTTGAGATCCGGGATGGCGAGTACGTATCCATCTCCGGTCCATCGGGCTGCGGCAAGTCGACCCTACTGTCGATCCTGGGACTGCTCGACATCCCGACGGAAGGCGACTACCTGCTTGACGGCGAGTCGGTACGGGGGCTTTCGGCAAAGCAGCGAGCCCGCATCCGCAATCGACGGATCGGCTTCATCTTCCAAGCCTTCCACCTGATCGGCGACCTGACGGTCTACGAGAACGTCGAACTGCCGCTGACGTACCGGGGAATGCCTTCGTCCGAGCGCCGAGAGCGGGTGGAGGGGGCGCTCGGCCGGGTCGGGATGCAGCACAGGATGAAGCACTATCCGTCGCAGCTCTCGGGGGGCCAGCAGCAGCGCGTGGCGGTCGCGCGGGCGCTGGGAGGGGATCCGGCCCTGCTGCTCGCCGACGAGCCGACTGGAAACCTCGATTCGAAGAACGGCGAGGCCGTAATGTCCCTCCTCAAGGAGATTCACGAGGCCGGGGCGACGATCTGCATGGTGACGCATGACCCGCGATTCGAGGCGCACGCCGAGAGAGTGGTCCGGCTGTTCGACGGCGGGATCGTCGGATAGAGCGGCCGCTCGGCCTGGGCTAGCCGCTAAGCCTACGGACCGAGGGTCTCGTCGATCCATCGAAGATAGGCGGGGTTGCCGCGCTCTATGCGGCTCGCCACCAATTCGAAGACCTCGTACGGATGCACCTCCCGGATGGCGTCGTTCAGGGTGTCGAAGCAGTCAGCGCGGGTCTTGATCACCAGGAGCGCCTCTTCGTCCTCCTCGACGTCGCCCTTCCAGGTATAGACGGACCGGAGTCCCGGGATCACGTTCACGCAGGCACACACGCGACGCCTGACGAGCCTCCGCGCGATTTCATTGGCCTTGTCCGGCGGGCATGTGCAGTAGGCAATCAGATAGGGGTTGTCGCTGTCTTGTGTCACGGCTTGCTCCTCCGTCTCGGCTCACCGCTTATGGTGACAGCTCCGGGAATCGCGCTAGCCAGCTGGCGGGCTGCCTACCGGAACGGAAGCGGATAGGGCACGCGGGAAAGCAGCTTTGTCTCGAGCGCAGCGCTGTAGTGCGCGAGAAGGCGCGGAACGGCTGTCGCTGCGTCCCAGTGGCGCTTGACGGCGCGCCGCGCTTCGCGCGCCTGGGCCGCGGAACGCCTCCGGTCGGACAGCAGCGAGACGACCGCAGCAGCGAAGCCCTGGGGCCGGTCCTCGATCTCGGCCATTCCGCTTTCGCCGTCGCAGAGCCCCTCCGCCCCCAGCGTGGTGGAGACCACCGGGATCCCGCAGGCGAACGCTTCCAGGATCTTCACGCGAATCCCGGACCCGGACAGGATCGGCGCCACGAACACGGAATAGCGGCTCAGGACGTCGCGGATGTCTCCGACAGGCCCGAGAAATTCGACGCCGTCCTCGGTGGGCATCCCGAGGAGGGTCTCCGGAGGGTCGGCACCCACGACAACGAGGCGCGCCTCCGGCCTCGTCTTGCGAACGAGCGGCAGCACCTCCTCCCGGAAATAGGCCAGCCCCTCGAGATTCGGGGGGTGGCGGAAGTTGCCGACAAAGAGCATGGTGTCCGGCTCGCGGCCGCCGATCTCGCACGGATAGGTGGACAGATCGATGGCTGTCCGCAGGTTGTCGAGCACCGGAGGGCCGTCCCCGATCAGACCGGTGAGCGTCCTGCGCTGCTCGGCGCTGCAGACCTGCACGGCGTCGAATCGCGGCAGAGCCCGCAACTCGAACCGCAGGGCCCGCAAGTACTCATAGCCACGGCGCAGGATGCCCGCAGGGCCGCCCGACAGGATGGCTCTCTGGACGGACTGGAAATGCAGGTCGTGCTCGAAGAGGCAGCAGACGATCTGCCGGAACCGGTCCCCGTACGAGGCGAGCTGCGCGTACTCGAGCTGAACCACATCGATCCGGCGCAGCAGGATCGTGCGGTGGATCTTCCAAAGCAGGGCCGGATCCCAATACGATTGCGCCGAGTGCGGCCAAAGTATCGGGGCCCCGCGATACGGTCGCGGGTCGTGCAGGACCAGCTCGGCGCTCACGCAGCGGCTCGCCAGGTCTGCGTGACGATCCCGATTCTCCTCTCGCTCTACGAGACAGAGCAGGTGCAGCCGGCAACGCTCAGAAAGGCCTTCGGCGGCCTGCTTCATGAAGACCGCCCCCCCGTGGGTCGGAGGCTCGATCGGATACGGGGACACGAACAGCACGTTCAGCCGCGTCTCCGGCTTGCTCTCAAGGCGATGGTAGCGATCGCGGAAGAACCCGCCGAGTGGCCGCCGGAACGCCTCCGAGTCGGAAATCTCCGCGAGTCGGCGGGCGCTGCCCCGCCGCCCGGCCGTTCGGAGGGACTGGACGGCAGCCCGCAGGAACGCTTTCGCGTCGGGCCGGCCGGCGGACGAACCCGCGAGTAGCGACACCCACATGTCGGCGTACAGCCAGCCGAGGTGAGCCAGCAACCGGCCCCAATGGTGCATGTTCTTCCACACGAACAGCAGACGGTTCTTTTGGAGGACCTGTTCGATGAACTCCCTGGTGAAGTGCTTTCCGATCGTGCCCCGGTGCTCGTGATGCACGACGCTGGCGGGTGCGTACAGGTTGATCCAGCCGCGCTTCCAAGCCATGTACGACAGATCCACGTCCTCCATGTAGAAGGGAACCAGGACTTCATCGAATCCGCCCAATTCCAGAATCTTGAGCCGATCGTACGCCGAGGATCCGCCTCCGGCATAGAACGTCGGGAACAATTCATCCACCTGGTCGTCCGCAACGTGCTCGAGGTGGATCGCGCCGCGCACCCAGCGCCCCATCGTCAGGCCCGTCTCCTCGCGCGGCTTCGCCGGGTCCGGGAAGAGGATCTGAGCGGTTACGGAAAACACCCTCGGATCCCGGAATCCGTCCACCAAGGGTGCCAGGAAGTCGGCCTCGACCCGCATGTCGTTGTTCAGCAGGACCACAATGTCGTGACGAGCCAAGGTGAACCCGTAGTTCGATGCCCGGGCGAAACCGAGGTTCGACCCCATCTCGACTACCCGCACCGATGGGAACGCCTGCGCGAGAAACTCGGCCGTGCCGTCCGTGGACCCGTTCTCCATCACCAGGATCTCGTTGTCCGGATTCCCCGCCAAGGCGCGGGCTACTGACGGCAGGTTGCGGGCGAGGTGGTCACGACCGTTCCACGTGGGAATGACGACGCTGACCGCCCGCTTCGAAACCTCCCGGGCGGGGGGCAGCTTCCTGCGGCGGCGCAAGAGGCAGCCCAGGTCCGCGCATGCCAGCAGCACGGCGACGGCCACCAGCATGAGGGGGGCCGCGAGAACCAGGAACGCCGCAACACCGGTGGCGGCAAGCAGGGCCCGAGCGTGCTTCACTTGTCTTCCGTCAATCGGAGCCGGGAGTCCTCGGCCGCTCCGCTGACCTCGACGCGGCACGGCAGGTGCATGTAGCCGTACACCTCGCCCGGCCCCCTCTCCATCGGAACGACTATCGCGTTGTCGATCCAGTCGCAGATCTCGTAGTCGCGCAGCCCCCCGTCGGCAATCGCGGGTGCGAACGAGAACGATCCGGCGTACAGTTCGGGAAAGTCAAGGCGGAAATCGACCGTCCTCGTATCCCCGGGTTGCATCGGGTCCAGGACGCGCCCCTCGCGAGCCGTGTTCGTGCCCGCGAAATCGATACCCAAGTGGTTCCTCATCATGAATCCAATGTTCGGTCGCTCTATGTACTCGCGGGCCCGCGCCGTAATCCGGACGATCGCCGGCTCGCGCGGCACCAGGGAACGCGTTGGCCGCCCGGATGCGTCAAGGACAGCAATTTCCGAGACCTCCGCCCGGCCCGTGCCGAACCGGTGGTCGGCGTTGGGTACCCGTTGCGCCGGGCCCGTATCGGGAGCGGGGACCACCGGACCCTCGGTCTTGGATTCGCAGCCAGAGGTCTCGCGGTAGGAGCGATCCCTCTCGTTCATGCGTGCCAGGTACTTGCGAGCAACCGTGCTCGGATCACCCTGGTCGGCGAGGCGGCCGTCGTCCAGCCAAAGGGCGCGCGTGCCGAGGGCCTGCACGTCTGCCATCGAGTGCGAAACGAACAGAATCGTCACGCCGGCGCGACGCAGTTCGTGGACCCTCCTCATGCAGCGCTGTCGGAAGTAGTAGTCGCCGACCGCCAGTGCCTCGTCGACAAGCAGGACGTCCGGCGTGACGCTGATGGCTACCGCGAAAGCCAGGCGGACAAGCATGCCGCTCGAATAGGTCTTGACCGGCCGATCGATGAAGTCGCCGATCTCGGCGAAAGCCTCGATGGCCGGGAACTGCTCGCGTATCTCCCGGTTCGACAGGCCGAACAAGGCGGCGCTCAGGCGTGCGTTCTCGCGTCCGGTGCATTCCGGATGGAACCCGGCGCCGAGATCGAGCAGCGCGGCAACCCTGCCCTCGACCTCGACGGTGCCCGCAGTCGGGCGGAGTATGCGGGCCGAGAGCTGCAGGGACGTGCTCTTTCCGGACCCGTTTGCCCCGATTATGCAGAGGGTCTCTCCCGCCGCGACCTCGAAGGACACCTCCCGCAGTGCCCAGAAGTCGCCAGTCGCCCGGCGTCGGAGCGGCCAGACCAGTTCGCGCAAGCGATCAGAGGGGCGGGAGTACGCGGAGTAACTCTTGGAAACGTCGTTGAACGTGATCCTAGCCACGGGTGCTGTGCTTTCGCGCCGGGCGCGGCCTGCCCCTATCTTACGGAGTCGCAAGTCTGTTGGAGGACAGTGCCGCCGAAGAAGGGGCACCAGAAGCGCACCAAACCAAGAGGTCAGCTGACCGGATGCCCGGCTGTTCGGCCGTGATCGCTTCACCCGGTCGCGTGATCCCTGCGACACTGCCGGGTCACACGGACCGTGCGGGCAGCCAATGGCCGATCGAGCCTGTCTGCGTACCAACCGAACACCGGAAGCGCCTGCTCGCAGGTGGTCCCTGCCACGCGATCAGTTGGCCGACTTCAGCCTAGAAGAGTGCCAATCAGGAATCATCGGGGCTGTTGGCAGGGGAATTTGTATATGGATTTGTATAACATGATTGTTGAGTATGGGTGCCAAGGCCATCCAAGTCAGTTTCGACGAAGCCTTGCTAAAGCGCCTCGATAGGCATCGCGCCATTCGGCACCAGAGTCGCTCGGCTGTGCTTCGGGACGCAGCCGCCGACTACCTGCGTCGCCAGGAGGATGCAGAGATTGATCGCCGGTATGCTGTCGGATACGGCAATACGGAGTTGCTCCAAACGGAATTGCGGGATTGGGAGCACGAGGGGGTATGGCCGCAAGACTAGCGAGCAGTCCGGGCCGAGGGGAAATCTGGCAGTACAGATTCTCCACACCCGATAAGCGGCGACCGGTCGTGGTCTTGACCAGGCAGGCGGTGATTCCGCTGCTCAACACGGTGATAGTCGCGCCGATCACCTCGACGGTGAGGGGACTGCCGAGCGAGGTTTCCGTCGGACCCGACGAGGGACTGAAGCACGAGTCCGCAATCAACCTCGACCACGTGCAAACCGTTGACCAGCGTCGGCTGCATTCGTACGTGGGCTCATTGAGCGACGAGAAGATGCGGCGGGTATGCGCGGCGCTAGCCGTGGCGACGGGCTGCGGGTAGAGCCGGCGAGTCTAGATCACATCCGGGAATCCCTTCCTCGCATGACGGAAGAACAGCCCTCCGGCGACGAAGGCGACGAGCGCGAACGCGCAGAGCGAACCCGTCTCGGCCGGGCTAGGAATCGCTCCTCCCAGAATCGCGCTCCGATAGCCGCGAACAGCATATCGTAGGGGATTCCAATCCAATGCGGCATCGAGACGGTTCCGGTAGAACGATTCCGGTAGGAACACGGGGGTCAGCCAGAACCAAGCCGTCAAGGCCACGCTCAGTATTTGGGCGGTGTCTCGCAAGTAGACCTGGAGTGCGGCCGCGATCCAAGCCAATCCCAAGCTGAGCATCGCCAGAAGCGTCAGCCAAGCGGGAAGCAGGGCGAGAGACGCTCCCGGCGGCTGTCCCAGGGCGGACGCCCCGGCAAGAAGCACGGCGACAGCGAGCAGGTGCCCGAAGGCCGCCGAGAGGAGAATGCTCGCTGGCAGCAATTGGGACGGGAAGACGCTCTTCTTGATCAGCGAGGAGTGGTCGGTCAGCGCCGTGGTCGAGCGCGTCAGAGTCTCGGAAAACAGCATCCACGGGAGCAGCCCCGCAAGAAGGAACAGCGGATAGCTCTGCGTCCCCTCGCCAGCGGGGAGCCGGGCGCCGAAGGCGGTCTCGAACAGGAAGGTGTAAACCGCCAAGAGAACGAGCGGGTGGATGACACCCCAGAGCCATCCGAGTGCCGAGCCGACATAGCGTTGCCTGAAGTCGCGCAACGCTAGCTGGTGAAGCAGGGTGGCTGCCGCGCGGAACTGCAGCATTCGCGATACGTCCGCTCGGCGCGTCCGGCCAGCTTCCCCCTCTCAGGGGCGCTCCGCCAGGGTTACGTCGGCAGAGACAGTCTCCCCGTCTCGGAGCACCTGTACCCGGACCACGTCGCCGACCTCGGAGTCGCGGAGCGCGTACGTGAAGTCGTAGAGGTTGGTAATCGCAGCGTCGTTCCAACGGGTGAGGATGTCGCCCCCTTGCAGACCAGCCTCGGCGGCGGGGGAACCGGCCCGCACGTCCGCGAACTTGACGCCGTTCGGCACTTCTCCGAAATCGGGAATCGAACCGAACCACGGTCCGTAGCCGCCGCCGGCCCCGTCACCTCCGGGCCGGCCCCGTCCGCGCTCGGGAGCGGTCTCTACGAAGGCGAGACGATCTTCGGTGGCGTTGATCCCATCGACGATCTCGTTGGCGAGAGCCAGCAGTCTGACGGCGGCCTCCCCGTCGATCTTGTCCGCCGTGTCACTGGGCTTGTGGTAGTCGGAATGCAGCCCGGAGAAGAAGAAGAGGGCCGGAATCTTCTTGGCTAGGAACGACGTGTGGTCGCTGGAACTGTACCCGGCCCGGGAGAGATCGATCCGAAGGTCGTGGTTCGCCGCTGCATCCCGGGCTAGTGCCTCGAGCGGCTCTGCCGTTCCCGTGCCGCCCACATAGAGCTTGCCGTCATCAATGCGCCCGACCATGTCGAAGTTGAGCATCACCGCTGCGTGCTCCAGCGGCCGAGTAGGATTGTCGACCCAGTGGCTGGAACCGAGCAGTCCGATCTCCTCCCCGGCGAAGGCCAGGAACAGCAGTCCCAGCCTCGACTGCCTGTCGCGGCTGGCATGCTCGCGCGCAAGCTCGATGATCGCGGCCACCCCGGAGGCGTTGTCGTCCGCGCCGGGGTGAACCTTCCCGAAACTGGCGGGTGAAAGCGAGTTCTCACCTCCGAGCCCCAAGTGGTCGTAGTGCGCACCGACGACGATGTACTCGTCCGTACTGCCGGGAAGGAATCCGGCTACGTTGCTCACCATCGCCCGCTCGTGCTCGACATCAACCGACAACGTGATACGCAACGAAGAAGCCAAGGCGAACGACTGCGGCTGCTTCGAGGACTGGATGTCCCGCTCGAGCAGCCTCAGGGAACGTCCCGAGCCCCGCAGCCACTGCTCCACGATGTCGCTCCGGACCTGCACCATGGGGATACCGGCATCGGACGGTCCGGAGACGCTGCCAAAGCGAATGAGCCGGTTCGCACGACGGCCTCGCGATCGGCTGTCGACGAGCAAGACGGCCTTGGCACCCCGATTGCGAGCCTGGATCGCCTTGGAAATCAGATGGGAGTGGCGCGTGTAGCGCCGCTCCCCGCCCCGCCTTCCGCGCCCGCCACTCTGCGCATCGCTCGCTCGGAAGAAATCGGGTTCGTACCGCAGCAGCAGGACGATCTTGTCGCGCACGTCGAAGTGGAAATAGTCGTCGTACTGGAACTCCTCGGCGACCGCCCCGTAGCCAACGAACACGACCGGACCCTCGGCCCGGCCGCTGGACGAGAAGTTAATCGGCACGTATTCCTCGCCCACCTCGAGTTCTTGGTCGCCCCGAGGGCGCTCAACCAGCAGACTGTTGCTCGCGCCCATGCTGGCGCCGGTGGTCAGTTCGAACGGCTGTAGATAGGAACCCCCGTCTCCAGCCGGCTCTAGCCCCGACAGGCGGAACTGTTCGGTGATGTACTCCGCAGCCTTGTCAAGCTCGGGCATGCCCGCACCGCGCCCGCGCATTTCCGGAGCCGCGAGAAACCGCACGTGCTCCATGTACCGCTCGACTGCCAGCGGATCCCGTTCGCCCCACGCCGGGACCAGCAAGAGTGGTGCGACCGTGGTGACCGCCAGCAGACGGGTGAGAGCCTGACGGCTCGGGGTCGGAAATCTCGGGAACAGCATCGAATCGCTCGTCCGGCCGGATTCCGCGCGACGGTGCCCAAGACACCATCGCCTCCGATCCGGCCAAGGGGAGGTAACCGCCGGGCGGGTCCGCTCCAAGCCCAATCATTGTCGCACTCTCGCTGCACGCCGGGACAGAAATGGGATGGGCTCCGATTGCCCCACGGCAGAGGCGGCGCAGCCAGCCCAGACCCGGCGGACGGAATCCAGATAGGGCCCCAAGCCGCGCCCGAAACGGGCGGAACGTGCACCGGACACGCCCGCAGGAGCAGATAGCAGATGCGGAACCGATCCGAGAGTCGGCGATGATAACCCGATGGCGTCGGAATTCGTCTTGACATGGGGCGAAACTGCGTGAACCCAACTCAGGAGGCCCGCCGATGACCACCCAATCGACCTTTTCCTGGCTCTTGCGACCCCTGTTTCTTGCATCTGCTTCCCCGGAGCCATCCCCGGTACAGCAGCCCGGGCCGGGGCCGGAGGCCGTGCCCGAACCCGGCGGCCAAAAGCCAGGCCTTCCCAAATGGGGACTGGGGCTCGCGTTGCTGGCAGGCCTGACGCTTGGCTTGGGCATCTACGCGTCGCGGGAGCAGGCAGCAACCCAACAGGTGGCCGTCGCACCCACGGTGATCCCCACGGTGGCAGCGGAGGTCCGGGATTTCGACAAGACGATTCGGATCGGAGGAACGGTCGGTGCCACCAATTTCGCGATGATCCGTGCGCCGAGAATGCGGGGCAGCCGTGACCGTGGCGGCGGAGGGGGCGGTCTGGTGATCCAATCCCTCGCGGAACCGGGCTCGATCGTTCAGGCCGGGGATGTCGTCGCGGAATTCGAGTCCCAAAGGACAGCGGATCAGCTCGACACGTTCGCGTCGATGCTAGCGCAGACCAGGGCCTTGGCGGGCACGCGCAAGGCTGAGATGCTCATCACCACGGAAACCCTCCGACAGACGTACCGAACCACCAAGTCGGAGGCCGACAAGTCGGAACTCGACCTGCAGACTGCGGAGGTCCGGTCGGCCATTCAGGCCGAAATTTTCGATCTCATGGCGCAGGAAGGGCGAGCGTCGTCATCCCAGTTGGAGAACGAAGTGCGCCTGCAGGAGATTGCTGACGCGGCCGAGGGCCGGAGTCTGGACATTACCATCGAGCAAGACCAGAAGCGCCTGGACCGCACGCTGGCCGACCTGGACAAGATGAAGCTCCGTACACCCGTGGGGGGCTTGGTAGTCATCGAGACGATGTACTCGAGGGGCAACTTCCAGCAGGCCTCGGCTGGAGACGAGGTCTTCGGCGGAGCCACGTTCATGCGAGTCGTCGACATGTCGAACATGGCCGTGTACGCCAACCTCAACCAAGCGGACAGCCAGATGGTGAGGATGGGGTCGCAGGTTAGCGTGCAGCTAGATGCTTACCCTGGAGTCCAGTTCCCCGGACGGGTCAGGTCCTTGGGCGCGATGGCAGTCTCGGGGAGTGGCGGCGGGGGCCGGCGGGGCCCGCCTGGCTCGCGGGGAACACGCGGGGAGTGGCTCAAGCAGGTTCCGGTGGAGGTGGAGATTCTCGTTGCGGACGGACGCATCCAGCCGGACCTTTCGGCCTCCGCGGACATTATCATCGAGCAGCTGGAAAATGTCCTCGTCGTTCCGAGGGCATCCCTGGCCGAGTCGGGCGACGCCACGACCGTGTGGGTCGAGCGGGATGGCCAGTTCGTAGAGCGCGAAGTGGAAATCGGATCCATCAGCGACACGGAAGCGGTGATACTCTCTGGTCTCAACTCCGGTGAACTCATCGCCGAACGGCCGCTGGCTCCTGGAACCGAGCTCGCGATGCGATAGCCTCTCCGGGGTGCTCGGCGCGCCGGGCTAGCCAAGTCTTGGTGCGTCTGGTGCGTGTTAGCATCGAACTAGGAGGCGCTGTCCAGCGCTCCCGGTCCTGCGTCCCCATCGTCTAGCCCGGCCTAGGACACCGCCCTTTCACGGCGGCAACGCGGGTTCGAATCCCGCTGGGGACGCCACTTTTCTGGTTTAAGTGCTTCCGAGCCGGTCGGCCTCTTCCTCCTGTTCCCTTCCGTGCCTGGAACGGGGGACGGCATCGGCCACGGTCACCGCGACTGCGAAGGGGAAGAGTGGGACAGACCCAGGCCCGCGGAGCGTGGGGCGGGGCACCCGCCAAGACGCCCAAGACGGTCTTCGTGTATCCGCTGCAGTGGGACTGGCAAGCCGTCCTGCTCGGACCCCCAACGCCCTGCGCGCTCGCGCTAAACGCCGGCCTCCTCGGGCCTCCCGAGCCTCGGCTCAGCCGACTTCTTGCGCCCCGGAACCTGAATGCTTACAGGTAATCTAGTGCATGTGTATTCTCCTTGTCTACGCACCGACGCAGAGTGCCACGGCGGCACTGATTTCTTGCAGATCGTCAGCGGCGATAGAGCCAATTTGGGATACGAATCTGGTGAGTGATACCGACTTCACTTGAAACGCGTCCGCAGCAGAATCCTTGGCCAGCCTATTCCTCTTAGTAGCTACAATGCGGACGAGCCAGGGGAATCGAGAATAGTGATCTTTCCACTCGGTGACGGGAGCGACTATTCGCAAGGGAAGCCTACCTACTGCTGGAATGCTTATTACAACAGCGGGCCGGATCTTCGTCATCTCAGCACCCTCGCTGGGGTCGAAGCGCAGATTCCAAATCTCGCCTCGAGACGCAGTGCTAGCGTTACTCAAGCGAGACGTCATGGTGGTCTTCCTCCGCTAGGGACTCGAAGCCGGAAAGAGCACCGCCTTCCACGTACTCGTCTTGCACGAGTGCGACTGCCTGCTCAAGAAACAGCTCGCGTTCTAGTCGAGGGAGTTCCATGAGCCGGCGGACCCGCATGCTGCTCTGGGCACTCACTCCTGCGACGCCGAACTCTTCTTGAATGCTTGGAAAAAGCCTTTCGGCAGTAGCTGAGCTAATGACTCCTTCTGCCAAAGCCCGAACGGCCAACTGCTGAAGGTGCATCAGGCGCTCATGACCATTGAATGCTATCGGCTCCCGTCTTCGCCAACCGCGAGCGCTCATTTCGGCGAAGAGGGTGCGGGCGTGGGATTGATCAATGATCCCTAGGTCCGCCGCCCGGTAGATCCATGCCTGCATGCTCAGGCCGTGCTTCTGCTTCAGAACTGCTAGTTCCCGAAGATCCAGCCGGCGTCGGCGCTCGCCGAGTTCCCGTCTAGCTGTGTTGGCCGTCACTAAGAATGCTGCGGCAAAGCGATGCGCAAGCCTCTCTTCCGTTGCGGAGTCGATCTCGCCAACGTCCATGGCCAAGTGGCCGAGCTCACGGGCTAAGCTGAACCGCTTCCGATCGTCGGAAACTGACGAGCTTACGACGATGACCGGCGTCTTGTCGTCTACCCATCCCGACAGTCCGTCGAAGAGGTCTTCCTCGTCCCCCGATTCAACGACGATCCCCCCGGCATCTTCGATCACTGAGGTCACGCTTTCGATCGGACGATCTCCGAGCCCCCAGTGCTCACGGAGTTGATCGGCCGCCGACTCAGCGTCAGCTGGAACCGTTACAACAGTTCTGATCATAGGCCTAGGTTGGCGGTTCGGTTCCAGCGCGCGCCGTAGCACGTGCAATGCGGCCACTTGTACGAGAGCAAGGGTCTTGATTCGCTCCTGCTGTTTCTTGCCTAGCCGGGAAGCCTTGCGAAACGCGAGCCACTCTATGGAGACCGCCGATTCCTCGAAGAAGAATGCAGTGTCGACACCAAGTACCTGTGCAAGAGTTCTTAGAGTCCTAGGCTTGGGAACGCTGCCTCCGCGCTCATACTTGGACAGGCCTGCCTTCGTGAGCGAGACTCCATGCTCTGCCAATGAGTCCACGACCTCGGTTTGAGACATGCCTGTGGCGACACGAGCTTGTCGCAGGCGGTTACCGATAGCAGGGTGTGTTGACAATTCCGGCACCTCGATCAAGAAAATCTACATTGACAATTTATATCATTAGATGCAATATGTCAATTGATGGACCGTTAGCAACAAGACCGGCTAGTCTCACGTCAGTGCCTAGATGAAAGAGATCACCCGAATGGTCTGTGAATAGTGAAACGCGGGATGTCTGAGGGTCGTGGTGGTGTCTGCTAAGTACCGAAGCATGCCAGAGCCCTGATAGCTTGTAGGTATAGACGCCACGCCGAGCAAGAAGAAGCAGCGGGGCGCAGCGCCGAGGAATGACGCATTCGAAGGGATGAATGCTATCTGATCTTGGTGCCGGCCCTGCAGGCACTCGCAGCCGAATATCTGCTGAAGGGACTGGCCGCCCGGGACAAGGAAAGCTACATCAAGACTCACGACCTGCATCGCTTGTGCGCGGATTTGGCACAGACAACCAGGGACCGCCTTGATTCGGTGGTGGTATCGGAAATCGAAACTAAGCTCCCCGAATACCTCAAGGCGCACTGCGGAGATTTCGTCAACTGGCGATACGTCGTCTTCGAACCCAAGCAGGCAACAGCCCTCCATCTCGTGTTCGACAACGTGCTCACTGCCCTAGTCGATGCCTCAAACAAGTAACTCTAAGGCAGTTACGGTGATACAACAGAGACCTACTCGGATACAATAAGTGCTTGGGAATGCCATATAGTATCGTCAAGATGGAAGCGGCTGGAGGTGCCGCTTCATCGCAGCACCGAGGCTTTAGGGCCGCACGCTTGGCGAAGGCGCCGCTGGCCTGACCGGGGCTGGATCGCCCGAACTCCAGCCTTGCTGTTGTTCCTGGCCGGCTACTGTGTGCTGCAACTGCTGGTCGGTAGCTGGGCTTCCCGGTCCGTCCGAAGCGGCGAGGAATTTTTCGTCGCAGGACGGGCTCTGCCGCCGTCTCTGCTGTTCGCCACCTTCCTGGCGGCGAATCTCGGAGCCGGAAGCACGGTTGGAGCGGCGGAATTCGGTTACGTAGCGGGACTGCCCGCGTGGTGGTGGGTCGGTTCGGCCGGAATCGGGTCCCTCGTTCTGGCCTTTGCTATCGGGCCGCGGATGCACCGCGTGGCCCGCGAACTCGGACTCTACACCGTCGGTGACTATCTGGAGGTCCGCTACGGCCGGGCGACGCGAAGCATCGCAGCCGCGGTCCTGCTCTGCGGCTCGCCAGCAATCCTGGCCGGGCAGATTATCGCGGCCGGGCTCGTGCTGCAGGTGGTCGCAGGCGTTCCTGAAGCTTGGGGGGCCGTGGCCGGAGGAGCCGTGGCGACGGCGTACTTCGTCATGGGAGGACTGCGGTCCACGGCTTGGGTCAACGCTCTCCAAGTTGCGGTGAAGGTCGTCGGATTCGGGGTCGCGGTGCCGTGGATGGTGCATGCTGTAGGCGGCTGGCAGGCGATTGCGGAGGCGGCTCCAAGCGAGGCTGCGCTACGCCTGGGCGGGGCCGGGCCGTCGGAAACAACTCGGCTGGTGCTGATGTTGGCACCGGCCTTCATCGTCTCGCCTGGTCTTCTCCAGAAGCTGTTCGGTGCGAGAGACGAGAAAGCGGTGCGCGCTGGGGTGGGCCTGCAGGGAGCGGCCCTGCTGGCGTACTCGTTCCTGCCGGTGCTCCTCGGCATGGTCGCCCGAGTCCGGTTTCCGCAGCTGCAAGAACCGGGTCTCGCGCTCGTGAAGCTCTTCGGCGAGGCCGCGCCGGCCTGGCTGGGCGCCATGATGCTGGCCGCGATCTTCTCCGCGGAGGTCAGTTCGGCCGACGCCGTGCTGTTCATGATCACGACCTCGGCCGTGCGGGACGTCCTCGAGCCGCTCTCCAAGGACCCGCAGAGCGACAGCTCGCTGCTCAGGAGGACTCGCATCACGGCCCTGGCGGCAGGCGGGCTGGGCATCCTGCTCGCCCGTCAGTTTCGCTCGATCCTGTCGGCACTCGGCTTCTTCTACAGTCTGCTGACGATCACGCTCTTTGTCCCGCTGGCGGCGGGCCTGTTCTGGAAGGGGCCGGGGCAGCGAACTGCGCTAGCGGCCATTGCCTGCTCCCTGGTCGCGGGAGGGCTCACCCTGCTCGCCCCGAACGCTCTCGGCGGATGGTCCCAACCGGTGCCCGCGGGCATCGCGGTGAGCGCCACAGTCTTCCTCGCCGCGGGTGCCTTAGGACGGTTGGCGCATCGCTCCGTATAATGGACGGCTCATCGCATGCAAACCAGTCTCCTGCTCATCGATTGGATCGTCATCGCCGTGTACTTCGCGGGGATGGTGGCAGTCGGACTCATCGCGGCACGGAGGGTCAGCAAGACCGCGGACTACTTCCTTGGCAATCGCAGCTTCAACGTCTGGCTGGTCATCGGGCAGGCGCTCGGGGTGGGCACGCATGCAGAAATGCCCGTCTCCCTCGCCGGCAAGGTGTATCAGTCCGGATATGCGGGGATTTGGTACCAGTGGAAGAACCTGTTCATCACCCCGTTCTACTGGATCCTGGCCCCGCTGTTCCGCCGCTTCCGCCGGACCACGACCGGAGAGGTCTACGAGGACCGCTACGGGGAGTGGATGGGGGCGGTCTATACGACGTTCGCGCTGGCGTACTTCACGTTCAACATGGGCGCGATGCTCAAGGGCGCAGGCAAGCTGGTCAGCGTCGCCTCGGGAGAGGCCGTGTCGGCGAATGCCGTAGTGCTGGCGATGACCGCGACGTTCCTGCTTTACAGCTTCGTTGGCGGCCTCGTGTCCGCAGCCTACACCGACTTCGTCCAGAGCATGTTTATCGTGGCCCTGAGCTTTCTGCTCATACCGATCGGGCTGCGCGAGACCGGGGGTTTCACCGGGATCCGCGAGACCCTTGACCCGTCCATGCTGTCGATGGTGACGCCCGGGGACGTCGGGGTCTTCACGATCGTGATGCTGACCATCAACGGCTTGATCGGGATTGTCGCGCAGCCGCACATCCTAGCTAGCGTCGGTACCGGGCGGGACGAACGGTCCTGCCGGATCGGCATGGCCTACGGAAACTTCATCAAACGCTTCTGCACCATCGGGTGGGCGTTGGTCGGGATCGTCGTCGCGACACTGCTCATCCAGCGGGGCGAGGCCGCTTTCGCCGATCCCGAGGACGCGTTCGGCTATGCGACGCGCGAACTGCTGTTCCCCGGCGGGCTCGGGCTGATGATTGCCTGCGTGCTCGCCGCAAACATGTCCACCGGGTCGGCCTTCATGGTGGACAGCGCCGCGCTCTTTACGCAGAACTTCTACCGCCGCTACGTCACGAAGGACCGCACGGACCGCCACTACCTGTGGGCGGGACGGTTTGCCGGCGTGGGAATGACGCTGCTAGGGGTTCTGTTCGGCCTGTATGTCGGCAGCGTCCTCCAAGCGTTCCTGTTCACGGAGACGATTGCGGCCTTCATGGGAATTAGCATGTTTGGCGCCATCTCCTGGAGGAGAGCGAACCGATGGGGAGCGCTGGCGAGCCTCGCGGTCTCTTCGGCATTGTTCTTCTGGCTTACCTATGCCGAATACGGCGTCCTGCTGCAGTGGGAAGCGGCGAATTTCGGTGTCGCGCTTCTGGCCGGATTCGCGGCCCTGGCCGCGGTCAGCCTAGCCTCGGCACCGGAATCGAGCCAGAGGCTGGATCCGTTCTATCGGAGACTCGACACCGCCTCGCGGTGGAATCCGGCCACGGACCGCGAGGAGACCGACAGCACGCCAGGCAACGCCCTGCTGTTTGTCCATCTCTTTGATCTGCACCTGGAAAGAGGTTTCGGGAACCTCTACAAGCGCTTCCGCGTCGACATTAACGGATTGGTCGTGGCAGCACTCGTGGTAGTGGCTCTCATCGCGCTTGCCAAGGGAATCCTCTGGCTTCCGTAACCCGGCCGGACGACCGGTTCACGAGGCACTGTCGCGGCGATCAGTTCGGCTGAGCAGCTGGTAGGTCTCGCGGCCGACCACCAATTCCTCCTGCGCGGCCAGCACCAGGCATGCTACGCCGCTACGGCTGCTGCCGATGCGGCAGTCTGGCACGGCAGCCTCGTTCTTTCTCGGCTCGAGTTCAATCCCCAGAAACTCGAGACCGTCGCAGATTCTCTGCCGGATCGAACTGGAGTTCTCGCCGATGCCGCCTGTGAACGCCAACGCGTCCAGGCCGCCCATCGCACCCGCATAGGCCCCGATCGTCTTCCGGACCTGGTAGGCGAATACCGCGAGAGCCAGTTCGGCGGCCTCGCTCCCGGCCTCGGCCGCCGCCTCGATGTCTCTCACATCGCCGCCGGCGATCCCCGACAGGCCCGCCAGGCCACCGTCGCTGACAAGCCGAGCCCGCATTTCCGCGATCGAGAGGTCCAGTCGCTCCATCAGGAACAGCACGGCGAAGGGGTCCAGTTCGCCGTGCCGGGTGGCGTTCTCCAATCCCGTCTGGGGAGAGAAACCCATCGTGACGTCGCAGGAACAGCCATCGCGGATCGCGCAGACCGAGGAGCTGCCCCCCAAGTGGCAGGAGATCGTGCGCAGGCCCTCGGGGTCGGCTCGCAGGATCCTCGGCACCCGCTCGCCGACCGACCGGTGCGAGGCGCCGTGGAAGCCGTATCGCCGGATCCCGTGATCCCGGCGCCATTCCCGAGGGACACCATAAGCAGTGGCCCAAGCAGGGATGCTGGCGTGGAATCCCGTTTCAAGGACAGCAACAAGGGGCAAGCCTGGGCGCTGCTTCCGAAACTCCCGGATGCCGTCCAGGTAAATGCCATTGTGCAGCGGGGCAGCCGGCTCGTACTCCTCCATCGCCGCAAGCAGGGCCTCGTCCACGGGGTATGTCCCGCGGAAGCGCGGACCGGCATGAACCGCCTTGAATCCGACCGCGTCGACCTCACCGACGGCCGCCAGGACGGATTCGATGGCGGACCGGTAGCTGGCCGCATCACCTCCGGAACGGCCGATCCGTTCCATGCGTCCGGATGCGAGCTGCTTCTCCTCCGGGAACGCGAGCAACTTGAATTTCAGCGAGGTCGAGCCGAGGTTGGGAACCAGGACGCGCATCGCTGACGAAACCTTATCAGACCCCTTCACCCGAACCGACCGGGCGGCTAGAGCACGGGCAGGTTCCAGCTCTCGATGATCTCGCGGATGTGCTCGACGAACAGGTCCGCCACTGCGCCGTCAATCACGCGATGGTCAAAGCTGAGGGTGAGGTGAGAGATCGAGCGTATGGCGATGGCGTCATTGATGACGACAGGCGTCTTGGTGATCGCGCCGATGCCCAGAATGGCCACCTGCGGCTGGTTGATCGCTGGCGTTGCGAGCAGCGAGTTATAGGAGCCGTAGTTCGAGATAGAGAACGTGCCGTGTGAGATCTCGTCCGGCTTGAGCGACTTGGAACGCGCCCGCGCCGCAAGGTCGTTGACGGCCCTTTGGAGCCCGAGAATGCTCTTCTCATCGGCGTTGCGGATGACCGGGACGATCAGGCCCCAGTCCAGGGCGACCGCGAACCCGATATTGACATCCTTATGGAGGATGAGGTTCCTGCCGTCGAGCGACGCGTTGACCGTGGGATAGGCCTTCAGTGCCGAGGCGACGGCATGCAGGAAGAAAGGCATGAAGGTCACTTTCGTCCCGTTCTTCTCGAGGAACCGGTCTTTGGCGGCGCTGCGCAGCGCGGCGATCCGGGTGCAGTCTACGGAGTGCACGGTCGAGACATGCGGCGAGACCCGCTTGGTCCGGACCATGTGCTCCGCGATACTCTGCCGCATGACGCTGAGCGGCTCGACATCGAAGTCCCCGAAACGCGCTTCCGGAACGTCCGGGAACGCGGTGACCGGCTGCGCGGTTGCAACGACTCGCTCCTGCCGCTCGACGAATTCAAGGATGTCCTTCTTGGTGATCCGGCCGCCCGCACCGCTTCCCTTCCCGACCCGGGACAGCTCGATGCCCTTCTCCTTTGCAATGCGGCGGACTAGGGGAGAGCTGCGGATCCGCGTCCCGGGCTGCGCCTCGACCCGCGGCGGCGACGGTTCCGGATCGGGCGGGGGGACCGCCGCCGGGACGGGATCGGGCGCGGCCGTCGGGACGGGCTGCGACGCGCTGGCCGGCGAGGAACCGGCATGCTGGCCGACTCTGGAGCCGTCGCCGATCACCGCAACGACCGTGTTGATCTCGACGGTCTCGCCTTCAGGAAAGAAGATCGCCTCGAGCACGCCGGACTCCGGGGACGGCACCTCCGAGTCGACCTTGTCGGTGGAGATCTCGAACAGCGCCTCGTCGCGCTCGACCGTGTCACCCGGGCCCTTGAGCCACTTCGTGATGATCCCTTCGACGATGCTCTCCCCCATCTGGGGCATGACCACATTGCTCATGTCGGCCGGCTCCTCGCTCCCGTGCTCCTATCCTGCAATCTTAGTTCCTGGCCGTAAGCTGGATCATCGAGCGACCGAATACCTCACCGAACCGCTTGGTCAAGGACTCGATGACGGCCTTGCGACCGGGGTCCTGCCCCAGGATCTGCTCCATGGACGTCACCGGTCTCGTCAGCCCGCACGGCACAATGAACTCGAAATGCCGGAGATTGGTGGCGACGTTCAGGGCCAGCCCGTGCGACGTGACCCAGCGGCTGAGGTGAACGCCCAGCGCGCCGATCTTGGCGTTTCCCGCCCAGACGCCCGTCAGGCCTTCGACCCGTCCCGCGCGGATGCCGAAGTCCAACAGCGAGGCGATCATGACCTCCTCGAGCGCGCGGAGGTAGGCCCCCACATCCCGGCGCCATTCCTTTAGGTCCAGGATGGGGTAGGCGACGACCTGACCGGGTCCGTGATAGGTCACGTCGCCTCCCCGGTCAGTCTCTTCGACTGCGATTCCGAGGCGCGCCAGGCGGTCCGAATCCACCAGCACGTGCGCCGAGTCAGCATTCCGGCCCAGCGTGATGGTGGGAGGATGCTCGACCATCAGCAGTTGGTCGCAGACGGAGCCGGCCTTGCGGGCGCTCACGAGATCCAGCTGGATGTCCCACGCCTGCCTGTAGCCGACCCGACCGAGGCGGTGGACCTCGCAGGGCCGCGCAGACGAGGCCAGAGGCGGTGCGGTGCCGCGCGATTGAGCCGCGAGGGCATCAGGCATTGATCGCCTGCCCGTAGATCCCGTTGAAGGCGTCGAGAACGGCCTCCGACAAGGTCGGATGCGCATGGATCGTGGCGCGCATGGAGTCGACTGTCGCCTCGCTCTGCATGGCAACGATCGACTCGTGAATCAGTTCCGTGGCACTGGGACCGAGGATGTGGACACCCAAGATCTCGCCGAACTCGCCGTCCGCCACGACCTTGACGAACCCAGTGTGCCGGTTCAGGATGGAAGCCTTGCTGTTGGCGGCGAACGGGAATTTCGATACCCTCACTCGGCGACCGTTCTCCCTAGCTTGGGCCTCGGTCAGCCCGACGCTGGCGATCTGGGGCTCGCAGTACGTGCAGTTCGGATTCAGGTTGTAGTTGATCGGCACGACCGGTTTGCCGGCGATCCGGGCCGCCGCGACGATGCCTTCCGACGACGCGACGTGAGCCAGCTGGGGCGAGTCGGCCACGATGTCGCCGATGGCATAGACGCCCATCTCGGCGGTTTCCATGTAGCCGTTGACGGGAATGAAGCCCCGGTCCGTTTCGATTGCGGTGTTCTCCAGACCGATTCGATCAGTGTTCGGCTTCCTCCCGACGGCCACCAGCAGCTTTTCGAAATCCCTCGTGTCCGTCGCGACGCCCTCGCCGGAATAGGTCACCTGAATGCCAACGGCGGTCTCCTTCACCTGTTGCACAACAGTTCCGGGGAAGACGTCGATGCCCTTGGAGCGAAACGCGCGCAGCAATCCGGCCGAGATCTCCTCGTCCTCCAAGGGCACGATTCTGGGGAGCATCTCAAACACCGTCACGTCGGTCCCGAAGCTTCGGTACATTGAGGCGAACTCCACGCCGACCGCGCCCGCCCCGATGATGGCGAGTGATGCCGGTATCTCCGTCAGTTCCAGGATTTCGACGTTCGTCAGCACTCTGGACGAGCCCGCATCCAGGCCGGGCAGCATCCGGGCCTCGGAACCGGTCGCTAGGATGATGTGCGGAGCCTTGAGAATCCGCTCGCCGCCCTCGCCCCAGACCTTGACGGCACCGTCCCCTTGCAGCGTGCCGAACCCATGGATGGATTCGATCTTGTGTTTCTTGAACAGCTGTCGAATGCCCTTGGCATGCTTGTCGACGATCTGCCCCTTGCGCCGTCCCATCGCCTCGAAGTCGATGGACAGCCCTTCCGCTCGGATCCCGATCTCCTCGCCGTGCAGGACTGACTCGTAAACGTCCGCGAAATGCAGGAAAGCCTTGGTCGGGATGCAGCCCACGTGAAGGCAGGTCCCCCCGAGGTGCGGATCCTTCTCGATCACGCCTACCCTGAGACCGTGCTGAGCACCTCGGATAGCGGCTACGTACCCGCCCGGGCCGCTCCCGATGACCAACGCATCGTAGTGCGCCACAAGCCTTTAGTCTACTGCGAAACCGCCGGCTCGACTCGCTCGCACCGGGCGCGAGGAAACGTCACCTGGCGGGTGCCGTCCCCAAGTCATTGCCTCGGGTCCAAGCCGCTGCCCGCGGACCCGAATGTCCGCTCGCAAGGCCTCTGATCCCCGCGCTCCTGGATCCGGATCTCGCACGGGTGGGCAGTTCTTCCATGGGCGGGCCCGCTGGACTAGGTCTCGTCTACCCGGGTCAAGGCGCTCCGGCTCGCAAGGTCCCACCTAGCTGAGGCAGACCGCATGCGATTGACCCGCTGCGGCGGCGCCACGGCCTCGGCGGCGTCGCTGCTCGTATGCTGCTGAACACCGGGGGCGAGCCCAACGTCGCACTATCAAGGCTCCCGTGCAGACTGTCGGACCGGATGCGGCGAGCACCGACGATTCCGACCGGGGACCTGGCCGGGACGCGTCCTCGCCGGCCGTTCCGCCAACAGAGGCAGGCTCGATGAATCAGAACGGGATTCAGCCTTTGACCCGATTCACGATCCAGACTGCAATCACGGTTGCAACACCCGCAGTCAGAACCGTGCTGACGTTGTCAATGATCGCGTCCAGATAGCCACCGAGGGTGGGAATGTGGCTGAGGGCATCCGCACCCGCCGCGGCACCGACCGCTAGGGTGAGGATCAGGTACCCGCCCGCGTCCTCGGCGTCAACCGCGAGACCGGCGTAGACCAAGCCAAGCACGACAAGGCCCAGTGACAGCATTCCCCCCGAATCAATGTCGGGTGCAAAGCCCATTACGATCGCCAGAAGCGCCGCTAGACCGATGATGATTTTGTTTGCCATTTCACTCTCCTAAGCTCCGTTCCGCTTCCAATGACACCCATCGATCTCGGGCCTAGATTTGCCGAGAAACCCACACACCGGGGCAAACGCTATCACATCGCGGGCGAAACTGAACCGCAATTCTCTTGGAATTTCCTTGTTTTTCTGGAATTTCCACCCTGCTTCGTACGGATTTCGTGACTTGAGCCTTCGCGATCCCCGAAACGAGCCCTATCCGCAAGCCAGTCGCAGCTGTCCCGCCGCATCGTGGAAGCGCCGTGTTGCCGGTCGCCGAAATTCTGTCGAACAGCAAGAGGATCGGCCCATCGGAGTCAGCTTCAACCAGCGTTGCGGAGAGTGGATTCCTTGGGCGCGAGCGGGCGGAGCGCGGCGTACTCGGCAGGTGAATTCGGTACCCAACGGTGAGGGGGCCGGAGGATCCGGGCACCTCCGATGGTTAGAGTCCGACAGCAGTCCTCGCCGCCGTCTGCCCGGGCTGCTCCGCCGGTGCCAAGTCCGGGTTCGCCGGGATTCGCCCGGAGCCCCATTCGAACGCACCTACCAGCTCGGCAGGGACTTCGGGCCAGGCGTCATGGCGCATGGCAGTCGAGGTCCCGTGCCGGCGAAGGAGACGGGCAGCCGATCAGAAGACCCGGAAGCTGGTTCCCACAGTGAAGGTCCGGCCCTCTCGGTAGGCCAAGAATGTCTCGCCGCCCTGAGTTAGGAACCATCGAGCGTTGTTGATGTTCTCGGCAGCGAACCGCAGCTTCCACCGGTCATCGCCCTTCAGGGTGAATTCGTAGACGAAGTCCATCGTGGCAAGGCCGTCCTGCACCACGTCCGGCAGGCCGAACGCACCGACGTCGGTGATGCGGCTGGAGAAGTAGTTCAGGTAGTAGCGGGCCGTGCTGCGAGCCTTCGGCCGGGACCACTCGCCGATGATGTTCGAGACGTAGCGGGACTGGCCCTGCATCGGACGGTTCAGCGATGTCAGCACGACCGTGTCGCTGACGTTCGAGAGGTCGATATTCGAGTCGACGAACGTGAAGTTCGAGGAGAGCGCGAACTCGCGGAGCCTTGGGGACAGAAAGTCCATGCCGCGTCGGAACTCGAACTCGAAACCGTAGTTGCGTGCGGCGGTGGCGTTCGAATACGTCCGCAGCAGCGCCACGGCGGCGATCATCGTCTGCTCGATGGGCTGGTCGAAATTCTTGTAGAAGAAGCTCGCTGCGATGAGTTGGTTGCTGCCCGGGAAGTACTCCCAGCGAACGTCGTAGTTCGAGATATCGGTCTGGACGAGGTCCGGGTTGCCGATGGTCTGGAGGCCGCCGACCACGTTGAGGAAGCCGAAGCGCGCCAGTTCGCGGAAATCCGGGCGGGATACGGTCTTGCTGAAGCCGACCCGCACGTTCTGCTTGGGCGTAACCGCGTAGATCAGGTTCACTGCCGGCAGTAAGTTCGTCGCCTCGAACGGGGCCGGCTCGCGTCCCGTTGCGGGCAGGAACTGGTTGAACGTGGTGACGTCCTGCTGCATATCCTCGACGCGCAGACCGCCGATCAGCCGCCACTTGGCGGCGAAGTTCAGCTCGAGCATCCCGTAGTAGCCGAACACGTCACGCGTGCCGCGGTACGCGTCCGTGACCCGCGTCGTCTCGTTGAGCTCGAATCCGCGCGGCCGAATGTTGGCCTCAGCGAAGAGCTCGTTCGGCGGCACGGTAAGGTCGATCCCGCGGGAACTCCTCAGGTTGAGGCGGAACCGCCGGGACCGGAAGTTGCGGCCCCGGGACGAGTAGTTGGCGCCGAACTTGATGGCCCCGCTGAAAGAGCTTCCATAGAACGGAATCAGCATGTCCACGCTGGGGTTGAGGATGGTCTCGTTGAGATCGTTGAACATCCGGAAGGCGCTCTGGCTGTCGTCAAAGAAGATGAAGGAGTCCGTGCGCGGGCGGTATATCTGTAGGCTCTCCCTGAGATCCGGCTCGTCCCTCGTGGCCTTCGAGTACGCCATGGTCCAGCTGAACACGCTGTTGTTCAAACCGGCAAAGAGGTGTTCGCCCTCCACCTGCGAGTTCTGGATCGTCCGCTCGATATAGCGCAGGCGCTGGTTGCGGATGTCGGTATCGAAGTCCTCGTAGAAGCCCTCGTAGTAGCGCGTCGCGTCATCGCTGTCGCGGGAGAAGAAGTTCTTGAAAGCGATCTTGTTGGATGGGTTGAACTGGTAGGAAGCGTTCAGCACGCCGCCCAAGCGGACAGACTCCGTCGATTCGTCGTAGTCGAACGTACTCGCCCGCACCGGGGGGCCCGCATTGGCGTCGCCCAGGGCGGCACTGGGATTCGGGAAGTAGTAGTTCCTTTCTTGGTCGAAGATCGACAGCAGGGCGTTCGAAAACGTCAGTGCCCCGACCAAGCCAAGCTTTCCGTAGGTGTTGCCGGCCACGATATTCCAACTCATCGACGGCCGGCTCAAGTTCCGGGGGACGCGCTCCCAGTTGTTCGAGAATGCATGGCCGATCTGCTCCAGCTCGTCCCGGCTGAAGCCGAAGCGGTCAACCCGCTTGTCCGCCGGAATCACATCAGGAAGCGCCCGCGTCCCGTCCTCGAATCCAAAGAAGTCGCGGCCCCCTCCTGGGTAGTCCAGGAACGTTCTGCCCTGGGTCTGGCTGTTGAAGCCCACCGAGTAGCTGACGTTCAGGGTCGGCCGCGTGGGGAACTCAGTCGTCTCGACCTGGACCAGGCCAGCCGAGAACTCTCCCGGGAGGTCCGGCGAATAGGTCTTCTGCACCTTGATGTTGTCAATCAGGCTCGCGGGAAACAGGTCGAGCGGCACCACGCGGCGTTCCGGCTCGGTGCTCGCCAGCAGCGCGTTGTTCAGGGTCGTGCCGCTGTAGCGCGGATCGAGTCCGCGCACGAAGACGAAGTCGTTCATGGTCGTCACGCCGGTCACCTTCTCCAGCGCCTCTGACGCGTCGGACGAAGTGCCCCCGCGAATCTCCTCCGCGCTGATCGTGTCGGAAACCGTGGATGCAAGCTTGCGCTCGACCAGCATGGCCTCCTGAGTGGCGACCGACGCCGCTATGTTGGCGACCACATCGACGACGGTGGTCTCGCCCTTCAGCGACATCACCGTGCTGCCGTCGGAGACCTCGCCCGCTAACACCTCCAGCCCTTCCACATTCACCGCTTGGTAATTGTCGGACTTGTAGCTAACGGTATACACGCCAGCCGGCACGCCCTCGAGCGTAAAGCTGCCTTCAATGGTCGTGGTGGCCGTGAGAGTGAGTTCGCCAGTCATCTCTACATCGACCTGGGGAATCGCATTTCCGGTGTTGGCGTCGTACACGAAGCCGATTACGATCCCGCCGTTGTCCTGCGCCCGAGTCGGTGCGCTCCACGCCAGCATCATGGCCAAAGCCAAGGATGCTACGAAACTGCCAGTGAAACCACGCATTGTGGACTGCCTCCAATTACCCTTCCCTGCTTCCAACTACCCACACAAAGGACATAATGCCGCCAAGCGTTCCGGGCGACTCCCGCTCAATTCCAGCCTAGGTCAGGCCAATTAAGGGGCCTTTGCGTTGGGATTAAAGTTCGGTGAATCTCACTCCGAATCCCGCACGGTATATCCGAAGCCGCGGACGGACCGGATGTACCGCGGCCGCGATGGATCCGCTTCCAGCTTCCGGCGCAGCCGGCGGATATGGACGTCCACTGTTCGGTCAGTGACGTTACAGGCCACGCCCCAGACTGCGTTGAGCAGACTATCGCGGCTGAACACCCGGCCCGGCTGCCGCAGCATTCTCTCCAGGATCTGGAACTCGGTCGCCGTCACGGCGACCGGCCGGCCGTCGAGGCGCACTTCGCGCCGCGCTTGGTCGAGCTCGAGGCCTCCAAGCTTGTACACCGGCTCCATTCCACCCCTTGGGCGCAGCCGGACCTTCACTCGGGCTACGAGTTCGCGGACCGAGAACGGCTTGACCACGTAATCGTCACCTCCGATCTCGAGGCCCCGCAACCGATCCGTCTCAGCCGAGCGCGCTGTCAGGAAGACGACCGGCGTCTGCCGCAAGCAGGGATCTTCCCTGAGCCTTCGACACACGGAGAATCCATCCAAGCCTGGCAGCATCACGTCCAGCACGATGGCATCCGGCTGCTCCTGCCGGCAGAACTCCGTCGCGGTCAGTCCGTCGCCCGTTCCTGCGAAGCGGAAGCCCTCCTGCTCGAACGCGTAACGGAGGAGGCCGGCGAGATCCTGGTCGTCCTCGATGACTACGACCTTTGGTGCCATCCCGTCTGCTTCGAGCATACGTTGCGGACCATTACCCGCAGGTTGCGGTTTGGTTAAGGGCCGGTGAATTACGCCCCGCGGAGGTCCGGCTCACCGGTCGCCTCCCTACAATGGGGCTTGCGGGCGGCGGATTTCGACTACGAACTGCCCGAGAGCCTAATCGCCCAGCGCCCTCTGCCGCAACGCCCGGCAAGCCGGCTGCTCGTGCTGGACCGCCGGTCCGGCACCTGGACGGACTCGCGATTCCGTAGCCTTCCCGATCACGTCGGCAGCGGGGACTGCCTGGTTGTCAACAACACGCGCGTCCTCGCTGCGAGGCTGCTAGGCCGGCGCCTCGCAGCGGGCAGCGGGCTACCCGGCGGTTCTGCTGAGATCCTCGTGCTGGAACCCTCGATTCGAGGCGCGGGGACATGGAAGGCTCTGGTGCGTCCGGGACGCCGCCTTCCCCCCGGCGCGCGCGTCGAGGTGGCGGGTCGCGAGGTCCGGGTCATGGACCGGCTTCCGGACGGAGTCAGGATCGTCGACTTCGTAGGCCTCGACGGCGCTGCCGTCGAGCGGTTCCTTGAGGAACAGGGGCGCGTTCCCCTGCCGCCGTACATCCGGCGCGACGACGACGAGACCGACCGCGACCGCTATCAGACGGTCTTCGCAAGCCAGGCGGGGTCCGTGGCCGCCCCGACCGCCGGCCTGCATTTTGACGATTCGCTGGTGCGCGCCGTCCGCGACCGAGGTGCGGAGTTCGCCGAGATCACTCTCCACGTGGGACCGGGCACGTTCCGGCCGGTCTCGGCCGAGCGGGCCGAGGACCATCGGATGCACTCCGAGCGCTTCGAGATTCCCCGGACCGCCGCAGCCGCCGTCCGCTCCGCACGGCGGACCATCGCCGTGGGCACGACCTCGGTGCGAGCCCTCGAAACCGCGGCGCGAGCGGGTGGCGCGGTGCGTCCGACGGCGGGGGAAACGGATCTGTTCATCACGCCCGGATTCCGGTTCCGCGCCGTGAATGCGCTGCTCACCAATTTCCACCTGCCCCGCTCGACGCTACTGATGCTGGTGGCGGCGTTCGCAGGAAGGGAGTTGGTTCTCGAAGCCTACGCGCATGCGGCGAGGGAAGAGTACCGGTTCTACTCCTACGGTGACTGCATGCTCATCGTCTGACCGGCGGGACTACCTCCCCCAGCCACTCGCGGAACGCGCCCACGTCCCGGAACAGCCGGTCGGGTCGGCAGGACGCCAACTTCGCGGGGTCCGAACCCTGGGCCCAGGCCGCAGCGATGCTACTTGCACCGACTTCCTTCGCGGACCGCACGTCTGACGGGGAGTCACCGATGCCCGCAACGTCCTCGGGAGGCAGACCCCAAGTGCGCAGCACGCGCCGCATGGCTGCGGGCTTGACGCCGCCGTCGGGAGAGCCCGACTCAACGACCGGGAAATAGTTGGCGAGGCGAAACGCCGAGAGGGAGATGCTCGCGCTCCGCGGCCCCTTGCCGGTGACGATTGCCAAGTTCACTCCGCGCCCTCGCAGCAGTTCCAGGGCCTCGCGGATACCCGGGAATGGTTCGGGACAGGCCTTGTGGGCGAGCCTGTACTCCCGCAAGTACTCCTCGAGAGCACCATCCGCGTCGCTGGGAAAATGCCGGGCCAGGATGCCCTCCTCGCTGGGGCCGAACATGGCATGGATCTGAGGGTCGCTGTAGCGTCGGCCGAGGCGGCGCTCGAGCACCGTGGCAAACGCCTGGAAGCAGACCGGCAGAGTGTCGCCCAGCGTGCCGTCGAGATCGAAGATGGCGCCCCGGAGCATGTTCCTCAAGACTTGGATCGTGATCCTGGCGCTACCAATACCGGAGGCCGGGCCGTCACTGGTGCGGGATGCACCTAGTGTTCTGTGTCATAAATACCTGGACAGTAACGTCGACTTGTGCTAGCGTCT
>CAYWUV010000004.1:0-114522 GCA_964461235.1 uncultured Bryobacterales bacterium | reverse complement strand
ATCGACCGTAACTCGCTAATGCACCGGAAGATAGATGCTTTTGGCACGGGCACTACCTAGGCGTCGCCAAGGGCCGATCCAAGAGCTGAGTACAGCGAGTCACCATCGACGGCAAGCGCCACGATATCGGTCTCGGTGGAAATCCGAAAGTAGGCTCTGCGGCTGCGCGCCAAATGGCCACGGACAATCGCACAGCGATCGCGGCACGACGTGACCCGCTGGCGGAAAAGCGGCGGTACGTCATTCCAACCCTCTCAGTGGCCGGCCGCCGGACCCACGCGATGCTCAAGCCGCGCTGGAGGAATGCCAAGCATGCGGACTCCTGGATGCAGACGCTCGAACGCCACGCCTTCCCGATCCTCGGCGACCTGAGCGTCGACCGCATCGAGCGTGCCGACGTGCTGGCCGTCCTGACGCCGATATGGGGAACCCGCCCGGAAACGGCCCGGCGAGTCCGGCAGCGGATCCGCGCGATCCTGCGCTGGGCCTGGGCGCACGGGTCCGTTACGGAGAACGTCGCGGGAGAGGCCATCGACGGCGCGCTGCCCGCGATGCCATCCGTAAAGACGCACCTCCGTGCCCTGCCCTACTGGGATGTCCCAGCGGTGCTCGATACTGTCGAAGCCTCGCGAGCCTCGCTGTCCGCAAAGGCTTGCCTCCGGTTCGTGGTCCTGACCGCGTGCCGTTCGGGTGAGGCTCGACTTGCGAAATGGGACGAAAATCCACGACGAATCGCGAGAATGGCGCATTCCCAGCTCGCGCATGAATGCCGGAATCGAGCATCGCGTCCCGCTCAGCGACGCGGCGCTGGCGGTGCTGGATGGAGCTCGCTCTCTCCGCGACGAATCGGACCTCATCTTTCCGTCTCCGGCACGCTCGCGACGCCCCATGAGTGATATGACCCTGACGAAGGTATTGCGGGTCACGGGACTGGCGGATCGGGCAACCGTGCGTGGATTCCGATCCTCCTTCCGGACGTGGGCAAGCGAAAAGACTGACGCACCGCACGCCGTCATGGAACTGAGTCTCGCCCATTCAGTGGGCACGGCGGTCGAGCAGGCGTATGCGCGCAGCGACTTGCTGGCACGGCGGCGGAAACTGATGCAGCAGTGGGCGGATTTCGTCTCCGCGGACTGACGCCACACGAAACATATGCATCTACCGGTGAAGACGGAGTTGCAAGAGTGGCGTAGAAACCAATGCTCCCACGTCAACCGTTCGTCGGGAAGGTTAGCGTGACGAAAGGACCGTCGTAGGTGTTAGGCGGATGCCTCTTGATTGCAACGCAATCGTCGAGTATGCTTGTCCACGAGGAGGGGTTGACAATGGCGAGCATCACGATCCGCCACCTCGAGGACGAAGTGAAGACCCAACTTCGCGTTCGCGCGTCCGCCAACGGTCGTTCGATGGAAGAGGAGGCGCGGATCATCCTCCGCGAGGCAGTCGGCCGGGAAGCCGAACCCAAGAACCTTGCCAGTTTCATCCGCGAATGCTTCGAGCCATTCGGCGGCGTGGAACTCGAACTACCGCCACGCGAACCGATGCGCGAGCCTCCTGATTTCCGTTGAGGCTCGGGGATGTTCATTCTCGATACCAACGTGGTCTCGGAGTTGATGCGCCCGAGACCCGATCCCGTGATCGAATCATGGTTCGCAGAACATGCGACATCGAGCCTGTTCTTGACGGCGGTGAGCGAGGCCGAGTTGCGCTTCGGCCTTGCCGTCATGCCAATCGGCAAGCGCCGGGAAGGCCTCGCATCAGCTCTTAAACGCGTGCTGGAAACGGGCTTTGCGAATCGCATTCTGCCGTTCGATAGCAGCGCGGCGCGCGCCTATGCCGAGATTGCTGCCACACGACGCCGGGTGGGCCGGCCGATTCCGGTAGCCGATTGCCAGATCGCGGCGATCGCTCGGTCGCGGGACATGGCGGTAGCAACGCGCAATGTTCGGGACTTCGAGGATGCGGGGATAGAAATCTCCGACCCATGGAAGGGTGAATGAGCGGCAGCACCGCACCCTCCTTTTGGGTCGAAGTGACGCTCTGCCGACACATGCCGGCTGGAGTCCTACCAGCCGGGTGACCCTTCGCTTGAAATGCCCGCTGACGATCGGTATGCACTCTGATCACGTCTGCTGCGAGGGGGCCCAGCAATCCATAGCAGCCATTGGAGCAATAGGTCTCAGAATCAATCCCAGGCGCCGTGAATCAAGAGCCTAGCGGACAAGAAAGCAGATTCGCATACCGTGGAACGAGATGTGCGCGGGCCGCTGGATTCACCCGCGGGCAGGTGGACGCCTACTTCGACTTTCTGCCCGGGCGGGACCGGTCGCGCTACCAATGGCCCTGCGATTTTCAGACATTCGAGCTGCTAGATCGGAGCGAACGCCAAGAGAGTCGCTTTGTACTTGCGGACCTGCTGCGACATGTTGAGGGATTCGGATTCACCCTCGGCGTGCTGCGGCGCACGTTCCGCGACCACGATCCTGTACACGTCGAGGCGTCGGAACCAGTCACTCGCCTCCATGACGCGTTGAAAGCATGTGGCTAGGAGGCCCAAGCTCTACAGTTGTTCCTTGTGCGGACGCTGATGTGCTTGTTCGCCGGTGACACTGGGACCCTTGAGCAGCGCGACCTCTTCCCGACGTACGTCGAGGAGCAGAGCTCCATCGACACGGCGGACGTCGGTCCCCGGCTCGCCCGAGTCTTCCCGGGTGCTGGACGCGCCGCCAGAGCGAAGACCAGAGGCGGCTAACGAGCACCTGTCGGGTTTCCCGCATGTCGACGGCGACCCTTTCGCCGAGCCATCGCGACGCTCGTTTGTCGGCTCGCAACGTTTCTGACACGAGTGGCTGTGCTAGGCCGGACCGTCGGCACGGACAACAAGCCAAGTGCCCCCACCTGATGGTCGTCGAAGCCATTCGGCCTTCCTGCAAGGAAAGATCCCGGGAGCGACCTCCCCGAAAGGCCCGTTTGTACAAGCGGGGGCCGATTTCGGGGGGGTCGCTCCCGCACGGCCCGTTTTTCGGAGCCCTTGCCCAAGGCGTACTGCCCGGATCGCTAACCCCCTTCCGGACAAGGCTTTGGCACGACATCGGATGTTTCGCGGGAAGGCCAATCGTGTTTCGCTTGCGGACCAAACGTGTTTCGGAACGGCATTTTCCCCGAAACAACGTGCGAAAAATGTTTCGCCGGCCTGACCACGGACCAAGGGCCGCCCACTCCTGCGCCCGCCCGCAGCCTGGTTGAGATCTTGCTCCATCTCTGCCCGGTCCTGTGCACTGGCGGTCGCTATCGGCCCACACGATCGGCTGCGAGCAAATCAAGCGGCGTTTCGAGACGGCTTAGCTACCTTCAATTGACGGGCGGGATACCGGACGCACTGCCGCCCAGACGCCTTCTGCAGCACTTGTGCATGCTTGATAATCGCTTTCGGGTCACTTTCGAAACGTGCCGCCTGTTTGGCGCGAGTGGCTCGAATCTCCTCGACAAGAGGGTCGCTCTCATAGCTCTTCATATCGGGCCTCCATGAGTTGCCTGGGCGTGTAGATCCTGGCGGGCTCGTAACCGGCGGCTCGACCCGCCTGTTCGATGCTGTTCGCGTCAACCGGATTCGCGATGTGTCGGAAGTTCCATGTTGACAGATACTCGACGCCGTTCACTACCGCGATAGCAATATGTGCTGCATCTTGCGTTGCTCCGGCCGGGATCGCACGGGCCTGGATCAGTGCATTTGCCAACGCGATGGAGTCGTCACTCGCATCAAGAACGGTCAATGGTTCCAGTGCCGCAAACCGATCCTGCGACTCATTTGGGTCTCCATCTCCTGCTTCTTCAAGGACGACCTTCGAAATCGCCAGTTCAAACTGCCCTCCCGCTCGGGCAGCCCCTCGCCTTCACCGTCCGCAGCCGCACCGTCGGGAACACGCTCTCGATCGGATTCGACGTCCGCAAGTGCCTCCAGTGCTCGGCCGGGAGGTCGTAAAGAACCGGTAGATCCCCGCAACCCTTCGCTAGGCACTCCGCCGACTGCGGGCACTTCGGCCGTCACGCGTTCTGGAAATGCCGGAAGGCCGACTCCGCTTCCTGCTTCCTCGCCGCCATGCCTCCGGGCCTGCTTCCCGGGGACGCTACGCCGTCAGTCCCGGGCCGCTCCGCTATCTGCTTGCCGCGGATCCGGAATCCACAACCGCCTATCCGGCGAGGGCTGCCGTGAACGGCAGCCCAAGATCCGTCGCCGAGGCCCGGACCATGCAGTCGCTTCGGACAGCCCCCCGAGGCCAGTCCCATCGATCCAGCCAGCCAGTCAAGCCCGGGCCTTGACCTAGAAGAGCTGCCTAGGCACGAGGAAGCGACCACCGATTGTAGCGAGGCGATTCGCCTCGATCCGGACCTCGCCGCCGCCGCCTTCGGCTGCTGCCTTGCCAAGTCCGGATTTGGGCGCCACGAAAACGACGGCCATGCGGGCTGCCGCGACCCTGACTCGGTCGCGGTATGAACTCCGCCCGTCCCGGAGCCACCCCGGCTACCTGGTCGGGACGGAGGCCTCCCGCCGGAACGGGCTCCGAGGGTCTCCGCCTCCGGGAAACTCTCCTTTGTCCGGCCCTGCCTGAGCATTCTCCGATCAGTCGGCAATCACTCGAACCCCGGAAGGCGCTGAATGGGGGTACGGCTGCCCGCGGAGGATGTCTCCTCGGCGCCCAGGACCGTGTGCCCTTCCCGTAAGGAAAGATCCCGGGAGCGACCTCCCCGAAAGGTCCGTTCGTGCAAGCGAGGGCCGTTTTCGCGGGGGCTCTCGCCCCGACCGAATCGATAACCTCCTTCCATACAAGGCATTGCCCGTCCGAATCCTGTTCGGAAAAAGCGGCCGCACGGTTCAAGCGAGGGGTGATTCCCGTTCAACGCGGAGATTTCCCCGAACGAGCGCCCTCGATGGACCACAGGCCCCTACGGGGAGGATCGCCGTCCTGGCAACTTGTGCGGCGATCGCCGCCAGCGCTGGCGAGCCGGCGGCCGGGAAGCGTGTGTAGCTCAGCGGGGGAAGCCACCTGGGCCCTTCCTTGCCGCGGAGAATGCAACCTCCCTTGTTGGAGTGCACGATTGTTTCCATGAACCACCCAGCCGCGGGACCAGATCCTCCGCTTGGTCCAAGGGGTTCCGTGCCTGTTGTTAGGGACCTCGATGGCCACAAGTCCGTCCAAATCATCTTTAATCAGGGTTACGTCGACATGCGTCGCCTCCGCGTCGACCGCGTTCCAGATCAGCTCGGAGAGCACCAGGATTGGCTTCGGAGTCTGCGCTGTACGCGAGAGATGATTATCCTGCACCTGAATCTCAAACTCCTTGCATGTCATGCGGCCCACCTTGCCGAGAGCACCTCGGCCTGTTGCAGGACCGTCTGCACGGCGGCGGCCTGAAGGTCCGGCGGATAGCCGTGTTTTCGTAGAATGCGTTTGACCAAGACCCGCATTCGCGCCCGCGCCGACTCACGGTGTTGCCAGTCCACGGACACATTGCTTCTCAAGCTGTTCAACAGCTCGTGGGCGATGACACGGAGATGGTCGTTACCCATGACCTCGACCGCGCTCTCGTTCTGGGCAAGCGCATCGTAGAAGGAGATCTCTTCCTGGCTCAGTCCTTCCTCCTCGCCGCGTCGGTGCGCGGCGCGGATGTCCCTGGCGAGATCGATCAGCTCCTGAAGAACCTCCGCCGTCGTGATTGCATTTGTGTGGTAGCGCGCGATCGCCTCCTCCAGGCGGTCGGAGAAGGCCCGACTCTGCACGACGTTGACGCGGCTCCGGGAGTGTATCTCGCCGTTGAGGAGCTTGCGCAACGCCTCCAGGGCGAAATTCTTCTTCTCCATCGCCTGAACCTCGGCGAGGAATTCGTCGGAGAGGATGGAGATGTCCGGTGTCTCCAAGCCGGCGGCCTGGAGAATATCGACGATTTCGGTCGAGACGACCGCGCGGCTGACGATCTGCTGGACGGCGAGGTCACGTTCTGCGGAAGACTTGCCCGCGCCGGGTGTGCTCTTGGCCAGGGCTGCTCGGACGGTTTGAAAGAACCCCACCTCATCGCGGATTTCGTGTGCTTCGTCGCTCGCCGCCGAAAGGGCAAACGCCTTGGAGAGCGCCAGCATCGCATCGCTGAAGCGGCGATGCGCCCGCTTCTTGCCTTCCTCGGTCGCCTCATTGGCCGCATCGCGCTGCTGCATATCGAGAACCCACTCGATCGCACCGGCGAGTGCAACGAGCCGTTCCTGAGGAGACCCGGTTAGCCCCGTCCGGTAGTCGAAACCGTGGAACATGCCGCTCACGATCTCGTACTTCTCCAGCATCACCGCGACGGCCTCGGCCTCGTCGATACCGGCGTACTTCCGGTCCTGCCGCGAATACTGGCCGAGCGCCGACTTGAGGTTCTGGGCGATGCCGATGTAGTCCACGATCAGGCCTGCGGGCTTGTCGCGGAAGACCCGGTTGACCCGCGCGATCGCCTGCATGAGCCCGTGACCCCGCATGGGCTTGTCGATGTACATCGTGTGCATGCTGGGCGCATCGAAGCCGGTCAGCCACATGTCCCGGACGATCACCAGTTTCAGCGGGTCGTCGGGGTCCTTGGCCCGCTTGGCGAGTAGTTCCCGGCGCGCTTTGCCGCCGATATGCTGCTGCCATTCTTTTGGGTCCGAGGCCGCACCCGTCATGACGATTTTGATGACGCCGCTCGCGTCGTCGTCACTGTGCCACTTCGGGCGCAGCTTGACGACCTCGTCGTAGAGCGCGACGCAAATCCGCCGGCTCATGCAGACCACCATGGCCTTGCCGTCCATGCCCACGACGCGGTTCTCGAAATGCTCAACTATGTCCCCGGCGACCAGGCAAAGGCGCTTCTTCGTTCCGACGACGGCCTCGACGTTTGCCCATTTGCGCTTGAGCCGTTCCTGCTCGCCCTCGGCCTCGTCTTCAGTCAACTCGGCGATCTCCTCGTCGAGCTTCGGCTTCTCCGCGTCGTCGAGTTCGATCCGGGCAACGCGGCTCTCGTAATAGATGGGAACTGTCGCACCGTCCTCGACGCCCCGATTGATGTCGTAGACGTCGATGTATTCTCCGAACACGGCTGGCGTGTTCATGTCCTCCTTCTCGACCGGCGTGCCGGTGAATCCGATGAAGGAGGCGTTCGGCAGGGCGTCGCGGAGGTACTTGGCGAAGCCATAGGAAATCCCGCCGGTCTTGCGCTCCACCTTGGCCCGGAAGCCGTACTGGCTGCGGTGCGCCTCGTCGGCGATCACGACGACGTTCCGGCGATCGGTCAGCACGGGATAGTCGATCTCGCCACGCTCGGGCGAGAACTTCTGGATAGTCGTGAACACCACGCCGCCAGACGGGCGGGTCAGGACCTTCTGCAAATCTTCGCGGCTGTCGGCCTGCTGCGGGGTCTGGCGGAGCAAATCGCGGCACATGGAGAAGGTGCCGAACAGCTGATCGTCGAGGTCGTTGCGGTCGGTGATGACGACGACGGTCGGGTTCTCCATCGCCGGATGGGCGATGATCTGCCCGGCGTAGAAGGCCATGAGCAGGCTCTTGCCGGAGCCCTGGGTGTGCCAAATGACGCCGATGCGGCGATCGCCTTCGGGGCTCGCAGCGGCGATTGTGCTTCCGACCGCGTGGTGCACGGCGTGGAACTGGTGATACCCGGCCACGATCTTGACCAGGCCGGAGCCGGTGTCGCCGAAGACGGTGAAATCCCGGATCAAGGTCAGAAACCGGGTTTTCTCGAATACGCCCTCGATGAGGGTGTCGAGTTCCGGCGCACCCTTCGGCGCGACGGCGGACCCGTCCGCAGTGCGCCAAGGCATGAAGCGTTCGAGGTTGGCAGTCAGCGAGCCGAGGCGCGCTTGGAGCCCGTCCGAGGTCACTAGCGCGGCGTTCGTGCGGAACAGAGACGGGACCTGATCCTTGTAGGTCTGGAGCTGATTGAAGGCGCCTTCGAGGGTGGCATTCACATCGCTGGGGTTCTTCAGTTCGATTACGGCCAGGGGAAGACCGTTAACGAACAGCACCACGTCAGGGCGCCGGTTGTGCTCGTGCTCGATCACCGTGAACTGGCTCACCGCCAGCCAGTCGTTGGCGTTCACGTCGTCGAAGTCGATCAGCCGGGCGACATCTCCTCCGATGCTGCCATCCTCGCGGGCGGCCTCGACCGGCACGCCCTCGAGCAGATAGCGTTGGAGGCGGCGGTTCTCCTCGATGAGCGAGGGGGTCTCGGTCTGTTGGACCTTGCGCAGCACCTCCTCCAGTGCCTCGGCGGGCAGGTGGGGGTTGAGGCGTCCGAGCGCCTCTTGGAGCCGCTCGGTCAGGAACACCTGGTCGTAACTGATGCGCTCAGGCGTGGGGCCGTCTGGAGAAATGTCCGGTCCGTGCAACACTGCGTACCCGAGCCCGGCAAGCCACGATAGAGCGGCTTCCTCGACATGGCTCTCGGTCAAGCCGGCCATCAGGCGACCTCCCTGTCCTGCCCCAGGACGAACCTCGCCCGTTCGCGACGTAGCATCTCGAACGGACTGATGCATCGTAGGGCGAGACCGATGCAGGCGTTTGGAATCTTGATCTTTCTGATTGTGTCGGCGGGCACTTCATGCGTGACGATGATGCAGCCATGGGCCAGCGCGTGCGTGACAAGCCAATAGTCGGCGACCTGCAGGAAGGTGGCGACGGCAGCGGGCTCATACCCACTGCCGCTCGCCCAGTCGCTGACGGTGCGCAGCGCAGGCACCACCGCGCCATCGGGCCTCAGAAAAAAGCCATCGCCCCGTGCCTCGACCCAGGTCGCGAGTTCATCCGCGCCCGCGTGCAGCTCGTCGGCGACCTTCTCGATGCTTGCCACTTTGCCTGCACGGTTCTGCTCGGCCAACCAATCCCAGAAGGCGGGGCAAAAATCAAAGCCGTAGTGCAGGTTCTTCTCCTGGATGAAGACGTTTGCGTCGAGGAGATAGTCGGTCATCCCATGATTCCGACTTCGCGCCCGAGATTGTTGAACGTCTCCGTCTTGGAGACACCGAGCATCCGATAGGCGTCTCGATAGAGCGTCTGCCCTTCAAGCGTGCTGCCGACGAGCGCGCGGGCGAACCGGCGGCTCACCCGGGAAAGCGTCGTGCGATAGAAATCGCCGCCGCTTCCGCTCGACGCGAAGTGCCGCAGGCGCTTGACCTCCTCCGCCCATTCGATGTCGAAGCTGGGGCGGTCTATCCGGCCCGCATCGAGAAGACGGCGCAGGATGACCAACGTGCTGACCTTGAAGGTCCTCGCCAGCCGGGGCAGAGCGTCGTCGAGCGGCTCGTCTACGTGAAGTGCTGCGAGCGGTACCAGAAGCTCCGCCGCCACGGCGTTGCACCACACTTCCTCGCGCCGGAATCCCGGCTCCGGTACGGTTCCGATGTTGGATAGGGCCGACGCCCCAAGCCAAAGATGCGCAAGCTCGTGGGCAAGCGTGAACATCTGCGCGGCCTTGGTGTCTGCGCCATTGACGAAGATCAGCGGCGCGAGAGAGTCCGACAGCGCGAATCCGCGAAACTCTGCCGGGTCGAGGCGGCGGCGGTTGTTGCTCATGACAACCCCGCTCACCATGACGAGGACCCTAGCCTCCTCGGCCTGTCGGATGAACAGCCGCAGGGCGTCGGTCCAAGTCGGGCAGTCCCGGCGGGCGGCGAGATCGAATCCCAGCGTCTCGCGCATTTCAGCCGCAACGGTCTCCGGCGGCGTCACGACCGTAGCGCTGCCGACAAAGGTCAGTTCAGGCGCGCGGGCGACCCGGACAAAATCCCGATACCAACTCTGCCTCTCCTGGCAACTGTAGATCGTGTCCAAGAGGTTCGGGCTCGGGCGCGTCACGGCCTGCCCGGCGAAGGTGCGGAAGTCTGGGATGGGGACAGGTTCCTCCGGGGGTTTCGTGAGGAACAGGTAGCCGACCGGCACATGGACGGCGCGCGCGAATGCCTCTACCTGTTTCAGGGTTGGCTGCGTCTCGCCGCTCTCCCATTCCGGCAGTTTCTTGAATTTCGCTGCGAGGTGTTCCTGTGCGATTCCGGAGCGCTCACACGCCCACTGGAGAAGCTTGGGATTGACGGGGACGCGTGTCATCCCACGGACTCCACTACCTTCTCGGCCTCGGCAAGGCGGATCTTACCGGACATGAGCTTTGGGAGGAGAAGGTTTCGGGTCTCAGCAAGCGTTTGGGCTTCGAGGCGGTTCGACAGCAGTCGATCAGTGAGCGGTAGGACCGTCTGATCGAATGCTCCGAGCAGCCTCGGTTCGGCAGCGAGTATCTCGCGGGTGAGGAGGGCTCTTGGCGGGACTCGCTGATGACTCTTCGATGTACCGGTAACCATAGCGACCATTTTCGCCCTGAACTCCTCGCTCTTGAATGCGTAGAAGAGGATGCTGCGCGTGGCCGGCGCGACAGGCGTAAAGACTAGGAATTCCGTGGACGCGACCTGAGGCGCTTCCCTTTTCGGGTTTGGCAACCAAACCCTTTCAGTCTCCGGGTTTAGTTTGGACAGAAGCACCGCACCCTGTGGCACGTCGGTCTTGTTGCTCTTGATCGAGGCCCCGAGATTGAGAATCGGCTCGTTTCCAGCATCGCAAGCCGGGAAGCTGTAGTGCTCGAACACGCAGTTAGGTTCGGCGCCAGGTGAGACAGTGGCGCGGTGATGTTGCACCAGATCACTCAGGGCGTAAGTGTTCCAGCCAGCCGGCTTGCCTTCGTCATCGAGAGCGTCGGGAAACAGGTCCCAGATGTCAGTGCTCAGGTAGGGGGCACGGCCTTCCACCTTGGCGCGAGTGGGGCCGAAATCGACGAACCAGTCCTTGAAGATCGCCCGCGCCATCGCCTCCAGCGTCTCGTTCATCCGTCCGTTCAGCTCGATCTTGTCGTCGAGCGCGCCAAGGAGAGCCAGAATCTCATCTTGTTCTTCAAGGTCGGGTAAATCAAACTCCAAGGTCCGGGCGGAGCCGACGTTGAAATGCTGCTGCACAGCCCCCACGAGGTGATTGTCGATGTGCTGACCAGCAACTGAGTTGACGACATAGCAGAGGAAGCGCGGCCGTAAGCGCGGCCCGCATCTTGCGATTACGAGGTCGGAGCAATTCGCGTCCTCCAACCAGTCCGGGATCACAGCACATGATCCGGGTTTTCCTGTGCGGACGATAACGACGTCGCCCGGTCGCAATGCGGACTTCTTGAGCTTTGCATGAAAGTCCGCGTCTATGAACTTCAGACCTTCGCGGTTGATACGAAAGGGCTCAACGCTCAGCGAGCGCAGGAACGGGGTGCCATCGTCAATGTACTTGTCAGCCATTGGACCGACGTGACCCACGGTAATCTCTCGACACACTTCGTTGAGCTTCACCCGCTCCCATTCACACATCCCCGGCAACCTCCTCCAGCTTCGTCTGAATCCGAGCGCTTAGCTTCTCGGCCTCGGCGAACTGCTCAACTAGAGTCTCTTTCAGCTCTGCAAATCTCTCCTTGAACGGCACATCGTCTGCCGCCGCCGTGGCCGCACCGACGTAGCGGCCAGGCGTGAGGACGTGGTTGTGCCCCCTGACCTCCTCCAGAGTCGCAGCTTCGCAGAAGCCCGGTTCGTCCTCATAGGCATCCTCGTTGGGCTCCCCGCGCCAAGCGTGGTAGGTCCCGGAGATTCTGGCAAGGTCCTCGTCTGAAAACTCCTTGCGGGTCCGATCGACCATGTGCCCGAGCCTGCGCGCGTCGATGAAGAGGATCTCGCGGCGCCGATCGCGCCAGCCGTTGCCGGGGTTCTTGTTGCGAGCGAGGAACCATAGGCAGGCAGGGATCTGGGTCGAATAAAAGAGCTGACCTGGCAGGGCAATCATGCAGTCCACGGCGTCGCGCTCGACCATGTTGCGACGGATGTTTCCCTCGCCGGACTGTGCCGACGACATGGAGCCGTTGGCAAGCACCACGCCCGCTGCGCCGTTCGGAGCGAGGTGATGGTGGATGTGCTGGAGCCAGGCGTAGTTGGCGTTGCCCACCGGTGGCACAGCGAACTTCCAGCGAGCGTCCTCGCGCAACCGGTCGCCGCCCCAATCGGAGGTGTTGAATGGGGGATTGGCGAGAATGAAGTCGGCCCTGAGGTCCGGCAGCTCGTCCTTGTGGAAGCTGCCCTCGTTGTTCCAGCGGATGTCGGCGTCGATGCCGCGCACCGCGAGGTTCATCTTGGCGAGCCGCCAGGTCGTGTAGTTGCTCTCCTGCCCATAGATCGCGATGTCGCCGATGCGCCCTCCATGCTCCTCGACGAACTTCTCGGACTGAACGAACATGCCGCCGGAGCCGCAACAGGGGTCATAGACGCGGCCCTTGTAGGGCTCCAGCATCTGGACCAACAGCCGGACGACTGAGCGCGGCGTGTAGAACTCCCCGCCGCGCTTGCCCTCGGCCCCAGCAAAGCCGCCAAGAAAATACTCATAGACGCGTCCGAGAATGTCTCTGGAGCGATCAGCCTCCTCGGCCATACCGATACCGCTCACGAGGTCGATCAACTCGCCGAGCATGACCTTGTTGAGCGCCGGGCGGGCGTAGTCCTTAGGTAGAACACCCTTGAGGGAGGCATTGCTGACCTCGATCGCCAGCATGGCGTCGTCGATGTCCTTACCGATCGACGGCAGCTTCGCCCTAGCCTGTAGACGTGACCACCGGGCCGCTTTCGGGACCCAGAAGACGTTTTCTGCGAGGTACTCCTCCGGATCCTCCGCATCGGCCAACTCTTCCTTGAGTAGCTCGGTCCGCTTCGCCTCGAAAGCGTCGGAGATGTACTTGAGGAAGATCAGCCCGAGCGCGACGTGCTTGTAGTCGGAGGGCTCCATGTTGCCGCGCAGCTTGTCCGCCGCCGCCCAGAGCTGCGCCTCGAAACCGAGGTTGGCACCACTGTTGATTGCCTGTTTCGCCATCCAATCACCACCCGTTTCCTGCGATGAGGGCTCCGCTCTGCCCGCCGGCTATTGCTGATCCTCGACCGGCTTCGCCGAGATGAAAAGTCGGCCCTGCTCGTCTTGTGAGCTCATGCGCGGCGCACGACGCCCGCGCGGATGGGTTCAAGCGGTCTTCCGGCAGGTTTGTCATCGGGACCTCAGGACAGCCCGTCATTGTCCAGTTCCCGCGTTTCCATAGACGGTCGCGATTTGCTAGCCATCCCAGATATACCAGAGATGCCGCTCTTGCCGAGCGTTCGAGAGAAGGGGCAGTGGAACTGCCTGACCTTCCTCCCGAGGTCTACCAGCGCAGCCTTCCACGGCGCCCAGTGGATCGCGGCGAAGACGCTGGCCAGGGCCGTCAGGGCCGGGGCGGTGAGCGCCCAGACGTGTTCGTTGAGGTGGCAAGTCGTTATCCACCAAGGCCTGGGACCGCATCACCCTACCATCCATTCCGGACGCGACGAACGCCATTTGCTGGATCTTGTCGAGATCGTGGATCTTGTGACGGCCGGTGAACTCGGAGATGTAGCGGTGTGGGAGCTTAGCACTGAGCTTGTGATAGGTTCCGCAGAATCCGCGCTTCAGCAATGACCAGAACGACTCGATCCTGTTGGTGCGAGCCTGCCCGCCCACGTATGTTCTTGTTTGCACAGGGATCTAGTCTCGTACATGGGGAATTCCGAATTGTTCCCTTCGCGCAGACAGCCAGCCAACCACCCTCAGCTCGTTGCTGTGAGTGGGAGAACACGTGGGGAATAGTGCATAACGGACTATGTAGGTCACTGAAATACAAACAGTTACGAATCTACGTCGATTCCCGCCGCTCCACCACCCCTCATAGTGCCCCTGGGTTCCGTGTGTTCCAACTATTCCAAATTCAGTCTCATAAATCACTGAATATAAGTGGTTCTAGACTGACAGCAGGTCTCCCAAGGTTTTGTATTGCAAGTGGTTTTGAATCCAGAAATATGCCTTAACTAGAGTCCAAGACGGGACGAGTGGAAGAGTGCATTGCAGGGTGTCCGCGGAGAGTGGCGGCGATCGCCACTGAAGGGAAGTTCCGGATTCCTTGGTGGGTGTGATCATCAGATCCTATCCGAGGCCCCCGCCAGCAGCGGCCAGAAGAAGTAGGCGAGTTGGAGGGCGGCTCACCTGTTTCGTGGTTGATCCACAGTCAGAGCTTAGGCCGCTGCGCGGAACTCCCGAAAGAGCACGTCGCGCTGCAACTTGAGCAATCGCGCCGTCTCCAGGCCCGTCAGCGCCCTCTCCCTTGCGTCCACCATCACCTAACCACTGTAATCGCCGTTCCGAGCGGCCTTGACAGACTGGGTCCCTCCCCCGGTCGAGCGCAGACGCAGCCGCCACCAGAGCCTGGGCAGGCCCAACGGGACTCTCGAGGGCGCGGCCTCAAGGGCAGCGAGGGGCCGGAGCGCCTCGCTTCTGGCTTCTGGCGGGCCAGCACGTCACCTTTCGTGGATGCGCTCGGCTTCGATCGCGGCGAACCATGTGGAGAGGCACAGCAATAGGGCTTCCCAGCGAGCGTCTTTCCGAGCCCGACACAGGCCGGCCGCCGTCTCGTCGACATCACGGCCCTCCGCCTCGCGCGGCCACCGGCAGCGCGGAACACTCGTAGCTTCCAGTGCAGGCCGGCACCGTTTCGCGCAGGCCTCCGGAAGCGCTCTCTCGGACCGGCCAAGCAAGTTAGTGGCGATCGCACCACCGGGACCTTGGATCCTCGTGGTGCCGGAGGGCTGTCCGCGGGCCTTCTTCAATGCAACCACCAAAGCGCATGTTTTTCATGCATATCAACCCGTGCAAGAATATAGGGGAGGTCTCAGATAGTGAAGCAGCTTATCGGAAAGCGGATCAAGGCATTGCGTGAAGAACGCAGGCTTTCCCAAGAGCAATTGGCGGAGCTTTTTGGGTTCAACGACCGGCAGACGATTTCAGCCATCGAAACCGGCGCAAGGCGGGTCACGGCTGAGGAATTGGTGCTGGCGGCCGAGAGGCTGGGTGCTCCGCTGGAGTACTTTACCGATCCCTTCGTCCTCACCGGTGAAGGACGCTTCTCATGGCGTCAGACTGGTGTCAGCTTGGAACGGCTCGAAGCCTACGAACGGAGGGCGGGCCGCTGGATTGCTGCCTTCCGGACCCTTGCGCCGCAGGTCGGGCAGGAAGCGCCGCTAATGCGCCGTACTCTTGGCCTTTCGCGGCATTCGCGGTTTGAGGACGCGACTCGGGCAGGCGAGCGGTTCGTCGTCGAGTACGGTCTGGGCGATGTGCCGGCAGTGCGACTTGCGGAAGTCATGGAAAGGGATCTCGGAATCCTTGTTCTCATGGTCGATGCCGATCCGGGAATCTCCGGTGCGGCGTGCCGCCTACCGGAGCTGGATTCGGTGCTGATTGCCCGCCACGAGGTCGTCGGACGCCGTCATTTCGATCTCGCTCACGAGCTGTTCCATGTCCTGACTTGGGACGCGATGCCGCCGGACCACCGGGAGGAGGCAAGGGAGATCGGGGGCGGTCGCGTCGAACAGCTTGCCAACAGTTTTGCGGCGGCGGTCCTGATGCCTAGAACCACCGTTGCTCGATTCGGCGATTGGTCGCGGCTCACGATGGATGCGTTGGTCGGGCGGCTGAATTCGGTGGCGAACGAACTGCACGTTACGGCATCAGCGCTGAAATGGCGACTGGTTGTGCTGGGTGCCCTGACGTCGGCATCGGCAAGGGCAGTACCGGAAGCCTTATTGAGAAATAACGGACGCATGGATGCGGAGGATGTCCCGCTGGCGCTGTTCTCGCGGACATTCATGGAAGTGATCGGACATGCGATCCGGAATGGACTGGTCTCGGTGCGCCGAGCCGCCGCATTGCTTGATGTGACAGTCGACGATCTCGCGGACGTTTTTGCGGCACATGACGTCGCGCATGCTTCCGATCTATGAGGCATCATGCCCAGGCATCGTGGCACCTTGCTGGTGGATACGAATGTCATCCTCGAGGCGCACCGGGCGGGATCGTGGCGGGCCCTGACGGGCGCCTACCGAGTGGAGACCGTGGAGGATTGCGTGACCGAAACCCAAACGGGTTTCCAGCGTCGCCGACCCGAGAGGCAGATTGACGAAACTGAGTTGCGAAACAGGCTGGCAAGCGCTCATGCTGTCACGGACCTGCAACGTTCTGTGCTCGCGATCCGTGCCGGCGACATCGCGTTGGACCGGGGCGAAGCTTCGCTTTGGGCGCACGCATTGGGCCGCGACGACGACTGGATCCTGTGCGGGCCGGACAGGGCCAGTCTCCGTTGCGGCGTCAGACTGGGGCTGCGCGACAGGCTCGTTTCGACGGAGGGATTGCTCGATGACGTCGGCCATCGGCCGGCAACGCCTCTGCGCAACGCGTACACAAGGCGGTGGCACGAAAGAACCGTCAGCGAACTGGTCCTGATGGAGAGGAGCGGGAATTGGTGAGTCCGGTACGGTCACGCATCTGTTTCGACCGCGGAACGGGCGTTACCAAGAACGGGCGGGATGGGGGGCTGGCAGTGGTCGGACGTCCGGAACTACCGATTGACCAGTGGAATGAAGGATCGCGGGACACCCGCCATGGAAATCTACATCGGTGACCTTGTCGAGCATGAATCGGAACGATCCGCGTTGCGGGAGATCGAGCAATTGCTCGCGGGCGATGTGTCTCAGGCAGTGGTCTTCGCGAACTTCAGCGTTGCTTCCGGCCAGATCGATCCGCTGGTCGCCCTCGACTGCCTGGCACTGGTCATCGAAGCGAAAGGAGTGAATCGCCCGGTTCGAGGCGGAACAAATGGAGTTGGTGAGTCCATCTAGCATCCGGCCACTGGAAGGACTTTCGGAACCTCTATGTTCAGACCCTCGAAGCCGCAATGGCTGTCTAGGACCCTATACGCTACGCGCGAACCTCTTGCCGTGCGACAGAGCGACTGTCCTGTCCTTGGGACACAGATCGGAAACCGTCCGGAGGGGCTGCTTGCTGGTACCGCATTTGGTACTGTTGCCTCGTCACGCGAGCGAAACATCACCGCACCTTGGAGAGCATGTTCAAGAAGCCGACGCCGGCGGGCATTCGGTTGACAGACATTGTCACTATGCTCCAAGCAGCAGGCGTTGATGTCTCCCAGCGCTCGGGTTCGCGGGTACTGTTGAAGCGGGGAGCGGACAGGATGGTAATTCATCGTCCCCACACAGAGACGGAAACCGGAAGAGCGACTGTGCGTGACATCGCCGCTTTCCTGGAATCGATTGGAGTCAGCCCATGATGGAGTACAAGGGATATGCCGCCGAGGTCGAGCTTGACGAGTCCGTGGGCCGTCTTCACGGACGGGTCGTCAATGGTGGCCCCTATCCGATCGCTACTTTTGAGTCGACCGATGTCGAGGGGATTCGAAGCGAGTTTCACCGTTCCATAGACGAATACTTGGAGTCCTGCCGAGAGGATGGCGTCGAACCCAGGAAGCCGTACTCGGGTAAGCTGCATCTTCGGCTTGGCCCGGACTTGCACCAACGCGTGGCCCGTTCCGCAACGGAGAGCGGACTGAGCCTGAATAGCTGGATCACTCAAGTCCTGGACAGCAGCGCGTCGCGCTGAGCCAAAGATCGCATGTGGCTGGCCCCGGATTCAGGCTTCTTCGCCGGTTCGTCCCCAAGAAGGCGTACATCACCCGTGGACGGGAGACATGCCGACGGCACGGTGTCGGGACCGGCGATCATCGTTGATCATTGTGCTACCTCGCTTCGAGTCCCAACCGTTTTTGCCGTACGTTCGAAGTGCCATTGGTGCCAGTCACCGCTCGGAAAGCAATGGGAGTTGTTGAGACTTTTGAGGCGAGCCTTGGCCGCGACTGAGGTCAGATTCGGCTAAGGCAAAGCCGCTTACTGACCTTGCTGAGAGATCCGAACGGGACTCGGTTGCGCATCCCTCCAACCGGCCTGAAGCTCCGAGGAAAGACGGGTCTGTATCTCGCCGTGCTCGGGCGAGTTAGCCAAATTCTGATACTCCTTCGGATCGGCTTCCAGATCATAGAGTTCGTGCTCGGTGCTCCGTTCATAGGAATCCATTCCGTGTATCGGCACCGAGCCGTGCGCACTGACCGACCGTGCGCACCATTCCGCTGCGCTTCCGAGAAGACCGCACTCTTCCATGGAGTTCCAAGATCTCGTAAGAGTGAAGACAAACTGGTCCCTTCCAAGCCATCCGACTCCGGCAAGCCGCAAAGGTCAACCAGCTCAACTAGGGCCATTGTCGAAGCGCCTGGTATGCCGCCGGGCACTCGAACAATTAGAGGCACTCGTGTCGATTCCTCAAACAGAGTGTGCTTCCGCCAAAGGCCTCCATGCTCGCCCAAGTGAAATCCGTGATCGCTGACAAAGACGACGATCGCCGATTCTTCAAAGCCGAGTTCCGAAAGAGCCTCGAGCAGCAATCCGACCTGGACATCGATCAACGTGACCGTTGCATGGTAGGCGGCAATGGCTTGACGTTTCTGCTCGTCCGTATGGTCCGGATCTTCCGGATAGCCTCCCACAGCCGCTTTCGGTATATCGTCACGGTCATCGGGCGGTTCGATCGGGAGACTGACGTTTGCGATCGGATGCTGCTCGAAGAAGGATGCTGGAGCAACCCACGGTTGGTGAGGCTTGTGGAATCCTGCCCCTATGAAGAAGGGCTTTTCTCGGTCCTCCGCCATGAGTTCGATAACCCGCCGAGTAGTCTGACCATCTGGTGTCTCCGCTTCGGTCTCGTCGGTTGCACGCCATGTCAGCGGCATGCCGGTAGGGCGGCCAAGATGCCCGAGGATCTCTGCCAGCGACAGCCCATCGTCAGCACCGTCGATCCACGAGTTGTCGCGAACTTCCGATCGGTCAACTCCTGGGAGGTAATGCTCCCGGCGGGCCGCGTTCTCTGAAATATCCCACTCCACAGAGCCCTCGTAACGCCCGTGCGCGATCTTTCCGACTCGAGCGGTGAAATATCCGTTGGCACGGGAATATTCAGGAAGCATCGCCACATCGCCCATATGGTGACGGGGCTCGGTGAAGTTCCCGTAGACGTCTGTGGAAGCGGGTCGCCTACCGCTCAGGAACGAGGTCCGGGACGGGTTGCAGAGCGGGTCTTGCGCGTATGCCCGATCAAATCGGACACCCTGGGACGCGAGGCGGTCGATATTGGGAGTATTGGCAGTCGGGTGCTCCCCGTACGTCCCGAGTGCGACATTCAGGTCGTCCACCGCAATGAAGAGCACGTTGGCGGGTTCTGACGTGTTCGAGCTTTCGTCTGTGTCGCAGGCGAACGAAGCCGACAGAGTAACGCAGAGCCCGGCCGAAACGATCGTGCGATAGGCGCCTCTCGAGACATTGCCGAGGATCTTCCCCGATGCGTCTATGCCGCGTCGTTGATGGAACCGGGACATAGGCACCAATGTTACGTCGCACCTGACTGAAGCGGCATCGCCGAACTGAGACGCAAGACGACCGAGCCCATCGATTGCCGGTCGGCACCGTGGTGTTTTCTCACCGCCTCGATTCGCCGTCACCGCACTTTGACCAGGACAAGAGCGCTCGAACATGGCCAGCCCGGGTTGAACGAATCGAATGCGCGGATGGAAGAGTGTCCAACAATGGCCCCATTTTTGGTGCTTGGGACCACACCAGCATCCACGAGTCTCCATCGGAGGAGGGTCGAGCCGACACACCGCCCCCCAGAACCGCAGCATGAAGGTGACCGGCTTCTGGCCATAATGGACACTGGCAGTTGCAACTCCGGCGAGGTTCGGATGAGGTGTCGTTCGGATTCTCCGATCCGAGACTCGGAGGTCTCCGGAACTGGCCTGGCGCCTTGCCGATTTCGACCACGTCCTCCGTCCGGTTGTCATTCCATGGCAAGAACCCTGCAATCGATTCTCATACCCGGGCCCGCTGGTCCACTGGAGGCCTTGCTGGAGGAGCCTGAGCCGACACATAGAATCGAGCGGGCGGTTGTCTTTTGCCATCCGCATCCTCAGTACGGCGGGACGATGCACAACAAGGTCGTTTATCGAATGGCCAAGGCCGCCAGGGATTGCGCGTGCGCCGTACTTCGCTTTAACTTTCGCGGTGTCGGCGCAAGCAGTGGTATGTACGACGCCGGCCGCGGGGAGCAGGACGACCTCAGGGCGGCTCTACGCTACATGCGGGAGCGCTATCCAAGCGTGCCAATTGTCGCCGGCGGCTTTTCGTTTGGCTCGGTGACCTCTTTGCGTGTGTCTTGCGTGGACCCAGCCGTGGACAGAGTGATTGCCGTGGGCACGCCCGTGGACGTGCGCGAGCTCAGCTTCCTCAGGCACTGCAGCTGTCCAAAGCACTTTATTCACAGCGAGCGCGATGAGTATGGATCTCGAAGCAACATGGAAGGGATCCTCGCGATTGCCGCTGAGCCGACCACCATTGCATGGGTCGATGCCGCGGATCATTTCTTTTCGGACGCGCTGGACTCGGTGGAGGCCAGAGTTCGCGAAGCCTTGGGTAGGACAGAATCTTGAAATTCGCCATCTACGGCGCGGGATCCGTCGGAGGGTTTCTGGGCTCCAGACTGCTAGAGGGCGGTCACGAAGTACACTTCATCGCCCGGGGCTCCAATCTGGATGCGTTGCGAAGGCGCGGCCTGCTGGTTCGCAGTGAGGTCTTCGGCGAACGGAGAATCGAGGTCCATGCCACCGACAGTACGGCCGAGGTAGGTCCTTGCGACTATGTCGTGCTGGGCGTCAAAGCCCATTCGCTGACGAACATCGCACCCTCCGTCAAACCCTTGATGGGCTCAGAAACGACATTCGTTTCAACCCAAAACGGACTGCCCTGGTGGTATTTCCAAGGGAAACCTGGCAATGACGGCCCGATCCTCGCCGTGGACCCGGGCGGGGTCATCGCCCGGCACATCCCCCCAACGCTCGTGGTGGGCTCGATCGTGTATTTCTCGTGCAACTTGATTGCCCCGGGCGAGATCGTGCATTCGGTTGGTAACCGACTTCCCCTTGGTGAGCCCTCGGGAGGCCGAACGGAACGAGTGTTGGCGCTGTCCTCGGCGATGCGGGCGGTTGGCATCAAGGCGCCTGTCCGGACCGATATCCGCCACGAACTTTGGGTGAAGCTTCTCGGCAACGCGGCGTTCAATCCTCTGAGCGCGCTGACACAAACGACGCTGGCGGAACTCATGGAGTCCCCTTTGGGCCTTCGGCTTGTCGGGGATGTAATGACGGAGATCCGGCAGGTGGCTGCAGCCGTAGGCGTGCACATCGCCCTCTCGAACGAGCGCCGCATCGAAGGCGCTCGGCCTGCCGGGCACCACCGCACCTCCATGCTCCAGGATCTGGACCATGGACGCGAACCGGAACTGGAAGCCGTCGTGGGGGCAATCCTCGAACTCGCGGATCGAAATCACGTCCAGGTTCCGACCCTCCGGGCAATCTATGCAGCGACGAAGATTCTCTTTGCCGTGCGGGCCAAGGCTAGAGGCCGCGACTCCGAAACGAAATCATGAGCGGTAGTGCCCTGGCTTGGGACAGCCCCCAGGTTCGCGAGCTGATCAATCTGGCACTGAGCGAGGACATCGGCTCCGGTGATCTGACGACCGAGGCGTGCGTTCCGGCTGAACAGGAAGCACGGGGTCACTTCCTCTCGAAGCAGGATCTGGTTGTGGCCGGGACACCGTTGCTGGAACTGGTCTATGACCGGGAAGACGTCGAGATCCTCATCGCTGATGGATGCTCTATCGGGAAGGGTCAGGTGTTCGCGCGGGTCCAGGGAACCGCTCGACGTCTCCTCACGCTGGAGCGAACCGCCCTCAACCTCCTGCAGCGGACTTGCGGCATCGCAACCCATGCACGCCGGTTCGTCGAAGCTCTCCGAGGTACATCCTGCACCCTGCTGGATACCCGGAAGACGTCTCCAGGCATGCGGATCATCGAAAAGCTGTCGGTTAGGGCTGGCGGGGGTACGAACCACAGGCAAGGCCTCTTCGACGCGATCCTGATCAAGAACAATCACATTGGCGCCGCCGGCGGCGTGAAAGAGGCGTTGCAGGGCTGCTCGCGTTCGGGTCTCCCTGTCGAAATCGAGGTCCGGGACTTCGAGGAACTGAGGCAGGCCCTGAAGTGCGGTGCCGGTCACATCCTCCTGGATAACTTCACCCCGGAAGCGGTAGCATCCGCGGTCGCTGTGATCGGCGGTCAGGCCACGATTGAGGTTTCCGGAAACCTGCGACTGGACACCGTCAGGGCCTACGCGGAGTCGGGAGCGGACTTCGTGTCGGTAGGAGCGATAACGCACTCGTCCCCTGCTGCCGACATCAGTTTTCGAGTTGAGCGGCACTGACCGTTGAGCGTGATCCCGACCCCTCCGATCCCCCTGATCCCGCCAGCCCTCATTGCCCGCAATCCGGTTCAGGCTTCCGACGCAGTCGAGACTGCGACGACACTGATCAGGCCGGCGGGTCGACGGTCCAGTCCTCGTTGACCTTGCGGCCGTCGTAGGGATAGTAGTCCCACGGGGCAGGCTTGCCGAGGGCGCGAGGATCCCCGGTATCGGCCAGGTGTTTCATCAGGCGATTGCGCAGGGCATTGAGCCGGTCCGCAACTGCCGGCTCCGCGGCGATGTTACGTCGCTGCCCGGGATCCTCTCGCAGGTCATACAGCTCATGCTCCAGGCGGGTTCCGAAGGCCAGTTCTGCGAGGCGGTCCAAGGATGGATCGTCGCGGTTCTCCATCATGAAGGTCTTCGTGGGCGAGTTGTCGATCTCTCCGTAGGGGATGCCACGTGCGCAGACACCCGGGCAATCCCGCCTCTGCCAATCACCTGCGCTTCCGCTCCCGCCCACAGCCGCCGCGTCCTCTCGTCCAGCACCGGCCGCAGCAACTCGAAACGAACCTTAATGCCCTCCGTCAGCGCACTCACGGCCTACATCATATCAACCCGAAACCAAAAATAGACAACGTTGTTTTGGCGAGAGCCCTAACGGTGGGATTCGCAACCCACCGGATCATACTGCGGCGCTTAAGCGGATCGTGTACTTGAACGTCGAGGCGGTGCGGATCGTCGCATGTCTCCTAGAACCGCTCCGCGAGCCGGGAGATGAGCAGGCATGACAGGCCCCTGGCACACAGGAATAGTTGTGTCAGGCCGCACCGGTCTGGTGGGGCCTGCAACCTGAACTGCCTCATTACAAGACAGTAGCCAAGTGCTTGATCCACCGCCATTTGACCCAGACTTGGGAGACGCGTACTTCGTTTCCTTGGCGGACTCTCGATGGTTTTCGGTTCGGGTTGCTGGTCGTGTGGAGCAGATCCGACCACTCAGGGTGATCCTGAACCTTCCGTTCGCCGTTGGCCCTGGAAGGAGAACGGCTCGGCGTAGCCGGTCATCTCAAGGTACCCCTTGCCTGCGACCGGCTTCCCTGCCCGACTTCCTGTGTACAGCACGGCGCCTTCCCAGTAGACCGGAGTGTAGCCGCTGTCGCCGATGATCTCCTGGCCATCCAGTAGCGGCCTTACCTCCAATCGCAGTCCCAAACTAGCGACCGAGACCTCCCACTCGACTGGATAGTCCGCATCGGTCTCCTGGCTCCGCCATGTGCGCCTCGGAACCAGCCGAACATCCTCCGCATCCAGGGTCCTCGATCGCCCGGACGGGTCTACGAACGTTCCCGACGAATGGCCACTGTGCACTCCGTCCTTGAGTCGCAGGCCGTATAGCATCAGTTCGGCCCCATCATCCAACTGGATGCTGAACCAGTCCCATCCCACCAAGTCGGGTGCGAGATTCTCCGTGAAGAACTCATGATCCATCCAAGCCAATCCGTCGACCTCAAAGGTCGTCCCGTGTATCTCGATCACGCCCCGGGTGATCAGGCGCGTGAAGGAGAGGTAATGGGAGGCCTGCCCCTCCCCCCCACCCTTGCGGCTGACACCGTCCCGGCCATGAATCACCACAGGCTTCGCCGGTTCCAGGGACAGGTCCACAACGACTCCACCGTGTCCTGCCCAGAGTCTCTGCACAGGTCTTTTGGAATCGTCCAACACGTACTCCACACTCCAGTTGCCGTTCCATATGGTCGATTTAGCGAGAGATGCGCCGGCCAGACCCGGACCACTCCTGTTCACTCGCTCGGCCTTGTGCAATCGCCCGTCCGCGATGTCGGTTACGGCGAAGTGAGCCAAGTACACCTGGTTCAGATCCCAAGCGGTCCGGGACTCTTCCTCGCGCTCGAGGCCGACCCGAAAGAACGTCAGCTCGAATCCAAACGGGCGGCCCTCTTGAGTCGTGAGGTTCCCGGTGTAGTACCACCATTCCGCTGCGAATCCGGGATGCTCGAAGTAGTCTTTCGGGAAGTCGTACTCGTGACCTGGCTTGACTGGTTCGAATGCCCCGAGGGTACCTGCGAGCAGCGACGCCAGTGCGAGCTGGAATACGTACGAGAGCTTCATTCTGATGACCGTCGCAGGCAATCTGCCTTCAACTGGCAGCCGCACTCGTCGGGCCACGTGGGTCTTGCGAGAGCGGTCTGTTCCGGCCGATCCTTTTGGCGACTTCGCCTGCCGGCTCGTCGGCGACCAACTGTCCGTCGCGCAGGGACAGAATCCTGTCGGTCTCGATGGCGTTCTCAATACTATGCGTCGCCATGATGACAGTGGTTCCGAGCTCTGCGTTGACCCGCCGGAACAGTCGCATGATGGACGCGGAAGTTTCAGTATCGAGATTCCCCATCGGTTCGTCGGCCAGAAGCAGACCAGGAGATGGACCTAGCGCCCGCGCGATCGCCACGCGCTGCATCTGCCCGCCCGACAGCTGGTGCGGCATTCGGCCTCCCAGGTCCCGCATTTCCACGAGGCCCAGAACCTCCTGTGCCCTCGAGCGCGAATTCGAGAGGCCGGATAGCTGAAGCGGTACCTCAACGTTTTCCACGACGCTCAAGGTCGGGAATAGGCGGAAGAACTGGAACACGAAGCCGACGCACTCAAGCCGGACGCGGGTCATCTGTTCGTCGTCCAAGTGCCGCGTGGAGAGCCCGTTAATAATGACCTCACCACTGGTCGGCAGATCCATGGCTCCTGCCAGACTCAGGAACGTGCTCTTGCCGCATCCACTACGACCCACGAGCGCCACGAACTCACCGTTCGCGATTTCGACGGTGACTTGCTTCAGAGCCTGAACCGACTGCTGGATCAAAGCGTAAGTCTTCGAAACTTGGTGGAATCGGAGAACTGACAAAGTACTGCCGGACCGTAAGGATCAGAGCCGAGGACCCGCGATCCTCACTCTCATGCTTGCAGATCGCCCCACCTCTATTCTTCGTGGAGGACTTCATTGGGATCCCGGTTCGCCGCGATCCTCGCTGGATACATGCCCGCCACCAGGCTGGCACCGAAGATCGCGGTCGTTGCGAGCAGCAACAAGCCGACCGGCCAATGAAATTGGATCGTCCAGCCGAACGACTGCTTGTTGATTACCTTGACCAGGACTACCGACAATGCGCAACCGAGCCCGAAACCAATCAGATTCGACAGCAGCCCGAGAATCCCCGCTTGGGCGAGGACGAGACTTCGCACCTGACTCTTGGACCCGCCGATAGCTCGGAACACCCCCAGTTCCGCCCTACGGTCGATCACCAGAGTGAGCAAGGCTCCGGCCATCCCGAGGATGGCGACAAAGACCGCCACTAGCTCGAGCGCGTAAGTGATTGCGAAGGTCCTGTCAAACACCACGGTCGCTCTCTCCCGGAGCTCTCTGTTGCGCGACACCCGGATCCTCCCTCCCGATACCGCTTCGATCACTTCGGTGCGGGCGGCCTCCGTCTCATCGGGTTCCCGCAAGTACACAGCCGCGCTGGTCAACCGGTCATCGGGAAGGTACTTCATGAGGATGTCTCGGTGGCCGATCACGAATCCCCTCTCGGAGGAATAGTCGTAATAGACGGCTGCGACCTCGAAATCCTCGGTGCCTTCGCCAATCGGCAGAGAGACGATGTCTCCGACATGAACGTTGTGTTTGCTGCTGAATGCCTCGCTGACCATGACGCTCTGCGTCTGCGTCAGTCTCTCGGCAACCGCCGCGATTGGAGGTCCCTCCAGCACCTTCATCCGGGACTCCTTGCGGATCACATCAAAGTCAGCCAACGCGAGGGTGGCGGGCAGGCCTCCGAAGCTGATGGGGTAGCTCCGAAACCGATCCACCGAGCGCACCGAAGGCAGGGACTCAATGGCACTGGCGGCGGACTCGCTCATGGTCGGCGCTTCCCAGCCGCCGGGCCGCCCTTCAGGCTGTACATAAAGATCTGCTTGTAACTGGCTGTCCATCCAGATCAGCAGTGTGTCTCTCATGCTCCCGACCATGATCGCCACGCTGACCATCATTGCGGTCGCGGTGGAGAGCGCCGCGACGATGACCGCGGTTCGCGCCAGCGCCCCAGCCAGGGTTCGTGCGCCAAGCATCGGAGCAACACCAAATGCTCGCAGCAGCGGCCGGGAAACGAGATGAATCGCGGAATCCGACAGTCTGGGGACGAGCATGGTGGCGGACGCGATCATCCCCAAGGCGGCAACATAAGCGGCATACGGGATGCGGTCCCAGGCAGGCACGAAACAGAGAACTGCCGACAACGCGGCGCATGCAAGTCCCCGGATTGCCCAGGATCGGCTCGAAGAGCGGGTCTGGTAATCCAGGCGAGCCTTTGCCATTGCCTCCGTGGGCGCCACGGATGCAGCCTCTCTGGCTGGCCACCAAGCCGAGGCGACCGACACCCCGACGCCCGCCCCCACGGCGACGACAACCGTCCAGGGTCGAATAGCGATTTCTGCCGGGGCGCTGCTGACATACAGTGACTCCACGGTCCGCCCCATCAGCTCTACGGCCGCGACCGCCATCGCCCTGCCAAGCAGCAGACCGATGCCCGTGCCGATGCAACCGAACACTGCTCCCTCGGCAAGAAACCCCATACGGACCATCCCCGCCGGCATTCCAAGGGCGCGGGCAACGCCGATCATCGGACGTCGGCGCACGACGGAAACCGAAATGGTGTTGTAGACCAGAAAAGCTCCGACAATCAAAGCGATATAGCTGAGGATCCTCAGGTTCCACCTGAAGGACCTCAATAGCTTCCGGTTCTGTCGGGAGCTGACACCCACTGGTTCAATCGCCGCAGGGTTCGGCACGCGGGACCGGATGATCGCCATCCAGTCCTCCTGACTCCCATCGGGAACCTCAACGTAAATCCGATCAAGAAGCCCGGCCCTGTCTAGCACGCGCTGAGCCAAGGCAATGTCCATCAGGACCATCGATCCAAGCGAATCCGATCGGAACGACGAGTCCCCCACGACGCCTTGCACTACGAATTCCTGGAGTTGGTCGCCGATCAGCAGGTCGATTGGGTCACCCTCAACCGCTCCAATCGCAGCACTGACCCACACGGTCCTGCCATCTGCCAATTCCGCCAGGTCCACCTCATTGCGACCGACTCGATCTTGCAAGGCCTCGTCTCCGACGAGGTCCACGCCGAAAACGGGAAGCCGCTCGCCGGTCGATGGCAACGTGGCGAAACCTTCGACCCGGGCCGAGAACCGCAGCGGCTCTCGAAGGCCTATGAGATCGGCGAACACCGACTCGGGTATCCCTCCGACCTGACGGATCTCGTAGCTAGCGCGGCCCTGAAGCGTTTCCATAGAGGAGCGGAATGACCCCGCGGAGGCCTCACCCGCAACATCAATCGCGACAACCACGGCGACTCCCACTGAGACGCAGATGATTGTCAAGGCAGTCCGGAGTGGCTCGCGCAGTATGGGTCGACCGACAAGCCGATACAGAAGCACCGCGCCGTCAGAGAGTTTCGGGCCCGGAGTTCTCGTCACTCATCACCTCCAGGCGGTCATCAGCCAGTCGTACTCCACGGGGGACGGAGTGCTGTCGTCACCCGAGAGCATTGACGATCCGCAGGCTGGCAACGTCCGTGAAATCCCACTGGTATGCCGCCGAACCCTGAAGGCTGGTGGACGAGACAGGCAAGTCTGAAGTCTGTCGTCCCCACCGGATGCGGGAACTCCGAGAGGAAATCGGCCGCTATCCCTTCCCTCACCCGACATGGTGCCATCGCGAGAGTTCCCCGAAAACGATCCTGACATACACACGTGCATCTTGGTCCGGCAGCGCCTTCTCGTTTTCACCTGAACAGGGTCCCCGAAATGTCAACCGGCCTCCGCTTTCGTGGACAAGTGAGATCGAAAGCGGCGCACTCCTCTCGGTCCTGGGCCTGGCCCGCATGGCCCGGCGTGCCGTGGAAGGATCGGCTGAACCAGAATGGCGTCAGTCCTGCCTTGCAACCTGTCGATCCGACAAGAAGCAGATTGCTCCATCATTCCGATCCCAGTGCGTCGTTGATCGCAATCCGGGGCGAATGGCCGCCGTTGCATTGCCCCCAAACGGAGCGATGCGCCGAGTCCGTTGACATCAAGGCATCATGTCTTTTATGTTCTGATGTGTGAGAACAACCCTAACGCTGGATCCTGACGTGGCCAGCCTGGCCGACCGCATGCGGCGCACGCGCAACCAGAGCTTCAAGTCGATCATCAACGAAGCCCTGCGCCACGGTCTGCGTGTGATGGCAGCGCCGCGCGGCCAGTCGGAGATCTACCGGACGCCAGCTGTCGATCTCGGTCGGTGCCGGTTTGGCAGCCTGGACGACATCGCCGAGGCTCTCGCCTTGGCGGAAGGCGAGCAGTACCGGTGATCCTCGTCGACGCCAACCTTCTGGTTTACGCGCACGTATGTACGTTTGAGCAGCATGAGCAGGCACGCATCTGGCTGGACGACCGCATCAACGCAGCCGCTCCGATGGGACTCCCGTGGCCCAGTCTGCTGGCGTTCGTGCGGATCATAAGCAACCCGCGCATCTTCGATCGACCCGCTTCGGTGTGTTCCGCCTGGGGGCAGGTGGAGTCTTGGTTGGCGACTGAGTCGGTGTGGATTCCACTGCCGACAGAGCGCCACCAGGAGGTTTTGCGACCACTTATCGCGAGCACGGAAGGCCGCGCGAATCTAGTACCCGACGCCCATCTCGCCGCACTCGCCATCGAGCATGGCCTCCTACTGTGCTCGACCGACGGGGATTTCGCACGCTTTGACGGCCTGGATTGGGAGAACCCACTGCGGTAGAGCCGGGTTCACACGCACCGCGTGTTCGACAATTCACCCGACCCGACAGTGCCTTTTTCCTCGAACACGTTCTGATCTTCCGCCCCGAATTCGTTCTCCCGTCCCGCTTGTGCTCTGTTGCCTGGGAATTCCCGCTGCGTTACGCCGAACCACCATAGCCACAGCTGCCTGACTGTGGTCGACAGCTCACGAACACCACGCGAACTCCGCACCGAGCGTCCGGACTTGCCCTGCTTGCTCGATTGACCAGTAGCGGTCTGAAGATGGCAATGGCCCTCTTCGCGCAGCATTCGCGACAATACACTTGCACAGCGTTTCGGGCTCGGTCGTGCCGAGCAGGAACCCCGCCAAGCAGAATGCGACGGCCCGCCATCGCCAGCCATGATCTCGCGATAGCTGTCGCAACGGCGATAGCGGCGACGACCGCAACAGCAGCCGCACCAGATTGGGAACAGTGCGCGCAATGCCACCCGAACGCAGTCGAACAGTACCAGCTCAGCGGGATGGGCCGCTCGATCTCCAAGCCGGCCGCCGGACATCCGGTTGGCGTCTACGGACACGGACTCTCTGGGACCACCTTTCGCACGAGGGCGTCGGAAGCGGGCCTCGTGCAGGAGATCGAGAGGGACGGACTCGGTGCCAATTACATGATCGACTACGTGATCGGGTCAGGAAACGCAGCCTTCGGCTACTTGGTCCGCGTTGGCGATGCCCTGTTTCAGTCCCCAATCACGTACTACACGGAACGTGCCCGCTGGGGGATGGCCCCCGGCATGGAGCAGGAGACGAACCCGGATTTCAACCGCCCGGTTACGTCCGAGTGCCTGTGGTGCCATGCTGGCAGTCCCGCACATGTTCCCGATACCGTAAACCGCTACGGGGACCCTCCCATTGATCCGGAGGTTATCTCGTGCGATCGCTGCCACGGTCCGGTAGAACAACACCTTGCGGAGCCGACCGCGGCCACAATCTTCAATCCAGCTGCGGCCCCGCCACGCGAGCGGGACAGCGTTTGCGAGCAATGCCATTTGGGAGGTACGATTCGAATCCTCCATCCGGGCCAAACGTTCGGGTCCTTTCAGCCGGGGGGACGGCTTGAGGACGTCTGGACAGTGTTCGTTGGAGTGCGGCGGACAGAAGACGGGCAGGACAGGTTCCAGGTTGTCAGCCATGTAGAACAACTGGCCCTTAGCCGCTGTGCCGGGGAGTCCGGTGACCAGCTTTGGTGCGGGACCTGTCACAACCCTCACGAGAGCCCTACCGATCCGAAGGCTTATTTCAGCCAACGGTGCTTGCAGTGCCACGAGGCAAGGTTGGACCCGGACCACCTAGCACGCACCGAGGACTGCCTTTCCTGCCACATGCCGCGACGCCAGTCGCATGACAGCGGTCACAGTGCATTCACCGATCATCGAATCAGCCGTCACCTGTTGCCTGTGGCTGATCCCGATCCGCCCGACGAGCTTCGCCCGTGGAAGCCTGTTCCTCGCAACCTCCGCCTCCGGAACATGGGAATCGCGAATGTGCTTTATGGCCAGCAGCGCGGCTCCCTGGAAATCACGCTGAGAGGCCTTGAGGAGCTGAAAACGGTGGCCGGATCCCTTCGGACCGACCCCGCCGCTCTGGATGCCCTGGGGACAGCCATGGTCTTGAGCGGGTCCCCACGCCCAGGCCTGCAGAGACTGCGACAGGCTGTCGCCTCGGGGCCCGTGGGGGCACTCCAATACAATTCCCTGGCAGCCGCATGGTGGGCGCTTGGAGATGCGACCCAAGTGGAATCAGCGCTCGAGGAAGCCATCACGAGGGAGCCGACGCTCGAATCCAGCTACCGGATGCTCGCCCGGGTATACCAGAATCTTGGCCAGCCACAGAAGGTGGCCGCGACGTGGCAACGGCTTCTGGATGAGCGCCCGAGACTGCTTCAAGCCCGGCAGTCGGCGCGGCAGCGCAGTTCTCACGACCGGCAATGATTGGAAGTTCCGCGCTACTGACTGCGACGAAGACATGCTTGGCCGGCAGTCTTCTCGACCGGCCCTTGCTCTTGCGGGCGTATCGCTGCTAACCTGCCGGGCGGCAAGGAAGGCTAGCACTCTTGGGAGCCGTGCAGACGATGTGTTCAAGAACGTGTCGGATCGTGAACGTGCGACACGCGGGCACTAGCCGAACCGCGCAGCTTGCCAGTGCCAGTTCAACTTTCCTTGCCCGTTCGAATTCGATGAAACTCCGAACGGAGGATTCGCCATGAAGCCAACCCCTCGCCTGGCCCGTCGGAGCGTACTGCTCGGCGCTCCCGTCGCGGGCCTGCTGGGCCAAGCTTGCCAGCAAGCACCAAGTAACCCGGAGCCCGGCAACGTTTGGTCGCCTCGCCTGTCGGAGAACATCGGGACATTGGATGACGCGACGCTGCGCTGGATGGCTCAGCTCGGCCTCGAATGGGTTGTCCTCCAAGGCACGGACTCGGTTGATCGTGACGGCAAGGGCTATTGGTCTGAGCCAGACGTCGCGGCCGTCCAGCAGCGGTGCGCCAGCCATGGCCTGAAGCTGCATTCGCTCATGCTGCCGCTGAGCTGGCTGATGAACTCGATGCTGGCCAAGCCGGAGCGGGATCAGGACATCGAACACATTCGCATGAGCCTGGCCGCCGCCGGCGCCTTGGGTGTCACTGTGATCGAGTGGCGCTGGTCGCCGGACTTCCGCTGGGGAGAGGAAGTAGGCTACTACGACAAGCCGGGGCGTGGCGGCGCCACGTACAAGGCGTTCGACTTCAACCGGGTCAGCGACGCGCCTCCCTTCGAGGAAGTCGGCAACATTTCCAAGGAAGAGCTCTGGGAACGCATGATTTACTTCACCGACGGTGTGATGGATGCCGCCGAAGCCGCAGGAGTCAAGATGTCCCTGCATCCGAAGGATCCTCCGGTCAAAGCGATGCGTGGCGTCAGTCGGATCCTGACAACGACCGAGGACATCGAGGCGTTTCTGGATGCAGTGCCAAGTCCCGCCAACGGATTCACCTTCTGTCAAGGGACAGTGACCGAAATGGGTGTGGACGTCATCGACGCCATTCGTCGAATCGGAGGACGCGGTCGGATTCACCATATCCATTTCCGGGCTGTGCGCGGTAGCGTGCCCGAGTACGAGGAAACCTTCATTGATGAGGGGGACGTCGACATGCTCGAGGCCATGCGGGCATACAAGGAAGTGGGCTACAACCTGGCGATCGTTTCGGACCACAGTCCCGGCATCCCCGGCGACCTTCCGGGCCGCAAGATCGGCCGCTCGTATTCCCATGGGTACATCCGGGGCCTGGTGCAGGCGGTGAACGCATGACGGCACGACGCAGAGAACTCCTTCGGGATGCCGCAGTTCTGGCCGTGGCGGCCGCAATCGCGAGGTCTGCGGGCGCCCAAGGCCCGCCGATCAAGGTCGGCAAGGGATTGAGGGACCTTTCGGACGAGACTCTCGACTTCTTCCGGATGCTGGGAATACGCCATGTCACGATGCCCTCGTCGTATTCGCTGACTCAGCGGCGCCGAGGACTCGTGCCTGCGACTGACACCGGCCCTCGCAGCGAGGAGCCGATGAAGCCTTGGGCCCCTGAAGAGCTCCGGCGAATCAAGGAGCGCATCGAAAGCAAGGGTCTCACCCCGATGATGATTCACTTGGGGAGGGTGCATCGTGTGGTGCAGGGAAAGCCCGACGCCGAGACCGAGATCGAAACCGTCAAGACGAACATCCGAATTGCGGGAGAGCTGCAAATCCCGGTCATCGAGTACAACTTCATCGCCCTTCGGGGCTCGGAGGGCTACTCCCGGACGACAGGCACCGGGGGCATCGGGCTCCGAGATTACGACGAGACTCGAACCCGCGACCTGCCTCCGTTGGACAACGTCGGGACCCATACCAGAGAGCAGCTCTGGGAACGTCTCGAAGGATTCTTGAAGGCAGTCATCCCCGTTGCCGAAGATGCCGGAGTCCGGCTCGCCATGCATCCGAACGACCCGCCCATCCCGGTGTTCCGGGGTGTGGCGCAGCCGATGCGCTCGCTGGCGGACCAAAGGGAACTCATCGAGCTGGTCGACAGCCCCTCAAACGGAATCACCCTGGACACCGGCGTCACGACCGAAATGGGCGAGGACGCTGCCGAGGCAATTCGTTATTTCGGATCTCGCGACCGCATCAATCACGTACACTTCCGCAACGTGCGCGTCGAGGTGCCTTACTACAAGTACGTCGAAGTGCCTCATGATGCGGGAGACTGTGACATGCTCGCGTGCATGAAAGCCTTCAAGGAGGTCGGGTACCGATACCTCGTCATTCCGGACCACACCCCGGAACTCACGGACGACACTATCGGTTCCCAGATGGGCTGGGCTTTTGCTATCGGCTACCTGAGAGCCCTCCAACATGCTTCTGAGTCGTAACTCCAGCTCGTGTCCGGGCTCACGCACCCGGCGAGTCGCCGTTCGCGGAGTGCCTCGAATCAACAGGACTGTCTTTACGGAGGATTTCGTGCGAGCAACGCTTCGGATCGCAATCGGCGCATCGTTGGCAGCAACGCTGGTCGCGGACATCGTCGAACAGGGGCCGAAAGACTCAGCACCGTCAGGTCTATTGGCGGGAGTGGCCCGGGCGGATATCACACCGCCCGTCGGCGTCGCCCAGATGAATTGGGGGTCACAGACACACGTGCGGGCCAAAGGCATCGACCCGGCCGGGATGAAGGCCACTGCCCTGGTCCTGTCGGATGGCGAACAGAAGTTCGCCATGGTCGATGTCGATCGCATCCGGACGGAAGGGCTGGAGCCGGCGATCACGGAGGCCGCGAAGAGGACTGGAATTCCGGAGGCTCACATCCGAATCGGAGCGAGTCATACGCACGCTGGTGTGATGGTCAGCCGGGCCAAGGGTCCCCCAGGCGTCGATCTCACTCCGCTGGTCGACATGGCCGAGAGGTATCGCCTTGCTGTCGTTGACAAGATTGCGGGTCTGATCGCGGAGGCGAATGGCCGTCTGGAGCCGGTACACATGCATGGCGGCCGGGGAGAAGGAACGATCAACATCAACCGCCGGGTGCGCGCCGATGGCGACAGCCCGCCCGCGGTAGGCCGGAATCCGGAGGGCTTCGTGGACCGGGAACTTGTCGTGTTCCGGATCGATGATGCGCGGGGACAAACGATGGCTGTCGTCGCCAATTTCCAGTGCCACGGCACCGTCCTCGCGTACGAAAACCAGATCATCTCTCCAGACTGGGTCGGCATGACCCGGACCACCATTGAGAAGGCGTTCCCGGGGGCGTTGGCTCTCTTCTTCCAGGGGGCGGCCGGCAACCAGGGGCCGATCGAGGGGTTTTCCGGGGATCTCGGGGTGGCCCACCGACTCGGGCGCACACTTGGCCATCAGGTCGCGGCAGTCGCCATGCAAATCGAGACTGTGCGCCGGGAGCCAACTTTCGAGGGATTCGTCGAATCTACGGCGTTCCAGGCCAAGCAGCACTGGCGCGTCCGCGGTCCGCGGTCCGCCACCTTGCGCTTCGCCTCACGAGTGGTCGACGTGCCGCGTCGGACCTATTCCGACGCCGAGATCGCCGGCATGCGAGCGAGGCTCCAACGGGCACAGAAACACCTACAGCAATTGCCTGACGGCGCGACTCCACTGGAGAGGCACCAAGCGGGTGCCCGGGTCCGACGTTTCGCCGACCTGCTGGCTCAGTGGACGCGCCCTGTCGATCCCTCTCCGCTGCGAATCGAGGTTCAGGCGCTTCGCATCGGAGGACTGGCGCTCGTGGCGATGCCAGGAGAGCCGTTTGCAGAGATCGGCACGGCAGTCAAGGAGGCTTCGCCGTTCGAATTCACGATGTTCTGCGGTTATTCGGACGGCGTCGGAGGCGATTACGTCCCAACTGCTGACGAGTACGAGTTCGGGGGCTACGAAGTCGAGAGGTCACCGTACAACCCGGGCACGGCTGCCAAGATGATCGAGGCGGCGTCGGCCCTGTTGACGAGTCTTCGCTGACGGCCCCGTACCGCCCCGGCCAGGAATGGGATCGAGCCTGGTCTGTCGTCGGGTCTGCCCGAGGCGCGCCCCGGCCCGGGTCGATCCATCAATCCTCCGCCTTTCGCGCGGGGCTTCCCGCCGTTCGCCGGAATTGAAGCGGTTCACTGTCCAAGATCTTCGGGATACGGCACCCACCCGGGAGACTGAGTGCGGATGCTCCAGAGCTCCCCTCCCGCGGTGATGAAGAGGGTCTTCCAATCGGAGCCGCCGAATGCGCAATTGGTCACTTCGTCTGTAGGGATGGCCACGAATTCGAGGAGTTCCCCAATCGGCGACAGCACATAGACCCCGCCCCTGAATTGGTCGGCAGACTCGTGCGGTGGCCTTCCTACGTTCCTCCCCCCCGCCACGAACAGTCTGCCCTCTTGATCCATTTCGAGCCCGTCCGGGCCGCGGCCATCCTTCCAATCGAACATCAAGTCGCGTCCCGACGGATCGATCGAACCGTCGTCGTGCAATGGGAATCGCCAGAGCTTTCGCGCAGCCCCAACGGTATTGTTGTTGTTGTCTGCGACATATAGGTACTGGTCGTCGGGCGAAACCAGTAGCCCGTTCGGGCGATCCACTTCGTGGCTGATCACTCGCGTGACGCGTCCGGGCCCGTCGATGCGATACACGCCCTCAACCAGACGTCCCGCCGGGTCGCGCATCTCCATGCTCGCCCGAGACCCGTAACGCGGGTCACTGAAGTAAATCCGTCCTTTGGAATCGATCGTGAGATCGTTTGGGGAGTTGAACCGCATTCCCTGGTAGCCGTCCGTCAGAACTGTCTGGCTTCCGTCCTCTTCCGTCCTCGTGACGCGTCGCGCGCGCGACTCGCACACGGTCAGCCGGCCCCGACGGTCAACGAGCAGTCCGTTGGCACCAGCATCTTCCCGGTACACGCTCACGCTGCCGGACGAGTCACGCTGGGTGATTCGGTTATTGCCAGTGAAATAGAGCACTCCGCGGGGATGCCATACCGGCCCTTCGCGGGCATTGATGTCACCGAGAAGTACGGGCCGGGCGTCGGCGACGAGTGGCCCCTGCGCCCTCGAAACAGCAGTTGCCGTCAAGCCAAGAAGAACTTCGCGCCGATTCAGCATTGATCGATCCCGGTTGTCGGGACATAGAGTAGGAGAGTCGCTACTGCCCGCGCAAGGATCTTGTTCCCTAAGGCGCGACGAGGGAACTCTAGTCCTATTCGCACCGTGGAACCCGGTTGACATGCCGCGCCAGTACGGGGACTCCCGGTCGGGATCCGATTCTATCCTTTCCCACGAAGTGGCGGTCGGTAGCGGCTCCTTGGGGCCGCCGCACCCTAACCGCAATGCTGGCTTGGCGGTCATGTCCCGCTTGTACTAAATTGGGAACCGGTCGAGGCCTGTAATCGACCCGCTCGGCCAATTCAGGGTGCCCGACCGGGAAGTTGGAGGAACACACGAATGAAACACCTTTTGACGATCTTGGTGGCTGTTGGGTTCACATGCCCATTGACGGCTCAGGACAACCCGCTCAGTGGCGAGGCCCGACGGGCCTGGAACCGTACGAAGAACCTGATTGTCGCCGCGGCGAACAAGATGCCCGAGGAGCACTATGGCTTCAAGCCGGCTCCGGAGAGCCAGAGTTTCGGAGACTTGGTGGCGCATACTGCGAATGCCGCGATGGGTTCATGCTCGGGCATTAGCGGCGAACGGAAGCGGGCGGGCGTCAACGGCAGTTCGTCCAAAGCCGATCTCGTTGCTGCGATTGCTGCAGCGATGGCGGAATGCGAAGTGGCCTACGGTGCTTTGACGGACAGCAACGCGACCGACATGATTGCCGGTAGACGCGGCCAGAGTCCCCGTCTTGCCCTTCTGTACAGGAACACCATCCATATTGAGCACGAGTACGCCCAAATGGCAGTGCACATGCGATTCAAAGGGCTCGTGCCTCCTTCAAGCGAGGGCCGCTAGACCCTTCCGTGTAAGGAACTTCGCGCGTTCATTGACCGCACAAAGCGAAGCGTCGGGTATTGCGGCACGGGTTCAGTCTTGGCTTTCATAGTCGAGCGGCAGTCTTCGGGCAGGGCGTCAATCATGCCGAGCGAGGGCTTGTTGTCCAGCGCCATAGCCGGAGTGGCAGGAGGTGCGACAATCGGAGTCGTCCCGGCGTTTCAATACGCACGTCAAGAGCGGTCATCCGGGGCGTCAGACGGTCCGGTCTACCGGAGGCGATCGACGTCCTTTGTTGAGAGGTAGCGGACCGGGCGATCAAGTGGGCGTGTGGTGCTTCTAGTGCACAGCAGGTTTCCGTTCACCTACGGAATCTTGGTGCCTGTGGTAGCGCACACTCGAGTCTGTCGGGCAAGCCTCGGGCTCGGATCCAGCCGAGAGGCATTCCGAGTCGTCCTCGCCGCCGCCTAGCTACGGGGTTCGCGCAAATGGGCCATTCCGTTCGAAATCACCTCGGCATCGAGATTCAGTCATATGACGAGACGATCCGTCGCTTCATCCCGGGATACGAGACGCTGCTTGACGTGGCCTCTCGCGAGCTGGTTCGAAGCCGGCCGGAACTCGTGCTTGACCTCGGGGCCGGAACGGGAGCCCTGGCGGAGGCCGTTCTCCTGGCCGATGACACCGTGACCGTGGACCTCATCGACATCGATCCCGATATGCTCGCCCAGGCACGAGTGCGGCTGGCCGACTTTACGGAGCGGGCTCGCTTCTCCGGTATCTCGTTTCTTGAGTCACTACCAATCTGCGATGGGGCCTCAGCCTCACTGTCCCTCCACCATATTCGGACAATGCAAGAGAAACGATCCCTTTATCACCGCATCTACGAGGCGACTCGACGAGGCGGAACGTTCGTCAATGCCGATGCGGCCGTGCCCAGCGAGCCCTCAGCGAGAAAAGCGGTGCTCCAGGAGTGGGTCGAGCACATGGTGAGCTGCGGAATTGACGAGCGCGAAGGGTACGAACATCTTGAGCGCTGGGCAAGCGAGGACACATACTTCCCGCTTGACGAGGAACTAGAAGCCGTCGAAGCGGCGGGCTTCGTCGCGGAATGCGCTTGGCGGCAGGGGCCAATGGCCGTAGTCGTTGGCCGGAAACGCTCTTGAATCCTCGGAAATCACGAGCACTTGCACTCGACCGGTTCGAACTGCGTGGAGTTCGCATCGATTGCCGGCGCGCCTCGATGGGACCGGTCGCAGTGCTGCCGCTAACGGCGCAGAAGGCAGCCCTTTAGGGTTTTGGGAAGATACATCCAAGGTGGGTGTGCTCTACGAAACCGTCCTCGCCGTAGGCTTGCTGATAGTCATCGCCAAGCTCGCCGAGGGGATCGGCCAGCGAATCAACCTGAGCTCCATCGTCGCTTACACGGCGACCGGGGTACTACTAGGACCAATCACGGGAGTCGTCGAACTCAGTTCAGGGCTCCACGTACTGTTGGGAATCGGCATTTTTCTGCTGTTCTTCTTGATCGGATTCGATGAGATCGATCCTTCCGTAGTGGTCGCGACTTTGGGGAGCAAGATACTGATCTTTGCCTTAATCTCCTTTTTTGTACCTCTGTTATTGGCTTACGTCGTAGTTGCTGGCAAAGTACATGATTTCGGACTCGGCCTCAGCGATAGTGCCGCCTTCGCTGTAGCCACAATCCTGTCTTCCTCCAGCCTCGCGATCGTGGCCAAGGTGCTTTCTGACGCAGGCCGACTCCGTGACCCGCTCGGGGTTCGGGTCTTCGGGACGGTGCTGGTAATCAAGTTGCTCGTCCTGCCTCTGGTCGGCTTCACCCTCGACGAGGACGGCGACGACGGGGGCTTTGCCCATGCAGCATTGCTCTTCGCCAAGGTCCTGGGCTTCTTGGTCGTTACGTATTTGGCAGCGAATCGCGTGCTTCCACCTCTACTTTTGGCCCTGAGACGAGTCCTTCGGGCACCTCATCTTTCGTTTGGGATTGCGCTGGGCGGATTGCTTCTCATTGTTGCCGCGACAGGGGCCATCGGCCTTCACGGTTCGCTAGGGGCCTTGCTGTTTGGAGCCGCCTTGTCGGGCGTTCCGTTCCAGGTTCGCCGTGACGTTGTACCTAGCATGAGGAGCTTCGCCGACGGTCTGTTCGTACCGCTGTTCTTCGCGTCGGGCGGGCTGCAAATGAGTTTCTCGCTTTCTGCACTGCCTTGGGGCACTGTTGCGGCGGTGGTGCTCATACCGATGGCGGGAAAATTCGCCGGGCCCTACCTCGGTGCCCTTGTCACTCGCATGGAGCATCCCTTAGCTCTTGCGACGAGCCTAATGGCAAAGGGCGTCACGGAAGTGGCACTGCTCCTGGTTCTAGTGGAGAGTGACATGATCGATCGAGACCTCTTCTCATTGCTGATGCTGGTCATGGTCGCCTACGCGATTACGTCACCTCCGGTGATCAGTCACGTAGTCCGACGTACAAAGACCAGCAAGCCCTCAGGTTCATCCGGTCGAATGCCCTCGGTGATGGCCCGATTCGCGCTCGCCGACATCACGGTTGCCGACATACTGAACGTGCGGCCCACGTTTCCAGAGCCGGACATCTCGGTCCAGGAATTCTGCGAACAGTGGGTCGTTCCCCACCAGCACGAATACGTGGTCGCGCGGGAAGGGGAACTGTCGGGAATTGTGTCGGTGAGCATGCTGCGATACCTGCCCAAGGAAGCTTGGTCCTCGACTCCACTTGGCAACGTAGTACGAAAGTCCTCGGCGAGAGCGTCGCCAGACGAGTACGTGGAGGACGTGCTGCAGCGTATGCAAGACCTCTCTCTAACAGCGCTTCCGGTGGTGGACAGGGAGTCCGGAACCCTTGTCGGCTCGGTCACCAGCCAGGAGATCCATGAACTGATCGTTGTCGATCGCGGCAGATAGAAGCCTGTCCGATCCCAGCCCGGTTACCTCACCATTGGGGGATGTCACGGAGATCGAATTTTCGGTGACACATTTTTTATCAGCAAGTTACGTGCTACCCAAAGGTACACCCGATGCTCACACACCGTGTCACAATCAATCTCGCCAATCACGGCCAGCGCAAGGTCCGCCCCTGCTATGACGGCCGCCACATGTAGTCCGATGGCGGCGCCTTGCTGCTGCACGCTCCGTGAGTGAGGCCAGGACCATCCACTGGTCGGCTCCAACACCCTCAATGGACTCGAGCTGGGCACTCCCGAACAGGCTGGCCAAGACCGCTACAGGCGGCTCGTGGGCACCCCACAACGGCTCGACGCGCTGCTGGTCGAGCTCGTCCTCGACACTCACGCCCACAGCCCTGAGAAAATCATGCTGGTTGTGGACCCAACCTACGACCCTCTGCACAGCCAGCAGGCGGGGAGCTTCTCCCACCGCGACTACGACTGCTGCTGCCGCAGAACGTGACCTGTGGTCTGCACATCCCGTGCGGGCGGCTACGGGCGTCCAATCGGGACGCGGCGGACGGGGCGGTGGGGGAGCTGGAGCGGATCGTGGGGAAGATCCGGCAACGCTGGCCGGAGGTCCGTGTCGCATCGAATTCGGATGACGCCGGCCACGGACCGCCGAGCGTGAGTAGCGCGAGCAGCCCTAATTGAAGCGGGCCGGCCGCTGGAATGTAGTTCCGCGGGGAACGGCCCGGTTCTCCGCTCCTCGTCCGGCAGTCACGGGCGGCGTTCCGGGAAGCCCTCGCCTGTGGCGGATTAATCCGATTCTTCAGAAATCCGGAATCGATTCATTTCGAGAAATTCTCGCCCTGCTTCACCGAAACAATGTGACACCCAACAACTGTCACGGCTGCGTGAGGGCGCGTCGGGATTGCTGCCAGGTGCGAGGAAGGGGCAATAGGGAGGCTGCGGGACGGCCCCATGGGAGGTGTGTCTGGAATCCACCCAAGTGCCGACCAAACTGGGCCAAGTGACCCGATTTCTGGCCCTTTGGTTTCCTGCGCCAGCCAGCCGGTGAACTGACGGGCCGAAGGCATCTAGATCGCAGGCGCTCTCCTCAGCGTCAAGCTCTTCGGTGTTTCACGGTTGAGTCGCATAAGGATCAGACTTGCTTGGGCGACTCGACCCACATGACTCGCGGGGACCTAGGCACGTGCATCGTTGGGGAAAGCCGATGGTCGATACTGGCACATTTGAAGGCCCCATGCCGCCGCGAGACCAATCAATCCGAAGAATTGTCGGCTGCGGTCCCTTAGTCGATGGTTACGTACCTTTCAAGGCGCGCCACCTCATCGTCGTCAACGTACTTGCCGATTTCCCGCCGGAACTCCTCGATCCGCCTGTAGGGCCGGTACTCCTTGAATTCGCGGAGCATCCGTCTGCCCAGATTTGGAATCGAGAGGATGGCTTCGTCGCTGGCCGTATTCAAATTAATCGGAACAAAGACAAACTGCTCCAAGCGCGCGACCTCTTCGTCATCGACGTACTTTCCGATTTCCCGCCGGAATACCGGGAGACCCGCATAGGGCTTATACTCCTCGAACTCATGGGCCATGCGTCTGCCGACGCCTGGGACCAAGCGGACCTCTTCGTCCGTCGTGTCGTTCAGGTTCAGCGGAAGAAACAAACGCGCGTACAACTCGTCCTGCTGCTCTTCGGTCAGGGACGCGCCGATGAGGGCGTGGACTTCGAGCATGTTGCGGAAGGGACGCCCCTCAACAACGGAAGACGCCTTGGAATCACTCATGTGCGGCAACGCGGCCATCTCGGCTGCAGTCGCCGTATTCGGATTGAGCACACCCGTGTTCCGCCCGACCTGAGCATCGACAGAACTGCCGAAGAGCATTGTCAGTGCGATCGGCAGCAAGCATGGTCGAAGGGACTCTCGTAACGTCGTCATAACTTTGACTCCTTGGGTTCCTCATTCGCATCCGAAGATTCTGACTTCTCGGTATGGGTGCGGGCAAAGTCGGGATGTCGATACGTGTACAGGATGCCCACCAGACCCAACTGGACCATGGTACCGGGTGCCAGGGCAGGCATCGCACCGGTCAGCGAGGCCCAGACCAGAGGCCAACCAGCGGCTGAAGGATTCATCTCGAGCTCGAACTCCACGTTGCTGCCGTAGTGCAGATAGATCCCCACGACTCCAGCCACGAGAAACACGAGCATGCATACCTGAAACGCTCGCAGGACGGCGGTCGCTCCGGAAAGGAACCACATCGCGAGCACGATGAGGGCGGCAAAGATCCCTGCCAGGGGAACGAGCTGGAAGAACTCGGCGTAGTGTTCCAGGAGAACGAGCTCGACACCTGTGCCCAACGCGCCTAGCAGAAAGACCGCCAGCAGCATCCTGCGCAAAAAGCCCACCTGCTGCGCGGCGCCATTACTGGAGTTCTTGGGCATTTCGAGAGCCAACTTCCGTCAGCCGCGAGCTCGCGGCACCGCCTGAGTTCAGTATCTCGCCTCCCGAGTGACCCTTCGGTGCAAGATGTTGCAAATTCTCTTTCTTCAGTCAGTTGGGCGCCACTTGGCAAGACAGACTATTTCCAAGCAGTGACCCGCAATCGAATTGGACCTGCATGTCTGCTGTCGAGTGCGCCGACATTGAAGGCGATCAAGTGTCGTCCTCCGGCGGCTTGCCACGACAAGCTTCTCCACAGAGTGGCGGTGGCGGTCGACCCGAAATTCTCTTGACTGGTTGGAAGTCGAGGGCGATTGCTCGAATAGCAGCTTTGTTCGGGGTCGAGCATCAATTGCCGCCCCCGCGGCCGCCCGGACCACGGGCGCGCATAGCAGACAGTTCCGCCCCCTCCAACAACCCGTCGCCGTTGGTGTCGAGATGTTCGAAGCCCCGCTCCATTTATTACGGGAACTCTTCCCTGCTGAGCTTCCCGTCTCCATCGGTGTCCCACCGCATCAGTCCGCCGAGGCTGGCGGTAGATCCGCCGCCTCGTCGCGGCGGCGCGCCACGGCCTCGATCTCCGGAGGATCTGCGTAGCCGTCCCCATCCTGATCAATCCGGTCGAACCGCGCTCGCATTTACTCGGGAACGTCTTCGGGGATTAGGCGATCGCCTCCGTTCAGATCTCCCGCAAGAAGTCGCTCGACGAAGGTCTCTGAGCTAGGATCGCCACCCGGCCCGATGGGACGGCCTCCTTGGAAGCGCCCCCCAAACCGGGACGCCCCCCGGGCCCGCGCACTCGATTGAAATCCATCCTGCCCGACCTCACCCGCTTCGCATCCCAGTCTACGGTCCAAGTGATCAAGTATTCCTGTGTGATTGGTCTGCGCCACGTACCCGCGCAAACGTAGTAACGAATCTTCAAGTTCAGCCGCTCTCGGGAATCTCCGCGGTTTTCGGCCACCAGGAACTCGCGAGGGTCCGCATCGGCATCTTCCTCTACTTGCGGTCCTTGCAGCCTCTCCGGAACAATCTCGACTCCTTCCGGCACCGACAGCGCCACGTCCATCTCCGGCGCCCGGTTGTTCCAGTGCCCCCATGAAGCGGGTCGATCTGGAATGCCCGATAGAGCTTGCCCGCACCCTTGGTGAGCAACGACTGCTCGGCTTCTGCGCGCAGCTTGGTGTAAAACGGCTCCTTGGTAGCCGCAAGCTGTGGTTTTGATACCACCGTGCGATAGATCCCGGGCTTTACAATCCGGGGAACCATGCCGGCCGGAGCATGCTCGGGTGCCGGCCGGATCGTCAGGTTCAGATCCGACACCCGGGTCGGACTCTCCACCGGCCCGGAAAATTCCTCCAGGTCCCTGCGCAACTGGTCTGGGCCGCTCCAGGCACACGCCCTCAGCAGCTGGCCTTCGGGATTGAGCAGGTACTCGGAATTCTGGCGGTTCCCTATGGCATGCTTCAAGTCATTCGCCATGTTGTCGGCGATCCAAGGAATCTCCGATCCCAGTGTCCGCTTGGCTTCTTCGATGTGCGTCAGGCGCTCCTCAAGGGTGATCGAATTGACCTAGCCGTTCAGCTCAGGGTGCGCCAGGGCCTTGTACAGGTAGACAAACCTCTCGCCCTTTCGCGGGTAGTCTCGATGAACCGCCTCCAACCTGGGGACGTGAGGAATGAAGGGCGGTCAAGTCAAACACCCGTTCACGATGACCGCGTAGTATCCCTTCAAACTCTTTGTGTTGAACGAATTCCCGGCTCCGTCATAAACTTCCAGTTCAGGGAATGCGTCTCCTGGCTCGACCAGCCTCGGGCTCGGGGATTGAGCGACTCCGGCGGTTGGCCAGGCGACGAATGCCAATGCCGCAACAGCAGAGTTCGAACGACTCATCATGCGATTGACCAATTGACCCAGTTAACGCCACCCCATCAGTCGTAGATGCGAAGGGCCGGCAAAGCTCGCACGCGTCCCCTTCGCTCTAGCCGGAGATCCGCGGGCATTCTGCGAGTCTCGCTTCCCGGGACGAACTGGTCCTCGCCTGGTATCCTGCCGAGCCCCGGTGGCTAGTCGGCCCTCGCCAGGACACCACTGACATGTCCGCAGGCTCCAGGCCACAGCACGGGCAGTACCCCAGCAAGAACTCCCCCGGCAGGCTATTTCCAATCGATCCAGACAGGACTCGCCCATGCGTACTGGTCGCCCGCCTGCCGCACCCGCACGTAGCAGTAGCTGGCTCTGCCATCCGACTGAGGACCGGATCGGTCGAGAAACTCCAACTCCATCAAACCGCCATTCCCCCTCGTCGCGTGGATGACTTTGTGGTCCTTCACGATCTCCAGTAGCTCAGCCGGGCGCTCCCCTTCGACCCGCACCTGAATGCGCAACGGATCCGCCCGATCCACCTCGACCGATTCGCCGATGAACGCTCCGTTGACCCGCAAGTCGATTAGGAACCGACCTCCAGTCGATGCAAACACCCGTCGGGCGCGGATTGCTTCGAAGACGCCGTCACGCGTGAATTCCTTCACGTAGGCACCGGTGATGCCGTTGTCCTCTCCGGTCCCCATCCAGTGCGAGTCCCCAGAGCCCACGAAACCGATGCGGTACCCCCGGTCGAGCGCTTCCCAGACGGCGGACACGGGTCCCTGCTTCTTGAATCGGACCGCTTCCTCACGGGCCTGCTGCCAGGCAGATGTGATCTCGAAAACGGGTTGCAGGTCAGGATCGTAGCCTGTCCAGTCGTTGTGGTGCGGCTGCAGGATGACGTCCCACGGGCGGATCAGCGAAAACAGCTTGTAGACGGTGTTCGACGTCACCGTCGTGGATCGGAAGATCGGGGCGTCATCGTTTCGGAAATACATGGCCCGATGCCCGCCTCGCTCGTCCTGGCTCTCGGTCGTCCACTCCCAGCCGCTGAATGCAACGCGGTCCGTCGCCTCTTCGTAGACACCCGCCAGGGCCTGGACTTCGGCCCATTCTGATTGCGTCAGGAAGTCGGGGGTGAAGTCGTGATTCGTCGAAGCGACAAAGTCCATCCCCGTCACGAAGAGCCCGTGAGCGTAATACATGTCGAACGTTCCGATCCCGTCGTTCTCGGTGTGTCCGTGGAGATCGCCCCACACAAGCCGGTAGCGCTCGTCACCGACCTCCAGACTCTGTGGGGCATCCCGGCGATAGGTGCGTGGCTCTAGGGCCGGTATGGGCTCCTGCTCGTCGACGACCTCCTGGAACCGGGACCGGCGCTCGTCGAGATCGATGCGGTGAGAGTAGATGTCCGCACCGTAGCCGCCCGGCCGCTGGGTAATGCCGAAGGCCCAGAGTCGGTCGGCGATGTGCCGGCGCCTTGGCACTTCGTAGGCCAACCACAGCCACCCGTCCTCGTCGTCCAAGGCCGTAACGAGTTGGTTCGCCAATGGAACCTGGTACGGGCCCCTGCCGCTCGAAGCCAGGTCGACGCCGCGGCGAACGGACGGCAACTGGAATGCCGTGTAGGGGTTAGGATCGTGAAACAGGAGTTTCGGAGCGGACCATTTTCCGTCGCGCAGGACGCGGCCGGAGAACGACACACTCGACATCCGTCCGCCTCCGAGCCAAAACAGCCACATGTCTCCGTTCTTCCGGAGCAGCAGTTGTGGGTAGCGCTCCTCGCTCATCGCGTGCGCCGCCCAATAGGCCGAATGCCTCGTGAGCCGCCCCGGATCCTCGGACTTTTCGAACGGCGACGGCGCCCAGGTCCATCCGGAATCTCCGGAGATTTTCGCGAAAATGCTCCGGCCTCGGTATGCGAATCGCCCCCCGACCGTCTCGCGGCGTTCCCAAGCGACCCAAGCACGGCCCTCCGCGTCCAGGGTTTGGAACGGTGCAGTGTCCCATAGCGCCGATGTCGTCAAACGCTCGACCGGATCGCCGTCCTTTCGCGTGTAAACGTCGTAGTTCCCGTCCCGCTCCTCGTCCCAAGCCACGCGCCAGGCGCCGCCCGGCAGGGCAACGATGTTCGGGCGGAAACAGCGGCCCGAACCCTCATCCAAGCGCGTGGGCGCACCCCAGGAATCCCCCTCCAGTACGAGCGCTTGCAACTCGATGCGAGGCGGTTGGAGCTTACGGATGACCGCTACCGCGCGGCCGTCGTCGAGACTCGCTGAGCGAATCTCCAGCGCACCGTCGCTTCGCGGGATCTTGCGCTCAGGAGACCAGGAGCGCCCGTCGTACACCCTCTCGTAGGCTGCCCAGCGGCCTTCCCTCCTCGACGTCCACAGGACCCTAACCTCCGTTCCTCGAGTGATCACCGTTGGCCGGTGGTTTACGCCCGGAACTTCGCTGACCGTTTGCTCGTCACTCCAATCCTGGCCGTCGAACTGCCGAATGAAGATGGAATCCTGCCCGTCGTCAGGCCAGTTCCATGCGTCGATCCCGGGATCGCCAATCGGCCAGGAATCCGTCTGGGGACGGCAGGACGACCAGGCTATCCAGATGGAGCCGCCAGCATCCCGAGCGATGGCAGGCCGTTCGGCGTTCTCAAGCCGATCCGCAGTAATCTTGCTCGGAAACGTCATCGGGACCGGCAGCCAGTCGCGCCCAGGCTCCGACGAGGGCTGATAGAACTGTCCGTAAAGGAGAGGAGCGAGACCCAGAGGCAGCAGCAGTCGAACGCACGTCATGGCCCGCCGATTGTAGCTGCAATCCTCGTCCCTCGGACGTTCAGGGCTTCAACTCGTGCGATTCAGTCCGGCTCACCGTTTTGCAATCCGCGGTCGAAACAGAATTCCACGCCCAAGCGCAAACCCGAGCGGATTGCGACTTCCATGGCCGAGGAGCGTTGTTCTTGGGTCGCACATGACTATTGAGGTCGTTTATAAGCCGCTGACAAGCTGTAGAATCGACATATGGCGGCTGCGCCCACGAGACTAGGTTCGACCTCCTTGAGAGCGGCTTTGTCTCGTTGGGCGTCCGCTGTCGAGGCAGCGCGGGTTCGCCAACGGCTCCTCAATTGGTCCTATCTCACAAGCTCAATCTGGATCACGGCTAGCGGCATTTCCGGACTGGCCTTGGAGGCGGCGACTGTCCCGGATTTTGCCGGCGGGCTGTTTCTGAGCCTCGAATCGCAAAACTGCAGGGCCTGCCACAACGCCTCTGGAGTGGCGTCCGAAACCCGCCTTCATTTCCCCGAGAGTGGCGCATCTGAGGAAGTGATCAACCGGTTCGGCCGGAGCCTGTCGGTCCTTGTCGACAAGGAGGAACCGGCCCGTTCGCTCCTGATCGTCAAGCCCACCAATCGGATTCCGCATACCGGCGGGCCGCTCATTGCCGCGGGAACCGAGAACGAGCGACTGCTCATCGAGTGGGTCGAGCACTTGGCAGGAATGGAAGAGGCTGAAGCGACGGACGAGCGAAGCGGTGGCCCGCGCGTTCCAGAACCGATCCGGCGGCTGACACACGCCCAGTACGACAACACCGTGCGCGACCTGCTGGGAGACAGGACCAAGCCATCGAGGAACTTCCCTCCCGAGGATTTCGTCAACGGCTACACGAACCAAGCCTCGGCGCAGTCCATCACAGCCTCGCTGGCGGAGGCCTATAGCGCAGCCGCTGAGAAGCTTGCGAGAAACGCATTTCGGTACGGTGACGAGAACGATCTGATCCCCTGCGAGCCGACCGGCCCTACGGACCGGACCTGCGCGGAGTCCTTCGTTCGGAATTTCGGGATGCGAGCGTACCGCCGCCCCCTCGACCCATCGGAAGTAGCTTCGCTTACCGACCTCCTGATCCATTGGGCTGCCTCGGAGGGGAGTTTCCTGGCGGGAGCCGCGACGATGGTCGAGGCCATCCTACAATCCCCCGACTTCCTGTTCGTTGCGCCGGGCGGAGCGGACAGTCCGCACCAGCAATTCGGCGTTGCAGCCAGACTCTCCTACGCCCTCTGGGACTCGATGCCGGATCGAACCCTGCTCAGGCTAGCAGCCGACGGCCAGTTCGCGGAACTGGACGCGATCGAGGCAACCGCCCGCCACATGCTGGACCGACCGATGGCCCGCGAGGCGATGGACAGGTTCTTCGCCCAGTGGATGCGCTTCGACCGATTGCTCGACTCCGTCAAGGACCGGAACCTGTACCGCAACTACAGCCGGGAAGTTGCGGAGAGCATGACCGAGGAATCACTCCGGCTCTTCCGCCACCTAGTCTGGAACGACATCGATTTTCGCGAGTTCTTCTCGGCCGACTATACGTTCGTGGACGATTTCCTCACGACGATTTACTCCATGCAGGTCCCCAAGGAGCCGTTTACTATGACGCGCTATCCCGAAGCTTCGATGCGCGGGGGCATCCTGGGGCACGGCTCGTTCCTGGCCCAGACCGGTAAACCGATCAACACCTCGCCAACAGAGAGGGGCCTGTTCGTCCGGGAGCACTTCCTGTGCCAGTCCATCCCTCCCCCGCCCCCGGGCGTCGATGCGTCCCTGCCGCCTCTGAAACTCGGTGCCAAGCCGATGACAGTGCGCGAAACCATGACGCAAATGCACGCCTCCCAGGAAGCGTGCGCTTCGTGCCACAAGTTGGTGGACCCGATTGGATTCGGGTTCGAGCACTTCGACACGATCGGAGCGTTTCGAGAGACCGAGCCTGTTCGGGTCGATCCCACACCCCAGCAGGAACAGCAGGGCATGGAGTCCCAGACGCATCAACTCGCGATCGACCCGGCCGGATACATTGCCGGGATCGCAGACTCGGCATTCCGCTCGCCACGCGGTGCCGGCCATGTTCTGGCCGATTCCAAAACCTGTCACAAGTGCCTCGTCAAGCAGCTTTTTCGGTACATTTTCGGCCGACATGAGACAAAGGCGGATGCGGACCTGATCGATCGGGCCTATAATCGATTTCAGCGTTCGGGATTCGTATACCGAGAACTCCTTGTCGGCTTGACCGTTTCCCGGGAGCACCTCCGCATGGACGGAGTCAACTGAGCAATGGCAGCGCAACCCATCGATCGGCGAACCTTCTTGGCGGGAATGGGCCTCGGAGGCTCGATTGTCCGAATCGGCCTACCCCCACTGGCCTGCATGTTCAACGCAGCCGGTACGGCGTACGCCAGCCGGTCGGATTCCCTGCAGGCCGCACCCGAGACACGGTTCGTGTTGTGGTTCAACGGCAACGGCGTCCCAGAGCGCTACTGGATCCCCCGCGACGAGGGTCGAGAATACACCCTGACCCCCTGCCTCTCCCCTTTGGCCCGCCTGCGGAACGACGTCCAGGTTCTATCGGGCCTGGACAATCCCAACGGCCAGACCAGCGGCGTTGGCAATGGCCATCAACGGACCATGAGCGCTCTGATGTCTGGCGAGAAGTACACGGGAACCGGGGCGGGCGGACCTTCGATTGACCAGCTCGTCGCCGACAAGATCGGTGGCAACTCGCGCTTCCCTTCCCTGCAGATCGGAGTCTGCCAAGAGTCGTTCGGCACCAGCATGCAGCGGAACATGAGCTGGAGCGCCAAGAACCGCGCGCTGCCGCCCGAGGTGATTCCCCAGAAGCTGTTCGATCGCCTGTTCGGACGCCTTGACGAAGGCTGGGTGGACCGCAAGCGGAGCGTTCTCGACGCCGTGCGCGGACAGGCAGGACGATTGCGGAGCCGGCTGGGTGCCGAGGATTCGCGGCGAGTCGATGACTACTTGTCGTCGATCTTCGATATCGAGCGCGCGATTGCAGGATTCCCAGCCGAATACTCGAAGAACGTGGAGGCACCGGAAGCGGGAGGGGATCCGAGAGACTATCCTCGGATTGCCAAGCTCCAAAGTGACCTCCTGGTCCATGCTTTCGCGTCGGGCCAGACCCGGGTAGCGTCGTACATGCTGACCAAGTGCCAGGGTCTCACGAGGTTCCCGTGGCTGGGGCTGTCCTTCGCCCGCCACCATGAGTATTCGCACTTGGGCGGGGCGCATCGCCAACGACAGCAAGAGGTGATGCGGGACATCTGCCGCTGGCATGTGGAGGAGTTTGCGTACCTCGTAGCCAAGCTGAAGAACACTCCGGAAGGCGCGGGGTCACTGCTGGACAACTGCGCACTCCTCTACGTTCACGAGCATGCCGAGGCCAATGTCCACAAGAACAGCGGAGGGGCCGTGGTCCTCGCCGGTCATGCCGGAAGCCTTAAGGCAGGCCATCACACCCGCGTGACGGGAACGTTTGGAGATCTGTACAGGACAGTCGCCAGAGAGGTCGGAGCGCCGATCGAGCATTTCCCGACTTCGTACGGAACCATTCCGCAAGCGACCTCGTAACCTCGCTTGCCGGTGGACGGTCAGTGAACGACGTCCCGGCCCTCGCGGGCAGCGACGAACTCAGAGATCCCTTTTTCGGTAAGCCGGGTGCCGGCGGCGACGACTCGACGGAGATTCGGGTGATCGCGAAGAGCCGACAGCCCGTCGTCACCGAATTGCGTATAGGAGACGTTCAGGGACCGCAGGGACGTCAGCCCGGCCAATTCCGGGCCGGCAGCGTCGTCTATGCCACCGGCGTGCGATAGGTTGAGGTCCTCAAGCCGCGCAAGGGGCTGCAAGTTTCGAATCCCGGCCGCCGTGAGCATCGACCTAGTGAGGTTGAGCCGTCGCAGGTTCGAAAGCCTGGCGAGTTGGACTGCCCCGAAGTCCGTGACCCGGATCGCCCCTCGGAGGCGTGGCACTCCGCTGCTCACCGCATCCACGTACTGTTTGCTCGGCGACGCCAGGTTCAGGCTCTCCAGTCCCTCGAGATCGCCAATCTCGTCCAGGTTCAGGTCCGTCACGGTCACCGCCCAGATTCCGCTGTCGGTCTCTTGCGCTCCACTCAGGTCCAAATGCTTGAGGCGTTTGAGCGACCGCAGGCTCGAGATGCCGACCTCTCCGACTCGATTGCCTCCGATCGCCAAGGATTCGAGCCCCGGCACAGCCTCCAGCAGTTCGACCGTGGCATCGCTGACTTCCGTGATACCGATGTCCAGCCAGCGCAGTTGCTCCAGTTCGGTCAGGAATTTCACCCCGGAATCGCTGATCTTCGTGCCGCGGACGTTGAGCCGCTCAAGCCTCGTAGCCTTCCGGAGAATGGACGCGCCGGAATCGGTGACATGCTCGCAGAAGAACAGGTCCAGCCCGCGCAGGCCCGGCAAGCTCGCAACAACATCCAAGGCGCTGTCCGTAACGTGGGTCTGCGCGAGCACTAGGTGCCGGAGCGTGTCGATGCCGGCCAGCCGGCCGAGGTCGAGATCACTGATCCAGCTCCGGCTTAGGTCGACTTCCTGGATCTCCCCGTCCGGTCCAAGCAGGACCGTACCGCCGAGTTCGCGGACCCATGTCTCGAACTCAGCCGACCCGGCGCCAGCCCCACCTGCCAGTAGCGGGAAGGCGCACGTGGCCAGAAAGAGCCGCCGCATCACCCGAGCCATCCGAACCTACCTGCGTCGAGTGGGCTGGGCCGAGTCCCTGTCCCACGCAATCTCGCAGTTCGGCAGGGCGGACTTTAGCGAGGCTACTCCCTCCTCCGTCACAAGCGTGTGATACAGGTTCAGTGACGTCATTCCCTCGAACTGCCGCAGAACAGAGACGGCACCGTCGTCAACCGCAGTATTGTCCAGGCTTAGCGATGCCATTCCATGGTTGGCCTTCAAGGAGGCGAGGCCCGCTGCCGAGACCTTGGTGTAGTCGAGGCTCACCTTCTGGAGCGCCGACAGTCCATCGAGCGACCCGATCCCCTCATCTGTGACCCGAGTGTTCGCCAAGTCTAGTTCGGACAGTTGCGGGAAAGCGGACAGTTCTTTCATTCCGCCGTCCGTGACGTCGGTGAAGGCCGCCGAAAGCCGGCGCAGACCGGCCAGGGGGGCAAGGGCCTGCAACCCGACGTCACTCAGCCTGGTACCTGTCAGGCCGAGTTCGACCAAGCTGGGCAGGCTGGCGATCGTCGCCGTTACACCGTCGCCAATTGGCATGTAGTCGAGGTCCAGCACCTCAAGTCCGTCGAGCTTGGCCAATGGCATCAGATCGTCATCGCCCGCCGCGACTCCCTTCAGCGACAAAGATCTCAGGACCCGCAGGCTTGCCAGCGACGCGAGCCCGGGGCCGTCCACAAGGGTCTGGTCCAACACGAGCTTTTCGAGAGACTCCAGCGAGGCGACCGCCGCCAAGCCGGCGTCCGTGACTCGCGTGCTGGCCAAGTTGAGCGTCCGCAGCTTGGGGAGCGCTTTCAGGGCCTCCACCCCCAAGTCGCTGACATCTGTCGCCGCGAGGTCCAAGTAAGTAATCGATGGAAAGTGCTGGAGCGCAGCCAGGTCCCGGTCCGCGAATGGGAGACCCCGCAAGGTGAGGGCGATTGTCCCATCACCCCTCGCATCCGCCACGCCTCCGGCAGCCTCAACCCATTCGACGAGAGCCGCGAGGCCTTCGGTAGGCGGTTCGCCGACGGCCGTGCCCGAAACCACAGGCTCGGTCTCAACGTATGCGATCTTGACCTCTGGGCGTGCCGACTTCAGCACGTCCACTCCCGAGGAGGTCACGCGACTGTATCGTAAGTCAAGCTTCCTGAGCGAAGGCAATTCCGCGAGGCTCGGTATGCCTGCATTCGTGACCCGGGTCCGATACAGATTCAGGTCCGCCAGGTGCGTCATGCCCGAGAGGTGGGAAAGGCCGGAATCCGTAATTGCCGCGCTACGGAGATTGAGGACCCGGAGGTTCTCGAGTGTCGCGAGGTGCGCGATGCCAGCGTCGGACAGTTCGAGGTCAGCAAGGTCCAGCTCCACGAGCCCGGGGAGCTCGGAAATGGCTGCCAAGCCTTCGTCCGTCACGTACGTGCTGCGTAGGCGCAGCGTCTTCAGTCCGGAGAGAGCCGCGATTCGACGCAGACCCTCGTCATTGACGTCAGTCTGGGTCACGTCGAGTCGCTCGAGCTTCCCGAATGTGTCCAGGTGCGCTCCTGTGATCCGGGTCGACTTCAGCTGAAGCGACCGCAGGTTGCCCAGGGACTTGATCTTCTCGATTCCGTGGTCGAAGATCCGAATGCCCTTGAACACACTCATGAAGTGGTGGCTCAGGTGGAGCGATTCGAGGGTCTCTAGGCCGGCAATGCTCTCCAGCAGGTCGCTGTCGTCAACGTTTCCCAGTTTTCCGCAACAGACCGGATTCCACATGGTCCCCGGAAGGGTCAGGCCTTTGAGATTCGCGAGCGGTGAGAGGCGTTCGAGATCGCGGGGATGCACCAAGGTGCCAGTGAGGATGATCTCCTTGACTTCAAACGGCTCGCGAGGCAAATCGGCGGCCGATCGGAACTCGCCGCCGATTCCGTGAAGCGACAGCCTCCCTCCGTTCGAGAGCACCCAAGCCGCGACGCGCCTTTCGGGCAAGGACTGCTCGATCGTGGCCGGGATCGCGACCGCCGGCTGCAAGAGAACCGCAGCCAAGGGGATCAGCGCACTGCCGGTACGCATAGCCGCTGCCGGTCGCCAGCGAGTACTGCTCGCCTCAATGCCCATACGAACATTGTACGGGGCGGGAGGATCGTCGCAACGCCCCGAATGGTCTAGGCCCGCATCCGTTGGAGGTTATCCGTGCGAGCTGCCTTCGTAGGCGATGGCGGCGGCGAACCGCTCTTCGCCCAAGTCGGCAATCTTCCACGCTCTCGCTGGAAGGTGAGGAAATCGAAACCCGCAGGACTTGCCACCATGGAGCATGCTGACCGGGACCTCGAACGTGGACGGATTGAGCGAGAAACCGGTGCCGATGACCTTGATCAATGCTTCCTTGATCGTCCATAACCGGTAGAAGAGATCGACCTTGTCCGTTCCGCTCGAACTCGCAACAGCCGCCTGTTCGTTGCGCCCGAACACCGTTTCGGCGATTCCGTCAATATCAGCACGGCTTCTTCGCTCCTCGACGTCGACGCCGATCACGCCCGTTGCGGAGAACGCGATCAATCCGTGCGTGCCGCTATGGCTGACATTGAATGCATAAGGGGACGGTCTCCCGTCTACCGAGGCGAAGGGCTTTCCGTACTTACCGTAGCCGAACGAAAGGCGTTCGTTGCCGCAGCCGAGCCGCTCGCATAGCTGGGTACGGAGTGCGGCGCGGCACAATGCGAACTCGTTTCGCGCCCTGTCGACGACAAACCTTCCCCAGCGGTCCCTTTCGATCGAATCGAGCCAGCGCATGGCCTCCTTCTCGCGTGAATCGTCGAGCGCGAGGTCGACGTGAACGATCTCGATGCCGTCGACGACCTGAAGGGGTGTCCACCAGCGCCCGCCCGCGACCGTCATCCCACCGAGGCTCCCACGGGTGCCAGGGCCACCTCCCGAAGGTAGGCGCCGATGCCGCGCCGGCGGTCCCACTGCGACGGATAGCCGAGCGAAACCTCCTGGAACGGCACTCCGTCGATCCACCACGTACCCCGGGTGTGGAGGTGGCCGAAGACCACGGCTCGGGCATTAAAGCGCCTGTGCCAGCCACGCGTTCGACGTGTTCCGCACCACGGCGTGAAGCGGGGGGCTTTGGGCAGCACTGCCCGCTCCTCCTCCAGAGGGAAGTGGTTCACGAGAATCTTCGGGATGTCCGGCGCACAGGCTTCCAGCCGGGCCGCGGCCTCGGCGCACAGAGCCGCGCACCACGCTGCGCGGTCAGGGAACGGGTCCGGGTGCAGGTAGTATTCGTCCGCGCACAGCGAGTCTCCTTGCGCCGCCCATCTGACTACCTCGTCAGCGCGGACATCGAAGGGACGAAAGCTGTAGTCGTACAGCAGGAAGAGCGGCGCGATCAAGACTGCTCCCGAAGGGTGGGAGAACACGGGATACGGATCTTGGGGAGTTATGACGCCGTGGCTCCGCGCGATCTCCACGAGCCTGTCGTAGAGCGCGACGCCGCGAAGCTCGGCCGGGCTGCCGGGTCTGGTCCAGAGCTCGTGATTGCCAGGCGCCCATACGATCTTCCTGAACCTCTTCGTCAGAACTCTGAAGCACCACTCGAGCCGGCGCGGACCATCGACGACGTCCCCTGCCAGAATCAGCCAGTCGTCCGGCAGAGCCGGCATGGCCTCGAGGGCATGCCGGTTATACGGATTCGCTAGGTGGAGGTCGGAGATTGCCCACAGCGTCATGATAGATTCCAAGTCGCGTCGCTTGGACGCGACGAGGCCTAAGGAGCCCGGTGTCGGACCGGCCTGCGTGTAGAGGTTCCCTTTCCGGCCAGCCCCACGGTGCCACGATTAGGGCGCATTGCTCGCAGTGCCGGTCCCCGTGATTCGAAGCTTTTACACGACAGTATCGAATCAGTCCGGCTTCCCACACGGCTCTGAAACGACTCACGGCCCGACGGCCCGCAATGAGGCTCCGGCGAAAACGATCCCGGGTGCCGAAATCCTGATCGCCGTATTACGGTCCCCGTCCTCAACCAGCCTGCAACAGACCGCCGGCACTTACTCACCGATTCCGCTCTCACCGAGCTTGCCCCTCCCTTCGTCCATTTCATTCTCCACTCCCAACCTCGATCGGAAGAACGCCCGGACCCGATCCTTCACTTCGTTGCACAACTCCATCTCCGGGACACCTTGCGGTGACAGTTTCACAATTCATCTACCTTCCGCACAGTCACACATTCAACTGTGCCGCCAATAACGCGACGTCCTCGAAGTCGTTCTCCCGGCCCGCCTCCAGCTTCAAACCCAACACCAATTCCCCCGACGCTCCAGTTACCGTCAAATGTGGACTGTCGTACAGAACCTCTCCCACATCCTCCACGCCGCCATCTCACTTCCCTTCCGGCACCCGCTTCACTTCATCATCATCCAGCTGTGTGCCACGCCATGCTCCACCGCGACCGCTCGAACCTCCTGCCGCAAGTCCACCGTGGACTCATACCTCAACACATCCACGTCGAACGGCGGGGATCGGATAGATCGGGCGCGGCCTAGACCTGCACCGGCGGAATGGGCGGAGCGTGAGCCTGGAGGCGGCGGGCCACCTGCTCGGGCCGAGACCCAAGATGGCGAACCAGGATAAGCAACACCTCGATGATGATCGCCGGCTCCAGCGTGCCGTCCAGGTCGGAGGCCTAGCGGGCATCGAGGCACGTCTAACAGGCAAGGCGCTGCCGGTCGGCAGTCGGGGGTTCCGCCGAGGAATCTGAATCGCGTGGAACCCAAGGGATCGGTGTCGGAGAACGATACAGCATGCGCAACTGGGATGCGGTAATGCAACCAAATCAACCGATTCGCAATCTGTAACCGAATCGTGACGCGGAAGCAGCAAAGCCCGTAAAACAGCGTTGCATCTACACTTGTCTTGACCGTGCTGCAAGGAACTGTCACTCGGGCCTAGACCGCAGACCGCACCGTTTCGGCGATCTTCCGCATCGCTTTCGTTAGAGCTGATTGCCGCCGCCAACCAAGAATGATGGTCCGGTGCGGCGCCGGCTGCTTAAACGGACGCGTCACAAGGCCAGAGCGACGAGACTCGATAGGCACCGAGATGCCTGGCAGCAAGGTGATGCCCATGTTGGCGCAAGCCATCTGTACCAGTGTCGGCAAGCTTGTCGCTCGAACGCTGAGTTGCTCGAATCCCCTCTCGCTGCAGTACTCGATGACCTGGTCCCGCAAGCAGTGCCCCTCATCGAGCAGGAGAATGTGCTCGCCGCGCACCCTGCTGAACGGTATCGGTGCAGTCGAATCCCCAAGGCGGTGACTCGGTGGCATCGCAAGCACGAACGGATCCTGTCTGATCGTTTCGTAGCGGAGGTCGCCGATTGGGGATTCCAGTGCCAGGAACGCGCCGTCAAGGTCTCCGTGAAGGATCCGGCGAACAAGTGCCTCGGTCTTGTCCTCCAGCCAGTTCAGGGACAACCGCGGAAGCTCCTCGCGCAGCAGCGGTGAGGCGACAGGGAGCAGGTAGGGCCCAATAGTTGGTATTACGCCGATCCGCAGCGTGCCCGCCAAAGGGTCCAGGAAGCGTTGCGCGGCCTTGCTCACATCGTCCGCTTCAACGAGTACGCGCTGCATGCGTTCGACAATTTCGGATCCGGCTGCCGTGATCATCACACCCCTGCGATCGCGCTCGAACAACTGGACCCCCAGCGCGACTTCAACCTCCGCAATCTGCGAGCTCAGCGACGGCTGAGACACGTGGCAGCGCTCCGCCGCCCGTCGAAAGCTCCTCAGTTCGGCCACGGCCACCGCGTACTGGATCTGTCGCAGCGAAAAGTCGTACGGCTGCATCTCTGATAGCAAGATCCTATCAGGTAGATCGAAACAATGTCTTGGACGTATCAGCTGGATGCGTCTCAGACTGGAGTCATTACGGAGTCGGCTTGCCGTCGGTCGCTGAAGGCCCAGTTGTGTGCGTTACCTTCGATCCGGTCAAGATTTCGGCGATGACTAGCGCAAGCCGCTACCGAAAGGAGACGATTGAGATGCAAGTGCGAACGACCTCACTGCTTACCCTGCTGGCGATTGGGATTCTCCCGATCTCGCCAGTCAACTCGGCGCTCGCCCAGAGCGGCGCGCCGAACAATGACTACTGGTGGCCTAACCGGCTGAGCCTCGATCCGCTGCGCCAGCCCTCGGCGGATTCCAATCCCCTGGGCGAAGGCTTCAGCTATCCGGACGAGTTTGAGAGTCTCGATCTGGATGCCCTGAAAGAGGATCTCGAGGAGTTGATGACGACTTCTCAAGACTGGTGGCCCGCGGACTTCGGTCATTACGGGCCGTTCTTCATTCGCATGGCGTGGCACAGCGCGGGCACGTATCGAGCCATCGACGGACGGGGCGGCTCTGACGGCGGTCTGCAGCGCTTCGCGCCGCTGAATAGCTGGCCCGATAACGCGAACCTGGATAAAGCGCACCGATTGCTCTGGCCGATCAAGCGGAAGTACGGGCGCAAGATCTCCTGGGCCGACCTGATGATTCTCGCGGGCACGGTCGCCATGGAGTCGATGGGCTTCGAGACCCTGGGATTCGCTGGTGGCCGGACGGATGCATGGCGGCCCGAGGCAGTCAACTGGGGACCCGAGGGCGAGTGGCTCGGGGCAAATCGGCGCGATGAGGAGGGAGCACTGGATCGTCCATTCGGCGCGACGCAGATGGGCCTGATCTACGTGAATCCCGAGGGTCCGGGCGGCGATCCGGGTCCGCAGGCCGCTGCTCACGCCATTCGCGAGGCCTTTGGCCGTATGGCGATGAACGACGAGGAGACGGCGGCGCTGATTGCCGGCGGTCATACCTTCGGCAAGGCTCATGGTGCCGCTGATCCGTCCCGGCACGTAGGTGTCGAGCCGGAGGCCGGTCCGATCGAGGAGCAGGGACTCGGCTGGAAGAACAGCTACGGCCGAGGGAAGGGCGCCGACACGATCACCAGCGGCCTCGAGGGTGCCTGGACGTTCAGTCCCGCGGCCTGGACCCACAACTACCTGGAGAACCTGTACGCCTACGAGTGGGTCCAGACGCGCAGCCCCGCGGGTGCAATCCAGTGGGAGCCCGCCGGTGGGGCGGGGTCGCACTCCGTGCCGGATGCCCACGATCCTTCCAAACGGCATGCGCCAATGATGTTCACCACCGACCTTGCTCTCAAGGTTGACCCCGCCTATCGCAAGATCACATCGCGCTGGTTGGATCATCCGGAGGAGTTCGAGGATGCGTTCGCACGGGCCTGGTTCAAGCTGACACACCGCGACATGGGTCCGACCTCGCGTTACCTCGGTGATCTGGTGCCTGACCAGGGATTCGTGTGGCAAGACCCGATTCCCGAAGTCGATCACACCCTGATCAATGCACACGACGCGGCCGAGCTGAAAGCCGAGATTCTCGGTTCCGGCCTGACTACGGCTGAACTGGTCAAGGCCGCCTGGGCCTCGGCGTCCACGTTCCGAAGGACCGATATGCGTGGCGGTGCCAATGGGGCACGAATTCGTCTCGCACCCCAGAGAGATTGGGTTGCAAACGACCCGACTGAACTGGGCCGCGTGCTCGCAGAGATGAAAGAGATCCAGGGAGAGTTCAACAGCGCGCAATCAGGCGACAAGCGAGTCTCTCTCGCCGACCTGATCGTGCTGGGTGGCGCGGCAGCCATTGAGGAGGCGGCCCGAAGAGCTGGACTCGACCTGGATGTGCCGTTCGTGCCGGGTCGCATGGACGCCTTGCAGGACCGAACCGATGTAGACTCCTTCGCGCTGCTCGAACCTGTCGCGGACGGATTTCGCAACTACTTCACCGGCGGAAGTGCTCGGTCTCCAGCGGAGATGTTGGTGGAGAAGGCGGTGCTACTGAACCTGACAGTGCCCGAAATGGCAGCACTGGTCGGTGGCTTGCGGGTTCTGAATGCCAACGCTGGGAGCTCCCCTCACGGCGTGTTCACGGACCGTCCCGGCACATTGAGCAACGACTTCTTCGTCAACCTCATCGACATGTCAACCCAGTGGGCCGAGTCGGCCACGGAGGGCATCTACGAGGGTCGCGATCGTCTCACGGGCGCTTTGAAGTGGACCGCTACTCCGGTCGACCTGATCTTCGGTTCGAATTCCGAGCTACGCGCAGTGGCCGAGTACTATGCAGCTGACGACGGGCACGAGGAACTCGTGAATGACTTTGTCGAGGCATGGACCAAGGTGATGACCTTGGACCGCTTCGATCTGCGGAAATCGAAATGACCGCCCAAGCCTGAACTGAGGTTCGGCAGTTGCCTCTGGGCCGAGTGTCCGGCTTCAAGGGCTCGGCGGACTGGCGACGGGCAGGGAGGATCGCCGTCGGTCGTACCAAGGTGTGCGGCCGGTGCGATCCCGGATCCCCGGGGGGACTCACGAATCCCCTTCCGAGGCGGCTTGCCGCGCGTGGACAGTACGTTGCGAATCATCGCTGAGTTCCGCGTTCCCTGCTCGTCCCGGAACTAGTGCCGAAACTCACGCGCGGGTTCTTGGGCTGAACGCAGCGCTCACCGAGGTTCTTCGCGAACGGGAATGTAGAGTCATGCTGAATCCGCAGCGCGTACCCCTACGTGTAACTTTCTGAGCGACCAGCAGCTTCTTATGCTCGACAGGATCGCGGCAACTATCAATCGCGTTCCGGCTGTCAGCGAGGCCCATTCCTTGATCTAGGTCGAATACGGTCTCGACTACCGGTACGGGTACCTCGTGCCACCTCTGAACCTTCGCTGGATCGGAACCGGGTGGAGGAAAGGCCGGGAGTTTCCCCAGCGCTCCAATACGCCCTCACTGGCATCCACGAGAGGGCAGCGCGCCGATTGCGCGAAGCGAGCGACGATCACTGCCGGTAGGTCACATTAACTCTGGCCTGTCCGTTCTTGGGGCTGTGTAGACCTCGAACCGTACGCTGACGGGGACTTGCTTATGCGGGTAGACGGTGAACCGGCCGTGAGGCGCGAACCAGAGGAATCTCCAATAGCGATCGGAGCCCGCGAACACTCCGTCCCGAACCTTGAACTAGTCGGGTTGCGCTTGCGGGTCCAACTGGTAGTCTTCATAGGTATCGTCGGTCCGCCATTCCGTGTCGCGGTCAGGAAGGCCTGCGCTCGCACCCGCGGATGCGTAGGCTCGCGCATTTCCCGATCGGTGAAGGAAGCTCGCCAAGTGGATTGTTTTGCGATTGCGCTCCCACCAGGATTCGTCGGGGCCTCGGTTCTGCCTACCGTAGCTGGTCTGGAAATCGCCCTCGATTGTCCGAGGGCCGAAGAATCCAACTAAGAATGAACTTGATTCCACCTAGGACCTAGCCCAGCACCGCAACCCCCTCAACCCCGAAAATCCGCTACGTCAGGAATATTGCAAATGGCTCAATGAAACAGGATTTGCGAACAGTTTGCAGGCCCACCCAAACAGCGCAAGCCCCGGCTAGCGACATCCTTCGAATTGAGGCAAATGACTCAACGCGTATGGTAACTGCTCAAGCCCATTCTTACTCGTTGTCTTTTCGCCCGACATCAACAGACGCCTGGGCAGTTACGGCGTATGAAGTGTTCCCCTCCCCCTGCGACCCACTCCCCAGAGCATTCGCAGCCTCTGTAATGCTTCAAACCAAGTCGTGGCCTGTTCCGCAGACGAAGACTTCGATCCCCAGCCGGCGGAATGCTGCCACCTTCGCGCTCAGTGCGAGTCTTGCACCGGCAAGGTCGGGCGCGTAGGCCACCTGAATGTGATTCGACTTGTGCCGTCCCATCATCCGATCCCGGCTGATTCCTCGAGTCACTGCATGCATGATCGGCCACTGGGGCGTCGTGATGCGCCAGCGCCGCTCCGTCTCCTCCTGCGGCAACTCCACCACTTCCGCCAAGCCGACGTCAGCCTTCAGTCGCCCATCCTCAATGAAGATTCGGCTCCAGACGACCTCCCCAGGCCTGCTCACCCCCTTGATCGTTCCCCCGCCGAGCGGGAAATACATAGGAGGCTGCCGCTCGCTCACGGCTCCCGCATACTCCCCAATTAGGTGGCGCGGAGGCACTGAGCCTGAAATCTCGAAGACCCAAACAAAGGCTTCGCTACCCTCGACCTCGTACGGCTCTCCGTACCGGAGGTCATGGAGGGTGGTCTCAGGGTCGTAGCCCAACCGGGTCCAGACCCGATTCGTGACGAGGGCGTCCAGACCGGCACATTCATCCACCTCATTGAAGTGGGGCATCGCCCGGCCCTCGAAGAGCACCCGACCACCCAAGCTTTTGGCGGGCGGCCGGTCGACGTTGTTAAGGAGGCCCTCAACGAGATCGGACGCCGGGCAAATGTCCTTCAGCCCCTGCTGGTACTGGATGCCAATTGCGTCGCATCCGAATTCATCAGCGATCCGCAAGGCGGCGATGTACATTCGACACTGCATCTGAATCTGTGCATCCGTGAGGTCGGCAGCTTCATCCGGTCCGGTGAGGAAGCGCATGCCCTTCTGGTCGAGCCAATCCCGGACGCCTCGGGCCTCCTCGTCAGTCACTTGCTGCATCGCGGCCCACAACGCTGACTGGCTCAGGCGCTCCTTGAAGACGCCGGTCGCGTTCAGGAGGTGGTCCGGAATGATGGCGTTGTACATGCCCATGCAGCCCTCATCGAACACACCGAGAATCGCCTTCCTCGAGAGGAGTTCGTCCGCAGCCTCGTGGCCCGCGAGCATGGCTTTGTGTGGCAGGATCATGTCCGTCGCAGGGCTTACGTGAGACTGCCTGTGCTGGATCCGCTGCCCTTCGATCCAGCTGCGGAGGTGCCCACGGAAGAACTCGTCCCGGAAGTCCTCGCTCCAAAGTGTCGAGTAGGGCACACCCGCCTTGGTCAGGCTGCCATTGAGGTTGAGCATTCCCACCAGGCCGGGCCATTGGCCGCTCCAGTTCGCAACGGTCAGGATCGGCCCTTGGTGGCTCATTAATCCGGGGAGGATGTGCTGCGAATACTGCCAGACAGCCTCCGCAACGACAAGCGGCGCCTTGCGGTCAACGGACCGGAAAACCTCAAGGCCCCGTTTCTGGCTGTCGATGAAGCCGTGCTGTTTGGTCGCGTCGTATTCATGCGCACGCTTGACGCTGCCGCCAGCAGCCTCGATCGCGTCGGACAGCTGGGCCTCCATTTCCCGCTGGGCCGCCCAGCACATGCGATTGGCGGAGAGCCGCAAGTCTCCATTGGCGACGAGAAGAATATCCTTGGCCATGATCTGGTATTCCCGGTGAACACTCCATTATGCTGCGGTCAGGCAGACTGCCCGAATCGAACGGCTGGCCAGAACCGCATTGCCAGCCGGCCGCCATGAGCCGCCGAACCAAGAACCGGCCCTTGCGTAGACTATCCGTGATGGACCCACTAGCGGACCGCCCGCCCCGTGGCGGAACTCGCGCCAAGCTTCACGTCATAATTTTCGGCGTTCACACGCCTGCAGCAAGGGGATTCGATCTCGCTCTGCTGGTTGTGATCCTACTCAGCGTCCTGACGGTGCTGCTAGAGAGCGTCCCCGCGATCAACGCGTCTCACGGCACCATCTTGCGTATCGCGGAGTGGTGCTTCACGGTCCTGTTCACAATCGAGTACGCCTTGCGCCTGTGGACCGTGGCCCATCCCCGCACGTACGCCTTGAGCTTTTTCGGAATCGTCGACCTGCTGGCGATCCTGCCGACCTATTTGAGCGCTCTCGTCACCGGCTCGCAATCGCTCGCCGTTGTGCGGGGAATCCGCCTCCTGCGCGTCTTCAGGGTGCTCAAGCTCGCTCGGCACCTGACCGAAGCCAAGGCACTCACCGCTGCGCTCTCGGCCAGTCGTCCCAAGATCGTCGTCTTCCTGACCGGCGTGATGAGCGTCGCAGTCATCTTCGGCACCGTGATGTATCTCATTGAGGGCGACGATGCGGGATTCACGAGCATTCCGACCTCCATCTACTGGGCCGTAGTCACCATGACGACGGTGGGATACGGTGACATCGCCCCTCAGACGGCCCTCGGGCAGTTGCTTGCCCTAGCCCTGATGATCCTCGGATACGCCATCATCGCCGTGCCGACGGGAATCGTGTCGGCCGAACTGACGAGGACCGGAAGCCAGCGAACAGTCGTCCGTATGTGCCCGCATTGCTCCCGTACCAGACACGCTGCGGACGCAGCTTACTGCGATGGCTGCGGGGCCGAGTTCTGATCTGCCCAGGCCGGCGGGTCCGCAGGATCAGCTTTTCCGAAGGTCCGACAGGCTGGGCCGCAGCTTGCCGAAATCGGCTCCGGAAATCACGTAGTACCAAGCGGCGAAGCGGTTGCTGAGCTCCTGGGCCAATTCCTGGCCTTTGTCCGCATCGCCCTCGTACTTCTCGGCCAGCGGCTCGCTGAACTCCGCGCTGATCATCAGGTAGCGGCGCTCGCCCTCGTCGTCGCCTTCCCCGGCCTGGCGTCCGGAACCGCCCGGCGCGACCTCGCCGAACCGCAGCACATAGCGCAGGCCGTCCTTGGACTCGACGATGATTTCCCCTTCGTTGGAGAGAATTTGTCCGGTGTAAGGATTCGGGAAGAAGCCCTTGCCCTGAAGCGATACGAAGTTCTCACGGACCGGCCGGATGCCCTCCTTGGCTCTGAGGTCTGCGGTGAGACCGTCCGGCTTGGGCTGCACGTCGACAATCCGCAGTTGGTCAAGAGCCGTGGTCAGGTCGCTCATGGTGTCGGAGTTGGGCTCGCGCCCGCCCAACTGCCATTTGTCGTCGTCTTTGGTCAGCGTAGTCCTCTGGCGGTTCTCGATCCGCCGGAGGCGTTCGTTGATCGTGTACCGATTGATCTCAATGCGCCGCAGGTCGAAGGGGGACACCTTCAGGAGATCGGTCTCGATCCAGTCCTGGAACCGCGCCGAGACGTCCGCCTCCGTCTTGACCTCGTAGGTTCTCTTCTGGCCCGGCACACGCAGGTAGCGGTACCCGCGCTTGCCCTCGACCTCCTGCCCCACGATGAAGTCGGCGAGTACGTTTGAATCGCCGTCCAGGATTCGCACGCGCTTGCCGCGGCCCGCTAGGGACACGTTCTGATCGTCAAGAGGGTCAACGACCGAGTACTCGGCATGGTCCTGGGCAAGGTCCGATACCACCCGATCCTTCCGGAGTTCGATCAGCGCTCCAGCCGTGGTGGCCAGCCGCTCCTCGGCGTCCGCCGGGTAATCATGGTGTGACGGGATCAGCCACTTGTTGTCCCGGAACTCGACCTTCAGCGGCGTGGCCGTCGCGGTCGATTCGTCATAGTCGATCACCTCGATCGACCGCGGGGCCTGAGGGTCCGTGAACTCCGCGAAGAACTGCTCACCGACGTCGTCGAAGATCTCGGGCCTCGACTTGCTCGGGTCAACCACGACGGCGGCCGCGGCCACCACGACGGCCGCCAGCACGAAATACAGGGTTCGGGTCATTTCGCTCATCGTTCGGAATCCTCCACGAGTCGGGTGCGCGCAACACCAATCTGTTCCCGCTTGCGCCTCTTGACAGATACGAAAAGGAACATCCCAAATGCTGGGACCGGCGAGAGCGCCACCGCAAGCAGCTTGATGGTGTTCTGAATCGCCCGCACACCAGCCTCCATGTCGCTACGCGCGGCCTCGATAAGACGCTCCTTCTCGTCCTCGATGTTGCTGCGCGCCACCGAGAGACGGCGGTTCTCGATGCGCTCCTGGTTCGAGATCATGATGCGCTTCGTCTGCACGTCCAGGTCAGTTCGCTCCTCCAGGGCCTGGACGGCCGCGTCCAGCCGCTCCTGCGCCGTCTTCAACTTTTCCTCCGCCTCCTGTTCGGCGTGACGGGTCTCCTCGAGCCGGTCTTCCTCGTAGCTGCGAGTCCTGGCCTCGACGGTTTCGAGCGTCCGGTGACGGCGCCGGCGCTTGCGCAAGTCAATGAACGAATCATCGCTCGCCAGGCGGTCGACCGCGTTCAGCAGGAAGGTGACGTTATCGAAGTTGAGGTCCTCGACTCCTTGCCGGCGGAGTTGGAAGAACTGCTCGCCCATCATGTCCGCGTCGGCGATCACGATGGCGTGAATCGCGGCCTCGTCCCCCTCCTTGAATACCCTGGCGGCTAGTACGTGGCTGTCCTCATCCGGCTCATGAGGGAGGTTCGCCGCGAGTTGCGTACCGAATATCGACTGCTGGACCAAGCGAAACCAAAGCGTCGTGCCCGAGTCGATGCCCGTCCGAAGCAGCGGCTCGAACTCGGTCCCGGCGTCACTGTCCTCGGCCGGGTTGAGGACGCCGCCGTACAAGTACACGACTTCCTGCAGGCCCGTCGTGACCGGCTCTTCCCGATTGAAGGTGTCCTCGTACCCGTTCCCCGATCCTAGGAAAACGACCTCCTCGGGAAGACTGCTGAAGGTGGGGTGCGGGTTGTATTTGTCCCAGGCGATCCGATCGGTTTGCCAGTCGATTCCGAGGGCGTCCATCAGTGGCTTGGTGTCGGTCGGCACCCGCTGGGGCTGGCCTTGCTGGAAGGGGCTCGGAGGCAACTGCTGGGGGGACGACTCGATGCTGAAGGCGGGTAACGGGTCAACGACTAAGAGCGTGGGGTTGCCGTCCTTGACCCAAGACGTCAGTCTCTCAAGCCCCCCTTCTTGGAGAGTGTTCGGGAGCACGGCCAGCAGGACGTCAAGGTCTTCGGGATAATCGGCCTCCGCGGGAACCTGCACCACTTCGTATTGCTTCTCGAGTTCCGAAACGATCGACCAAGAGCGCGATTGCTGGCGCGTCTGGAAGTCAAAGCCTCCAAAGAGGTTCACTCCAGTGCGCAGGACGCCGACCTTCTTGCGCTCGGCCTGGGCGACGACCCGGACGGAGCGCATGATCTCGTACTCCACGGGCAGGCCCACATCGAAGAACGGGATGACGAACTCCTCGCTGCCCGCACTGAACACTAGGCCGAGGAAGATCTCGTCGGGGCTGCCCTGCGTCTGGTACATGGGCGGGACGGCGAATGGGCCGATGTTGAACCGCTCCCGCGCCTCCCGCGCTTCCGGGGTGAACTTCTCCGTCGTAATGAGGTTGGCGTGGATCCGGTTCCCGCCCCGCGCGTCGAACTGCCGCAACATCGAAATGATGTTGCTCCTCGTCTGGACATACCTCCGGGGCACCTCCGGACTCAGATAGGCCTGAATGAAGACGGGGCGGTCGGAGTCGAGCGCGCTGATCAGCTCACGCGTGTCCGGCGAGAGCGAGTGCAGCCGCTCCGCTGTCGCGTCGACGCGTCCGCCAAGACGCCCTACGAGTACGGTCACTCCGGCCACGCCGACCAGTAACGCGACTCCTCGGACGGCGTGGTGCCTTCCCAGCCGGGGTGCGTCCTTTCCGGTCGCCCAATGACGGCGGCCCAGTACCGCAACGTTGATGTAGATCACCGCGGCCGTGAACCCGAGAAAGTAAAGCACGCCGGACAGAGGAATCACGCCGTCGGCGAAATCTCGGAACTGCTCCACGAACGACAGGCTCTCCAGCAGCCTTCGCAGCGCGCCTCCGACGATGTTGCCGGCATGCTCGATGAAGACCGGCACGGCGCAAAGCAGCGCGCCCGCGATGTAGGCAACCGTCAAGTTCGTCGTGAACTGCGAGGCTAGGATGCCGACGGCTACGAGGGCCGCACCCATCAGCCAGTAGCCGAAATAGGTTGCGAGCAAGAGGCCGAGGTCGGGGCTCCCGAGAACCATCAGAACGATGACGTGGCTGATTGAGAACGCTAGGGCGACCGTGTAGATGGCCAGGTATGCGGCGTACTTGCCGATAACAATCTCCAGGTCCGTTGCGGGCAGCGTTAGCAGGAGTTCGTCTGTCCCATGCAGCCGCTCCTCGGCCCAAGCGGTCATTGTCAGGGCAGGCACCAGGAAGATGAGCAGATACGGGAAGTACAGGTTGAGAGTGTCCAGATTCGCTAGGTTGCTGGCGAAGAACGCTTCCTGCCAGAACGCGGAAACAGCGCTGAGGAATACGAACAACGAGATGAAGACGTAGCCCGTCGGGCTACTGAAGTACGAGGTGAGCTCGCGCCGGAGCACGGCCTGCGAGACATGCCATCGCTGGTTCATTGGTCACCTCCCTGCCCGGAGCCCGCCTCCGTTTCGGAGACAGGATTCGCGTTCGCTGCTGTTTCGCTGTCCGGCACGTGCGCCCCGGAATCCGCCTCGTCAGCGGTCCCGCCGCCACTCGCCAGTAGTTCACTTGCCGGTCGGGTCAGTCGCCAGAAGGCAGCGTCTAACCCCTCCCCGGCGGCCATCTCCGTCGGCGAGCCGTCGAATACGATGCGCCCCTCGCTTATGATGATGACGTGATCTGCGACGGCTTCGACCTCTTGCAGGATATGGGTTGACAGCAACACTGTCTTCGTCGCGCTGAGCTGCCGGATCAGCCCACGCACCTCTCGGATCTGGTTGGGATCGAGCCCGGCCGTGGGCTCGTCCATGATCAGGATGTCGGGCTCGTGGAGCAGCACCTGCGCCATCCCTACACGCTGCCGGTAGCCCTTCGATAGCTTGTGGATCGCCTTCTCGAGAACCGTGTCGAGGTTGCACTGGTCGACGACAGTCTCAATCCGCGACGAGAGATTGCCGTTCACCAGCCCCCTGGCCTCGCCGAAGAAGCGGAGGAGTTCCAGAGGCGTCATCTGCGGGTAAAGGGGGCCGTTTTCCGGGAGGTACCCGATTCGTTCCGCAGCCTCGATACGGTGGGTCGTAATGTCCAAGCCGGCAATCCGGGCTGTTCCCTCGCTGGCTTGAAGATACCCGGTAAGGACCTTCAGCGTTGTGGATTTGCCGGCTCCGTTCGGCCCCAGGAAGGCCGCGACCTGGCCCGTTGGAACCTGGAACGAAATGTCCCGAATGGCAGCGAAATTGCCGTAGAACTTGCTGAGATGGACAGCCTCGATCGCAGCGGTCCCCGTCGTGTCCGTCATATGGCTCCGAGTTCGTCTTGACGTTTCTTCATGAGGCGGTGCCCTGCTCTCAGTCCCGAGAGGGGCGGGCACCCAGCACCCCCGTCGCGAGCACCCAGCCTATACCCAAAGTAGCGCACCTGCGGTCCAGCTTCAAGTCCCGGGGGGCCGATGGCCGGCACATTGAGGGTGCTCTGCCGCCAAGTCCGTGCGGACGATCCGGACGACGATCCAATCTCCGTCGGACAGGCGGCGGCTTTTGCAGCAGCAAGCCCCCGGGTGGTCCGCGCAACCCGCGCCGAAGCCTCAAATCCGCTCAGAGCTGATGGGCTGGTAGTAGAAACGTGACATATCGTTATGAAAAGCCGTGATCCGCAACCACTTCATCGCTCGCAAGTCTGGTACGGACATCGCCGAACGAGTGGATCTTGTGCTGCGTAAGCTCGGCAACCCCGAACCACCATTGAACCTTGCCACGGTGCGGCGGCTACTCGGGCTCGAGCTCCGCTTCTATCCGACCGATGACAAGGAGTTCTCGGCGGAGGCCGTTTCCAAGATCATGGTCTCCACAATGCGCGTGTACAGGCGTCAGCTCTTGCTCATTGAGGCCATTCGCAGGTTCGATCTCAGCGCCTTGTACCTGTCGAAGTGGCGAAGCATCTTCCTTGATCCAAGACTGCCCGAGAAGAAGCATCGCTGGAGCGAGGCGCATGAGATCGGGCATACCCTGATCCCGTGGCACGGAATCGCTGCCTTCGGCGACAACCGGCATACCCTTTCGCCGGAGTGTCGCCGGCGTATCGAGAGCGAGGCCAATTTCGCAGCTGCCAGACTGCTCTTCTTGGGTGATCGCTTCGGTGCAGAAGCGCGCTCGCGAGAGCCGTCCATCGACACCGTTCTCAAATTGCAAAGATTGTTCGGCAACTCGATCACTACCACCCTCTATCGGCTGGTGGAGTCAGCGGCCCGGGGACGTCCGATGGTGGGCTTGATCACTCGGTATCCGAGCGCAGAGCCAGCGGACGACAACTCTGAGCCAGAAACCCGCAGGGAACATTTCGTTCGGTCACCGGCCTTCGCACGGCACTTCAAGGGCATACAGGAGGACGAATTGTTCAAGCAGATCGCGGCTTACTGCAAGCAAGATTACTGGGGCGGACCCCTCGGGGAGTCGGAACTAGTGCTTGCAGACGACAACGGAGTGCGGCAGCGCTTCCACTTCGAGACCTTCTTCAACCACTACGACGCGCTGACCCTCGGTGTGCATGTTGGCATTGCCCGCTTCAAAGTGGCGGCCAGCCGTTGACCGCTTTGGCAGCATCGCATCACCCCAGCACCGATGCCAATACTGGCGAAGATGCGAAGCAACCGTTGCGGGACGACATACAGCAAGCTAGGTTCGGATTACGGTCTCACATCGATTTCCTAGAGAAGCTCGGAACAGACTTCCAGCGTTGGCTTGGCAAATTCGCGGGTGACGCGTTTCCCGGAGGCTTCGTCCAAATCCGCCCGTACGGCAAGCGAGGTGATCGAAATGCGACGGATGGCGGCCGAGCATTCGAACAGCGTTCCAGTATTACCTACCTAGGACTGTAGTGTTGTCCGGAATCAGGGTGAGAGAGAGTCGTGGCAAGGGGCCGCGCGGGCATGTCCGCTAGGTACTGCGATCCTCGGTTCCCGTCACTGCGTCGCCGGGCGCAGGCCCGGATTTTGAGATCGGTGTCAGTTCGATCCCGATCGATAGGCCCATGAGTCTCCGACGCAACGGCTGAGGTGGCAGCATCGCAGTGCGAGAATGCACCTTGTACTGTTGACAGCCCGGTGCATCCCGGCGCGATTGAGGCGTGTTCCATCAGTGATTTTGCATCCTGCTTCGACGACACCGGAACGGACGCACAAGCCGGCTGGGCGGAACTCCTCGTAGGCGTGCGCTGGCTGTTCGTCGCGACGTATTCGACGCAGTAGCGGGCCTCGTCGGAGTCGTCGGCGTGCTGGCGCAGGGTCGCCAGAACGGCGTCGACGCGGCCAGCGTCGAGTTCGCCGTGCCGGGGCCGTGAATTGCCTTGACCTCGTCGGAGAGATGCTGCTTGGCATGGACCAGGCCGACGATTTGGATGGCACCGGGGTGGGTTTCTGTGACGACGCGCCAGATCCAGGAAGCTCCGTCGTCTAGCACGACGCGACACGTGGTTTGGGAAAAGGCTTGGCGCTCGGCTGCGCGGCGCACTCGGCGGGCGAAGGGGAAGGGGTGCGGATCGGTGTCGAGGCTGGCAGCGCTCTCGACCGAGGCCGAGTAGGTGACCGAGCCGGGGTCGCGCTCGGGGCGGTCGGTCTTGCGGTGGACCGACTCGGCGGTCCAGACGGTGACCAGTTTGACCTCGCGGGCCTTGGCCAACCCGTCCGGCTGCTTGTTGGGGCGGCCTGCGGTCTCTTGCTTGCGGACCGGCACCCCTGTGCCGTCCAAGCGGAGGTACATGGTGGGGGCCGGAGGCCGCACAGGCTCGACGCGGGTGCGCTCGTCGGCGGCGATCTCACGACCGAGGGCCTCGGCGCTACGCTCGACATGTTGGGGGGAAATGCGCAAGCCGGCTAGCTCGTCGAGCAGTTCGGAGGCTTCAGCGGAGCTGACGCAGGCCGTCGCAGTGCCGACCATGGGCGAGGTGGCTGGCGAAAGCGAGGTGGCTTCCAGCCCCAGCGACCGATCGTGCGGGAAGAAACCCGCCTTGCAGGCCAGGCAATGGTAGTAGGCCAAGCGGAGTTCGACCGGGTCCAGCACGGTGAGGAAGGTCTTGGCGCGGCGACCGGCATAGCGGGCAGGCTGGCCGCAGGCACAGGCCAGACAGGGTCCCTGCCATTCGGAAGCGTCGGCGTTGAGTCGGTCCTGGGCTGCCAGTGCCGCGACCTGAAGGGCCCAGCGCCGTGCGGAGGTCTCGACGGCCTCCAAGGCCAGCGCACCGTCCGGCCAGCGGCTCAGCCGCGCCTCGATTTCAGCCTGGCTGGCGGCGGTGAACGCGCTGCCGAGAGTTCTTCTTGCTCGTACCGGTCGCTTGCTCGGCCGATCGGGTATCTCACAGCTGCTCGCTGACCTCGATCAGTTCGCTGGTCAAGCGCCGCAGGCGCTGGCATTCCACGACTTGTGCGCGCGTTTCGGCGCCCCATTCGAAAGGGATCGAGCGGGTGGTCTTGCGGCCACCGGTCTGGCAGTCGAGCACGATGTAGGGCCCGTGGCCAGAGTCATCCTCGTGCTGGCAGCGGCAGGAGGGCTTGCCGCAGTGCATGTATTTCTCGCGCGGAGGCTCTGGACGCGATTCGCCAATGGAGGCATGTTCGTTGCGAATCCGGTCGCTTTGTTGCTCGACGGCGGGGGTGTCATGGGGGCCTGGCAAGAGGTCTCCTTTCTTTAGGTAATCTCACGTAAAGACACCGCCCGCACGACCTCTTGCATCTCATGCGATGCACCTACTGCGTTCGACCAATCACACCGATCTCAAATTCGGGACGGACGCCCATCCGCTCGAGAGACAGGGTCATGTCCGGCTACAATGAGGGCAATGACCAAACTAACCCGCACTGCTTGCGCGGCACTCGCGCTGGTCACCGTGCCGGCGTTCGGCCAGGAACCATTGGCGACGCTGGACGGGGAGCCGATCCTTGAATCAGACCTGGCCGTCGGACGGGACTGGCGGAAGCTCGAACAGCAGATCTTCGAGGAGCGCGAAAAGGCTCTTGAGAGTGCGATTGCAACTCGTCTACTGAACAAGGAAGCCGAGCGGAGGGGCATCACCTCCAACGAACTGATCGATGCCGAGATCTCCCCCAAGATCGGCGAGCCGACCAACCAGGAGATCGCCGAGTTCTACAACAATCAGCAGGGCCGGATCAACAAGCCGCTCAGGGAAGTCCGCGAGGAGATTGCGACGATTCTGAAACGGTCAAAGGCGCAGACCCACCTGTCGGATTTTATCAAGGGCCTCTGGGCGAATTCCGAGGTGAAGCTGTTCTTGGAGCCGCCCCGCTTGCCTGTGAACATGGAAGGGGTGCGGATGCGCGGGGCCGAGGAAGCTCCCGTGACGATTGTCGAGTACTCGGACTTCCAGTGCCCGTATTGCCGCCGCGTCCAGCCCGTGCTAAGCCAGATTGCCGAGGAATACGAGGGAAAGGTGCGTTGGGGATTCAAGGACATGCCCTTGGCCGACATCCACCCGGAAGCTACTCGAGCCGCGATCGCGGGCCGGTGCGCGGACGAGCAAGGCAAGTTCTGGGACCTCAGGACGAAGCTCTTCGAACAGGACCTGTTTACTGACGGGATGTACTCGGAGGTTGCGAAGGAACTCGGCATCAAGGAAAAGCCGCTGCTCGAATGCATGGACTCCGGAAAGTACGACAGCGCAGTGCAAGCGGATTTCGCCGAGGCCCGGAGCTTCGGTGTGGATGGGACGCCCGCGTTCCTCGTGAATGGCGTCCTGCTGACGGGTGCCCAGCCGATCGCGGTGTTCCGCAAGACCATCGACCGCGAACTCGGACTCGACGTAATTCCGTGAATTCCAGACTGCAAGACGCCCAGGCCCAACGAGACGGGGCTCAATGACAGAGACGCCAATTTCAAGAAGGATCTTTCTCGGGGCCGGGGCGGGAGCCTTGGCTCAAGGCCAAAGCGTCTCTCCCAGCGACCGCATCACGGTCGGCATGATCGCTACCGGCTCGCGCTCTCATCAGCTGCTCGAGGACATCAAGGAAGTCGAAGGCACGGAAATCGTAGCAGTCTGCGATGCCTACAAGGGACGGGTCGAGCGCGCCATCGAGCGCACCGAGTCCAGGGCCAAGGGCTTCGCGAACTACAAGGAGATTCTCGCCGACCCGTCGATCGACACCGTGACCATCGGAACGCCGGACCACTGGCACAAGCAGATGGTGCTGGAAGCCCTTGAGGCCGGCAAGGACGTGTATTGCGAGAAGCCCCTGACCTACGCCATCGACGAGGGCCTCGAGATCGCGACGGCAGCCGAGAAGACCGGCAAGATCCTGCAGGTCGGGAGCCAGGGCGTCAGCAGCGACATCCAGCAGACGCTGCGCCAGTGGATCCGGTCGGGAAAGCTCGGGCAGATCACGATGATCCGAGCGGCCTACAACCGCAACAGCGAGGGTGGTGCATGGATCTACCCCATCCCGCCTGACGCGTCGCCGGAGACCGTCGACTGGGAAGCCTTTCTCGGCCCTGCCCCCAAGCGCGATTTCGACCTGGAACGGTTCTTCCGCTGGCGCTGCTACCGGGAGTACTCCGGAGGCATCGCCACCGATCTCTTCGTTCACGCCTGCAACACCGTCCACTTTCTGATGGATGCAGTCATGCCGGCGGAGGTCTTCGCGATGGGAGACATCTATCGGTGGACGGAGAGCCGCGATGTTCCCGACACCCTGAATGCGGTCCTTCGGTACAGGGAGGGATTCACGGTCAACCTGAGTTCCACATTCAACAGCACCGCCGCGAGCGGCTACGTGTTCGAGGTGCTCGGAACGGAAGGCTCGGCGATGCTGGGCTTCAACAGCCTGACCTTCTATCCGGATCCGGGCTACGACAACAACGCGTGGATCGTCAGTGGCTGGCCCTCCCGACTGGAGGAGGAGTACTACCGTACGCCGGCCGGAATCGCCGAGAAGCGGCGGCCCGCCCGAGACGAGGAAGTCTACGAGGGCCAAGGGCCATCCGCGACAGTGGCCCACTTCCAGGATTTCTTCTCGGCAGTCCGGAACCGCGGCGCCGTCGTGGAGGACGCTTGGGCGGGGCACCACGCGGCTTCGTGCGCGCATCTGATCAATGCTTCGGTCCAGACCGGCTCGATCGCGCGCTGGAACTTCCACAAGCACCGACAGGCATAGAATCCGCTTGAACTGTTTCGCGGAAATATCTCTTCAACAAGGAGTAATGTGATGAGTCAGGCAGGACTTGGGTGGCTAGCGTACGCCCTGATGACGGTGGGATGCTGGGGACTGTACGGGATCTTCCTGCACGGAGGCCAACTCGGGATGGCGGATCCCGTGAATGGCCGCTACAAGGCCTACCTCTTCGTCGGAATTGCCTACTTCCTGGTTGCGGTCCTGGCTCCCCTGGCAGTACTCATTGCCTCGGGTTCTGACTGGAGCATGCCGATGCGGGGCATGTCATGGTCGCTGATCGCTGGTACGGTGGGCGCGTTCGGGGCTTTCGGAGTGCTCCTGGCATTCGGCGCAAAGGGCACGCCAGCCGTCGTAATGTCGATCGTGTTTGCGGGAGCCCCTATCGTCAACGCGATCGTGTCCATGGCCCTTCATCCGCCGGCAGGGGGCATCGGCGGCATCCGCTGGCAGTTCTTTGCTGGTATTGCATTTGCGGCCTTGGGGGGGTGCCTGGTGACCTTGTACAAGCCCGATCCCGCACCTCCGAAGGCGGCCCATGCCCAGCAAGGACCACCCGCCGCAACGGAGCCGGGAGCCATCCGCTAGCATCCGGCCCGCCAAGGGCCCCGCGGACCCGCTCGCCCTCCGACTGAGCCAACAGCCATGCCAACTCCGGATGCAGAGCGCGGCCGGTTTGCTCGGGGCTTGGCCGGCGGAGCCCTGATGGGCCTAGCGAATCTCGTCCCGGGCATCTCGGGCGGTACCATGCTGCTCGCCACCGGCGTGTACCCACAGTGCATCGACGCATTCGCGAAAGTAGCGACCCTCCGTCCGGAGCAAAAAGGAGTCACCTTGCTACTGACCGTCGCGGGCTCCGGGGCCATCGTGATCCTTCTGCTCGCCGGACCTGTCAGGGACTTGGTAGTAGACCATCGCTGGGCGATGTACAGCGTGTTCCTCGGTTCGACGCTAGGAGGCGTCCCAGCGCTCTGGAGGCTCATCGACCGGCCTGACAGGAAGTCGTGGATCGGCACAGCGGCCGGGCTTGCCTTGATGGTGACCACGACGTTCTTGCCTACCGATTCTGCGCCGACGGGCTCGGACCAGACCTTGACTCTGTTCCTCGCCGGTCTCGGTGCCTTCGCCGCGATGATTCTTCCAGGCCTGTCTGGCGGTTACGTGCTCGTGCTGAGCGGTCAGTATGTGCCGATCCTGGGTGCCGTCGACGGCCTCAGGTCGGCGGTATTCGGTGGCAGCCGTATCATCATCGATTCCCTGCTTGGTCCGGCGCAAGTGCTGGCCCCGTTCGCCCTGGGGGGGCTGGTCGCACTCGCCGGAGTGAGTAGCCTGGTCCGGTTCCTCCTGCAGCGGCAGCGATCCCTGATGCTGGGGTTCCTCCTCGGCTTGCTGCTGGGCGCCGTGCTGGGTCTCTGGCCGTTCGGGACCAGCGAGTCCGGGTTGGCGTGGCCCGGCCCGGCGCAGGCACTGGCAGCCCTGGCGCTGGCTCTCCTGGGCTTTCTCGTCACAAGCGCGATTGCACGAATCGGCAACGCGGAGCTTCCGTCGTGACGGCTTCACTATGATGTTTCGTGTCGAGCAGTCCGGCGGTCGAGCCGGCCCCCGACCTCGGATTCCATGAAGGCATTGCAGCTGGTCGCCCCCCAGCGCCTGGAAGTAGGCGCGCTGCCGGATCCCCGCGACCCGGGGCCCGGCGAGGTGCTCGTGCGGCTCCGCGCGACGGGTGTTTGCGGCAGCGACATGCACACCTTCAGCGAGGGCTCGATTGCGGGCGCCGACGCGGTCTACCCTTCAGTGCTCGGCCATGAGCCCTCCGGAGAGGTTGTGGAAGCAGGCCCCGACGTAAGGGACCTGCCCTCTGGGACGAAGGTCGCGGTGGAGCCATTCGTAGTGCGGGCGGAGTGCGAATTCACTCGCACTGGAAGGTGCAACCTTGCCTTGAACCACGCCTTCATGGGAAAGGACTACCCGGGAGCTATGCGGGAATACGCCTTAATGCCCAGGCGCAATCTAGTTCCGATCCCCGACTCAATGACGTTCGCGGACGCGGCATTCATCGAACCCTTGGCAGTCGTCCTGCACACATTCGAGCTCGCGGAACTCCGCATGGGCGAGTCGGTGGCCGTGATCGGGACCGGTCCGATCGGGCTGATCGCCGTGACGGTCGCGAAACTGGCCGGCGCATCGGTCATTGTGGCCGCCGACAAGCTGCCCCACCGACTGGTTCGGGCGACCAAGCTCGGGGCGACTGCGACCGTGAACGTCACCAACGAGTCCCCGGTCGACGCGGTGATGGATCTGACCGAATGCGGAGCCCATGTGGTCGTTGACGCGGCCGGGAACTCCGACTCGATCAACCATGCTATAGCCTGCCTGAGGCCCGGCGGCCGCATGGTGCTCGTCGGCATACCTTCGGCCTCAACCGTCCCCGTGAATTTCTGGACAGCGCTCGAGCGCGAAGCGCGGATCCACGTGCAGAAGAGGTCGAACGGCAATGACCACGACGCTCTCCAATTGCTGGAACGCGGCTTGGTTCGCTCCGGAGACATAATGAGCCACCGGTTCCCCTTGGAGCGAGGGCAAGAGGCTTTCGATCTGTTCGCTGCTTATCGCGACGGAGTGATCAAGCCGTTGATCTATTGGTAGCCCGCCAGCGACGGTAGCGCGATGGGCGAGGCGAGGCAGCCGCTAGCCCGCCGTCCAACATCTGTGGAAGCTACACTAGGGGCATGGAATCCCTCGTATCTCGAAGGCTGTTCACCGCGTCGGCTGTTGCGGCTCCGGCGCTGCTCAGGGCCCAGTCCGCCGGGAGCAAGGTCCAGCTCGGATGGGTGGGCCTCGGCAACCGCGGCGGCCGGCACATCCGCACCATGATTCGGGTCGCAAAGGACGACGCGACCATCAAGGCGATTTGCGACACATTCTCTCCCCGCCTGGCCAAGGTCAAGGACGATGTCATCACCGACCAAGGGACGGCCCCAGAAACCTACAACGACTACTACAAGATGCTCGCGGACCCTGAAATCGACGCGGTCGTCATCATGACTCCCGAGCACCTGCACCGGGACATGGCAATTGCCGCCTTGGAAGCGGGCAAGCACGTGTATTGCGAGAAGCCGCTTTCCCACACCATTGAGGAGGGTTTCGAGATTCTGGAGGCAGTTGAGAAGAGCGGGAAGCTGTTCCAGGTCGGCACGCAACGCCGGAGTTCCCGCCTGTACGCGAAGGCGAAGGAGATCTACGAGTCCGGCGTCCTCGGAAAGGTTGTTTACGCCCGAGCGTTCTGGTACCGCAACAGCCCGCTGACCTCGCCAGCCTGGCGCTACACGATTCCCGACGATGCGGACCCGAGCAACACGGATTACCAGAAGTTCCTGGGGCCAGCCCGCGCGACTTCCTTCAACAAGCAGCGTTACTTCCAGTGGCGTCTGTACTGGGACTATTCCGGGGGAATCTCGACCGACTTGCTGGTCCACCAGACGGACGCCATCCATATGATCACGGGACGGCATTTCTGTGACTCGGTGACGTGCAACGGCGGCATCCACTATTGGACGCAAGACGACAGGGAAGTGCCCGACACAGTGTCGGCGGCGTTCGAGTACGACGATCACTTCCACATCAACTACAGCGCCGCATTCAGCACGTCGCACTACGGTTACGGTGAGCAGCTATGCGGTAGCGAAGGCGTGATGGAGATCATGGGCCTGCGCTACCTGAACGTTTACCCCGAGAAGGCGCGCGGCCTGTCCGAGACGGTGACATCGCGTCCCGAGATGCATTTCGACGCCCGTTCGGACTTCAACGAGAGTAACTCCACGAACGATCACCTCAAGAACTTCGTCGATGCGATCGCGCATGGTGCTGAACTGAACTGCCCGGCGCAACTCGGCCACGAGGCGGCCGTGACCGGCCACTTGGCCACCATCGCCCTGCGATCGAACAAGAAGGTCTATTGGAACCAGGCAGAGGGGTCGTACCACTTCGGTTAGAAGGCCCTGCGTGGGCGGCTCTCGTGCCGATGATTGACTTCATCCGGCACTTGCAGAATGACCCTCCGTTGATGCAGGTCGAGGGCCGGCGCGGGATTCCGGGTTACTCGCTGCGGAGAGATTTCCGGACGCGCGTAGCGTGGCCCCCGGCCGGGTTTGGTTCCGGCCTGAGCAAGAACCGTGCTGGCGTGGTCAAGCCATGAATCCACGTCACCCGGAGGGCTTGGAAGCGGGCTCCAGTAGCGGAATCCGGACTGATGCGATGCGGCATCCCCGGACTGGGAAGATTCCTCTGGTGCCGGCTGATTTTCGGGCTATCGCCTCGGCACAGCTCGCCCCGAGGGGCAGTGCAGCCTCGGTCTCCCAAAGCTGGGCGAACTCGCGAGCATATCCCCTTCGATCACCGCCTCAAGGCCGCCCGCCTCAAGTGATGGCGTTCTGTAGGTTGAGGGTCGCGATGTCACCGAACGATTCGTGAATCTGGTCCACTCGGACCCGTTCGCTGCACCAGTGCTGGAGCGGGCGGTTGAACACGGTCCCGAGCTCGCGTCCAAGGGCGCGCTGGTACTTCCTCTTTATTTCTTCTGCCAATCCATCTACTCCGGCCTGGTCTGTTTGATCATGGGGATTCCCTCAATTCGCCCATAAGGTCATCGACGCAGGTGTGCGCCCAGCAAGCGTTACGAAGCTCCTGCCCTTTCGGTCTGGAGTATGTATGAATCACGTGCTTGGTTGTTCGCCGATGAACCAGCTCCACTGCCGGGACGAAATCTGCGTCGGCGCTGACGAGGATTGCCGTGTCGAATTGGTTATCGATTTATCGATCGCCGCTTCAACCAGATCCGTTATGAGTGCAGTGCTGTGTCCACCCTTTTCCCCAACAGTCCTCCGGATCGCGGAGAATGTGCCTGGTCCAGTCTGGGATAGGAGTGTCTAGCGCACAGCCTATTGGATAAGAGAAATCCCTGCGTTTGCGCCGTTGCCGTATGGAATCGACTACGTTCGTGGTCGCGGTCTGGTGCCATGTGGCGATGGCTGTCGCCCCAGTAATCCAGTGGATTGCCTAGGTCCTGCTGGGCCCTATGACCTGAGCGCCGCTCAGTAGAACTCGTCGGGCTGCGCCAAAAATCCTTCCTCCGGCTCGTAGAATTCCTCGACCGCTCTTTACTGGTCCGAGGTCAGCCCATGCCCTGGGAATCGGTGGTACCGCTGGGCCAGTTCCTCCCCGTCCGGCTGCAGATCCGGTCGATCCGCGATCACCGTCTCCCGAAGGCTCGCCATGTGCTGGCTCACCGCAAGCTCTCGTGCCTTCGGGCGAGGGTGCGTGTTCGCCGCCAGATCCCTCTCCCGATTGAGGCGGCTGCTCTCCAGCATTTCGTTCGCTCTCTGAGTCCCTTGGTAGCCCTGTGCATCCGGGCCGGTCGGCAGGTTCGCCAGTTCCTCGAAGATCGGCTGCTCCTCTGCCAGCGTCGTCGCCAGTCTCAAGTTGCAACTCGTACTTGTCGGAAGCGACGGTGGCAGGCAACACATTGTCACCGCCGGACAGTTCTCGTGCGCAACAGCCGCAGGACGGACATCGGCGAGCCGCCAAGTAAACCGTCTGTCGCGCAGGGGCGAGCGACCGCGTGTCCAGGTCGGGCGAGCCAAGCTAGCTCGTGGATGCCACCAAGATTGGCTCGTTCGCAGAGCCACACAGGCAGCATGTTTCTCGTTCTCGAAAAAAGCTAGCCAGGCCCGTTTTCGCGGGCCGACCAAACCACGAGGCGTGTTGCCGTCCATCGTGCTCTCTAATCTGCGTCCCTGTCGGGTCCCACAGCGACACCAAGGGTTTCTCGAACCGCCCAAGGGCTAATTCGGAGAGTCACGGGAACTCCTCACCATCAGCGAGCCCACTGACGAATTCACTGACCGTCAAGCGCTCGATTCATGCCAGATCAGGGAGGGTCGAACGAGCCTCAACTCTTATGTTGGGCAGAGGCAGACCGGAGAGCGGCGGGGTGTGCGGAGACGGGCAGCAGGGAGGAGGCCCAGACTCTACACCGGCAGTCGCCGTTTCCGAGATTGGCTGGATACCCGGCAGGATAGAAGTGCGACACTGTTGCAGCTGCACGATTCCTTCTCGGGTTCATGGCAGCGTTGCTCGTCCGGAGTGTCCGAGTTCCGCCATCGATACCACGCCGAATCTTTTTGCTACACTGTTGCACCTTCTGATATGCTCGTGGGTGGCCGGGGCCAATGGCCTGCTAAACGTCTCAACCAGATAGGAACCTCATTCGTTGCTAATGAAATACCTGTGTCGTGGGCTTGCGTCCTTGTTGGCGCTAGTGTCTCTCCCGGCATCGCTCCAAAGCCGGATAATCAGCGGGGAGATAACCGGACCGAATGGTTTCCCGGTGGCCGGAGTGACTGTGGAGGTCGTCGAAACTGGTGAAAACACGCTCTCTGACGCAGTTGGACGCTACAAGCTACCCGACGCTCCCGACGACGCGTTTACGCTACGGGTGACTTCGGCGGACTTCGAACCTGTCGAGATCAGGGCTACAGCCCAAACGACCGAATTCGCGGTCCAGTTCACCGAGATCCGACGGAATCACGCATCGCTAGAAGTGATCGAGACCATCGAGGATCTCCGCCGAGTGATTCCGGGTTCATTGCACATCGTTAGCAAAGAGGATCTAGTGGCTTCGAAGCCCATTGATGCGAACGAGGTGCTTCGCCGGGTCCCCGGGATCACCCTGCGGGAGGATTCTGGCCCGGTTGCAATGCGTTTGAACATCGGTATGCGTGGCCTCAATCCCAACCGCAGCAGGAAGGTGCTGGTCCTGGAGGACGGAATCCCGATCGCCCTAGCGCCGTACGGGGAGCCCGACATGTACTACTCACCGCCCATCGAGCGGATGAGCCGGGTCGAGATCCTGAAGGGCAGCGGGCAAATCGCGCACGGCCCGCAGACAGTGGGCGGCGTTGTGAACTTCGTCACTCCCGAGCCGCCATCGAAGTTCCATGGCGACGTTGATCTTGAGGGAGGCCAGCGAGGGCTGTTCGTAGGCCAGGCGTCGCTAGGGAGTAGCAACCGCGACCAGTCGGTCGGATGGATCACGAACTACCTGCACAAGCAAGGCGACGGGTGGCGGCAGTTCTATTACGACATTGAGGATGTGCAGGCGAAAATCAATTTGCGACCCACCGGCCGCCACGCGATCGCGCTGAAGGCGGGGCTGTACGACGAGATTTCGAATTCGACCTACCTCGGTCTGACCACCCCGATGTTCGAACTCGACCCCGGGCAGAATCCCGTGCCCGCGGACTCGCTCAAGGTGGAGCGGATCTCCGGCTCTTTCTCGCACGCATACACTGTCAACCCTAAAGCGTTGCTGAGCAGCACGGCATTCCTATACACAACCAAGAGGTTCTGGGGCCGCCAGGACTTCGACCGATTCGACCTGGGTCGCGAGTACAGAGCTGTAGTCGGGGATCCAAACGTGTCCGGAGGGGCGATCTACCTCCGGGACTCGGCCGGGAATCGGAACCGGCTCTTCCATGTCTATGGCGCGCAATCCAACTTCGGGCTGCAGCACAACTACGGTAATTTCGACGCCGGTATTCGGTACATCTACGAGAAGGCCCACGACCGCCGCGTCAACGGCGAGGGGTTTGACGCGAGGACGGGAGTAATACGGGATGACGAGTTCCGATACGGCCGGGCATTCGCCGGATTCATCCGGAACCAATTCCGGATCGGCTCGCGAATGACGCTGACCCCGGGCGTGCGGTTCGTCTCCTACAACCAGGAGCGGCATATCACGCGCAAGCGCGTGCAGGGTGCACCGACCAACGTAGACATCCGCAAGGGCAACGGAGTCACGACCGCGATACCGGGCCTCGGCCTCTCGGTCCGGGCGCACGACGAAGTGACGTTGTTTGCCGGGGTTCATCGAGGTTTCGCACCGCCTGGAACCAAGATCGCAATCAGTAGCACCGGCGAGAATCTCGACCTCAGTTCCGAACTCTCATGGAACTATGAAGCCGGAGTCCGGCTGGCCGGACAGCGGGCGGTCTCGGGCGAGTTTACGTTCTTCCACATGGATTTCTCGAATCAGATCATTACGGCGGCAGAATCGGGTGGTGCGACGACCACCGTCACCAACGGCGGTTCGACGCTGCACCAGGGCTTCGAGAACTCGGTCAAGGTGCACTGGGACAGGATTGCCGGCATTGCCGGATGGAGCATCTCCACCGACGTGCGCCACATGTACCTGCCCACCTCCGAATTCAGGGACAACGAGCTCTACCATGGGAACCGTCTGCCGTACACCCCGCAGCAAACGTTCGGCGTGGTATTTGGTGCCAAGCAATTCGGAGGCTTGAGCTTCCAGCTAGACCTTAACGCCGTGGCCGACCAGTTCGGCGACAACCGCGAAACGGTCGAGCCCTCCCTCGACGGTACAGTCGGTAGGATCCCCGCCTACCGAGTCGCGAATCTGGCCATCGGCTACGAGATTCGGAGGGAGCGCTGGATGTTCGAGCCGTACTTCACGATCAAGAACGCCCTGGATGAGATATACATCGCATCGCGTGCGCCACAGGGGATCCAGCCGGGACTGTTCCGGCAGGTGAACGGAGGCCTTCGCATCAGCTTCTAGCTTGCGTGGCTTCCGGCCCCCTCTTCCGCATCGCAACCGGCAGGGATTCGGGAATCGGTCTCGTCCCGTCATGCGAGTCACGAGACCGTACTCGCCTGTCCGCGACAGAGTGCCTGTTCCTGGCAATCGATCGCTCTTCCCCATGCATTAGACGCCATCGTGTTGCAATCGATGCTCGTTAAGCTGTCTGTACAATCTAGAGCGATTGGTTCTGTGCGATTTCAGGTCCAATCTCTCCATCGACTCCAACGCCATCGCTTGTACACAGGTTGCAAATAGGCCAAGTACCCACCCTGTCGTCCGACGGATCTCGATCGCTTGTGCAAGTCCATTCCGGGGGACGGTTTGATCGCTTCGTGAGGCATGTCTCGCTTTATCTATCTGTAAATCATAGAGTTACCCCTACATTCGGCGAACGATCAAAGGTGGCGACGCACACAAGCAGTTCATACAAAAGCCGTAACCCTGTTCGCTCGAAGCTCCGTCGTGCATTGCAGGATTGAAGCAAGAATCTACTTCGTGCCAAGGCGGAGCGTGCCTGGTGGCGACGGTGCGGATTGGGTCTCCACCGCTATCTCAGTTAGACCGGAACGCTGAACGTTCCAAGCCAATCGCATTTGGCCGCAACAATGTGTCGTTCGTTACGCCTTCCACTCGGTCCGACCCGAAGCCAAGTGTGCCGAGCGCCGTCGTCTCTTGAACCGCTCCAAGAGCCCCAAGTGCTGGGTTTGCCTCGCTAGACTATGGGCATGATCCATTTGCCCGCCCTGCGATGGGGCAAGCCCTACGAGAGTCTGGATTGGATCGAGACTGTGCATTTCGACACCGGCGAATCCGTCGCGCGCGTAAGCAGTGTACTCTCCGCCATGGTCAGGCACGATCTCAAGCATGCGCCCCGGGCCCAGGAGGCTCTGCGCTCGGAGCCTCCCGACAAGCTCGTGAACCGGATCCAGCGTGCCGGCGAGTTGTTCATGCATGCCGAACTCCCCTTAGGCAGTGGCAGTCAGACGCCTGCCGAGTTCGTGCATCAGCAGTCCTCGACGACCGGACTTCCGGAATCGATGTGCCGCGCCAACATGCAGAAACTCGCTTTCGTCTGTCGGGAGATGGGCAATATCATTGACTCTCTTACACGCGGGTTGGACTTGGACATACTCACCCGGGGGTACGGGCGCGACGCCTCCGGTCGCATGCTCAGCTACCAAGCCCAGACGGACGTCGTCGGGGCCGTACTGCCGAGTAACTCGCCCGGCGTGCATACACTGTGGATTCCCTCCATCCCGCTGCAGGTTGGCCTTTGCTTGAAGCCCGGTTCTCAGGAGCCATGGACGCCGTACCGCATGGCGGTCGCGATGATCGAGGCCGGGATTCCCGAGGAGTCCGTTGCCGTTTACCACGGCGGCCACGACGTGGGTCAGGCGATCGTCCAGCGTTGCGGCCGTTCGCTCGTTTTCGGTGGCCAGGCGACGATGGACCTGTACGCAGCCAACCCCGGGGTACAGGTTCACGGGCCCGGATATAGCAAGATCCTGGTCGGCGAGGACGTGGTCGACGACTGGCCGGACTACTTGGACACCATGACGGAAAGCGTGTTCCTCAACAGCGGCCGGAGCTGCATCAATGCGTCCTCGATCTGGGTCCCAAGGCATGGCCGCGCGATCGCGCGGGCCTTGGCAGAACGCCTCGCTGGCATCCGCCCCAAAGATCCCCAAGACCCGGAGGCATCGTTGGCCGCCTTCACCGTCGCTGGAGTCGCCGAGGCCGTCTCGGGCATGATTGACGGTGCCCTTGCCCAAGGTGGAGCGATCGACGCAACGTCAGAGTTCCGCTCAGAGTCGCGTGCCATTACGAGGGAGCACTGCTCGTACCTACTGCCGACCGTCGTGCACTGTCAGTCGCCGGAGCACGCACTTGCGAACAAGGAATTCATGTTCCCGTTCGTGAGTGTCGTCGAGTGCCCGGAGAGGGAAATGCTCAGCCGGATCGGGCCCACGCTAGTCTGCACGGGCATCACCGACTCGCCTCGATTCCGCGACCGCCTGATTGCGTGCCCATCGATCGACCGACTGAATCTCGGCCCGATACCCACGACGAAACTGGATTGGCTTCAGCCCCACGAAGGCAACATCGTGGAATGGCTCTACCAGCCCAGATCGTTCCAGCTCCTCGCATCGTAAGTGCCGAGCGGCCGTCCCGGAGCCCTCCGCCCTCGGGCATGGGCGACACCATGACAGATCATCGCGGGCGAAGGAACGCCGGCCATGCCTGACGCGCCCGATTCCACAGTTGGTTCGGCCTCGCTCGCGGATCGAGCGATTCACATTGCAGCTCTCGGCGTGCTCAGCGTGCTGAGGATCCTCCCCGTTCCCCTGGCGATCCGAACGGCGCACGCACTTGGCCTTACCTGCGGCTGGTTCGTGAGTAGGTGGGCACTGGTAGCCGACCGAAACCTGCAACAGGCGCTGCCTGCACTTTCACGCTCCGAACGCGAGAGGGTCACACGGGGAGTCTTCCGCAACCTCGGAAGGGTTGCGTTTGCCTTGGCCAAGCTGCCCGGCTGGTCGGCAGACCAAGTCCGCGAGCACGTCCGTTTCGTGGGCTTGGAGCACTTTCGAGAAGGCGTCGCCCGCGGACGGGGCGTCCTGCTGTTGACCGCCCATCTCGGTAACTGGGAACTCGGTGCCCTGGCGCACGGTGCGGTCGAGGGCCCTATCCATGTCATGGTCCGGACGATCGACAACCCGTTGGTGGATCGCACTGTGGAACAGCTGAGACAGGCTCACGGGAATCGGGTGATCCGAAAGCGCAACGCCGCAAGGGAGGTGCTGAGAGTTCTGCGGAACAACGGAACGGTGGGAATCCTGGCCGACCAGAACACTGTCGAGGGCGAAGCGGTGTTCGTGGACTTCTTCGGGGTCAAGGCAGCTGCGAACAAGGGCTTCGCCCAGCTTGCTCTCCGGTCCGGGGCCGCCGTGATCCCGGCAGTCGCGTGGTGGGACGAGCCTTCGCAGCGTCACGTTGTGGAATACGGGCAGAGGATCGAGCTAACCGCTACCGATGACGTGTCCGAGGATATCCGGTCGAATACGCAGCGATTCCAAGCCGCACTCGAGGAGAGAGTGCGCCGGCATCCGGACCAGTGGCTCTGGATCCACAGGCGCTGGAAGACCAGGCCCCCGAACGAAGTCCCGACGTAATGGCCCCGACGAACCGGGGGAACAGATATACTGGTTCCCGACGGATGCCCTATATGTTCTCGGCCCACAAGGCCGGATTGCACAGGCACGCCTCCCCAGGTCCCGGCCGCGTCGCACTCTGGCTCTTGATCCTGAGCCTCCTCGCCGGCGGCGGACTCGCGGCCCAGAAGCCCGAAGCCTCCGAGGCGGATCGAAGCAAGGCGTACTATCACTTCGCGCTGGGCCACCTGTACCACCAATTCGCCCAGCAGTTCATGAATGAGGAAGGGGAATACGGGGAGCGGGCCATCGCCGAATACAAAGCCGCGCTCGCCAACGACCCCGGGTCCGTGGTGATCCGGATCGAGATGATCAATCTCCACGCGGGCATGGGGCAACTCTCCAATGCAGTTGAGATTGCGGAAGAGCTTCTGAACGAGGATCCCGAGAACCTCGAGGTCCGACGCCTGTTGGGGAACATATTCCAATCGTTCGCGACGAGGGATCGTCGGGGAGTCAACGTCCAACTGCTCTTGAAGGCGATCGAGCAGTTCGAGCGGATTACCGAGATCGAACCGGACAACGCCGAAAACCACGTCCAGCTGGGACTTCTGTACCGGTCGGCAGGACAGGCGGACAAGGCCGAGAAGTCGCTCCGGCGTGCTGCGGAACTGGACCCGGCGCAAACCGACGCCCAAGTGAATCTGGCCTATATGCTCCTCGAGGCCCGGAACTTCGAGGAGGCCATCAGCGTACTGGAAGGAATCGTCAAGAGCGACGAAAGCAATCAGCGATACGCAACTGCCCTTGCCGACGCCTACCAGCAGGTCGGGCGCTTTCGCGATGCGGCCAGCTTGTTCGAGAAGATCCTGGCCCAAGGTGGGAACACCTTGGAACTGCGTAGGCGTTTTGCGGAAAACCTGTACTATTCGCAACAGACCGATAGGGCGCTCGGGCAATACGAAACTCTCGCGGAGCGAGATCCCGAGAACATTGAGTTCCACCTACGCATTTCACGGATCCACGCCTTTCGGGGAGAGCTAGACAAGGCTTGGGCCGCACTGGAACGTGCACGGGGTCTCGACGGCGATTCGCTGGATGTGCAGTTCGACACGCTGGGTCTCCTGGAAGCCGAAGGCAGGACGCAGGAAGCCGCGGCCCAAGCCTCGAAACTGCTTGATACGACGCGGAAGCCGGAGTACTCGCCGACCGAGCGGAGGGCCCGCACGGGCCTGCTCATGCGACTAGGCTCGCTGCAGCGGCAGTTGGATTCCACCCAGGCCGCCGTGGCGACATTCCGGAGAATCGCGGATGCGGACCCCAGCGCCAAGGGCCAGGCCCTCGCGCAGGTGGTGGAGACATGGCGTCAAGCCGGCAATTTCGCCCGTGCCGAGAAAGAAGCCCGTAACGCAGCCGAGGAATCGGACAACGATCCCCTGTACGCGGACTTGCTCGCAGGGGTCCTGTCGGATCGCGGGAAGACGAGGGAGGCGATCAAGGTCATCGAGCGCCGGGTCAAGGGGGGCAACCCGGACCTCGGCACGCTATTGGCCATGGCAAGGGTCTATGTTCAGGGTCGCGAGTTCGACAAGGCCGAGGAACATGTCGACCGGGCACGGGAGCTCGTGGATTCGGAGAAGGCCCGCGTCGACGTCCTGTTCGCCTACGGCTCGATGTTCGAGCGGGCGAAGCAGTTCGAGCAGTCCGAAGCCAGCTTCCGGGAACTGCTGAAGCTCGACCCCGACCACTCACCAGCGCTCAACTACATGGGCTACATGTTCGCCGACCGCGGAGTGCACCTGGATGAGGCGCGCGAACTGATTCAGCAGGCACTGGACATCGAGCCGACCAACGGCGCATATCTCGACAGCCTCGGCTGGGTATATTTCCGGCAGGAGAAGTTCGACCTGGCCGCCAAGTATCTGGAGCAGTCGCTCAGACAATATGGCCGCGATCCCGTTGTGCATACCCACTTGGGCGACGTGTACTTCAAACAGGGACGTGTGGCCGAGGCCAAGGAACATTGGAGCCGAGGACTGGAAGCGTGGAATCGCTCGGCACCCGCAGACCGCGACCCGGAGGAGATGGAGAGCCTGCGACGCAAGCTCGCAGAACTCGAGCTTTCTCTAGCCGACGACCCTGACGGCAAGAAACAGAAGGACGCCGTCAAGCGCTGACCGCAAACCGGCAAGCAGCACTACCAGCCAGCGCTTCCGCGCTGCCAGCCCTGCAAGGAGGACACCCGTGAGAATCTTCATCGATAGCGCCAACCTCGAAGAGATCCAGAAGGCGGCCGAATACGGAATCGTGGATGGCGTCACCACGAATCCGTCGCTGATCGCCAAAGAAGGCCGCGACCACCACGACCAGATTCGTGCTATCTGCGGCATCCTGGACGGGGACATCAGCGCCGAGGTGGTAGCGACCGACACGGACGGGATGGTGGCCGAGGGGCGGAAGCTGGCTAGGATCCACGACTCGGTCGTCGTCAAGATCCCCCTGATCCGAAACGGCATCAAGGCCGTCTCGAAGCTCGCAAGCGAGGGCATCCGGACAAACGTGACGTTATGCTTCTCGCCGCTGCAGGCTCTGCTAGCCGCCAAGGCCGGCGCCTACCTGATCAGTCCCTTTATCGGACGGCTGGATGACATCTCCCACGACGGATCGGAGTTGATCCGCGAGATCGTGGAAATCTACGATAACTACGGGTATCCGACCCAAGTCTTGGCGGCGTCCGCGAGAGGACCCCTGCATGTCAAGGAGGCCGCGCTAGCCGGGGCGCACGTCTGCACGCTCCCCTACAAGGTCTTCGATCAGATGTTTAACCATCCGTTGACCGACATCGGGCTAGAGAAGTTCCTTGCCGACTACCGCCGCTCCGTCGCCGCTACGGCCTAAACACCTGCGGATTGGGGAGGAACGGCCAGTTGTCTAGCGAGACCGGTGTCGGAGACCGTCCGACGAACGTCCGGCGGACCGTCATGTTCGGCCTGTTCCTGCTCTCGGTCGTCACGTACCTGGACCGCGTTTGCATCAATTCGGCCGGTCCGGAAATGCAACGGGCGCTGGGTCTCTCGAACGCACAGTGGGGAATGGTACTTGCCTCTTTCCTGGCAGCCTACGGGATCTTCGAAGTGCCCGGTGGCTGGTTGGGGGACCGCTTCGGCCCACGGCTGATCCTGACGCGCATTGTCGTCTGGTGGTCGGGCTTCACCGCACTCACCGGCGTGGTCACCAGCTACGCGCAGCTCCTGATCGTCCGAGCACTCTTCGGTGCCGGTGAGGCAGGGGCCTACCCGAATTCCTCGTGCGTGGTTTCCAGATGGTTCCCACCCCAGCAACGAGCGCGCGCCCAAGGAATCGTATTCCTCGCATCGCGGCTCGGAGGAGCCCTCTCTCCGCTGCTGGTACTGCCGCTGATTTCGAATTGGGGATGGCGCTCCATCTTCTTTGTCTTCAGCGTGCTAGGTGTTTTCTGGGCGATTTGGTGGTGGCGGTTCTTTCGGGATTACCCGGCGGATCATCCTGATGTCAACCAAGCGGAGATTGCCCGGATCGGGCCTCCGCAAGAGCGACGTCCCCACATTGCGGTCGGGCGGGTGCTCGGTAGCTGGAACTTCTGGGCCATTCTCGGGATGTACCACTTCTTCTGCTACGCGTCGAACTGGTACCTGTTCTGGACGGCCAGTTACCTCTCGTCGCAAAAGGGCTGGGAGAGCTCGGAGCTGGCAGCTTACACTGCCCTGCCCTTCTTGCTGGCAGCCGTCGCGAACTGGACGAGCGGTTCCCTGAGTGATCACCTAGTCAACAGGATCGGGCTTGTCTGGGGTCGCCGGATCGTCGGGATGGCCGGCGTCGGCACTGCAGGCCTGCTGATCCTTCTCTCGCTTGCGGTCGAGGACCGCATTGCAGCGAGCCTGATTCTCGCTTTGGGCTTCGCGGCATCGGATGTGATGCTTCCGGTAGCGTGGGCCGTTTGTGTCGATGTTGGTCAAGCGGCGTCCGGCACCGTAAGCGGTGCGATGAACACCGCGGGCCAAGTGGGCGGCGTCATCATGAGCATCGGATACGGTGCCCTGATCGACTCCTACGGATGGAACTTCCCGCTCGCCCTCGTGGCATGCTCCTGCTTCCTGTCAGCAGCGTTCTGGCTCAAGATCGACCCGACAAAGCCCTTGCTCCGTGCTCGTGCCGCACAGTCCTAGCGGTCAGGTTCCGGGGATTCTCCGACGGTAGTCCGCTGGCATCCGGGCGTCTCCTGATGGGTGCGTACGTGTCGCGACGGGCTCCGATAAGATAGGCCGATGTTCAAGGAGATCAAGGACGAACTGTGGGCGTTCGACGCTGAATGGGTACCCGACCCCCAGGCTGGCCGGCTCCTTTACGACCTGCCCGGCGACCTTCCTGATCGAGAAGTGATGGAGGAGATGTGGAAGCGGAACGGTGCCACCGAGGAGACCCCGAGGCCATATCTCAAGACCGTGCTGTGCCGGGTCGTTTCAATCGCGATGGTGATCCGCACTCGCGATCCGGGCACCAACCAAATCAAGCTGGCCTTGCGGTCCCGTCCCAAGGACCCTACCCTTCTTGACGATTGCCGGGAAGCCGAGATCCTGAACCGGTTCTTGAGTGCGATCGAAAAACGGTCCCCGCAATTGGTTGGGTACAACTCGTCCGGGGCCGATCTGCCGGTGCTGATCCAGCGTGCGATCGTGAGCGGCATCCGAGCACGGGGCTTTTGCACGCGGCCAGACAAGCCATGGGAGGGCCGGGACTACTTTGCCCGCGACAACCAGTGGCACATCGATCTGATGAGCGTCGCGAGCCCTAGATGGAACTCGGCCCCGTCCCTGAATCAGATCGCAACCCTGTCCGGGATTCCCGGAAAGCTCGGGTTTGACGGCAGCAAGACAGCGGACGCCTGGCTCGAGGGGGACATCGGGCGGATCGTGAAATACAACGAGCACGACGCCCTGACGACTTACCTGGTCTGGCTCCGAACAGCGCATTTCGCCGGCCTGATCTCGCCCCACGCGTACCGCGAGGAGCAGGACCAACTGCGGTCGCTGTTGGTCGAGACATCGTCTGAGCCCGGCCACGATCACTTGCGCGAGTACCTGACGGAGTGGGACCGCCTCCGCGCCCAAGTTACCCCCAGCTAACGAGGGCAGCCCGTGACCGCCGACCACGCCGGATGTCGGCGAAGGCACCGACCGACGAAAAGGGATTCGGTGCCGGATGTTCAACCGAGCCGCCCATTGCCCCGCAGCCGTAGCGACGCTTGTGCTACGAGGCGGTAGCGGCATCTGGCGAATTTCCGGGCGTACCGATCGACGGGCCTCGGGGCAGAGATCGGGAATCGTGCCCTTCCTACCCTCCGGGGAATCGCCCGCAGGGAGTACGCCGCTCTGGGGCGAGACGCTGCGATTACCTACTCGGACAGCGACCGTTTGACTGCGGCATGACAGAGGTGCTGGTCTTCGGTCGAGCCTTGTACTCCTACTCGGGCCGGGAGCGCTCAAGAGGAGTGACGACGATCTTGCGGAACTCGATCGGGCCGTGATCGCCTTGGAGCATGATGGGCCCCGGCTGCACCTCGCGAGCATTCCTGGCCATCGCAGTGATCCCCTTGATGAGTTGACGATCAATGGTCGTGGTTCCGTTCAGGTCGATCGTAACGACGCGCCCGACCAACCGTATTTTGAATCGCTGCCACTCGGAATGAGCTCTCGTCACGAGAGTGCTCGCCTTGATGCGGCTGTACACCGCACCATTGCCGTGTATCGACGGCTCCATGCCGAAGTCGTCGAAAATCTGCACCTCGTACCGGACGCGCAGTGCAATGCCGCGGTTGCCGCCTTCGGAAACGCGATACTCGACGTGCAAGCGGAAGTTCCAGAACCCTCGGTTCGACACCAGTTCATCGACGCTGCCGGAATTAGGCAGGATTCCTTGTTCGACCAGCCAGCCGTCCAAATCCCCCGGCCCTCCCGCGTACCACTGTCCCGTCGAACAGCACGACTGGCTCCTGCTCGACCCAATTGCCATCGTCGGAATCCGACACAACATCCGGGCGCCGGGCGGTCCAACTCCGCTTCTCTTCCCGGTCCTCGCGAGTCGTCTCACCAACTAGTCGGGCATCGTCGAACCACGCGAGGGTAGTGCTGCCGACCCTTGCTCCCCTATCGAACTCGCGCTCGACTCGAAACCTCAGCCTGCCATTGGAAATCGAGGCTTCGAGAAACGGTTGCAGACGCCCTCCTACGGCACCCACGATCGATCCTGTCATCGTCGCTGTGCCGGCGCCCTTGACTTCCAAAGCCATGGGGCCCGAATCCCCCTCCAGAACCCAGTGGCCGTCAAGGGCAGACGGATCAATAGTCTCGGCAGGCGGGGCACAAGCCGAGGCTTGAAGCAGGTCAAGCGCAACCACCGCTGGGACCTGCGGTTGAAATAGCGAGTGATTCAACGGGCCATCGCCGCACTGGATGGGGCACGACGGCGGACACGCTTCCCAAGGCACGGTTGGGGAAGAATCCCAACCCAGGCGAGGTCCGGCGCTCGTACGGCGAATCGACCGGCGGCAAGTATCTCCCCTTGACATCCACAACTCCCTGACAAGACGCCGACCCGTCGCTGGCCGCGTGGAAATGTCTCACCGCTCCCAAGGGAGACTCTCTACTCGCTCGAGCGGCTTCTCCGTCTCGGTCGGTCGCCAGGCTTCGCGCGACCCCATGTCGTAGCGGTCGCCAGGCGCGAGGAAGTAGAACCTGCCGCTGGGAGGAATCTGTCGCTGGCTGTCGTAGATGACAGCGTAGCTTTGCCCGATCACCTCGAACCGATCACCCTCGACAACAATCGCCGTATTCTCGTCAAGCCCGATTCCCAGCAACTCAGGATGAGCCTCGATCACTTGGATTAGGTCGAACTGCCGGTTCCGCCGGAGTAGGTGCTGGTCGATCGCGACATCCCTCAACAGAGCGAAGCCCTCGAGGTGGTCGCCCATCATCACTGTGTTGGTCGCGGTATCGCCCCGGACCAGAAACGAACCCATGATTGACGCTCCGGCCGAAGATCCACCAATGACGCCTCCCCGCTTCAGCAGGGCGAACAGCTCCTTGTGGGTCCGGGTATGCAAGTACGCATCCGCCAAGCGCCACTGGCGGCCTCCCCCGAAGAACACCCCGCGCGCCCTCCGCAACGGGGTGATGAATTCGTCCGTGTCGGCTACCTTGGGGTCGTAGGTGTGCAGGACGGTAATGTCGGTTGCACCGGCCTCCTGGAACGGACGCTGCCCCCGCCAGTACGGGTCGTATTCGGGCGCTCCCCCAGCCGTCGGAATCATCACCAGTGGGGCGTCAGGCCCGCCAGCGAGGTCAATGATTCGTTCGACGATCTCCTTGTCCCGCATCGCGCCGCCGACGATCACGAGTGATCCCCGTGCGGGCCCGACCCGGGGGGCGGGTGTAGGAGCATCTTGCGCAGCGGCCGGTGCGGCCGGTAGCAACGCCAAAGCCGCGACCAAGGCGGCCGTACACGCTATGTGCAGGTCTGCTCTCTGCAATGCGCCGAGTGTACCGTTCGATCGATCCGTAGGTCAACGAACCGCAATGTGCTTGAAAACGTGTGCCGACTGTCCAGAGGGTTGTCGAAACTGAGCCGAAGTCGATCCAGTCCGTCCCCTGTACGAGGCTGGGCGGGTCGGTCTCCTAGAAAACCGGTCCGCTGTAGCTCGGGTTCTTGGCGTCGCGGCCCGGGCCGGATGGGTCCGATTCGTTCGTGGGCGCTTCGGACCCGAAGGTCTCTCCGCAGCTGCCGGGAGCATCGTAGGCGAGCATCGAGGCGATCACCTTGGTTCAAGTCGATCGGTGCGGAAGCATGGTGAGCCTCAATTGTTCACGATTTCGTGGCTCCATCCATCGGATTGGAGAAGCCATGCCACGAGGACGCCGACACACCCCGCTCGCACTCGACGCGGAGACGCGCGAGCAATTGGCCGGCCTGTCCCAGTCGACCACGCTGCCGCACAGCCTGGTGCTGCGACCAAGATGACTCTGGCCTGTGCAGAGGACCTCAGCAACACCGAGGCCGGCCCAGTCTCAGAACGCCACCCACTCGAGCTCTCTGTTGCCACCCGGTCTGACCCTGGGGATTCGAGCGGGCGACGAAGTGTTGCCAAGAGGCCCCATGGCCCAGCCCGAGAACTGTAGAATCGCTGGGAGTCGCGTTGATCGATTCATTTGGGATGCCTACAACCGAACCCACTCTCAGACGGAACCTCGCGGTTGCATCCTCGCGTCGAATTGTCGGTTCGAACGATCGCATCAGCGTGGCCTTGATCGGCTGCGGAGTGCGCGGCCTTGGTGTCGGTGGCCATGTCCTCCGGGCGGGAGGAACCGAGATTCGCGGGGTAGTCGATGTATACGGGCCAAGACGGGAGCACGCAGCCGAGGAGTTCGGACCGACTGCCAAGCCGTTCACTGACTACCGCGAAGTCCTCGGTCGCAAGGACATTGACGCTGTCGTGATCGCAACCCCGGACCACTGGCACGCTCCCATGTGCACAGCGGCTGTCCAAGCCGGTAAGGACGTGTACCTCGAAAAGCCGGTCACCCACCGATTGGAAGAGGGTGATCCGCTAATCGCGGCTGTTGGGGAATCCGGGCAGATCGTGGCAACGGGAACGCAGCAGAGAAGCTGGAACCACTTTCAGGAAGCCAAGGAGTTGGTTGAGCAAGGAGTGCTGGGAAGGGTCAGCTACGTACGTTGCCATTGGTTCCAGGACTATTCGAAGTTCCGGTCCGGTCGAGGCCAACACGTGGATAAAGGGAAACTCGACTGGAGAATGTGGCTTGGCCCTGCTCCAAGCCAGCCATTCGACGCGACAAAGTTTCAATTCTGGCGATTCTTCTGGGACTTCGGCGGCGGCAGCGTGACCGATCTCATGACCCACTGGATCGATGTGGTGCAGTGGTTCCTCAACAGTCGCGGGGCCCGCGAGGTGCATGCGGTCGGCGCCACCTACGTCCAGGACTGGCTGGAGGCTCCCGACACTGTCGTCGCAACCATCCAGTTCCCCGAGGGGTACATGGCGGTCTACGAAGGCAACATGACCTTCGGACTGCTCGGCTGTGGCATCGAGTTCCGAGGCGACCGAGCCATGATGACCATCAACCGCGCCGGGTACGCCGTATACGAAGAGGGAACGAAGCCGCTGGAGGCGGTCACGCTTCCTGCACCCGTTCATCGCTATGCCCGTTCCGACGACACCTCTCGAGCGGACCGGGTCGACGGCACCGGCACGCTTGACAACGTGCGGAACTGGCTCGACTGCGTCCGGAGCCGGCACGCTCCGCTCGCCAGCATCCGAGCCGGGGTCGAATCCGCCGCGACATCGCATTGGGTGAACAGGGCAATTCGAGAAGACCGCGCTCTGACGGTGGGACCGGCACCGGCTCCCGGCCATTGACGGCACCCCGTACATCTCCGGCTCTAATCCTGCAGCCGCCCGGTTCGAGTCTTCCTAGGGTGCTGAGTCTGAAGCACCTATGATCGAGCGAGGCTCTATCCAGCGGATTGAAGGAGCCTTGCCACCAGGACGCCAACTCGCCGAGCTCGCGCTCGACGCGGAGGCGCACGGGCAGTTGACCGGCATGTCCGAGTCGATCACCTTGCCGCACAGCCTGCTGCTGCGGGAGAGGTGATCGCACGCCGAGCCAAACGTCGCCGGTACCGGGAGTGCCCGACCTTCCTACGGCTGATGGCCAAGGAGGTGCCGTCGGCGTTGGATAGTCATCTGGTGGTCGACAACTGCTTGACCCACAAGCACGTCAAGGTGCAGGCGTGGCTCGCCCGGCACCCCCGCTTCCCCGTCCAGTTCACGTACCCGTCCTGGATCAACCAGGTGGAGCGCTGGTCCGGGCTGATCAGCCAGCGGATCATCAAGCGTGGCAAGGTCACCACTGTGAGCGATCTGGTCCAGTGCATCGACGTGTTCACACGCAACTACAACACGGACGCAAGTCCGTTGGTTTGGGTCGCGACCGCTCAGCCGATCCTCGCCAAGACCGAAGGGTCATCCACGCGTGTTCCCGAACAAGGACTCTGATCCTCACATGTTGAGGTGGTGATTCTGCCACGGGAAACCTGACCCGCTGGCGGCACGGAAAACGTGCAGGAGCGAATCGACTCCGGCGACTCCGCAGTCGAGAACCAAAGAGTAACCGCTCGGGCGGGCCGTAAGTGGCGGCCGCGGAGCGACTGATTGATGCTGGTAATTCAGTCGAGGCAGAAGGGTTTGGGGCGAGGTTCGTCCGGGCAGTCCGCAGCCCCGAGGACGTCCCCGACGGACGGAGTCGTTGACACGACCCGGGAACTGTAAAGGCATAGGGTCCCCGATCGTCCCGCCGTCGGCAGAGCCCGGTCCGGTGCGACCATTCGGGCGGGTCGCGAGAATGCCGGCCGGCAGCGGAGCTTCGCCCGTGCTATGCTCGACCGGCGCGGGACAGCCGCTCCCGCAGCGCCCCGCATGGCGAGGAAGGGCAGGATCGAGCAACGCGCCCTGCCCGTCCCGGTCGCCGAGCCGGCGCCGCGGCTTGCGGTCGTCGAGCCCCTCTCGTACCCGGACTCGGACGGCCACTTCTTGCCCGACAACCCCCTGCAAGCCAACGCGGTCGTGGAGCTGCGCGTCAGCCTGCGGGAGCACTTCCGCAAGGTTCCCAACGTGGTCGTGGAAGGCGACATGTTCCTCTACTACGCCGAGGGGGAGGCCGAGGCACGAATTGCCGCATTGGAGGCCGAACTCGCTCGAAGAGGGCACTCACGCTGACGCCCGCGCAGAGGGTTTGGGAGAGCGTGGCCGAGCCGGTAGCGCCTGACGGGCAGGAGGGTTTGCGGATTGAGACCTCAAGAAAGGCCCTGACCGGAACGCTACTCTCAATCGGTCGCTCCGCAACTGCCTCCAACGGGCCGCCCGAACGCTTACACGAAATGCGAATCGCGGCAGCCAGTCGCAACAGCTGCATCCTCTCCGGCTAGTGCGGTTGACTGCACGTTGCCGAGGAGGCACGAACCCGACTAAACTGCTTGGGTCGAGACATCTGGCACAGAACGTCCAGGCCCACATCGGGCCACGCTGGGCACGGTTCTTGCGGGGTCTAGAGCAGCGGAGGAGAATCGATGAAGAAGCGTCTAGAACAAATACTCTTGATTGGGGCCGTAGGCTTGCTATGGGGCGGCTGCGCGGGGCCCACTATCGAGATTTCGGGAGAACTCAAGCAATGGCACAAGGTCACCCTCACGATTGACGGTCCCGAAGCCTCCGAGGCGGACTCTCCCGAGGGCACCAACCCCTTCGCTGACTATGCCATGACCGTGCGATTCCAGCACGAGTCGGGTTCGCCTTCCCACGATGTCCCGGGCTATTTCGCCGCCGACGGCATGGCCGCTGAGACCAGTGCAACCGCCGGCAACAAGTGGCGCGCACACGTCTCGCCGGACAAGGCGGGCGTCTGGAACTACACCGTGTCGTTCGCGAGCGGACCCCAGGCGGCGGTCAATGGCGGAGGAGAGCCGCTTTCTCCATTCGATGGCGCAGACGGCCAGTTCACAGTGGGTGCCAGCGACAAGACCGTGCCCGATTTCCGCGCACGCGGCCGGCTGGAGTACATCGGAGAGCGCTACCTGAGATTCGCCGGCGACGGCACATACTTCCTCAAGGCTGGCCCCGACGCGCCAGAGACCTTCCTGGCGTACGAGGACATCGACGGTACCTCGACGCAGAAGACCGCTCTGAAAACGTGGTCCCCCCATGCGAACGACTGGCGGGAAGGCGATCCGACTTGGCAGGACGGCAAGGGCAAGGGCATCATCGGCGCCCTCAATTACTTGGCTGCCGAGGGGCTCAACGCGTTCTCGTTTCTCACTTACAACGTGCAGGGCGACGGTGACAACGTGTGGCCCCACGCCGGCCGGCTCGACAAGCTGCACTTTGACGTATCGAAACTCGACCAATGGCAAATCGTCTTCGACCACGCCCAGAGCCGCGGTTTGTACCTGCACTTCAAGCTGCAGGAGAACGAGATGGACGATCACCGCAGGGGGCAGCAGCGTGAACCTGCGGAGATCGAGGCCGCGCTCGACGGCGGAGCCCTCGGCTTGGAGCGGAAACTGTATATGCGCGAGTTAGTTGCGCGATTCGGGTACTCCCTGGCCCTGAATTGGAACCTCGGTGAGGAAAACACACAGAGCAAGGAAGAACAGCTGGCAATGGCGGGGTACATTCGCGACATCGACCCGTACGATCACCTGATCGTGGTACACACGTTTCCGCGGGATCAGGACGCTGTCTACACCGCCCTGCTAGGCGAGGAAGAGCTTACGGGCACCTCGCTACAGAACAGCTGGCAGACCGCGCACCAGCAGACGCTCAAGTGGGTACGAGAGTCTGAGGCTGCGGGGCATATCTGGGTCGTGGCGAACGACGAGCAGAACCCCGCATCGCAAGGCGTGCCGCCCGATCCGGGTTACGAGGGCTTCGACGGAACGGACAACCAGGGCGATCCAGTGCACACCCTTCACGACGTCCGAAAGTACACGCTGTGGGGCAACCTCACGGCAGGCGGCGCTGGCGTGGAGTATTACTTCGGATATCAATTGCCGCAAAACGACCTGCTCGCCGAGGACTACCGCAGCCGCGACCGGACGTGGGATTACTGCAGGCATGCGCTGTCGTTCTTCCACAACCAAGACATACCGTTCTGGGAGATGAAGAACGCCGACTCTCTGGTCGGAAACCAGGAAAATGACAACAGTCGCTACGCATTCGCCAAGACCGACGAGGTCTACGTGGTATTCCTGCCTGAAGGTGGCACCTCGACATTGGATCTGAGCGCCGCCTCGGGGGATTTCAGCGTCCGATGGTTCGACCCGCGCAACGGCGGCGAGCTGCAGGCAGGATCGGTCGACACTGTGGCGGGCGGCGGCCGCCGCGGCTTGGGCGAGGCACCGTCAGACAAGGGAGACGACTGGGTCGTGCTGGTGCGGAAGTAGTTCCCGCCTGAAGGCCGGCCGGCCCGGCGCGAGGTCAGAATCCCGCAGCCACGTTGCAAGGTCGTGCAAGCGCTTGCGCCCGATCTCGTTGGACCGGTTCGGACAGCTGCACGGTGACGGGGTTGGGTTCGCTAGGCCTCGTGCGCGACTTGCCTGCGGACAGGTTTCAGCCGTAGTCGCGGTCGCCTTCCGACCTCGTTTCCCAGTTGACTGAGTCACTCCCGATGCAGTCGGGATGGCCTCCGGGGCCTCTTCGGCACGCCATAGAAGGCGCCGTTAGCCCTCGAGCAGGACCGGCACCACCAGCGGCTGGCTCTGACGGGAGGTCTGTCGGGCAACACGGCGCCGGACAGCGTCGCGGATCCTCTCTTCCATCACTCCGAGGTCGACCAACTCCTCGTGCGAACTCGATGCGACAACGTCGCGGATCGCGTCGCCTGCACCGGAAAGGATCGATTCGGACTCCTCAGAAACCACGAAGCCGCGGGAGATGACCTCCACATCCGATGCTCTGCCGCTCCGTTCGTCGACCGTGACAACGGGAACCAGGACGCCGAACTCGGACAGCCGGCGACGATCGCGCATGACGGCCTGGCCGAGAACCTCGCTACCCGTGCCAGCATCGATAAGACGATGGCCGACCGGCACGCTCTCCGGCAGCACTCGACAACCAAACTCGTCGAGTTGCAGCACTTGGCCGTTCTCCAGAACGAACGAGTCCTCAAGTGTACTCCCGCGGACTTCCGCCGCGAGCCGCCGGTGCTGGGCCAATTGCCGGTATTCCCCGTGAATCGGGAGGAAGTACCGCGGCCGGACGAGGTTCAGGAGCAGCTTGAGTTCCTCCTGACAGGGATGTCCGGACACGTGCAGGTCCGGGTAAGAGCCGCCGTAGAGCACTTCGGCACCGCGCCGGCACAGGTGATCGACTATGCGGTAGATCGACGCTTCATTGCCCGGAATCATCTTGGCGCTGAAAGCGACGATGTCGCCCTCCTCGATCTCGACCGCGTTGTGGCGACCCAGCGACGCACGGGACAGGGACGACAGTGGCTCGCCCTGCGACCCGGCGATGATCGTCACGCGGTCGGAGCGCGGATAGGACGCTATGTCGTGGGGGCGCACCATCGTGCCGGGCGGCACACTCAATAGCCCCAAGTCCCTGGCGATCTCGCATGCGCTGGAAAGGCTCCTGCCGACGAAGGCCACCTTGCGGCCGTACTCCACGGCGTGATCGACGATCTGCTGCACACGATGGGTCGCTGACGAGAAGCACGTGAAGAAGAGCGCCTTCCGGGCATCGGCGAAGATGTGGTCCAAGGCGCGGCTCACGGCTTGTTCCGACTTGCTGAAGCCCGGGACGTCGGCATTCGTCGAATCCGAGCACAACAACGTCACACCGCGCTTGCCGTACTGGGCGAATTTCTCAAAGTCGAAGCCCCTGCCATCGATCGGGGTCTGATCAATCTTGAAGTCCCCCGTATGAACCACGTATCCCGCCGGTGTGGAAATCGCAAGGGCCAAGCACTGGACAGTGCTATGGGTGACATGTATACCCTCGATCCCGAAGCACCCTAGGGTCACGGTCTCGCCTGCCTGGATCGTCACGAGGTGTGGAGGTTGGTGGATAGTGAACTCAGACAGCTGTTTGCGCACCAGCCCCAGCGTGAAGCCCGTGCCGTAAACGGGCATGTCGAGCTGGGCCAGGACGTATGGAACCGCGCCTACGTGGTCCTGGTGGGCATGGGTTAGCACCAAGCCGCGGACCTTGTCCCGGTTGGCTAGCACATAGCTGATATCGGGAACGATTACGTCGATCCCCGGGCGCTCAGCCCCCGGGAACAGAGTCCCGGCGTCGATCAGAATCATGTCGGCGCCGGACTCCAGCACCATCATGTTCATGCCGAACTCGCCCAGGCCCCCGATCGGAATAACTCGGAGTTCTTTGCTCAAATTTCCCCGCGCAGTACATTCCCAAGCTATCACAGCGCACGCACCCCCGCGCTCGCCGGCGGGTAATGGAAGCGGTCTCGCTCAGCGCTCCGCCGGCGAGATTTCAATCTCCATGCTCAACAGGCCCGCCCCGAGTGTCTTCCCTTGGGCATCGGCACGGAGTGAGAGGGTTCCACCACCCCCCAAGGCGCCGTGCATCAGGAAGTTCAGGGCTCCGATGTTGGGCAGTTCGAACCGCTCGACATCGCCCGTGCAGAGCTCGCCGAAGTGGGCTTTGACGCGTTCAGGGGTCACCTCCCGTCGCAGCACCGGATAGTGCCGGCTCTCGATCGCGATCAACCCGATGTTTGCTGTGTCGCCCTTGTCGCCGGAGCGGGCGTGGGCAATCTCGAGCAGCCGGATGCGCACCCGAGAATTGTACTAACGTCGCAACGGCTTTCGGAGGACCGGTGCCAGACTCCCTGGACCCGGGGATGGTTTCGCTTCAGGCAGTCAGCATCCGGAATCCGGCTTCCCCGACCCCGAGGACACGCCCGCTTGACGCCAGACGGGAGCGGATCGCCCTTAGGATCTCATTCTGAAAGGCCGCTTCATGCCACTCGCGGAATCCTCGGGCCTCGCTCACGCGTAGGGCCTCCAAGCGTGTCGTTGCACCTCTCGCCTTCATGTGCCGGGTGTGCAGGGGATCCGCGATGACATCACGCGACGTGCAATTCAATGCGATCTCGGCCAGTTTCACTGGATCGCAAGGCAGGATCGGGGCCAAGGTGCAGTGCACCGGGATCCCCGCCTCCTTGAGCGCCCCGATCGCCTCCACCCGCTCATTGACAGGCTCGCAGTGCGGCTCGTACAGGCGGCGGACGTCGTCGCAATCCGTGGTGATCGAAAAGCTGATCCGCAGGCGCGTCCGCTCGGCCAAGCTCCGGAGCAGGTCCGTGTCGCGAAGGACGAGCGTGGCCCTGGTTTGGAGTGCGAAACCGGCCGGAGGGCACTCGCACAATACCTCAAGCAGCCCAGGCATCAATTGCTCTGTCGCCTCGGCGGGCTGGTACGGATCTACGAGCGGGGAGCAATAGATCACCTGAGAGGCCCGCAACTCTTTGCGCAGCAGAGCCGCAGCGTTCGGCTTGACCGTGGTGTGATGGCCCCATCGCTGCCAGTCGACCGGCTTCAGGCCAGCGTGGATCCGTAGGGTCGGAACGTAACAATACGTACAGCCGTAAACGCAGTTCCTAGCAGGGTTGAGCGAGTGCGTAAACCCCGAGCGGGCGATGAATCCACTCGTCCGACTCAGGATCGTCTTGGCGGGGTTCCTGTAAACGGGAAACTCCCGGATCGGCGCGCGACTCTTCAAGGCTCTTGGCGACCGCTATTGTAGGCTGCGGAGATGCGAAGCAGTGCCGGGATGCCCGCGGGGCAATCGATCTCGCCCCTTACGTGACTGGCAGGTCGTCGTGCGAGCGTTGGGACGTTGGGACGGCTTCGTTCGACATTCTGTGCCGAAACGGCGAAGATAAGAGAACAGGGTCTGCATGCCCATATGCCCGACCAGAATCAGGCTACAACCCCTCCGTGGCCCCGGCCCACCAACGAGTCCCAGCGCACCGGGCAGTTGGAGTCCTTAGCGAGCGGCTCGAAGCGCGAGTCGTTCCGACAGATTCTCGCCAAGCCCTCGACGATCGTCGGAATCATCCTCGGCATCGTAGTCATAGGAGTAGTCATCTTCCTTCAGCAGGGTCCTTCCACCCTACTGCTGGAGCTTCCTGAGGCGAGATACGAGTTGCTTCCGAATCAGGGACTGGTCGCAGGAGTCCCGATCGCGATTCAGCTCGGCCCGCTAACGCTATTTCAAATCAGCGACCCCATGGCCGGCGGCGCGGGCGCGGCACGGGCCAGGCAAATCGTCGATAGTCTGAATTCGGCGGTCACCGAGCTTCGGGAGAGTCCGGGCCGGGTGATCACCATCGATTCGGACCCCGACGAAGGCATGCCGAGAATCGTGCAAAAGGAGACGTCAGACGCGGGAGCATCGCTCGAGATCGTGAGAGTGACGTCAGATGACATGGCATTGATGTCGACAGACAACGCCAAGCTACTCGCCCGCGTCTGGGCAGAACGGCTCACGGACAGCCTCAAGCTTCTGGTATTCGCGCAGCCGCCGGAATTCTCCAGGGACACCGACTTCGGAGCCGCGCTGGACAGCCTATACGGCAACGCGATTCGAGAGAGCGGCGCGCTGACATCGGCCCAGCTGGCAGCCACTTTCGAAGACCTTCCGTCGGCTCAGCGGGAAGCCCTGACGTCCTTCCCACCCCTTCCGCCCGCTGCCGACCCGTCGTCCGGTGGGATCTCGGGTAATGCCGACGCCAGCGGCGGCTAGCCTTCCGGCTCGGCGGACTTGGAGACCTGAGCAAGCAGGGACCTCCGCGCGAGGTCTAGCTCCGGGACCCTCATGGCCCGGCAGCCTGCGTATAGGACCGCTACCCCCATCGGGACGGCGAGTGCCAGTGCCGCGAGCCGCCCAGCGAACGTGCCATCGCCGATCCAGCCTTCGACGGCACCCGCGCAGACCCAACAGCAGACACCCATTACGGCCGAGGCCGCCCCAATCTTCAATCCCGATGCGAGCAGCCTCCTCCCCCCTATTCTGTGAACCTTGGAACGCATGAATCCGAACAGCAGCGTGAAGTTGAGCGTCGCGACCAGCGCGGTCGAAAGGGCCAGCGCCCAGTGCCCGAGTCCTAACAGGTCAATGAACAGCTTGTTCAGGGTGAAGTTCAGCGCGATGGAGAACACCGACACCAACATCGGCACTCGAACGTCATCCAGCGCGTAGAACGCCGGGGCCAGAATCTTGGTAGCCGCGTAGCCAGCCAGCCCCAAGCAGTAGAACGACAGGGCGAGTGCGGTCTGCTCGGTGTCGAATGCAGTGAACTGCCCCCGCTCGTACACGACTCCGACTAGCTGGCGGCTCAGCACGAACAGCCCCACGGCGGACGGGATCGTCAGCAGGAACACCAGGCCGAGCGACCTCGAGAGCGTTTCGCGAAATTGCTCGATGCGCCCAGCACCGGCCTCACGCGAGATCGCCGGGAGCGTTGCCGACGCCAAGGCAATGCCGAACAGCCCCAGCGGTAGCTGCATGAAGCGGAACGAGTACCCCAGCCACGACACTGGTCCGTCAATGATCTGGCCAACGGAATCCGTCACTCTTGAGGCGAAGACGCTGTTCACCATCACGTTGACCTGGACGGCAGCGGCACCGATCGCGGCAGGACCCATCAGTCTGAGGACCTGGCGCACGCCTGGATCCCGGAATCCGGCCATCGGGCGGAATCGGAGGCCGGTACCCCGCAACCTGGGTATCTGGCACAGATACTGGACAGCCCCTCCCATCAACGTGCCAACAGCCATCCCCAGGATGGGCTGCATCCCGATTTCCGGCCCCAACACGAATCCGAGAAACACGCCTGCACCGACCGATGTGATGTTGAAGTACGCCGACGACAACGCCGGAATGCCGAAGGTCCCGTGGGAGTTCAGCACGCCCATCGCCTTCGCCGCCAGGGCTATGAGCAGCAGAAACGGCATCAGCACTCTGGTCAGAAGGACCGTGAGCTCGAGTTTCCCCTCGATGGCCGCGTAACCGGGAAAGATCGCAGCGACGATTTCCGGTGCGAACAAGGTCCCAAAGACGCAGATGGCAGTCACGGTCGGAACGAGCAGGGTGGTAAGGCGGTTGGAGAGGGCAAATGCCTCTTCCCTGCTCCGGGCCGAAAGAGCCTGGGAATAGGTAGTCACGAACGCGGCGGAAAGCGCGCCTTCCGCCAGCAAGTCCCGCAGTAGGTTCGGGATGCGGTAGGCCGCGACGAACGCGTCGTACTGCATGCCCGCCCCGAATAATCCGGCGAATACGGTCTCCCGCACTAGTCCGGTGATCCTGCTGAAGGCGACCGCGAGGCTGACGATGCCCGCCTTCCGCACGATTTCGGCTTGGACGGTTTCCTCGTCGGGCACGGGAGACGAATGGGTACGGGTGTTCCCAGCCGCGGGCCGGAACTCCGGGTACTCGCTCAGATTATCATTGCGTCCCCGAAGGCAATGCCTGTGGAGACGGATCCGGAGAAGGAGCGGCGACTAGTCCGGCTCGCCTTCGGCGCTAGTCCCGTCGGTCAGGGGACCGCGGGGCGGCAGAAAGCACCCAATTCGCAGGATCCACGAGGGGCTCAGGGCAATCTGTCGGTCGCGTCGGAAAACGGTCGTGGTCGGGCGACGTTCCTGAAATCGGACGCTGCTAGCCAGCCGCATCCGGGAATCTGCCCTGCGAGTGACAGGCAACCCAGGTCGGATCACCGGGACTCCGTATCGATTCGCGGCTGTGTCGTCGGTGCCTGCCGTTGCCAGTGCAGCCGTGTGACGTAGGATCGCTCTCCACTTGGAATCGGTAGGGTTTCGATCTTCAGGCGGTCTCCTTCAACGAGGAAGCAACGGACTTGGTCCGTTCCGACCCAGTTGGGATGCCAACTGCCCAACACATGATGGGTGACTGTTCGTGCATCGGCGTCGACCTCATAGGTGCCGTAGTAGCCGAGGTAGCCAAGGAAAGCCTCGCGAACGTCGGCTGCCGAGGCGCGTCGTGCCCCGGTTTTCAGAAGCGGCAGGTGCCTTCGCATCAGGTGTCCCGACACGTATCCGCCTGTCGTGTAGACCAGCAGTCCTTCCGGATTTCTCCCGTACGGCTGCTCGACCTGGCCGTCGGACCAGTACATTTCGCAGCTAACCAGTCGGTACGTGCCCGCCAGTCCCATGCCGAGTGAACCTCCGTACCGAAACCGCCTTCGACGACGGTCGCTCGGCGAAGGCGTCCGGCTACACCCACTGGACCCAAAACCCTCGACCCTGGAGTCGCGTGAGGTTGGGGCACTCGCGGGTCGCGTCGTTTCCGACGGTAGCAAGATCTGCGTGCTGCCGCAGTGCCCGGGAGCAAGACGCCGGGATTCCTGCCTCCCCTAACGGCTGTCTCGGAACGGTAACCGAGACGTAACAGCGGCGCAATGCCGTTGTCAAACAGCTCCGGTAGCTTTGGAAGGCTGCCCCGGGAATCACCTTGCGGCGCAGCACGATCCACCAACATGCAATCCAAAGGAGACCAATGTCTAGCAAGGCACTTTTCCCATCCGGTGATGTAGGCTTCGAGGGGCACGAACCCCGGCGCGCCTGCGGCGACACCTTCGACGAGGTCCTTACCAGGCGGATCCACCGCCGGTCCCTGCTCAAGGGAAGCGCCTTGGCACCGCTGTTTTGCCTAGGGGCGGTTTCAAACCTGAGGGGCCAGACCACGAGCAGCGCGCTGTCGTTCGCCACCATCGAGGGCAGCGCGGACGACGAGATCGCCGTGCCGGATGGTTACAAGTGGGCACCGCTCGCGGCGTGGGGCGATCCGCTAATGCCGGGCGCACCGGCCTTCGATCCGAACAACCTCGATCCGGCTGCCCAGCGCCAGCAGGTCGGGTATAACTGCGACTTCGTGGCGTGGTTTGACTACATCCACGGATCGGGTATCGTTGGCCTCAACCACGAATACACCAACCCCGATCTCATGTTCCCGAACTACTCGGCGGACGCCACCACCCAGCAGCAGGTCGATTACGAGATCGCCACCCACGGGGTCTCCCTGTTCCTTGCTGTGCGGAGATCCGGATCCGAGGGACCGTCCTACGAGTTGTATCGAGGTAGCGCGTTCAACCGCCGGATTCACGGAGAAACCCCGATCATGCTCTCCGGGCCTGTCGCCGGCAACCCGCTTCTGGTGACCAATTCAGACCAATCAGGCAGGATGGTCAACGGGACGTTTAACAACTGCGGGGGCGGGGTCACGCCATGGGGGACCTACCTCACCGCCGAGGAGAACTTCGACCAGTACTTCGCCAACAACAACGGCGTCTCCCACGAGTTGGCGAAGACGGCGAATGGGCGGTTCGGCGTGCGTGACGAGGGCGGCAGGCGGCCGTGGTGGCGGTTCCACCGTCGGTTCGACCTGAACTACGAGCCCAACGAGATCAACAAGTTCGGTTGGGTTGTCGAAATCGATCCGTACTCCCCGACCTGGATGCCGCGCAAGCGCACTGCGATCGGCCGGTTCAAGCACGAAGCCGCTGCAACGACACTTTCGGCCGACCGGAAGGCGGTGGTCTACTCGGGTGATGACGCCCGGTTCGAGTACGTCTACAAGTTCGTCTCGGATGGGGTGTATGACGAAGGCGACCGCGCCAGTGCCAGGAATCTTCTCGACAGCGGAACGCTCTACGTCGCCAAGTTCAACGATGACGGCACCGGCGAGTGGATGCCTCTGGTTTATGAGAATGGCCCGATCAATGCGTCCAATGGATTCACTAGCCAAGCGGATGTCCTCCTCTTCGCGCGGCAGGCGGCCGATCTGCTCGGTGCTACGCAGATGGATCGTCCCGAGGATATTGAGATCAACCCGCTGACCGGCAAGGTCTACGTCGCGCTGACAAACAACACCCGCCGAACAGCCGAGGCCGTCGACAGCGCCAATCCCAGAGGCCCCAACCCCATGGGCCACATTGTGGAGATCGAAGAGCACGGCGGCGACAACGGCGCAACTTCCTTCTCCTGGGAGATCTTCATGCTTTGCGGGGATCCTTCCGATGCGTCCCAGGGGGCGTTCTTCGCCGGCTTCGACATGGCCAAGGTCAGCAAGGTCGCAAATCCTGACAACCTCGCGTTCGACCAGTTCGGCAACCTGATCATCTCCACCGACGGCCAGCCGCGGACGCTCGGCATCAACGACGGCATCTTCTTCGTACCCACCGAGGGTCCCGAGCGTGGGTACAACCGACAGATCTTCAGCGGTGTGGTCGGAGCCGAATGTGCGTCCGTAATCCTGAACAGCGCTCAAGACTTGATGATGGTGTCCATCCAACACCCGGGCGAAGGAGGAACACGGGAGGAACGGGTTTCGACCTTCGGTGGGCCGGTGGTCAACAAACCGACCCTCGTTGCCGTTACTCGGTCGGAGGCTCCCTACCGCATCGGCACCTAGGGGGCGTGGTACGTCGCGGGCGGCCGAATCGTGCCGCCCGCACACAACCTGGCCCCTGCTTCTCCCATTCCGGTCGCCAAGGTCGAGGGTAACGGACCGGTTGGTCAGGAAACCTGGGCGAAGATGAAGCTCCAGATATCCGCCCACTCATCAACAACCTTGTGGAGGGGCTTTCCCCGCCCGTGCCCCGCCGATTCCTCGTAGCGCAGTAGAATCGGCTCCCCGCCGGAGCTGGCCGCCTGCAACTTGGCGACCATCTTCCGGGCATGCATCGGGTCAACCCGGGAATCGGAATCCGCAGTGTAGATGAGAGTAGCGGGATACGGCGTGCCGTCCTGAACGCGGTGATAGGGCGAGTACGCTCGCAGCCACTCGAAGTCTGCGGCGTTCTCGGCGCTGCCGTACTCCGAAACCCAGAGCTTCGCCATGCGGAACTTGTCGTACCGCAACATGTCAAGCAACGGAACGCCGGAGACTGCCGCCCGCCAGAGACCGGGCCGCTGTGTAAGGGCCGCGCCGACAAGGAGCCCTCCGTTGCTGCGGCCATGGATTACGAGCCTGTCCGGATCGACGAACTTCTCCCTCACCAGGAACTCGCCCGCGGCGATGAAGTCGTCAAACACGTTCTGCTTGTTGGCCAGCATCCCGGCCTTGTGCCACTCCTCGCCATACTCGCTGCCCCCGCGAAGGTTTGCGATGGCCAGCAGGTTGCCGGCTTCGATCCAAGGAAAGATCCAAGTTGAATAGCTGGGCGTCAGGGCGATGTTGAAGCCGCCGTAACCGTACAGCAAGCCGGGAACAGTGCCGTCGGCGGGAGTGCCGTTCCTGGCGATCAGGTACATCGGAATCCTGGTTCCGTCGCTGCTGTTGTAGAAGACCTGACGCACCTCGAACGCCTCAGAATCCACGGCGGAATCGACTCTCTGCCAGAGGATCGGCTCCTGCTGGTCGGCGTCCATCCTGTAGATCGCCGGCGGCTGTACAAACGAACTGAACGAGAAGAAGACCTCGCGGCTGGACGCCTTGGCCGAAAACGCCCCGACGGTTCCAAGCCCAGGCAACGTCACTTCCCTCCTGTCCGACCCGTCGAGGGCGTAAGAATGCAGTTCGGAGTGGGCATCGCGCATGCTCCCGACGAACAGTCGGTCGGCTGCGACGCTCGCAAACTCGATCACGGCGTCACTCTCGGGAACGACGGTCTTCCATTGAGAGGGGTCGGACCGGTCGAGATCGACTGCGACAACCCGATAGCGCGGAGCCCCGGCGTTGGTGAGGAGGAACAGGGTGTCGCCGACGATCTCCCCCACGTAGCTCGACTCGCCGTCCTCGGCAATCGTGACCGTCTGCCCGGTCTTGATGTTCCGGACATACAGATGGTTCTTGCCCCAGCCCAGGAACGTGTCCAGAAGCAGGTGCCGTTCGTCGTCGCTCAGCACCGCGTCCGGAATCTCGGCCTTCTCAAGGCCCTCTCCAAAGACAATCGGATCCTCTGCATAGGGGCGCCCCAGCTTGTGCAGGTAGACCCGCCGGTCGTAGAGCTCTTCCCCGGGGCCGATCGAATCGACGTCCCGCGGCCGCGAGTAGTAGAATCCGGAGCCGTCCTCGAGCCACTGCGGGTTGGCGAAGCGAACCTTCGGGAACTCGTCGCGCAAGTCCTCCCCCTTGTCGACGTCGAGGATGTACATCGTGCTTGTCTCCGTCCCCTCGACTGACTTGCCGTAGGCCAGAAACTTGCCGTCCTTCGACGGGACGTACCAGTCGATCGTCGTCGTCCCGTCCTCGCTCATTCCGTTCGGGTCGAGCAATGTGCGATCCTCGCCATTGCGGCTCTCCCGCATATAGGTCACGGGCTGGTCCTGACTCCCGTCCCTGCGGGAATAGAAGTACCGCCCGCCTGCCTCGCGAGGAGTCGAAATCGAACCCGAAGCCAGAATCTCCGCCATACGAGTTCGGATGCCATCCCGAGTGGGAAGCTGCTCGAGATAGCTGTTCGTATAGTCGACCTGGCTGGTGATCCACTGCCTCGTCTGAGTGCTCTCGCCATCCTCGAGCCACCGGTACGCATCTCCGACCGTCACTCCATGAAGCACTTCCTCGACCATTCGCACCTCGGTTGCAGGTGGCGGACCCAATGACGGGCCGCCGCAATTCAGAAACCCCAAGACCACAGCAGGCCAAGCCCAAATCGGCGCGAGCCACAGACGCATCTTGCCTAGACTATTCTGCAGGTCGGCTGGGGCGTACCACCTCCTCGGATCGAGGATGCGAACGGCGCGAGCATTGGAATCGAGCATCAACAATCGGCCAGAGGGCCCGAGTTCCCCATGTTGATTGGTGCGAAAATACTGGCTGGTCATCCGACCTACCATTCTCTGCGATCCAAGACAGCCGAGAGCGCCGGCGCACACGTTGGCCGCAAATGGGAAGGCCCGAACGGGCGACGCCCGTAGATTCTCCGCACGTGCACCGCAGCGGCCTGGCGGGAAACGGTGGCGGAGTTGGTCCTGGCTGACATCAGAAAATGAATTTCAGTCCGAACTGCAGGTTTCGGGGACGCCCGGCGCCACTGATAATGCCGAAGTTGTTGTTTCCGGCCTGAACGTTGGGAACTGCGAACGCTGGCGTATTGAAAGAGTTAAACGCTTCGAACCGAAACTGGATCCGCGTGTTCTCGGTAATTGAGAAGTTCTTGTAGACCGATAGGTCAAAATTCACCTGCCCGGGACCCTCGATTAGATTCCGGCCGGCATTTCCGTACGTAAAGCGGGCATTCGGCTCGAACGCCTCAGTGTCGAACCACTGGTCGAGTGACCGCCGGCCTGCGCCAAGGCGCCAATCGCGTAGTACATTGGGGCGGTTTGGGTCGCCGGAATTGGAAGGGTTGCCCCTCACCGTCAAGTTGACCATCCTTCCGCTCGTGGCGGTCGCGATGCCAGCAACTACCCAGCCGCCGAGGACTCCGTTCACGACCGCGGGCGCGCTGGTCATGAATCTCTTTCCGCGACCAAACGGGAGCTCGTAGACATAGCTGGCAACAAAACGGTGGGCGATGTGCTCGTCCGCAAGGCCCCGCTCGGCTCGCAAGTTGCGTGGATTCTGTGGTTCAAGGTTGCCGTTTCCGCCTGAGTCGGCAGCCCCGCGTCCATCGTTGATGGCCTTGGACCAGATGTAGGATGTCAAAAAGCTGAGTCCGTGCGATAAGCGCTTCTCGATCTTCGTCTGAAAGGAGTGATAGTTCGCGTTTGCGCTACGCTCCAGAACGCCCCACCCCGCCAGCGGACCGATGACGACCTCATCGCCGGGAACGAAGATCGAGGTGTAACGCCGTCTTCGATTCACGTTCCCCGGTCCGGGCAATGCCCAGTTCCCCTGGGTTCGGCGCGCTTCCTTGTGCAGTGTGTTCGCGAAGTATCCCACTTCCCACAACATGTCGCCTGGCAACTGGTTTTGAACGGAGAAGTTCCATTGCTGCGCGTATGGCATGTGCCCGGCAATTTCCTGCGTGGAGATCGCGATGTTGCGGGCATTGCCAGGAGTCGCGAGACCCGGCTCCAGCCCATCCACGAGCCGAATCGTGGGGTTGATTCGGTCCGTCGAAATATTGGCCCGGTAATGAAACGGTGGGTTGAGGGCGAGCACTCCTTGGAAAATGACATTTCCGTAGTACACCCCATACCCGCCTCGAACGACCGTCTTGTCCGTGGCCCGATAGGCAAAGCCGAAACGCGGGCCGAAGTTGTTCGCGTCGGTATGGACCAACGTTCGATCGAACCTCGAGCCGGTGGCCTGCGCCAGAATGAGCTTGGGGTTGGCAACGTCCGCGAAATCCACATTGAGCTTGTGTTGGTTGATATCCTCCCAAGGCATATGCAGCTCGTAACGCAGGCCTATGTTCAGAGTCAACTTGCCCGTCACACGCCATTGGTCCTGGATATACAGGTCGTAGTACGGCGCACGCTCGTCCATCGTGGCTGTATTGGACACTTGGGCTGCCGACGCAGTACCAAGTAGCAGGTCCGCTGGGGAGTTCCCTTCCCGGAAAGTCTCTGTATTGCGGGTGAAACCTCCGTCAAATGTAAACACCCCGATCGATTGGCGCGGATTGAACAGGAAGCGCCACAAGCGCTGGAAATTGAATCCGAATTTCACACTGTGCTTGTCACGGATCCAAGTGATGTCACTGTTTACCTGCCAATTGCGGGATCCAATGTGGTTCGGGTTGAACGGACCGATACCGAGATTGCTAAACCCCGCTAGGCTGAACTGCGCCATGCCGGGAATGACAGTGTTAACTCCCGTCAAGCCCAGCTCGGAATTCACGTTCCTGTCATCCACAGCGGCTGGTTCACGCCGGGTGAAGATCTTATTCCAACCGGCTTTCGTCGACATAATCAAGGTGGGCGTGAAGATATGGTTCCAGCCCAGCGCGACGTTGCGTCCATTGTGACCAAAGTCGCTGGCATTGGCGCCCCCGCCAAACGCGGGTGGCGGCAAGTTGGGCGATGAGGGTGCAAAGAGGCGCTGCCAACTGTATCTGCCGAATAGAGTGTCGCTGGGTCCCAGATTGTGGTCAATTCTGGTGTCCCAACGGTTTAAGTCCTCCGAATCGGCGGGATTGTAAAGGAAGTTTCTTCTCAAACCGGGCAGGTTTGTCGCTGGAAAAAAGCTCGCCAGTTCAGCGCCGATGGGATCGAACCGCGAGGCCGGAATAACGTTTCCCGGGAAGCGTTGGCGCTGGCCGGTGTTTGAATCATACGTGGAGGGGTCATAGATCCCCGTCTGCGGGAGTAGCGAGGAGAAGTCGCCTTGAAGTAGCGCAGGCGTGGGGATGGTGCTTGTGACAGTACGGGACTCCCGAACTCGGCTCCCCTCATAGTCCCCGAAAGCGAACGTCTTGTTCCTGATGATTGGGCCGCCCAGGGAAAAGCCGTACTGGTTTCGCTTGAAGGGCGGTTTAGGAGCCGCTGGCGAATCGAAGAAGTTCTTCGCGTCAAGCTTCTCATTGCGAAGGAACTCGTAAGCGGTGCCGTGCAGCTCGTTCGTCCCTGACTTGATGCTCACATTCACCACGGCTCCGGCCGCCCGGCCGTATTCAGCGGAGAAGCCGTTGGTCGACACCTTGAATTCCTGAATGGCGTCCACGGATGGCTTTACAGTTTCAGCCTGACGACCCTGCGCCGCGTTCTGCATGTTGTTGTTATCAATGCCGTCCAAGATGTAGTTGTTTTGGCCGGCCCGTACGCCGCCAGCGCTGAATCCGCCGAATCTGGAGCCGGGATGAGGTTGCACGGCACCTGCCGAGAGCAGCGCCAGTTGGATGTAGTCGCGGCCGTTCAGCGGCAGGTCTACGATCTTCTGGTTGTCGATCACTTGGCCCTGCGTCGCTTCCGTAGCTACGAGCAACGGCGCATCGGCGGTGACGGAAACGGCTTCGGCCACGACACCGACTTCCAGGACGAGGTTGATCTCCGCAGTCTCTTGGATCTGCAGAATGATTCCGTCGCGGACCACCCTTCTGAATCCGGACTGCTCGGCGGCTACTCGATAGGGACCAATACGCAACGGAACCGACTCATAGCGCCCGGCGGAACTTGTCTCCGTCACGTAGCTGAAATTGGTATCAACATTGGTAATAGTGACCGCGACTCCCGGTATGACCGCTCCGGATTGATCGGTCACATTGCCGATGATCCGCGCGGACTCGACCTGTCCCCAAAGGCCCGCCGTCAAGCAGGCCAAACTGGCGGCAAATCGCAGCGTATTGTAAATTACTTTTGGCACGTCGAGCCCTCCGTTCGGCCCTCTTGTAGCATGGACTTCCGGAACTGTCAAGAACTAGTCTCTTCCAATGAGAGATGAGCATGAACGGAGGGCTTGTTTCCAACGTGAAA
>CAYWUV010000003.1:0-119912 GCA_964461235.1 uncultured Bryobacterales bacterium | reverse complement strand
AGGAGTTCGACGGAGCGCTGGAGGAAGCGGAGCGTCGGCGGCGGCTCGCCGAGGACCGGGCCTTCGCCGCGGAGGACAGCGCGGCCGCCGAGCGGGAGCGGGCCGATGCGGAGCGGGAGCGGGCTAACGTCGCCGAGGGGCGAGTGACCGCCGAGCGGGACCGGGCCGATGCCGAGCGGGACCGGGCGAAGGCCGCGCAGGACCGGGCCGCTGCCGCCGAGGATAGGGTGCGGGAATTGGAGGAACGCCTGCGGAACCTCGCGGGCCGTGCACGGCCGTCGGAGCGAGATTTCTAGGGATGAGCCCCTTTGAGGGTGGTGAAGCGGTCCGGCCACACTGGTCCCGAGCGAGCCACTGCCACTCGGCAGGGCGCCCGTCGATTGCCTTGAATCCTCATCCAGGCCCGATAGACGCTCGTCCGACCAGTCTGTCTGCCTTAGCGCGATGCTGCTCGTTGCGTTACAGGGATCTACGGCTGCCCTCGTCTGTCTGAGCGGAGCCTCGCTAGATCAGCACGTTACTTCTCTGGTTTCTCGGCCTCCGCAAGCCATCGCTAGACGGGGGTGCGGCCTTGGTTTGCCTGCACTTTGAGCGACGTTGCCCACGAGAACTTCGTTTATTGCTCGAAATGGCACCTTCGAGCGTTGACAGGGGCTCGAGTCTGGAGTATTCCTAAGGCAGCTTCGTAAAGGAGGTTGTAAAGTGCGATTCCGAATTCTCTTCGTGGCGCTCTTTCTAATGGTTCCGGTAGTTCCTCTGATTGGGCAGATCAACACCGGATCCATTCTTGGCACCGTCCGCGACGCGCAGGGCGCTGTGATACCCGGTGCCGATGTCGTGGTGACAGCGACCGATTTGGGTGCCTCCGTCACTCTCAGCACGAACGAGGCGGGCGCGTACCAAGCCTCCGGCCTCCGTCCGGGCACCTACGAAGTTCGTGCGGAAAGCGCCGGCTTCAAGGCTGCAGTCAGGGACAGCATCCCTTTGGCGATCCAGCAGCGACTAGACGTGAGCTTCGTGCTGGAAGTCGGCGACGTCACGGAGCAGGTCGAGGTTGTTGCCCCGATCGTAAGCGTCGACACCGATAGCGGCCAACTTGGCACGGTCATCGAGGGTGACGCGATCGCCGACCTGCCGCTCGATGGACGCCGGTACTCGGACCTGATCCTACTAACTCCGGGCGCTGTGCCCGCTCCCGGGGCCCGGTCCAATCCGCGCGAGGCCAGAATCAACGTTGATGGCAATTTCTCGCTTCAGAACTACTTCGCTCTCAACGGCGTCGATAACAACACGTTCACCACCAATGCCCAGGAACGGAGCCCGCAGGCTGTCCAGCCTCCGCCCGACGCCCTGCAGTCCTTCAAGATCCAGACCCGGACGTACGACGCCGAATTCGGATGGAGCCAGGGCGCGGTGATCAACGCCGAGATCAAGTCGGGTTCGAACGCCTATCACGGGTCGGGCTGGTACTTCCTGCGTAACGACAAGCTCAATGCCAACAATTTCTTCAACAATGCCGCCGGGGTGGATCGGGGCATGGAACGCCGCGGGCAGTACGGCCTGACCTTCGGAGGACCGGTCGCGAGGGACAAGACGTTTTTCTTCGCTGACTACCAGCGCACGGACTCCAGCAAGGCCGGAGGGGCGAGCGGCACCGTTCCGACGGCGCAAATGAAGCAAGGCATCTTCACCGGGGACCGCGATCTGATCATCGACCGCGATGCGGACGGCACGCCCTTCTACCCCGAGATCGTGCCATGCGTGGACGAAGTGAACGACATCCTCAACCTGACGGCGAACCGCACGGACGGGCTCCCTTGCGGGGATCCGGCCGGGATGGCTCTTGCAGGGCTCTATCCCGAGCCCAATGCCGGAAAGTTCGGCTACCAGTCAGCGCTCGACGTTCCTTTGGAACAGAACTCGTTCGACGTGCGCGTCGATCACAGCTTGTCGGAAAAGGACGTGCTCTATGCCTCGTACAGCTTCCTGCAGACCGACACGATCGTCGAGCAAGGACCGTTCTCCAATCCGTTGGCAACAGGCGGATTCACGGCTAACAGCTACGTTCGGGGACAGTTGCTGGCCGCGACCTGGAACCGCATCTTCAGCCCGGCCGTGTTCAACAGCCTGCGGTTCGGGTTCAACCGGACTTACTCGACCTCGGATCCCGTCGCTCCCGAAGGGGATGCCGGAGCGGATTTCGGCCTGACCTCGCTCCCGGGAACGTTCGCATACGGGCTGCCCCCGATCCGTGTCTCGGGCTACACGCTGCTCGGCACATCCGAGTGGCGGCCCCAGTTCCAGGTGTCCCAGGTGTTCCAACTCCTAGACAACCTTAGCTGGATCCGCGGCAACCACTCGCTCAAGTTCGGGTTCGAATACAAGCGCGCCATGAACGACTACCTGGACGTCAAGGCACCCAACGGCCGCTACATCATTCCGCAGTCCTGGACCGGCGACGGCGTCGCCAATCTCCTGTTAGGCAACATCAACCGCATCGAGGCCACTTCGGCGTTGGTGCCCCACACGTTCACCGACGGAATGATGTTCTACATCCAGGATTCCTACAAGGCCACTCCCAACCTCACTCTCAACTTCGGGGTCCGCTACGAGTACTTCACGCCGATCATGGAGCGCGACAACCTCATGTCGAACTTCGATCCGAACGCAAATGGCGGGCGGGGTGCCCTGATCACGGCGAACCCAGGGGATCTCGGTCAGGTTCCGTGCGAGTTCGAGTGTGTGCAGCGGGTTCAGGCGGACGGTGTGTTTGGCAGGGCCTTGGTACATCCCGACCGCAACAACCTGGCGCCCAGGCTCTCGGCCGCCTACCGGATCGGGGACCGCACCGTGCTGCGGGGCGGCTACGCGATCTTCTACCAGGCGATCGACCGGATGGGAAGCTCCGCTGCCCTTCCGCTCAATCCTCCGCAGTTGATTGAGTTCCGGGGGTACGAGTCACGGTTCAACGAAGTGCCGAAACTGCTGCTTCGGCAGCCATTCCCCGGCGGAAGCAACGAGTTCAACCCGCAGACGATCGACCTCAGGAGCCGCAGTCTCTTCGAGAAGGCACCTTGGTCGGAGCAGGTCAGTGCGGGCATCCAGTTCCAACTCGAGGATGCCTACTTGCTGGATCTCGCGTTCGTGGGTGCGAGTTCCCACCAGATCCGAAGGCTCCAACCGCTGAATCAGGGATACCTTCATCCGGACGGCCAGGTGAGCCAACCCTTCCCGGACTGGGCGCGACTCAGCGACCACTTGGCGAGCAACGGCAACTCCAACTACAACGCACTGCAAGTGAGTCTCCGACGGGCGATGACGGACGGCCTCGCCTTCAACATGAACTACACCTGGAGCAAGGCGCTCGGAGACACCCAGGACAACCTGTCGGGAGGAGCGTCCGCCAGCAACATCCGGCCCCAGAACGCGTTCGATCCCGCGGCAGACTACGGACGGCTCGTGTTCGACCAGACCCATAGGGTCGTGCTCAACTGGGTCTGGGAGATTCCGTTCAGAGGTAACGGTTCGGCCCGTCACGTGCTGGGCGGGTGGCAGTTCAACGGCATCTGGAGTTCCACGTCGGGGGCTCCGATCGGAATCCGTGGACCCGACCGCAGCGGCACCCGCAGCCAGAATGCAAGGGCGGATTGCATCAGCGATCCACACGGTCCGAGGACGGTCGAGCAGTTCTTCAACACTAAAGCGTTCGCGATCGCGCAGAACGGGAAGTTCGGCAATTGCGGGGTCGCGTCCCTGAGCGGGTGGCCCCATCACAACTTCGACATGTCTCTGTTCAAGAACTTCGACATCACGGAGAACTCCAGACTGCAGATGCGCTGGGAGTTCTTCAACGCATTCAACACGCCTCAGTTCAGGGATCCCAACAACAGCGTGACCAGTGGCCAGTTCGGGCGGACTACCCAGGTGGTCGATCCGTTGCGGGAAGGCCGGGTGATCCAGTTCGGTCTCAGGTTTGTCTTCTAGCCATCGCACGGGCCGGGCGGGCTCGAGTCGAGTCCCGCCCGGCCCGTACCGCCTGGCCGCGCCGGACCCATGACAAGCTGCTAGGCTAGACGCTCGCCGTTCACGCGACAGCCATGCGATGAGAGCTGACCACCCCTCCAACGAAGACTCCGGAGAGGGCCTGATCCGCGGTCTGGGACTGAAGGAGTCCGTTTCGGCCAACGTGGTCGAGATGCTCGGCATCGGGCCGTTCGTCACGATACCGATCCTGATTGCTGCCATGGTTGGCCCCCACGCGATGCTGGGGTGGCTCCTTGGAGCCGTGCTGGCCGTCTGCGACGGATTGGTCTGGGCCGAGCTTGGTGCCGCGATGCCGGGTGCGGGCGGTTCCTACATCTATCTCAGGGAAGCGTACGGGCCCAACAAGATGGGCCGCATGATGTCGTTCCTGTTCGTCTGGATGATCTTCTTCACGGCACCCCTGTCGGTGGCGACCGGTGCCGTCGGCTTTGCGCAATACGCCCGCTACCTGGGACCAGAACTGTCCGAACTGGGCACGCAGCTGTTGGCAGTGGGGCTCTGCCTGCTCGTCACGTTCGGGCTGTACCGGGGCATCCGCACGATCGGCCGCCTTTCGTTCGTGCTCATGCTGATGGCGGTGGGAACCATCCTCTGGGTCATCGCGTCAGGGATTTTGAATGTCCGGGCCGATCTGCTTCTCGATGTTCCCGAAGGGGCATTCTCCTGGTCGTGGGACTTTTTCTCCGGCCTCGGAGGGGCGGCCCTGATCGGCATTTACGGCTACGGCGGATACAACAATATCTGTTTCCTCGGTGGGGAGGTCCGAAATCCCAGCCGCAATATCCCGTTCGCGGTGATCGCTTCGATCGCCATTGTGGCGATGCTCTACATCTTCCTCAATACCACGATTCTGGGCGTCGTCCCCTGGCGCGACGCAATGGAATCGCAGCACGTAGTGTCCGACTTCATGGAGATCGTCTACGGGTCATGGGCCGCCCAGGTGCTGACCTACCTAGTGCTCGTTGCGTCGGCCGGATCGGTCTTCGCCCTGCTGCTCGGGTATTCGAGAATCCCGTATGCTGCCGCCAAGGACGGCAGGTTCTTCTCGGTCTTTGGCGGGCTGCATCCGGCCAAGCGATTTCCCCACGTCTCCCTCCTCACGCTGGGCCTGTCCTCGACCGTGTTTTGCTTCCTCGAACTCGGCGACATCATCCAGGCGCTGATCGTGATCCAGATCGTCATCCAGGTGCTAGGGCAGATACTTGCAGTCACCCTGATCAGGAAGTACCGGCCAGACATTCACAGACCATTCCAGATGTGGGGATACCCGATCCCCAGCCTCGTGGCCATGACCCTCTGGCTCCTCGTGCTGGCCTCCACGGGTGCCATGATCGCCGGCATGGCCGTGTTGGTGCTGGCCTTAGGAATCGCCCTGTATATGCTTCGAGCCCGTCGGGTCAGGGAGTGGCCCTTCCGTCCGCAGGCGGCTGCCGGATCGTGACCTCCTGACCCGCGTCGATCCCTTCCAGGACCGTCGTTTGGCCATCTGGCCACAGCACCTCGACCGAATCGGCGGTCTCGCGATCCGCCAGGCCAAAATGGAGGGCCATCTCGCTGCTGGAGAGATAGCTGTCGCTGCTTCGAACCTCGCGGAGCTGCGTCAAGTCGCCGGTGCGCACCCGCACCCGCGCGTTCAGAGCGAGCCGGTTCCCGCCCGTCCCGACCAACCGGACGCGCAGGTAGCGGTTCCCGACCGAACTCCGGTTCCAGAACAGCGAAGGGCGCGAGTCCACGTTGCTAATGACCAGGTCCAGCCTGCCGTCAGAGTCGAAGTCGGCGGAGGCCGCCCCGCGGCTGGATCCCTCGAGTTCGAGGTCCAGAGCGCCGGGCAGTTCCCGGAACCTGCCGTTTCCGAGCCCCATGAACAGCTGACTGCGCTGGGCGTACGGGGCGACGTCGACCCGTTGGAGTTGATCGACACTCGGGAAGACGTGCCCGTTGGCCACAAAGAGGTCGAGCCAGCCGTCGTTGTCGACATCCAGAAAGACCGTTCCCCAACCGACGTACGGGAGGCTCGGCCGGACCAGGCCCGAGCGGGTTGTGATGTCCGAGAAATTGAGGTCGCCTTCGTTGCGGTAGAGGGTGTTGTACTCCTCGGAAAAGTGTGTGACGTACAGAGAGAGGCTGCCGCGGTTGAGGAAGTCTCCGGCCGCGATTCCCATGCTGGCCTGCTCGACTCCGTGGGAATTGAAGGCAACGCCACCGAGGAGTCCGATCTCTTGGAATGTCCCTCCCCCGAGGTTGCGATAGAGGAGATTCGGGGTTGAATCGTTCGCAACGAAGAGATCGGGAAGGGTGTCGTCATCCAGGTTCGCGAACAGGGCCCCCAGGCCGAAATGAGTTTCCGGGTCTTCCAGTCCGTTCGCCTCCGCCTTCTCCTCGAATGTTCCGTTCCCGCGGTTGACGAAGTACGAGTCCCCGGCCCCTTTCAGGCCGCGCGGCCCGCACATGACTGGCAGGCCCAAGTACGTGCATCCAAGCGCTTGGCTACCCATTGCGCCATAGGCTGGGCTCCCCGGCTCGGGCAGGTTTGCAGGGTCCAGTTCGATGTAGTTGGCGACAAACAGGTCCACGTCCCCATCCAGATCCGCGTCCGCCCAGGCCGAGCCGGTCGACCAGCGGGGGTCATCCACACCCGCCCGCTTCGTCGTGTCCTCGAACGTTCCGTCGCCGCGATTCCTCAGCAACTGGTTCGGGCCGTACGCGGTGACGTACAGATCGGCATGACCGTCAGCATCGTAATCGGTGACTGAACAGCCCATGCCCCAGTGCCCGTTTCCTCCGGCTCCCGCTTCCTGCGTGACGTCCTGGAAGCGGAGATTGCCAAGGTTCCGGAAAAGGGCGTGTCGCAGCTGGGAGGGCTTGCCGGCAATGAAGCTCTCTAGGCGCCCGCCGTTCACGAAGTAGATGTCTGGAAGTCCGTCCGAGTCGTAGTCGATCACGCAGACTCCGGCGGAGTTGGCTTCCACGATATAGCGCTTGCGGTGATCGCCGCTGGTCAACTTGAATCCGCCCAAGCCCGCGGATTCGGCTGCCTCTACGAAACGAGGCTGGCACAGCGCCGGGGGCGGCAGAGAAGGCACCGCGTGCACCCAGAGGCCAATGCAGGCAATGAGCAAGGGCTGGCCGCGGACCTGCGTGGCGATGATCACACGCGACATTCAGCCTCGACTGACGTGCCCAAGGATAGCGTTCTGGCGGTGAGACTGCGGGAACCGACTGTTGCGAATGGGTGGGCGGTCAGGGCGGAGCCGATCGAGAACGACAGGATATGCTACAAAAGGCCCGGGACACGGCCTCGTAACGCAGAGCCGCCCCAGCTGCGGCCAAGTCCGGCCCTCGACGATCTCGAGTCCAGAAGCTTGCCCAGGCGACAGGCCGACCGGATAGCAAATGCGACGAGGCGACGCAGACCTGACCGGGTGGATGACGACGCACCTTCCACGCGATGCGTCGGCCTGGAAGACTCTGAAGCCTCTCGCCCTGAACGTCTCCTCGGTCCTGGCGAGCGGATTGCTTCTCGTGTGCCTCCTCGGCGTTCCATTGGAAGCGCTCGGGGCCGGGATCCCCCCAGAGGCAGCGGGCGAGTTCAACCGCGCCGTGAGCGAGTTCCGGTCCGGCAACTACCCGGCCGCGCTGCAGGTTGTCCAACCGCTTGCACAGCGTCACCCGGAAGCGGCCGAGATCCAGCACCTCCTCGCGATCGTGCTGGATCTGAACGGGAGACCGCACGACGCCAACCGCCACTTCGAGCAGGCTGTCGCATTGCAGCCGGACTCGGTCGCGCTGAGGACAAACTACGGAGCCAGCCTGATGCGCATCGGTCGGGCACAGGAAGCGGCAGATCAGTTCCATGAGGTACTGGCTCTGGAGCCCGATCACGCGACAGCGAGCTTCAATCTAGGAACGATCCTCCTGCAGCAGGGCCGTCCGGACGAGGCGCTCCCGAGGTTTGAGAAGGCGTTCGCCGTGCAGCCGGGTGTCTACGAGAACGCCTACCAGCTGGCCTACTGCCGGTTCCTGCTGGGAGACTACCAAGGTGCGGATACGGTCCTGAGCAAACTGCCCGCCGCGTCGGCATCTCGGGGCGAGGCCAGATTCCTCAAGGCGCTGACCGAGCGAGCGCTCGGCGGTGCTGACCGCTCGGCCGAAGTCCTGCGAGCGATCCGCCCGCTGTTGGAGCGTCAGCCGCAACTGCAGTTCCAGGCGGCGCTCCTGTTGCTGAGCCAAGGCCTGCTGGAGCCAGCTGAGGAGCTGCTTCTGGAAGTCACCCGGAAGACTCCATCGTCCTATCCTGCTTACCTCAACCTCGCTCGGGCCCAGCGCCGGCTGGGAAGGCTGTCCGAAGCGACGGTCACCGCCGAAACCGCTCTGTCCTTGGAAGAAACGGCGGAGATTCACCTGCTGATTGCGGACCTTTCGGAGGCCCGGGACAAGCATGTCGAGGCGGTGGACCATTTTCGTCGGGCGGTGGAGTTGGAGCCTGCGGCGGCCAATTACTATGCCCTGGGTCACGAATTCCTGATTCACTGGAATTGGGATGCTGCCTCCGAAGTGTTTGCGACGGGACTCGAGCGGCACCCGCGGTCCTGGGATCTTTGGGTCGGAAAGGGCGGCGCCGCGATGGGGCTCGGCCAGTTCGACGAGGCGACGACGGCATTCCTGAAGGCGGTGGAGTTGCGTCCCGACGAAATGGTCGGGTACCACCTGCTCTCGCAGGCGTTCGACCAGTCCGAAGAGTCCTTCGATGACGCGGCCCGCGCATTCCGTAAGTTCTTCGAACGGAACGAGATAGATCCCTGGGGCCGGTACTACGAAGTGCTGGCAACGTTCCGCCAAGCCTCCCGCTCGGGAGACTTCAGTCACGCTGCAGCACGCGTCGACGTCCTGCGCAGCGTCGCTGACGCGAACCCGGGCTTCCTGAGAGCCAGGCTCTTGCTGGGTGAGATCCAGTTCGAGCTTGGGAACTGGACCGCGGTGGCGGAGGCTCTCGAGCAGGCAGTCCGGATCGATCCGACGCACGTGACGGCGCACTACCGCCTCGGCCTGGCCCTGCAGCGGTCAGGGCGGACAGAGCAGGCGCAGCAGGCCCTCGAGAAGTACCGAGACCTCAAGGCGCAGGAGGACGCGGCCATCGGAGAGCGGGTCGCGGCGACTACGCGCTTCATCGTGGAACGCAATCAGGATGCCGGACCCCGTCAGCCGTGAGCTCCTCGCCTGTGCGGGTGAGGTCTTCACGGACTTGATCTTCTTCGGCCTGGACCGTCTTCCGCACCTCGGAGAAGAGGTCAAGACCCAGAACTTCGCGATCTCGGCCGGAGGCGGCGCGGCGATCACAGCGGCGGCTGCGGCACTGCTGGGCCGATCAACGCAGCTGGTGGCAGCCTGGGGCACCTCCCAATGGGACAGCGAAGCCCGGACGAGGATCGAAGATCTTGGGGTTGCCTGCACGTGGTCGCATTGCGGACCTGATGCCGCATCCGGAATCACCGTGGCGCTCGGAACGGCGGAAGACCGTTGTTTCGTGACCCGTCCTTGCACCGGCGAGATCCTTGAGTCCCATCTGTTGGGCGTCGAAACGCTTGAGCGTCTCGGCCGGTCCGGGCATGTTCACCTGGCGCTGGCACCCGACCGCATGGCCGCATTCCGCACGGCGGTCAGCCGACTGCAGGCCGGTGGATCGACGGTTTCATGGGACCTTGGCTGGAATCCATCGATCGGGCGCTCGCCGGAATTCCAGGCGCTATGCCGAGAGCTGGATATCCTGTTTCTCAACGAAATGGAAGCCTGCGCGTACGCGGACGTGCCATCTGCCAAGGAGGCTCTGGAAAGGTTCTCCCGGCCGAGCAACACCGTTGTCGTCAAGCTCGGTGCTGCGGGATCGATCGCTTCGCAACGAGGAGCGGAACTGGTTTACGTGGAGGGCATCGAGGTCGAGGCGGTCGATACCACCGGTGCAGGGGACGCGTTCGACGGCGGTTTCCTGCATGCCTGGATGGAGGGGAGAGCCCTGGACCAGGCTCTCAGGGCGGGGAACATTTGCGGCGGGCTTTCCACTCGATCCCCCGGGGGCTGTCCGGCCCTACCGACCAAAGAGGAGTTCCGGGACCGATTGGCTGGCTGGGCCACGATGAGTGACAGGAAGGGACGCTACTCATGAAGCTGACGATCATCGGGGGCGCGGGCGTTCGCGTTCCGCTGGTCACCAACGGTCTGTTGCGGCACGGCTCGAGGCTGGGGGTCGACGAACTCTCGCTGTTCGACGCCGATGCAGATCGATTGGAAACCGTGGCGCGCATTACGGAAGCCATGGTGCGGCGGCTTGGAGGGACGCTTCGCGTGACGCGGCCACGAACCTTGGAGCAAGCTCTGGATGGGTGCTCGTTTGCACTCAGCAGCATCCGGGTCGGCGGGATAGCCGGACGGATCACGGACGAGCGCGTCGCGCTCGAACACGGAGTGCCCGGCCAGGAGACGGTCGGCCCCGGCGGTTTCGCTCTGGCCTTGCGTACGATCCGGCCTCTTGTGGAGTACGCTCGCCGGATCTGCGAGATAGCGCCCCGCGCTTGGATGATCAATTTCACGAACCCCGTCGGCATCATGGCCGAAGCGTTCATCCGACAAGGGGTTTCCGGTCGCTGTATCGGAGTCTGTGACACTCCCCGAGAGCAATTCCTGCACATCGCCGACGCCCTCGGGATTCCTTTCGAGGCGGCACATTTCGACTACTTGGGCCTCAATCACCTCGGCTGGATTCGGTCGATTCTAGTGGACGGGAATGACGTTTTCGGGGATGTAATGGCCTCGGACGAGACTCTGGACCGGGCCTATCCGACTCCCTTGTTCTCGAAGCCATTCCTCAGGGAACTGAGCCTGCTGCCTACGGAATACCTGTACTATTACTACTCTCCGGCCGAGGCCGTTCGCGAAACCGCTGCGGCCGGGAACACGCGCGGGCTGCTGATCCGACAGCTCACCGACCGCCTGATGCGGACTGTGCTGGAGTCAGGTGGTGACGAGGACGGGATCCTGTCTGCCTACGATTCCTATCTGGCGCACCGCAACGCGTCGTACATGGCCATCGAGACGGGAAGCACGTTGGAAGACGCTCGCGTGGAGGCGGCCCGGGACGGACTCTACCAGAGTGCCGCCGGCTACGAACGGATCGCCTTGGATGTCATGGTCGCGATCCACGCCAACAAGCGCAGAGTGATGCCCGTGGACGTGGCCAACTGCGGGGCCGTGCGGGATCTCGATTCTGACACTGCCGTCGAAGTTCCGTGCGTAATTGACGCCAACGGTCCCCGTCCGCTGGCTGCCGGGTCACTGCCTGATGCAATCCGGGGCCTCCTCCTCCAGGTGAAGGAATACGAGCGAATCACAGTGAAAGCCTCGCTGGAAGGCTCCCGTGCGCTTGCAGTTGACGCGTTGACGGCGAACCCTCTAGTCAAGCGCCGCGAGCTCGCAGAAACGATCGTGGACGAATACCGGGCTGCCCATTCTCCATGGCTGGATTACCTGATCTAGGAGTTCCCGAACAAGGACGGGGCCGGCCGTTCCGTCCATTGCGTTCAGGCGCTTGAGCGACGGCGACTCTGGTCCGAAGCCGCACGGTGCCTGGAACGCAAGACCACTCTGTCGGGGGCATCTGCAGCTTCAACGATCCCGGAAAGCCCTTATAATCTCAGTGCAAGAAGCAACCCGGGCCGTCCATTGAGGTGATTGTCATGCTACTCCGTATTCGAGACCTTGATCCGATTCTGCGGTTCGGATTGGCGGCCAGCCTTCTGGCCGCGCTGACTGGACCCGCTTTGGCCGCATCGCAACCGGACCTTGACAAGGTCCTGGTATTGGCGGAATCCAGGACCGGCCCTCGCTCTCTAGCGGCCGATCGAGGTGCCCCCGGCCTCTGGCAGCACCTCCTGCGGTTGCAGACGACCGGGAGCGTGCTCTACACCGCGGCCCACCCGGACGACGAGCAAGGCGGCACGCTGACGTACCTGAGTCGCGGCCAGGGGGTGCGGACCTCCTTGCTGACGCTCAATCGCGGGGAAGCGGGTGCCAATGCTGTAGGGTCCGAACTCTTCGACGGACTGGGCTTGATTCGAACCGAGGAACTGCTCGTTTCTGACCGCTACTACGGCTTGGACGATCAGTATTTCACCAGCCTGATCGACTACGGGTACTCCAAGAACCTTAGCGAAGCGCTTCGGCAGTGGGGCAGGGAGAACGTGCTGCGGGACGTTGTCCGAGTCATCCGGATCAACCGCCCGCTGGTTCTCGTCTCCCGGTTCTACGGAGACTCGCGGGACGGCCATGGCAATCATGAGGCATCCGGAGCCGTGACGCAGGAAGCGTACGCTGCGGCCGGCGATCCCGAGCGATTCCCGGAACAGATTCGGGAGGAAGGGCTCAGGCCTTGGCAGCCGCTCAAGCTGTACCGCAGCAACCTCCGATCCAGGCGTGCGGCCGGCCCCAGCGCCGGGCCCCCCGATCACCGGTGGCATGTCCGCATCAACGCTGGAACATTCAGTCCTTGGTTGGGACAGACCTACGACGAGTTCGCGGCGTTGGGTCTGAGCTTCCAGCGCTCGCAAACGAGCGGACGCATGCGGGAACGGATTGGGAATCAATACCACTACTTCGAACGGCTGGAGACCAAGGTGGAAGCGCCCGAAAGGGAGACCGGGTTCTTCGAGGGCATCGACACCTCCTTGGCGGGGATGTTCGGTCTGCTCGGTGGAGAGCCTCCTGAGGGGATCACGCCCCTGCTCGCCGAGGTCGAAAGCAGGGTCAGCGAAGCCGTTGCCGCGTACAGCGTCAGCAACCCTTCTGCGGTCGTGCCGTTCCTCGTCCAGGGCCTGAAGCTGATTCGGGAAGCGGCCCGGATGGCCGCAAACGACCGGGAGGCGGGATTCCTGCTGGCCATCAAGGAACGCCAGTTCCAGGACGCCATCAATGCGGCCCTGGGACTCCAGTTGCGAGCCGTTGCGGTTCCATCCGGGTCGGAGGGCCCGAGCTCCCCGTTCTCGGCACCTGCCGCGCTGGGCGAGGTTGTTCCGGGCCAGCCGTTCCAAGTGGAGACCACGCTGGTCAATCCCAGCAGCTTGGCGATTCATGCCGATCGCGTGGCCCTGCACAGTGACGAGAACTGGCCGGTCGAGAATTCGCCCCGCTCCGGCGGGCTCCTGCGCGACGGGGAGGCGTTCGCAGCCAAGTTCGACGTGGCGGTGCCGATGGATGCTGCACTTGCCCGGCGATACTTCGTTCGCGAATCGATCCGGGACAGCCGCTACGGAGTCCGGGAACCGCAATTCCTGCACCTGGCGGGACGCGAGCCTGCGCTCTCGGCAACCGTGGACTACACGATCGGCGGAGAGGAGATCCGAGCGACGGCGGTGGTGCACAGACGGGAAGCAAACTTGCCGTTCGGCTATGAATATCGGGAACTCAAGGTCGCGCCGGCACTTGCGGTCAACGTTTCTCCGGCCAACCTGATCGTTCCTCTCGGCTCGAGCCGGACGAGGCTGTCCCTCGAGGTTGAGTTACACAACAATCACCCGGAAGGATCGGAAGGCGAGCTCGTCCTCGAACTGCCGGAAGGCTGGCGCGCGCAACCGACGCGGCACGCGTTCCGTTTCTCCCAGGCCAACGCACGGCAGAGGTTCGGTTTCTCAGTCACCGCTCCCCGCATTCGCGAGGAGACGTACGACCTGAGAGTGGTGGCCCGGTCCGATGGACAGGAGTACCGTCAGGGCTACCTGGCCATCCGCCATCGCGATTTGGACACCCGCTACCTGTACCGCGACTCGACGACCAGCGTGACGGGGGTGAACGTGAGAATCGCTCCTCGGATGAAGGTCGGATACGTGATGGGCGTGGGGGACGAGGTGCCGAGCGGGATCCAGCAGATGGGTGCCGAGGTCGCCTTGTTGAACTCCGATGACCTTGCAAACGGAGACTTGAGCGGGTACGGAGCCATTGTGGTCGGGACTCGGGCCTACGCTGTGCGCCAGGACCTGATCAGCTACAACCAGCGACTACTCGACTATGCGCGGGCAGGCGGGAACCTTGTCATCCTTTATCAGACTCAAGAGTTCGTGCCGGACAAGTGGGCGGCTTACCCGGCAGATCTTCCGCGCAGGGCTGAGGAAGTCTCGGAGGAGGACTCGCCGGTCAAGATTCTGGCTCCGGACCACCCGGTCTTCCAGATGCCCAATGAGATCGTCGCGGCGGACTTCGCTGACTGGGTAGAGCAGCGCGGCTCGAAGTTCTTCTCGGCGTGGGATGGCGCATACGTCCCTCTGATCGAGACTCAGGACGAGGGACAGGATCCCCAGCGGGGCGGATGGCTGACAGCCCCATATGGGAAGGGCCACTACACCTACTTCGCCTATGCGATTCATCGGCAGGTTCCGTACAGTGTGTCCGGGGCGTACCGGATCTTTGCCAACGTTCTCTCGCTAGGACGCTGATCCAGGACTCACGCTTCGACACAATGTAGCCGGTGTTCGGGAGAATTGCCAGTGCTGCGGTTACCGTGCTTGCAAGATGCCGTTGCCGTTCCGGTAACTCATAGCGGGCAAACAACTGTATAATTCCGAGTATGTTGCGGCGATTGCTCCCGATCGTGTCGGTATTGGCACTGTCGGTCGTTTCGGTCGATGCTCACGGTGACGAGAGAATCTGCGGCGATCGAGATATCGCTGCACCGAACGTGCGTACGCTGACCGACATCCAGGCGTTCGTCGAGTGCGCGCATGCAATCGTGGCCGAACGTGGCACCGCCGAAGCGTATGACATGTTCCACGGCGACCCTCGTTGGAGGCATGGCGAGATCTACCTGTTCGTCTTCGAGCTCAATCCCAATGCCGAGGAGGCGTTGACTTTCATGAACACGAGGGCTCCCGAAACAGAAGGGATTCCCGTGGGCAACCTCTTCGACGACTACGGGGGTGAAATCATCAGGGCGGGCGCACGGGTCGTTCAAGCAAACGGCAGCGGCTGGTTCTACTACCAGTTCGTCAACCCGGAGACAGGCCGGGTCGAAAGGAAGACGTCGTTCGCGATGGGTATTGACTGGAACGGGACGCCGGCATGGATCGGTGCCGGGGAGTACTTCAGCGACATTCCGGGCTCATGCGGAGAGCATGATGTCAACGCCGCTATGGTCGAGTCCGCGCCGAGTGAAGAGAGCCTGCGGCAATTCGTGCGTTGCGCCGCGTATCTCGTCGAATTGGAGGGCTACCTCGCGGTAAGCGAATTCCGGGACAGCCAGCGATGGAACAGTGGCTCGATCTACGTGTTCGGTCTCGACCTGATGGGCGGCCAGGTGTTTTCAGGAAACCGGTTCCGTGTGAACGGAGCGCCGCTGCACGAGTGGGGGACTGGAGCGCCGTACCCGGATCAGTTCCACGGCCGGGACATGGCCGGGATGGCCGACACGTTCGGCGAGGCCTTCGTCTATTACCGCTCGTATAGCCCGGCCACCGGGACCCATGAGAAGAAGGTGGGCTTCCTAAAGCGTACGGTAGCCCACGGCGTACCTCTGCTGATCGGCGCAGGCTACTTCGCCGAGTAGGGTGTCGGGGGGATGCGCACTGTTTCTCCGATGCGATGGCAGCCATGACGGAGCGAATCCACAGCAAACGTTGGGCTGGGCACCGAAGCGTGTCGAACAGCCGAAACGGGAGCTTGAAAGGACGGCCATGTGCCCTGCAATCTCAATGAAATGAAGACACCGAACGCTGTGTTGCCAATCTGGCTGGCCCTCGCGTGCGTGGGCGGGGTGGCAAACGACCAGACCACTTCGAGTTGCGAAGACAACTACATCGTGGCTGACGCCATTCGGACCCGCGAGGACGTCGAGGTGTTCGTTCGTTGCGCCGCGGAGTACCTGGAGGAGAATGGCGAGGCGGAGGCCTTGCGGGCTTTCAACGAGGACGACCGGTGGCTGTCTCATGGCGGGGAATACTACGTCTTCGTCGACAGCCTGGCGGCTTCCGGCGAGGATTCGCTAGGCCTTGTCTTCCCTCCCGATCGAAGCAGGGAGGGGGCTGCTTGGGGAGACCTGACGGATGACTTCGGAAGTGATTTGGTCGGCGAGATTCACCGCGTCCTTTCCGACCATCATGCTGGCTGGGTGCATTACGCATTCACCAACCCGGCGACAGGGATTACCGAGCCAAAGGCCTCCTATGTGGTGCTCGTCGATTGGAACGGCCAGGCGGCGGGCCTCGGTGCCGGGATCTACGAGAGCGATTTGCCCGGCACGTGCCAGTCAGGCGAGGTCAATGCGGCAGCCTTGGAACAGTATCCCAGCGACGAGGCCCTGATGGCCTTCGTCCGATGCGCAGCCTACGAGGTCGAACGGGCAGGGCTTTTCGCCGCGCGGGCTCTCACTAGCGATCCGCGATGGCGAAGCGGTTCGATCTACGTGTTCGGGGTGGAGCCGGAGACGGAGGAAATCCTGTTCAGTGGAAGCGAAGAGAGCTTCTTGGTCTCGGGGAGCGTCAGCGAAGCCCTCTTTGAGGGGCGGCGCTCGCCGCTGTTGGCGAAGGACTTTGGGGAGACGTTTTGGTACTACCTCTTTACGGATCCGGCGAGCGGCGCGCTTACTCGAAAGGTCTCCTTCGTGAAGCGCGTTGTTGCTCAGGGAAAGGTTGTGGTTGTCGGCTCGGGCTACTATCAGCCCGCACCCTAGAAGACCTGTCCTTCGTGGCTGACCTGCTGGCTCTGCGCTGCTGAACCGTGTCTCGTTCGCGGCCGGTGTGGTGCGCAGCCTACCTTGGATTGCTGGGTCGTTCAGCGTGTAACTAATCAGAGGCATGTGGAGCTTCTGCGGAGAGGTTGGTCCTTGTGCGGATACAGTGCCGACAAGGGGAGAGAGAAGGGATCGTGAGCTTCGGCAAGCCAGTCCTGCGTCGGACTAGGGGATCTCGCGCATTCGCCCCGCAGGCGAAGGGAGATCTAGGACGTGGGAGGAGACCCGGACCGTCGGTTCGGCACCAATGCCATGAGCATTCATCGAGAGCGGTTTCCGTAAGGGAAGCCCCTTGGATTCCGAAGCGCTGGACCGCGCTGTCGGGGGTCTGTCGGCGGTGTTGCAAGTCGTGCGCACTCCACCAAGCCATCGCAGCCTTGCTTGCCGCAGCCTTGCTCGGATGCGGTGGGAGTTCTGGCTGCGGCCCCGTCACGGTTGCTGAGATGACATGGCCGACAGCGGCCTTCGCAGCCCATGTCGAGCATATGATCCTGGAGGACGGTTACGGCTGCCTGTCCGAGATTGTCCCCGGCAACACAGTTCCGACAGTCACAGCGATGGTTGAGCGGGGTGAGCCGGATGTGGCTCCGGAGGTCTGGATGAACTCCATTCGCCCTGTCATCGAGCGCGGCCTTGCCGAGGGCCGACTCAGGGTTGCCACGGACATCATTTCCGACGGCGGCGACGAGGGCTGGTACGTTCCGGAGTTCGTGATCGATCAGCATCCGGAACTTGCGACATTGGAGGGTGTTCTCAGTCGGCCCGATCTGTTCCCGGACAAAGAGGAGCCCGGCAAGGGCCGCTTCTATACCTGTCCGCCCGGCTGGGCCTGCCAGATCATCAACGAGAACCTCTATCGCGCCTTCGAGATGGAAGCTGCCGGATTCACGCTGTTCAACCCGGGATCGGGCGAGGGGCTCAACGCGGCAATCGCCCGGGCCTACGAGCGCGGAGAACCGATTTTTGCGTACTTCTCGACCCCGACGGCACTGGCTGCGCGGTACCCAATGCGGAAGCTCGAATCCGTCCCGCATGAGCCGAGCACCTGGCCTTGCATGACATCGCTCGATTGCGAGAGCCCCATGCCCAATTCGTATCCCCGGCCTGTCGTGAGAACCTTGGTTAGCTCGTCCTTGGCCCAGCGTTCCCCGGATGTTCTCGAATTCCTCTCGCGCGTCTCGTGGACCAACGAGTTCGTGAGCGGGTTGATGGACTGGCAGGAGGAGGAGCACGCGACGCCAAGGGAGACCGCAGTCCACTTCCTCCGGAACCACGAGTCGGTGTGGACTGCTTGGGTGCCCGAAGATGTTGCGGGCAGGGTGCGGGCCGGCCTCTGAGCGGGCGGTTTAGGGATTGCGAAACATGCTGGACTGGTTCACGGAATTCCCGACCCTGGACGAGGGACTGCTTCGATCGATGAGGAAGTCCTTTGACGAGGGTTACCGATCGTTTTCAAGAGAATACGGAGAGTTCATCGAAGCCCTGTTCGATCCTCTGCTCTATCTGCTGGTCTGGTTCGAGCGTCTGCTGCTGGCCACCCCGTGGTGGCTGGTGATCGCTGCTGTCTGCGGAGTGTGCTACGTGGCGAGCCGCAGTAGGAAACTGACCGCAGTCACGTTCGTCACGCTTGTCGCGATCGGTTTCTTCGGGATGTGGGACGACACGATGCGGACTCTCGCGATCATCTCGGTCTCGACGCTCATTACGATTGCCTTTGGAGTCCCTCTGGGAGTTGCCATGTCCCGGTCCGACCGGCTCCAGACGGTTGTCACGCCCATCCTGGACGTCATGCAGACGATGCCGATCTTCGTGTACCTGATTCCGGTCGTGATGCTCTTCGGCCTGGGCAAGATCCCGGGAGTCATCGCCGTGGTGATCTACGCGATTCCCCCGGTCATGCGGCTGACCAATCTGGGAATTCGCCTCGTGAACAAGGAGGTGCTCGAGGCGGCAGACGCCTTCGGCACGGATTCTTGGCACAAGTTGGTGCAGGTCCAACTGCCCTTGGCAATGCCGAACGTCATGGCAGGCATCAACCAGACGATCATGATGGCGCTCTCGATGGTGGTGATCGCCTCGATGATCGGGGTCCGCGGCCTAGGCCAGCCGGTCCTTGAGGCTGTCACCAACCAGTACTTCGCGCTGGGCATGTTCAACGGTGCTGCGGTGGTCGCACTCGCGATCTTGTTTGACCGCATTACCCAGAGCTACGGCCGGCGCCTTCGCAGCATCAGGTAGGTAACGACGGATTGTCCTCTGGAACGATTGAAGTCCGCAGGCTGTTCAAGGTCTTCGGCCCCGATCCCGCTTCGGTAATGCCGCTCGTGCGCGACGGCATCGGAAAAGCGGAGCTGCAGGACGTCCACGGGCACGTTCTGGCGCTACGGGACATCAACCTGAGCATTCCGGAGAATAGCGTCCAAGTAATCATGGGCCTCAGCGGTTGCGGCAAGTCGACGCTGGTCCGTCATTTCAATCGGCTCGTCGAGCCCACCGACGGGGAGGTCGTCATTGGAGGGGTGAACGTATTGGCTCTCCCCCCGGAACAGCTCCGGCGCTTCCGTCAGCGCAGCGTCAGTATGGTCTTCCAGCGGTTCGCGCTGTTCCCGCACAAGACCGTGCAGGCGAACGTGGCCTACGGTCTCGACGTGCAGGGGATTAATGGGCGGGAGGGGGCCGATCGCGTCGCTCACTGGTTGGAACGGGTGGGACTCAAGGGCTATCACGACTCCTACCCGAGCCAGCTATCCGGTGGCATGCAACAGCGCGTCGGGCTTGCAAGGGCGCTGGCGACGGATGCCAAGATTCTCTTGATGGATGAGCCATTCAGCGCCTTGGATCCCTTGATCCGCGCGGACATGCAAGCCTTGGTGCTGGACCTGCAGGTCGAGTTGAAGAAGACCATCGTATTCGTCACTCACGACCTCGAGGAGGCCATCGACGTCGGTGACCGAATCGCCATCCTCCGTGACGGGGAGGTCGTCCAGAACGCGGACTCGCAGGAAATCGTCTTGCGTCCCGCGGACGCCTACATCGAAAAGTTCACGCGCAAGATCAACCGAGGTCGCGTACTGCGAGTGGAGTCCGTCATGGAACCCGCGCGTCCGGACCTCGACAGCCCTCTGCATTGCAGTGCGGACATGGTTCTAGAAGACGCACTCCCGCTCGTCTCGGCTTCCCCAGGGGAGGAAGCCCCCGTCACGGACGACAAGGGGACCGTCATCGGAGCCATCTCCGTACTGCGGATCTTGGTTGCGATGGCTGGGGGGCGATACTCGGTGGGTGCCGGCAAGGAGGATCGCTTGGCACGGATCAAGCAGCGATAGTCTCTGCGGTGACGTAGTAACGGCACTCATCCGAAGGGCTTGTATGGTTACCGCTTCGGCCACCTTGCGGCTTGGCTGCCCTGCTCGGACACGGTCGAAGCCTGATCAACAGGGCTGGAACCTCTGGCGGGCGGCCTGACGTCAGATGCGTTCCTCGCGACCTTCCCACTCCCTCTCGCGGAGGACGAATTTCTGTATTTTGCCCGTCGCGGTCTTCGGCAGGTCGCCGAACTCGACATGTTTCGGACACTTGAAGTGGGAGAGGCGTTCTCGCGTGAACTCGATGATCGCGTCAGCACTGGCCTCCGCTCCGGGCTTGGGGACGACGAAGGCTTTGGGGACCTCGCCCCACTTGTCGTCGGGCACGCCAACAACGCAAACTTCCAGAACGCTCGGGTGCTCCATGACGACCTTCTCGACCTCTTGGCTCGAGATGTTCTCGCCGCCCGAAATGATGATGTCCTTGGACCGGTCCTTCAGTTCGATGTAGCCGTCGGGATGCCAGACCGCGAGGTCACCGGAGTGAAACCACCCGCCCCGGAATGCCTGGGCGGTTGCCTTACGGTCATTGAAGTAGCCCGTCATGACCATGTTGCCCCGCATCACCACCTCTCCCATCGAGGTGCCGTCGCGAGGGACGTCGTTCATTTCTTCGTCGACCACGCGGAGCCCGTCCCCCGCTACGCCGTACGGAACTCCCTGGCGGGCCTTGAGCTGGCCGCGCCGGCCGGCTTCGAGATCGCCCCAGCCGGGCTGCTCCGCGCAGATGGTGTAGGGGCCGTAGGTCTCCGTCAGTCCGTACAGGTGATGAACTCTCGCTCCCATCCGCTCCATGGTGCGGATGACGTGGGGCGCAGGCGGAGCGCCGGCCGTTGCGATTGTCACCCCGCCGAGATCCTGCCCATCGGCCTCCGGACTGGAGTAGAGAGATGTCAGGACTGTCGGGGCGCAACACATGTGCGAGACGCCGTGCTGCCGGATGAGGCCGTACACATCCGCCGGAACGACCTTCCGCAGGCAAACGTTGGTCGCGCCCACAGCGGCGACCGCCCACGGGAAGCACCACCCGTTGCAATGAAACAGCGGCAGGGTCCATAGGTAGACGGAGCGCCAGCTCATTTCCGTCTCCATAACCTCCCCGACCGCGTTAACCCACGCGCCGCGGGCATGAAAAACCACCCCTTTCGGGAAGCCCGTCGTGCCAGACGTGTAGTTGATGCAGATCGCGTCCTTTTCGTCGATCGTCCCGACAGAGGCCGGCCGGCCGGGAGCGTTCGCCAGGAACTCCTCGTATTCGAGTCCGGGAATGTCGTCGGCCCGGGGGGCCGCATCCGCGACCTGGACGTATGTGGTTACCGACGGGACGTCCCTTCGGAGGCCTCGCACCACGCCGGCGAGTTCAGAGTCGAAGATCAGCACCTTCGAGCCGGAATGGTTCAGGATGTAGGCGATTTCCCGGGACGACAGCCGGATGTTGAGGGGCACGAGGATTGCGCCGATTCGCATGGGCCCGAATTTCGCTTCCAGCATCGCCGGAATGTTCGGCGCGAGAATCGCGACTCTGTCCCCTCGACCCACTCCGCATGCCTGCAAGGCCGCGGCCAGCCGGTCGATCCGTTCCCAGTACTGGCCGTAGTTGTAAACGGTGTCGCCGTGGATCACCGCGGGCTTGTCAGGGTAAACGAGCACGCTCCGGTCCAGGAAGGACAACGGAGAAAGTTCGGTGTAGCTGACGGATTGGTTTGCCACAAGCAGTCAAGCGTACAGGACGAAAGAGCCTTCGCGCCACCGCCCGCACCGTTCGAAGCGGACCACCGGCGTACCAGGCTTCCAATGCACTGCAAGGGGCGCTACTGCTTGGTCACCCAGATCGGGCTTGACCAAGCGACGTTGCCGTCCTCCTGCTCGACCCGCACGTAGTAGAAGTGCTCGCCCGGTTCCAAGGATTGCTCCCGGAACTCGAGGTCCATCCTCTCGCCATCGCCATCCCGGGCATGCACATAGGTGTTGTCTCGGACGACGACGATCTCCTTGATGCCGGTCGTTCCGCGAACGACCGCCCTGACGGTCGGAACGTCCTCAGTGGAGAACTCGTCGCCCTGAATCCACTCCCCGTCTCCCGCCTGCATGCGGTAGTCAAGGATGATGTTGCTGGTCGCCGCGTACGTGTGCCGCTTGCGCATCGCGTCGACGAGGCCCTGCCTCGAGAAGTCGTCCGAAACAACCATCGTGTACGAGGTGTGTGCGGACACGTGGTCAGAGCTTGCCTGTACGCCGAGCTTGTAACCCTTCGCCCACGCCAGCGAAACGAATCCTTTGGGACGGTAGTTGCCTGCCCATAGATCCGACCTCGCGGCGGACGACGCCAGCGGTGCTCCCTCGTGTTCGGCGGATGTCCTCGCCCCTTGGAAGATCTCCACGATGGGCTCGAGCTCGGGATCGTTGTCTCGCCAATCGGTCCCCATGGTCGTGTGGGAGGTGTGCGAGGTTGCGATGCCACCCTGCCGTCGAAGAGCGTCGTACAGGAAGGGTCCCGTACTCGATTGCCGTTCCTCCTGCGTGATCGTGATGGGCCTGTTTCCGCGATTGGGGTAGATGATGTTGCGGTGCCCGTTCGGGTAACCCAGGCTGCGCTCGTAACCGAACAGCGTCACGAACCGACCCGGCACATGGAACATGTCCTCTGCCTTCTCGGTCCGCCACCAGCTGTATTCCGTGTCCCTCAAGCCCCAGTCTGAGTCCTTGCTCTCCGATCCCTTGTGGTCAGTCACCAGGAAGAAGTCCATCGACGCGGCATCCATCATGTAGCGGAAGGCGTCGTACAGCGAGCCATCTCCCGAGCCGTCCAGAGAGATGTCGGTGTGTCTGTGCATGTCGCCGCGGTAGATCCTGTAGCGCTTTCCGCCCGATCGGATCTCGTAGTTGCGAATCGCAGCGACTTGCTCGGCCTCGCGAGGCTCGAGCGGAAGCATCGCGGGGCCTTCGGTGCCGCGGGGTGCCAGGATCACGGGATCGATGCGCTCGTTGCGGAACTGGCCCGAGACCTCGGCGAAGAACACCTGGTTCTCCTTTGGATAGTGCCCGAAGTTCGGTCCTCCCCAGAGCCTTTGGTCTGTGGTCCAGGACGCGAACATGGCCCCGTTCGCCCCTGCTACGGCGTCCAGTGGTCCTTCGTTGCGGCCCACGCTATTCGGGATTGCAAACGGATCTGCCCAGCGGCCTCCGGCGTAATAGGTGGCCATCACCTCCCACTTGCCGCCGGCAGCCCATAGCGATTCCGGCTTGGTCGAGCGGACCCGTGGGCGGAGCAGGAGCCACATCCGTCCCTTGCTGTCCGGCGCCAATTGGGGAGTCTGCACGTACCGACGGACGCTCGGCCTGAATCGCCGGTTGACGTCGTCGAGGGGGGCGAGCCACTCGCTGCCATTCCAAACGACAACCCTGCTCGTCCTGGACTGGTAGACGCCGGCTCCACCGCGCAGCAAGAAGCCGGAGTCCTTGCCCCAGTTCTCCTCGGCCTCGTCATAGGCGATCCATACCCGGTCCTCGGCATCCACGGCGATGCTCGGCGAGCCGTGGTAGCGCGGCGTGTCTGTCACCCTCATCAGGTCGCCCGGACGTCCGGCGCTCATAGACCGAAGTCGGACGTTGTAGCTGCCGCCCTCGTAGCTGTCCCAGGTCACCCACGCGGTCCCGGCGGTATCGGTCGCAATGTCCGGGTACCACTCGTTGGCTGCCGCTCCCGGGTGGCTCAAGGGCACCTCCTCAGACCATCCCGAGTCGCTCAAGAACCTGTAATAGATCGAGGAGAAGCCGCCTCGAGCTGACTGCCACGCGAGGTGGAGCGTACCGTACCGGTCGCTGGCGAGAACCGGAAAAATGTTGTTCCCGCTTCCAGAGGTGATCGCTTCAGGTTCGCTCCAGCTCGAGCCTGACCGGCTTGCATGCATCAAGTGCCAATCCCTGTCGAGGCGTGCTGCCCACACGACGTGGAGTCTGCCCGCGCCGTCGTAGGCATTGCCGAGGCCTTGCAGGTCGCCGGAGGCGCCCGTCATGCTGCTGATCTCCCCCCAGGCGCCGTTCGCCCGATCACGGACGAATACCTGGTCGTGCTCCCCCTTGTAACCGATCCAGGCCAGCGACAGGACCCCGTCGTCGGACATGGCCATGGTCGGGTAGTCGTCCTCAAACTCGTCCGTCGTAACGGACTCGACCGGGGGGACCCTGCGGAGCTCGACCTTCGTTGACAGGATGTGCATGGCATCGGAGGCAGGCAGATGGGAGGGCTTGAAGAAGAAATCGCCGTTGGCTGTCGTCACCGAGACGGTCGCGTCCTCCGGGGCGCGATAGTAAAGCGTGATGCCGACCGTCTGGACCCGAGTGACGTGCGGGAAGGGAAGCTCGTGCGGGTGCATTCCACCCGTTGGCTGCACCCAAGGGTCCGTGCGGGCCACCCATGAATGGCCCGGCCCAATCGACTCTCCCTCCTTGAATCGGTAGCCCTTAAGGTCCACGATCTCGCCCTTGTCGAGTTCGAGCGATCCGTCCCACACCTTGGGCTCGTGGTCCTTGATGCCGAACTCGATGTTGAGTGCCCGCAACGGATGTTCTTGTGCAATCGCAACTGGGATCGACAGCAGGGAGAGGGCCATCAGTTCAACGCGCATGTCGGTGTCCATGGTATCCGAGCCGCCAGCGCACTCCCCGGACCAATAAGAGCGAACCCTCGAGCTGGCGTCGCATTCGTTCCGTTGAACGTGGGTGGACCCGATGAGTGGCCGAATTCTCAGCAGAAGACAGTTTGCGGTTGACCCGCGACCGCCCGGCGTCATACCCTTCAATTCGTGCGTAGGAGCATAGTGGTGTTGGTGGCGGCCCTCCTCCCCGCCTCGCATGGACAGAAACTCGAAACGAGTCCGTTTCACGGCGATCAGGTTTCCATAGGGGTGGGCAAGGCCACCTTCAGGCTGCGCTGTTCGGCTTGTCACGGCATCCGGGCCGAAGGAGGGAAGGGGCCGGCCCTGAATCGTGGCGAATTCGAAGCCGGCGAAACGGATCTCGACCTTTACCGCGTCATCGCCGAGGGAGTCCCGGGAACCGAGATGCCTGCGTTCGGCACGAGAAGCACAGAAGAGAACCTCTGGCGGATCGTTGCCTACCTGCGAACCTTCCAGCCCCAAGGGAACGAGAGTCCGGTCGGCGATCCCGCTCGTGGAGAGGAGATCTTCTGGAATCAAGGCGGATGCGGTGCTTGTCACAAGGTTGGCCAGCGCGGCGGTTCGTTCGGACCTCCCCTGACACGCATCGGGCGCGCACGAAGTGCTCCCTACCTGCGTGACGCCTTGTTGGAACCGGACAAAGATCTTCCTGCGGAGTACTTCGTGGTGAACGTGACGACGAATGACGGCAGGAACATCCGGGGGATCGGGTTGGGGTATGACGATTTCTCGGCTCAGTTGATCGACTCCTCAGGAACGATCCATTCCTATCAGCGCGAAGAGGCCGAGTCGATCGAGCGGGAGTTCGCGTCACTGATGCCCGGCACGTATGGCGAGAGCCTGACCGAGGAGCAGCAGAACGACGTTCTGGCGTACATGCAGAGCCTACGCGGAGAGAGAGAGCAACAATGACCATGCGTTTGAGCCTTGGAATCCTGCTCGCCAGCTTGGCGCTGGCTCAGGGGCCGGTCGATAGCGAGACCCTGTTGGGTGCCCAGAATGACGACGGGTCGTGGCTGATGTACGGGAAGAACTACTCGGCATGGCGTCACTCCCCGCTCGACCAGATCACTACCGAGAACGTTCGCCAGCTCGTTCCGGCTTGGATCTTCCAATCCGATGTCCCCGGCAAGTTCCAGACCACGCCGCTCGTCCGTGACGGGGTCATGTATGTCACTGGGGCTTCCAATCATGCTTGGGCGCTGGACTTGAAGACGGGTCGCGAGCTCTGGCACTATTCCGAGCCAGTTCCGGAGGATCTCGCCCTTTGCTGCGGGCAGCCCAACAGGGGATTCGCCATCCTCGGGGACAAGCTGTTCAAGGTCAACCTCCAAGCCACGCTGGTCGCGCTGGACACCAAGACCGGGGAGGTGGTATGGGAAGTCGAGTCCGACGACTACCGCAAGGGGTACTCCAATACCGTGGCGCCGTTGATCGTCGGGAACAAGGTCGTGATCGGCATCGCCGGTGCCGAGTTCGGGACCAGGGACTTCATTGACGCCTATGATGCCGAGACAGGACGCCGCGTCTGGCGTTTCTGGACCGTACCCGGGCCGGGCGAGCCGGGCAACGAGACGTGGGGGGGCGACTCGTGGAAGCGAGGCGGGGCGTCGACATGGATCACCGGCAGCTACGATCCGGAACTGAACCTGATCTATTGGGGCACCGGCAACCCGGGTCCAGACCTGGACGGTTCCCCGCGCCCCGGCGACAACCTGTACAGCGACTGCATGGTCGCGCTCGACGCTGACACGGGCGAGTTGCGCTGGCATTTCCAGTTCACGCCCCACGATGTCCATGACTGGGATTCGGTCGCCGACCCAGTGCTTGTCGATGTGGAGGTGAAGGGGGAGCACCGGAAGGTTTTGATTCAGGCGAATCGCAACGGGCACTTCTACGCGCTCGACAGGACGAGCGGCGAGTTCCTGTTCGCCCGCGCCTACACAGAGGTCAACTGGGCGGACGGCATCGGGCCGGACGGTCGTCCGATCCTCATACCCGGACGCACGCCGACCGACGAGGGGACTCTGGGATGTCCGGGCATGGGCGGGGGGCACAACTGGCACGCCACGTCCTACAGTCCCCAGACCGGCCTGTACTACTTCAACAGCGGGGACGGATGCCAGATCTACCACGGTGCTCCGCAAGAATTCGTGGAGGGGGAGTACTACCTCGGAAGCGCAATGGAGAACGTCACCGGGGAGCCTAGGGAAGGTTCGATCATTGCCGTCGAGCCGGGCACCGGTGACACGAGATGGCGCTTTCCGCTCGTGAGCCCCCCCACCAGCGGCCTCCTGTCCACGGGCGGGGGCCTCCTGTTTGCAGGTACGGCAGAGGGCTATTTCATGGCCATGGACGCCGCGACCGGAAAGCCGCTGTGGCGGCTTCAGACTGGGGGTCCCGTACGCGCGCCCGCGATCACTTTCCGGTTCGAAGGACGCCAGCACGTAGCGACAGCGGCGGGAACTGCCATCTTGGTGTTTTCGCTACCGCGTTGATGAGCGCTGGACAGGATTCCGCGCTGATCCATCACGCAGACTAGGGAGTGGCCTGAAACAGGCGCACCGCAGCCCTGGCCGATGGGTCGGGGACTTCCGATCCGGTGCACTAGTTCGGTTGAGCGGCACGGCTGAGGTTGTAGCCGGACCCAACAAGCAGCGGCAATCCCTGCGCCCGCACGAGCTTGACGAAGACAGTCCGGGATTCAACTGCCCTCGTCTCCGGGTTCTCGACGTTGTAGTACCAGAAAGTCTCCCCGAAGCTCGCCGACGCCTGGACCATGTCCCGCCCTCCGAACAGCTCGGGGATCCGCCCCGAGAAGGCAGTCATGCTCTCGTGACCGCTGAACTCGACGACCCCGGTCTCCAGGTTTACCCCGAACACGTAGACCGAACCATGCTTCCAGCGGGGGGCCCGCGTTAGCAGGGGCCATGCGAAATGCCCCAGTGCCTCGGCCTTCAGGGCCGCACAGCGCACGAACTCCTGCAGCCGCTGGTTGCTCGGAGCTGCCTCCAGGGCGGCCGCGTTCACCTCCTTCGCAACGCATGTCCCCGGCAGGTCCGGCGAGTAGTACGCCGCCCCGATTGCCGCACGCTGCCCGTTCCAGGAGATCTCCATCACGTACGAGCTCCTTCGTTCCCGCAGGCCCGTTACCGGGTCACTGAACGCATAGTAAATCCAACCCTCGTCCACCAGCGACAGGACCCGGTGGAGCTCAAACGAGTAGTCCGTTCCGAACTCGTCCATCGACCTCTCCCCCACTGTTCCCTCCCGTGACGGTTCCGGCGGGAAAACGTGCGTCAGCGAGTTGTTTCCCGACGGCTCTAGCCCGTGTACGAAGACGTGGACCTCGCCCTGCCTCCAGCGCTCGTCCTCGTGGAACGCACGCCGCGCCTCCGTCTCGCCGTGCGTTAGGGCGTATTCCGCCGCGCAACGGACGAAGGTCGGGAGCTCGGCCCGCGTCCGGATTCCCCGAGCTGTCACGTAGTTCTCCGAACACCCCCCACGCTCCCCGACATCCATTGGCTTGAAGGTGACCGACGCTTTCGTGAAGTAGACCTCCGTCCGAGACTCGAAACCCGAGTCAGTACCGAACAACAGCCAGACTCGTCCATTGGCGGGTATTGCGATTGGCGCCGGTATTGGGCGGTTCTCAAAAGCCTTGAGTTCCCACTGGCGCGGCTGCTCGCAGCGCCTGGAGTTGGCGATATTGCCGAGCACAACCGCCTGCTCGCCGCTCTGGGATTGCCTCCCGATGTCGACGTTCATCCGCAGGTAAGAGCCTTCAAGGACGGGGAGTGGCTCCACGGGGGTCACACCGGTCTTGATCCAGACGCTCTCGCCCGGTGAGCCGCCTACGCCGAAGCACCCTGCCGGCGTGTCGGTGGCGAACTCCAGACTGACAGTGGCGGTATAGAGCGCACCGGGCGGAAGGCCGCTTATGGGCCCCTTGAGGAACATGAACAGGTCGTCACTCCGGTTGACTCCGGAGAGGAAGAGGCCGGCCTGTGACTCCAGTGGAGGCGGAAGAGTTCGGTGGTCGGTCGTCAGCTCATAGATTGGCGCGTGGGCGGGAGGGTAGTCTGCGAAGTCGCCGACGAACCCTCGGGACCCGAGATGGAATTCGAAGGTGAACGTCGGCCCTTCCGCGGGCTCGCCCGAATAGCTCACGGAAGCGCCGACGAACGAGCCGATCAGTAGCGTCACCGTTGTGATGAGGGGCCGCTGGTGCATCTTCGTGGATGGTACTAGAGATTGAGGCCTATCCCGGGGAGAGAGGGGGCCGTTGGGGAACGCGGACGCCCCGCCGCCAGGGTCTGCGCTGAATGCCAGAGCGGCACTCTCGGGGACTCAGACTGGCCGACCAACGGTTCCGATGGAAGACCGCAGTAACCGTCTCGCGAAAGCGAAGTGATTTCGCTGGTCACAAGTGAATGAATCGGTGCCGCCTCTGAACATAGACGCGGTCTCGTGGTCTCTGCCCAACGTGGAGAGCGAAGAACCAAGTCATCGCCGCGGCGGGGTGGGGCTGGGGTAATTCCGAGTCGAAGGCTACTCGCCGCGCGATCGAACGGGGGGGCGTTGTGCGTGGCTCCCAAACGGATTGTTGCAACTCCCAGTGATCGCGGCAAGGCGACGCCAATCGGCTCGTGCGTGCGGAGCTGTAGACGCTCTATGCGGTACTTGAACCAGCAGCAGCTTCTGCTTGCCTCATCGCGCGCAGCACGTTGCCTCCCATGATCTTGCCGATGTCTTCCTCCGAGAACCCGCGTTCCCGGAGTGCGGCTACCAGGTTCGGAGTCTTGCCGATATGCTCTAGTCCTTCCGGCAGCTTCAGGCCGACGCTGTCGTAATCCGAGCCCAGGCCCACGTGGTCGATGCCGGCGACGGTGGCCGCGTGCTCGATGTGGTCCACCAGACGGCTCAGGGGCGGGGCTCCAATGGTCTCGACTTCCGCCAAGTTCAGCTTCCACAACTCTTCGGATAGCCGATTCAGGTCGCCTCCGTGTTCCTCGCGCACGTCGGCGCGCCGCCGTGCGATTTCTCTCAGTTCCGGAAATCTCGACCGGTAATCGTCGTCCAGCATCCCGGCATAGTAGGCGACTCCGAGCACGCCGCCGTTCTGCCCCAGGGCCTTGAGCATCTCGTCTGTCAGGTTTCGCGGGTGATTCGCTACTGACCTGCATGCGGCATGGGTGTTCAGGATCGGAGCGGACGACGTCTCGATTGTGTCGAAGAAGGCCTTGTCCGATGCGTGCGACAGGTCGGCCATCATGCCGATCCGGTTCATTTCGCGGACAATCTCCCGCCCTTGATCCGTCAGCCCCTCGGGACCGTCATCGGGATACTCGGCTGCTCCGACCCATGGGGTGTTCCCGCTGTGGGTCAGACCCAGGTAGCGTGCGCCGAGACGATACATCTGTCTCAGCACCTCGATGCTCGAGTCGATCATGTGGCCGCCCTCGACGCCGAGGAACACGGCGATCTTGTTTTCGCTCCGAGCCCGGACCGCATCATCGGCCTCCAGTCCAAGGAACAGCTCGTTGGGATTGCGATTGATGGTCTCTACGATCACATCCGTGATTCGGAGCGCGTCTTTCACGGATTCGATCGGCGTCTTGTTGCGAGCGGAACTGAAAACTGCGAAGAAACCCGCGTTCATGCCGCCCTGGCGCATCTTGGGAATGTCAACTTGGCTGTATTCCGGGCTCTCGGCTAGGTTGAGGCCCTCGGATACAAGCCGGCTCGGGGTGTCGATGTGCAAGTCGAAGTAGAGGGGGCCGACCGGCCGCTTCTCCTCTGATGGCGGATCAGGTGCGGCCCCGCACCCCCCGAGCATGGTGGCAGCTGCGATTCCGAATTCTCGTCGATTCAACAAAACGCCCCGATTCTATCCGATCGCACGGCGGAACGATTCCAAGAGACCTGTAGGAGTCGAGAAGGACAAGAGGGGCGCACTCCAATCCTTGTCGTCACTTCGTCGACAGCGGAACGGAGGGCCGAGCACCGCGTTTCGGCTTGCCTTCGGACCGTATGAGCGGAACGGAGCCCTTTGTCAGCGCGTCGCACGGACCGGGTCTTCTGGGACTCCCCCTCCGGTATTTCGATCACAGAGCGAACGGTCGGTCGGCCAGAAGCCCGCGAGATGCTGGCGCACATTCTTGAACGCCCGTTCCGACAGCGGCCGTTTCGGAAACACCCTGTCATGCAGGTCGAACACTTCTTTGGCAGAGCGCAGGCCTAGGTGCCGGACAAGGAATGAGATATCCGTCATGTCCGCGGCTCGCCCCGCTCGCACCTTCATAGCCAGCAAGTACTCCGCCGAAGCGGACGTCACGACCAGACCTTCATCGCCGTACACCGTCCGGGCTCGGCGGTCCTTCTCGTGTGGCATGGCGCTAACAGCCTGTTCATTCAACCAGGATGTCGGCCAGCCCCGTCTGCGTCCGATCCTCCGTGCTGCGTCCGTAACCGGTCCGTGACCATCGAGGATCAACGCGTCAATGTCCATTGTCACCCTGCGAGCGTCGAAAGCCAGGGAAATAGCCGCTCCGCCAACGATGTACAGGTGGGCCTTGACCCCCATCAGGCGCAATTCTCTGGAGAGTTCCCGAAGCGCCTCTTTCAGTTCGGGCCTAGATAAGGGGTCCATACTCTCGTTCCCCCCCACGCTCATCGAGGTCCGCCGGGTCGGGGAGGGCACCGTGTCGGAGGAACGCACCTGGTGAGTCGACCCAGGAGCTGGCCATGTCCATGCCCGCTACGCGGACAGGCAGCCAGGGAATATCCAGGAATCGCTCCGGTTCATCGCACCACTCGGGAATCGGGTGGTCATGAATGATGGCGATGTGCTCGGCAACTGCGGCGAGCAGGGCGTCCCATTTCGTTCCGGTGAGCTGCGGGGGCTGGGCTAGCGCATAGGTCTGTCTGTCGCGACTGGAGCCATGGAATCGGCGCGGCAGATCGCGCATGATCATGCGATATCGCTCGTCGTCGTTTCTTGCAGTTTCGATCGTGCGACAGTAATCGCCCACTCGCCAATATGCTTCAGGGGGCAGTCCATCCATGGTGATTGTCCTGCTTCCGATTCCGGGCATCGGGCTACCACTGCATTGTAGGCCGCGAGCCGCAGATCGCCAGACAAGGCTGAAGGCTTTGGCGGTCATGCCAGTGCTGCTCGCGGTCGGGGAGCGACGAAGAACACAGGGGGTGGAAGTGCTTCAATCCGCTACCGCAAACTCCGCGACGCCCAGAGTGACTGCAATTGGCGGTCAGCGTGCATTGCCGATTGGATCCCGCCTGCCCTTTCGGGATCAGCTCTTCGCTGCCTAAGAGCACACGGAAGGACTGATTCACCGGTCTCCTGGTGGCTCTCGCTACCCTCCGTCCAAGCCTCGACTGGGAAGGTCCGACGCAGTCAGCGTGTTACCTTGCAGGGCGTGAAGCTGCTGTCAATCCTTCTCGGGATCCTGTATTCGGTGCCAGCCTTTGCCACGCCGAACATCGTTCTGATCATGGCCGACGACCTGGGTTACGGGCACCTTGGGTCGTACGGCCAGACCAAGATCAAGACGCCCCACATCGACCGGCTGGCTGCGCGCGGGATGCGGTTTACGCAGGCGTATGCAGGTTCAACAGTCTGCGCCCCCTCGAGAAGCGTCCTTATCACAGGGCTTCACGGCGGTCACACGTCAGTGCGGGGCAATCTCGGCGATGCACACATCCAACACGAGGACATTACCTTGGCAGAGGTCCTCAAGAAGGCCGGATACGCCACAGGAGCGTACGGCAAGTGGGGACTTGGGCTTGCGGGCAGTCCCGGTCACCCGTTGCGGCAAGGCTTCGATGATTTCCTTGGCTACCTGCATCAGGTCCATGCCCACTTCTTCTACCCGTTCTGGCTGACTCTCAATCACGGCCGGATGGATCTACCGCTGAATAGGAACGGGGGAAGGGGCCAGTACTCGCACGACCTGATCGTCCAGCGCGCACTGGATTTCATCCGCACGAACCGGGATGGGCCGTTCTTTTGCTATCTTCCGGTGACCATCCCGCATGTGGAACTGGCCGTTCCCGAGGACTCCCTGGTGGAGTACTTGGGAAAGTTTCCGGAAATCGGAGGAGGGCAGGAGCGCCGAATCGGGTACATTGTGTCGCCAAACCCGCGCGCGACGTATGCTGCGATGGTGTCTCGTCTGGACCGGGACGTCGGCCGTATCGTCGACCTGCTGGAAGAACTCGGGATTGAAAGCGACACGTTGGTGATCTTCAATTCAGACAACGGCGCTCAGTCGCGTTTCGACGTGAGCGAGGATTTCTTCGACGCAACTGCTGGTCTGCGAGGTTACAAGGGCTCCATGTACGAGGGAGGGCTCAGAGTTCCCCAGATCGGCAGTTGGCCGGGTCGAGTCAAGGCCGGAGCTGTCAGCGACCACATCACGTACTTCCCGGACATGATGCCGACATTCGCGGAACTGGCAGGAGTCGATGCCCCGGCCACTGACGGGATCTCGATTGTCCCGACGCTGCTCGGCGACAGGACTCAGCAGAAGCATGACTGGCTGTACTGGGAACTTGTCTCGAGCGGCAATCAACTGCGCAGCCAGGCGGCGCGAAAGGGCCGGTGGAAGTTCGTGCGAGCGGCGGCGGATGGTCCTGTCGAACTGTACGATCTCGAAGCTGACAGGGCCGAGACGACCGACTTGGCTTCCCGGAATCCCAAACTGGTGGAGGAGTTCGAGAAGTGGATCGGCGAGAGCAGGACCACTCCGCCCGACCAGCCTGCTCGCACCCCGGTCACGTATAAGGACTACGTCGAACTGGCACCCGTCGATCCTGCCGCGCTGGGGGTGCGCAACCGACCCACGGAGTGATTAGGTGCCTCCTGAGACAGGCTGTCCGGGGGCCAGGGAGGGCAGGCATGCAGTCAGGTCGGATCGCAACCGTTCCGAGTCACTTTGATCGACGCCGCGCTGGGGGACGCATGGGACAGGGAATTGCGCGACCGAGTCTGCGGATAGCGCGAACCTCGGTCCTTCTCTGGATTCTTGCGCCTCTTGCAGGTTCATTCTCTCCAAACATGGCGAATGCTGCCGAACGTTCGAACGTCCTATTCATCGCTGTGGACGACCTGAACGACTGGGTCGGTTGCCTGGGCGGCCATCCCCAGGCCCTCACCCCGAATATCGACCGTCTCGCGGAACGCGGCGTGCTATTCACGAACGCACACTGTGCCGCTCCGGCATGCAACCCCTCTCGAGCAGCCCTGTTCAGCGGACGGCTGCCGCACGTGACTGGAGTCTGGGCCAACCAGTCGGGCCAGACGCTTGATCGGACCTTTCCGGCCGCTCCGCTGCTCCCGGAGGTATTCAGGGAGTCAGGCTATCGAGTCCTGGGTGCCGGCAAGCTCCTGCATGCTGCCGGCAAGGCCGCCTTCGACGAGTACTTCAGCGTTGAGCAGCGATGGAGTCCCTTGTCGAGAAGCGCTGTCGAGTACACCCGCGAGGAACTGCCGACGAAGGGAACCGAGAATCCGCGCCATGTGACAGCCGACAGCCGGGGACGGACCGTGGTCCTGCCACTGAACCGCATGCCGTCAGACCGACGCCCGACTGTCCCGGCTGGCGAGTCCTTCGATTGGGGCCCGTTCGACGTTCCCGACTCGGACTTCGGCGACACGCAGATCACCGACTGGGCGATTGACCGGATGGTGAGCGATCACGACACACCGTTCTTCCTCGCGGTCGGATACTACCGCCCGCACATTCCGCTCTGGGCTCCGAAGAGGTTCTTCCGTCGCTTTACGGAATCCCCCGCCCAGTTGCCAAGAGTCAGGCCTGACGACCTCGACGATCTGAGTGCCACCGCGAAGAGATGGGCGCTCGAGCCCGTCACGGCAGGCAGCCATGCCACGGTCGTCAACCACGGGCAATGGCGTTCGGCAGTCGAGGCGTACCTTGCGAGCGTCACCTACGTCGACCACGAGATCGGGCGCTTGCTGGACAGCTTGGATGGCTCCCCCTACCGAGACAGCACCTTGATCGTCCTTTGGTCCGATCACGGCTGGCACTTGGGTGAGAAGCAGCATTGGGGCAAATGGACCGGGTGGGAGCGTTCCACGAGGGTGCCGCTAATCGTGGCTCCCCCGCGGGTCCAGGCCGACCGATTCGCGGTAGGCGCGAGTTGCTTCCAGCCCGTGGGCTTGGTCGATCTGTATCCGACGCTGGTCGAAATGTGCGGGGTCGGTTCGCCGGACGAACTTGACGGAGAGTCGCTTGTCCCTCTGTTGCGCCGGCCGCAACTCAGTTCCGGGCGTTTTGCTGTGACGATGTTCGGCCCGAACAATGTTTCGCTCCGAACGAACCGCTGGCGGTTCATCCGCTACGAGGATGGTTCGGAAGAGCTCTATGACCTGCTGGGCGATCCGAACGAATGGGACAATGTAGCCGGTTCGGGTGACCATGCGAAGCAGTTGGAGATGCTGCGCAGGATGATCGTGCCGTTCCTTACGGAGAATTGACCTCGTGAGAACCCCCCTTCTTCTTGTCGCCGCAACCGGACTCTCTTGTTCTCAAGCGACCGAACCGCCCGCCGAGGCCAGACCGAACGTCCTGCTGATCGCCGTCGACGACTTGCGCCCGGAACTGGCGTCGTTCGGGGCTTCGTACGTGCTCTCGCCGAATATCGATCGTCTGGCCTCCGCTGGGCGGGCCTTCCGCAGCCACTATGTCCAGGCACCGACCTGCGGAGCGTCGCGATACGCGCTGCTGACCGGCCGATACGGCGGGGCTGGCAACGCGGCGTTGTTCGATCGGGCGGAAGTGTTGATTGACGAGCCGGAATCGGTTCCGTCCAGCATGCCGGCCTGGTTCCGGGAGCACGGATATACCACGGTCTCGGTGGGGAAAGTCTCCCATCATCCCGGTGGGCTTGGAGGACCGGACTGGGATGACGCCACGCAACTCGAGATGCCGAACTCTTGGGATCGCCACCTGTTGCCAGCGGGCCCTTGGCAGCATCCCCGAGGCTGGATGCATGGCCTGGCAGACGGGGAGATACGGTTCGATGCTGCCGACATGGACGTGTACCAAGCCAAGGAGGGGCCCGATTCGACGTACCCAGACGGTATCTCCATCGATGAAGCGCTGAGGCAGCTCGACGAACTGGCTTCGGACTCCGCCGCACCGTTCTTCCTTGCCGTCGGGATCTTGCGGCCGCATCTGCCGTTTGGCGCGCCCCGGAAATACCTCGAACCCTATGAGGATGCGCAACTCCCGCCGACTCCGCATCCGACCAAACCGGAGGGGAGGACGACGTGGCACGCCTCAGGTGAGTTCATGAAGTACAACCGCTGGAGTCGCGACCCCAACAAGGACGCCGATTTCGCGCTGGACGTTCGCAAGCACTACGCCGCGTGCGTCAGCTACGCCGACACACAGGTCGGCCGCCTCTTGGAGCGGCTGCAGCGGACCGGTGCCGCCGGGAACACCATCGTGATTCTCTGGGGTGATCACGGCTGGCACCTGGGCGAGCACGCCGTTTGGGGCAAGCACACGCTCTTCGAGGAATCCTTGCGATCGCCGCTCATCGTTTCGTACTCCGGAATCCCGGAGCCAGGCGAGTCGACGGACGCGATCGTCGAGAGTCTGGATGTCTTTCCAACGCTTTGCGATCTCGCCGGGCTGCCGGTCCCCGATTTCGTCCATGGCGAGTCGCTGCGGTCGCTGCTCGAAGATCCGTCTGCCAGTGGCCATCCTGCCGTTGCCTACCACCGTGACGCCGAGACGATACGAACTAGGACGCATCGGTTGATCCTCCACGACGACGGCCACGCGGAACTGTACGACCACACGTCCGCCGAAAGGGAAACGAAGAACGTAGCCGGCTCGAATTCGTCGCTGGTGGAGCAGCTGTCCCGAAAGCTCAGGGATCGCACGGGCCTGTCGGAATAGTGAGTCAGGGGTCTGACCGCGCCGCGCGATCGACCGCGCCAGTGATCGTTTGAGGAACAGGCTCCTGCCAGCCGCGATCAGGCCGGACGGCCGGCTCCGACACGACTCCCGCCAGCGAGCCGTCCCGCTCCGGGGGGGCTGGCGTGGAATCGAATTTGCAAATAGATTGAAACTGAGAATTCCATCCTCTCATCGCGATCGAGCGGTCTGGTGTGGATAAACCGCTTGATTTTCAATTATTTATAAGGAACTCACAGGCCCTAAGCATGTGCCGGGAATCTCATGAAACTCTCGCTAGTTTGACATACAGTTGCGTTTAATCGTATCTTGGTTCAGGAAACAGGCAGCGTGAGTGACTGTTGCGTATGTCTGCAAAGAATTGAATTTTCAAGGAGGAATGTGATGAATTCGAAAGTTTTCTGTCTCGGAGCCTGTCCAGAACCGTATGCAATCTTGTTGCAGGTATCAGCCAGAGTGGGCTCTGGGCTGCTGATAGCTGGAACGCTCTTCTCCATGCTGGCGGTGGCCGCCAGCATGGACGGCACGGAGAGTTCCGACGAACTCCTGAGGCAAGCGCGCCTCAATCGAGAGGTCCTGGCCTCTGATTTCCCGGGATTCAAGAGCCAGCTTCGGGTGCACTCCGACGGCGTCGTGCATGAGGGCTCGATGCTCTTCCGGCCGCCGATCACGCTGGAGCTGGAACTGGATGATGCGGACCTGCGCAAGGAGGTCAAGCGCACCGTGCGCTCTCTGCTGGCGCATCGCATGGCCTCGGAGCCTTCTTCCGACGAGACCACGCGGCTCGGACCTGCGGACCGCCATCCCTTGGGCCGCAAGGTGCTGCTACGCGACAAGTACGAATCGAGCTATCGCATTCGCGACAACCGCATTCTCGAGGTCGATCGGAACATGAAGGACCAGACCTTGATCATCAGTGTCTTGGACACGCAGGAGACCGTGTCGGGCCGGTACTTGCCGACCAGCTTCTTCGTGACCGTGTTCGAGGCGGATTCGGGTGCGATGAAGAGTGCTTCGGCCTACACCGACACGTACAAGCTGGCCGGCAAGGACTACGTACCGAGCTCAAGGCGGATCATCAGCTCCGCGAACGGCCGGACTCGCACGTTGCTCGTGGAGTGGGAGGACCTGCAGTTGCTTCCGCCGACTGCCAGCGAGTAGTTGCGCCGCAATCCCGGAGCCCAGGAGGACGAGAATCATGCCAACGGACGTCTCATCTCACCGCAGGGTTTTGTCTGCCCTGATCGTCGCATCAGCGTTCGCGACGGCGCTGCTGCACGGGCAGTCCCGGCTGGCCCTGAACGGGTTCGTGGTTGACACGACCGGATCTCGCGTCGTCGGCGCGGACGTCTTCGTGCGCGACGTGGAATCTGGATTGGCGATCACGGCGCAAGCCGATTCCGAGGGTACATTCTCCTTCGAGTTGCGGCCGGGCCGATACCGCGTCTCGGCTGCCCTGACTGACTTCGAGACGGCATACGCCGACGTGGACCTCCGCGAGGAGCCGCCTCCGCCGGTTGAACTGCGGCTCGTGCCGTCCATGGTGGAGCACTCGGTGATCGTCAGCGGGTCTCGAGAGGAGGAACTGGCGGTAGACTCCGTGGCGAAGGTCGACCTGGTATCGCGGTCTCAGATGCGGGATAGCGGCTACGAACGGGTCAGCGACATCCTGGCCGAGGAGCCTGGGATCGTCGTGCGGAGCGGGTCCTCGGGTAGCCGATCCGAGACGCAGATTCAGGGGCTGGACTCGCGCCAGTCCCTGGTCCTGCTGGATGGCTTTCCCGTGGTCGGTGCCCGCGGCATCAAGCGGGGCATTCTCAACATGGACCGCCAGTCGACCAATCGCCTTGACCGCATCGAGATCATCAAGGGCGCCTCTTCGGCGCTCCATGGAACGGATGCTATCGGTGGGGTGATCAACATGATTACGCGCGAGCCCAGGCGGCGCTTCGATGGCAATCTGGCGACCTCCGGAGGCAGTCTGGGAGCGTTCGACGCTCGCGGAGACACCGGCTTCGTGGCTGGGCGCTGGGCCTCGTTCCTTGGGGCAGAGCGCCACCAGCGCGACGCCTACGATCTGACACCCGACACAGTCGACACGACGTCGCCCCGCTTCCGACGTTACGACTACCTGGCCAAGCTCATGCGGGACTTCCGGGAAGGCGTGAAGCTCAGCATCCTGGCTAACGCCTTCGTGAACCAAGACGACGGGACCTTTTTCGGCGAGAGCGGGCCGAGTGCCACCCTGACGAACGACAGCGGCCAGAACTACGGAGCTACGCTCAGCGCCGGCCTGACCCCTAGCACGCGGATGGAGGCCCGGGCCTACTACGGCAAGTACGACGAAAGCTCCAGCATCGACATCTTGGGACGGGGCGGTGCACTGGACGAGACGGCCAACCTCAATGAACGGCTCTACCGGCTCGAGGCAAGCCTCTCGCAGGTTGTCGGTTCTCGGCAGCTTGTGCAAGGCGGCGGCGAGTGGACACAGAACGAGTACCGCGGCTTTAATCGCCTGCTTGGCGACAACGAGGGCCGCCAGGTCCGCATGGTCGATGCTTGGCTCCACGACCGGATCCAGGCCCATCCGCGCCTCACGCTGACGGTCGGTGGCCGACTCAACAGCCACTCCCTGTACGGCAGTCAGTTCGTGCCGCGTGCCGGAGCCCTGTTTCGCGCGACGGAAGCGCTGCGCCTACGCGCCAGTTGGGGGCGGGGCTTCCGGGCGCCGGACCTGGGGCAACTGTACTTCCGATTCCTCAACCCGACGAGTTTCTACCAGGTCATCGGCAACCCGCACCTTGCACCGGAGACGTCCACCACGACGCAGGCAGGATTCGACTTGCGGCTCAGCAAGGTTCGATTCGGGGTAACGTACTTCCGGAACGATGTCAAGAACCTGATTCAGGCCGACCTGATCGGAAGGCCCAGCACGCCCGGGCAACTGCTGGGTCTACTCCGTGCGTACGATGTCGACTCGGCGTTCAACCCCGGGTTGCACCGGCTGTTCTTCCTTTATCGCAATGTGGACAACGTCTACACGGCGGGGATCGAGAGCCGGGTCGAGGTCAATCTGACGCGGAATCTGGCGCTGTCCTCGGGCTATATGTACCTTGACGCCCGCGACAAGAACACCGGGCAGTTCCTCAGCCAGCGTCACCGGCATAACGGGAACTTCCGCGTTCTTTGGTCGACACGTCGCAGGGGAGGGTTCCGAACCAACCTTCGCGGAACCTACTTCAGCCGCTGGCCTATCGCGGGAAGCACGGGGTCGTTCGTAGCCGACGCATACCAGATTTGGGACTGGTACGCTGCCAAGCCCATTTGGGCAGGTACGGAAGCCTATGTGTCGCTCGACAACCTCTTCGATTCGGTCGATTCGAACCTGTCCGCCGCAGAACCGACCTTCTTCCGAGCTGACCCGGGCCGCGTATTCCGCATCGGCTTGCGCTGGAGCTTCGGGTCCGAGTAGCCGTCCGGCTCGCGGCCGCAAGCCATCGACTCAAGGAGACACGGCCTACATGCCAAGCGAACGCTCGCTGCTGCTGGCCCACCACCAAGAATTCGGCTCGGTCCACCGCTGCTCGCACGGGTGTTTCCACGTCCAGGAGGGAACGGCGACCATCGCTCTCAACGAGGGGCAGTACCGGTGCCTTGTGGTAATGCTCAATGACAGCGCTGTCAACTACGAATCCCTGCTGTCTCAGTTCGAGCCTGAGGCGTCCAATGGACTCGAGCCCGGCGGGTGACCGCCCCACATGCGAGGAGGTTGCGACCATGGAGAGAATCAGCACTTCGGGCGCGCTGGCCCGCCGCGCCTTTCTCTGCGGCATGCTCGCACCAGGCTGGACAGCCGGTTCGCCGTGGGCGGAGTTCCGCGGCGACGGCACCAGCAGGCTGCTGGACCCCGGAATTCTGCCGCTACGGTGGTCGGACGACCACAACCTTGCCTGGAGCGTGCAACCGTCCGGCTACGGTCAGTCGTCCCCGGTCGTCCACGAAGGAAGGATATTCCTCACAGCCGTCGAGGGCCCCAACAAGGAGCAGTTGCTGCTCGGCGCGCGGGACTCCGCGACCGGGGAACTGGCGTGGCTGCACCGCGACGCGCCTGCGCAATCGATCAAGGACTCCGACATGGTCAGTCGGGCGGCACCGACCCCTGCGGTCGACGAGGACGGAGTCTACGCCTTCTTCGAAACGGGCAACGTAGTGGCGCTCGACCGTGACGGCAAGCTCCGGTGGAGTCGCCGCCTGACAGACGAATTCGGGGGGTTCGGAGGGCGCCACGGCATCGGGAGTTCGCTACGTCTCTGTCGCTCCGGACTGCTGGCGCTCGTTGCCCACGATGGACCGTCCTACCTGATCTGCCTTGACCGCGGGAGAGGAGAGACCGTCTGGAAGGCCGACCGCGACCCCGGGGTGTCCTGGAGCACGCCGGTGGTAGCCGAGCGCGACGGCCGCGAAGTGGTGCTGGTTAGCGGCGGGGACCGAGTCGAGGCATACGGCACGTCGGACGGCGCCGCGCTCTGGACTCTCGGTGGGCTGGAGGGTGCGTTCGTCGCATCGCCAACCCCGGTTCGCGACGGCGCGATCATAGGCTCCAGCACGAAGGGGAACACGGTCAAGATCCGCTTCGGCCGGACGGCGCACTCGAACCCGGAGATCGTCTGGCGAGCCGAGGAAGCCTCGTCGTACTTCAGTTCCCCGCTCGTTCATGATGGGCGGGTGTTCATGGTCAACAAGGCAGGCGTCGCATTCTGTCTGGAAGCGGATTCCGGCCGCGAGATCTGGCACCAGCGTTTGGAGGGCTCATGCTGGGCTTCGGCGCTTGCCTCGGCAGGGAATGTCTACTTCTTCGGGGTCGACGGACTCGTGGAAGTGTTCCGGGCTGCTAACACGCCCGAGAGAGTAGCGGCGAATCGCCTCTCGGAAGAATCCCGCCTATACGGCGTTGCGGCCACCGAGCAAGGACTGCTGCTCCGCTACGGGCGGCGGCTCGCGTGCGTCCGGGCGGCCTAGCGGGCGCATCCATCGGGTGTCAACCCTCACCTGTGTCCTTCGGGGAGAATCCGCAGCGTCTGACCTGCGAGGAGTTTCCGCGACTAGCGCACCCGACCCAACACTATTCGCGGTCTCATCAGGTCGCAACCACGATGATCACCGCCCCGATCGCACGGTACCGTCTGGAGCATTGGACCCGCCCGTGGCGGCGGTCGTCGTGAGTATCCTTTAGTCGAGCGATCCTACGATCCGGTCCGCTGGTGGATGACGGATGAATCTCCTGAGGGCCGAGGCGACTCATCGAGTGACGCGCTGTTCACAGGAACGATGTCGGTTCGGGTGAAGTCATCGCCTTGATATAGCAGCGGAAGGTTGCGGCTACGTGCCAGGGCGTAGGCGAAGATATCGCCGAAGTTCAGTCCGGCAGGATGGTGTCCTCGCCCGAATCGGCAGTACGCTGTTGCGGCGACCCTCACCTGATCGGAGTCAACGGGCTCGATTCGTACCCATGGTTGACGCAGGAAATCCAGTGCTGTCTCCAATAGTTCTTCGCTCCGACTCGCCACTGCCGCGAGTTCGATAGCATTGCCCGCGGATACCAGAGCGAGACCGCATTCTTCGATCGTGCCCGCGAACTCCCCGGCCTGCTTCTCGTTGAGCAGGATCGCCATGATCGCGGACGTGTCTACGACGATCATCTCGGCACGCCCCGCTCGTCATAGAGTTCTTCCTGGAGTGTCCGGGAAAGGGGCTCCCTGATGTCGGGGCACAGTCGCAACACTTCCTGCCGGAGCCGATTGCCGTTCAGGAGATAGCTATTGAGCGAGGCCCTTATCTGGGCCTTGGTGACTTGATTCCCTACGTGCTCTTCTAACGCGCTCAGAGCCTTTTCGATGACGGCGGTCTTCCTCCCGTGGCCTGAGATGCCCAGCCGATTCGCGAGGCGCTCCACGCGATCATCAAGGTCCGGCCTGTGTGTGATGTTGATCGCCATCCAGGAACCTGTCGTCTACTGGTCAGTATAGCGCTCGACTGTAGTATTGACTGTAGTGGAGCGCTGGCTGCCTGTATCCCCGCACCGAGAGATCCGAGACTCCATGTCCCGGGCTGGGGTTGGCGATTGGGCCAAAAGTTGACGCGGTGATGGAAGGTCTTTGTTGGCCTGGCGGCGTATCTCAGGATCCAAATCTGAACTGCGACCCGGATGCTGAAGGCCGAGTGGTCCGATTGTCCGGGAAATGGCAGGATCAATCGGCGCGTGGCGGCGATTCCGCTTCGACCTGCTTGCGAAGGCACGAGAAGAACTTGTCCGCGATCAGCTTTGCCGTCCCGACTAGGAGTCGTTGCCCAACGCGGGCCACCGGCCCCCCGACACGCGCATTGGCTTGTACTTCGATGGAGCTTCCCATCTCGGTTCCGGAGATCCCGACCCTTGCCTTCCCGCTCGCGAATCCGGCGTTCCCTTTCCCATCGACCTGCAGCATGAACGATTCCGGGCGGTTCTGCTCTCGCAGCGCCACGGTGCCCCGGAACCGTCCCTTGATGGCGGCGACGCCAAGAGTCATGGTCGCCTGGTAGCGGTCCTCCCCGAGTGGCACGAGCTTGTCGCAGCCCGGGAGGCAGGCCGCGACCGTTTCCGGCCTCGTCATCGCATCGAAAACCTGCTCTGGCGTCGCGGCGAATTCGTACCTGCCTCGGAATTCCATTTCGGCCGAACCTCCCGCAAGCCTACCAGACATCCCCGGGGCCCGCTGTTCCCAGACCGCTCATGCGGGATGGGGACGCTGCAGGCAGCCGGTTCAGATGCTCGGCGAGCCGGTCAAGGCTCGCGAGATTGTGGGCGGGAAGAAAGTCATCGACATACGGCAGAGCTGCTTGCAGCCCCCTGGTCAGCGGCCGGTACTCGGCCGAACCGAGCAGCGGGCTGAGCCAGACCAGTCTGTGACATGATCGCCGAAGCCGCGACACCTCACGACGCATCACCTCGGGGTCACCGCGATCCCATCCGTCGGAAACGATCAGCACGACGGCCCCGTTGCCGAGCACCCTCCGTGCCCACAGCACGTTGAACGTCCGTAGCGTCTCGCCGATGCGGGTGCCGCCCGACCAGTCGGGAACCAACCTGCCGATCTCGCGGAGCGGATTGCTCGGGGAGCGGTTACGGAGCTTCTTGGTGATCCTGGTGAGGCGGGTCGCGAAGACGAATGATTCCACCCGGCCTAGGCTCCCGGTCAGGCAGCAGGCGAACCACAGGAGCATCCGCGTGTACCGCTCCATCGAACCGCTGATATCGCAGAGGAGCACCAGCCTACGCGGTTGCGCCTTCCTCTCTCTCGTCGGAAGCGCGGCCGGGTCGGCCTCCCGGCGGGCAAGCTTGGCGAGCAGCTTCCGCATGTCCGGCAAGGTGCCGGGCCCCGCCACCCAGCGCTTCGTCCTTCGGGGCGCCGGCCGCCAGCGCAGGTCCCGCAGGAGGCGGATCACCTGGTCCGTCTCCTCCGTCGTGAGTGTCTTGAAGTCCTTCTCACGGAGAATCTCCAAATCGCTGTAAGTCGAGATCCGGACCCGTTCGAGTAGCTCCTGCCCGTCTTGCCCGGTCTTGTCAGGCGAAGCCGCCAGCGACTCCATCTCGACGACGGGGTCTCCGAACCTGCGCTCGCTGCCCAGCGGTCGAAGGTCCAACTTCGTGCTGGTACCTGACGGTTTATTCCAGAACGCACTGAAGGCCTTGTCGAAAAGCTGCAGGTCCTCGGCCCTTCTCACTAGCACGGTCCGAAGGGCGAAACGGAACTCATCCCTCCTGCCAATGTCGATGTACTGGGCTGCGCGCGCAGCTTCTATGCTGCCTCCGGCTGGGATGGAAAGGCCCAGAGACCGCAGAAGACGCGCGAACTGCGTCAGGTTTTCGAGGAGGTGACCCATCCCGTGCTGGGCTCCTGCCCCGCGTAGCTCATCCGCACTCCTCGGTTCTGAGCCCTGTCGAACATCGCTCTCACCGGATCCCCACGAACGGTCTGAATATCCTCCTGGTTCTTGAGCAGGATACCGAGTGTCTCGTCGATCCTCTCCGGCGTGAGGCGGTCCTCGTCAAGCGCGACCAGTGCGGCCACCCAGTCCAGCGTTTCCGAGACTCCGGCCGTCTTGTATAGTTCCGCTCGCCGCAGTTCCTGAACGAACGCCGTCGCCTGCTCGCTGAGTCGTCCCGACGCTTCGGGCACCTTGACCTTCACGATCTGGAATTCCTTCTCGAAGTCCGGATAGTCGATCCAGCAGTAAAGGCACCTGCGCTTCAGGGCATCGTGCAACTCTCGGGTACGGTTCGAAGTGATGAGGACGATCGGAGGCTGGGATGCCTTGATCGTGCCGAGCTCCGGAATGGTGACCTGGTATTCCGACAGCATCTCGAGCAAGTAGCCCTCGAATTCTTCGTCGGCCCTGTCGAGTTCGTCGATCAGCAGGACCGGCGCTGAACCCTGGTGCTCGAGGGCCTGCAACAGCGGGCGTTCGATCAGGAACTCCCTACGGAACAGTTCTCTGGCCGCCGTCTGACGGTCCAGTTTCCCGTCCTGCCGCATCAGCTGGATTTCCAGTATCTGCCGCGAGTAGTTCCATTCGTAGACGGCGTGATGAATGTCAAGCCCTTCGTAGCATTGCAGGCGAATCAGCGACCGGCCCAGGGCCGATGCCAGGGCCGTCGCCACGGCGGTCTTTCCCACACCTGCCTCGCCTTCGAGCAGGACCGGTCTCCGGAGTCGCAGCGCAAGGTAGAGGGAGGTCGACAGGGCGCGGTCCGAGACGTACTCCTCCGTCGCCAGCATCGATTGCAGTTCGCCGATCGAACTGGGAATCGGTCTCGAACCGGGCATGGGCGCACGCAGGCGCTCAGCCGCACCGTGCGGCTGCGGCGGACAGCGCCCGGCGTACCCACACGTGGGCAACAGCCTTGCGGTATTCCGCCGAAGCGTAGACGTCTCCTAAAACCTCGTCGTCAGCGAGGCAGCCCGTCGCCTCGCGCGAAGCCTCTGCGATGCACTCTTCGGTCAGGGGGCGGCCGACCAAGGCCTGCTCGACAGCTTGCGCCCGTACCGGTGCCGGTACCAGGCCGCCAAGCGCCACGCTAGCGCCGGTGCACTCACCGCCACTCTGGGCCAGCTTGGCCGCGGCTCCGATCACAGCGTATCGGGACGCGGGTTGTGCGAACTTGGCATACGCCGATCCTTCGCCCGAGCCACCCGTGGGCAACTCGATTGCGGTGAGGATTTCGTGTTCCCCCAAGGCCGTCGTCATGAGCCCCTCGAAGAAGTCCGAGGCAGCGACCCTGCGCTCCCCGCTGGCGCCTTCAACGAGAAATTCCGCGTCGAGGCATGCCAGCACAGCAGGAAGGTCCGAAGCAGGGTCCGCGTGGGCCACGTTGCCACCGATGGTGCCGCGGTTACGTACCGACGGGTCCCCGATCATGCCTGCAGCTTCGGACAGCGCGGTTGCTCCGGCCGCCAGCGTCCCGGACGCGGCAATCTCAGCGTGGGTGGTGAGCGCTCCGATCCGGATTGACCCGGAATCCACGCTGATGCCCCGAAGGCTGTCAATCCGGCCGATGTCGATCAGCGCGGTCGGTGCCGCGAGTCGCAACTTCAGCGCCGGGATGAGGCTGTGGCCGCCTGCCAGGAGCTTGGAATCGGAGTGCTCGGCTAGCAGCGCGGCTGCCTCAGCCACGGAACTTGCCCGGTAGTAATCGAACTCAGGTGCGTACATCGCTCAGTTCCTCCCTTGCGCCTCTTGGACGGACCGCCAGACCCGCTCGGGTGTCATCGGCATGTTGACGCTCGCTACGCCGAGGGGCTGCAAGGCATCGATCACAGCGTTGTAGACAGCCGCCGTCGATGCGATCGTGCCAGCCTCTCCGATGCCCTTGACTCCCAGGGGATGGTGGGGCGAGGGAGTGACGGTTGAGTGGACCTCGATGTCCGGCAGCCTGTCGGCCCGCGGGAGCGCGTAGTCGAGCATCGTCCCGGTCAGGAGTTGGCCGTCCTCGTCATACACACCTTCCTCCCACAGTGCCTGGCCTATTCCTTGCACGATGCCGCCATGCACCTGGCCCTCGACGATGACCGGATTGATCTGCGGCCCGCAGTCGTCCACCGCGACGTACCGCTTCAGGTCGACGTTGCCGGTCTCAGGGTCGACCTCCACCACGGCGAGATGAGCGCCGTAGGGGAACACGAAGTTCGGCGGGTCGTAGAAGGACGTTGCCTCCAGGCCTGCCTCCACGCCCTCCGGCATGTTCCAGGCCACGTTCGCCATCAGCGCGATGTCCTGGATCGTCTTGCTCGAATCGGGGGAGCCCTTCACGAAGAACTTCCCGTCCTCGTACTCCATGTCCTCGACGGCGGCCTCAAGCAGATGAGCAGCGATGATCTTCGCCTTGTCGCGGATCTTACGAGCCGCGAGCGCCAGCGCCGCCCCTCCGACCGCGGTGGTGCGGCTGCCGTAGGTGCCCCATCCCATCGGCGTGCTCTCGGTATCGCCGTGAATCACCTTGACGTCATCAGGTGACACACCGAGCTCACCGGCCACGATCTGGGCGAAGGTCGTCTCCTCGCCTTGGCCGTGCGGGGACGCGCCGATCATCACGTTGACCTTGCCGCTCGGGTGGAAGCGCAGAATCGCGCTCTCCCACAAGCCGCCCTGGAAGCCGATGGCACCGGCCACCTGGGACGGCCCCAAGCCGCAGATCTCCACGTAGGTCGAAAGGCCCAGCCCGATGTATCGTCCCTTCTCCAGGGCGGCGGCCTGCTCGGCGCGCAGGGCGCTGTAGTCCGCCTCGCCGAGGAGCTTGGACAAAGCCCCGTCGTAGTTGCCGCTGTCATAGGTCAGGCCGGTCACCACGTCATGGCCATCGTCAAACTTGGGGATGAAGTTCCGTCGCCGGACGTCCGCCGGGTCCATGCCCAGCTTGGCTGCCAGAAGGTCCACCAGACGTTCGACCATGAATGTTGCCTCGGGGCGGCCGGCGCCACGGTATGCCTCTACAGGGGTCGTGTTGGTGTAGAGGCCGTACACGTCCTCGTGGATAGCCGGAATGTCGTAGACCCCGGACAGCATCAGTCCGTGCAGGATGGTTGGAATGCCGGGGGCTGCGGTCGAGAGATACGCCCCCATCCCGGCCCACACCGTCGCGCGCAGACCGGTGATCCGCCCGTCCTGCGTAGCGGCCAACTCGATTTCCTGGACGTGGTCCCGGCCGTGGGTCGTGGCCTGGTAGTTCTCGCTACGCGTCTCCGCCCACTTGACCGGTACTCCCAGCTTCTTGGAGCAGAAGACAGTGATGAAGTCGGCCGGGTAGACAGCGATCTTGCTGCCGAAGCCTCCCCCGACCTCGGGCGCGATGACCCTGAGCTTGTCTTCGGGCACGCCATTGACAAGCGAGCAGAGGAATCGCACGATGTGGGGGTTCTGGGTGGTGTTCCACAGCGTCAACTCTCCGGTAGCCTGCACGTAGCTCGCGAGGGCCGCCCGAGGCTCCATGGCATTGGGGATCAGTCGCTGCTGAACGATCGTCTCCTTGACGACAACGTCCGCATCGCCGAACGCCTCGTCGATGTCACCGCCCCCGGTCACGGTCCAGTGAAATGCCTGGTTGCCTGCGATCTCCCCGTGGAGCTGCGCTGCTCCATCCGCAGCTGCGGCCTTGGGTGTGACAACGGCTTCCAAGGGCTCGTAATCGACTTCCACGAGGTCCAGCGCGTCATAAGCTTCGGCGCGGGTCTCGGCAACCACCACGGCGACGATGTCGCCCACGTAGCGGACCGTGTCCTTCGCGATGCAGTGATAGTCAGCGATGGTAAGTCCGGAATTCGGGAGGAGCCACGCGCAGGGCGCGGGAGCGATCTCCCCGTCGGTATCGGCGTGGGTGAAGACCGCCACGACTCCCGGCGCCGCGGACGCAGCCGAGGAATCGATGCCGTTGATGCGGGCATGCGAGTACGGGCTCCGCAGCATCGCTGCATGCAGCATGCCCGGAAGAACGATGTCGTCGGTGTACTTGGCGGCTCCGGTGATCAGCCGGGGGTCTTCCCGGCGCCGGATTCCGGAACCAAATGTGGAGGCGCTCATTGGGCACCCCCGGACGCAGCGTCACGAACTGCCCTGACGATGTTCTGGTATCCGGTGCAGCGGCAGAGGTTGCCCTCCAGCCCATGACGGATCTCGTCGTCGGACGGTTCCGGATTGCACCGTAGCAGCTCGTGGGATGCCATGATCATGCCGGGAGTGCAGAAACCGCACTGCAGGCCGTGCTTGTTCCAGAAGGACTCCTGAAGAGCGTGCAGCTCTCCGTCGCCCGCCAACCCCTCGATCGTGGTGATCGAAGCGCCATCGGCCTGGACGGCCAGGCAAGTGCAGGACTTTGCCGAGACCCCGTCCATCAGGACGGTGCACGAGCCGCACTGGCTGGTGTCGCAGCCGACCTTCGTGCCTGTCAATCCGAGTACGTCGCGGATGAAATGGACCAGCAGTAGCCGTGGTTCGACATCTCTGTCGTAGCGGCGCCCGTTGATCGTGATACTCACGGGAATCTTCACCGATTCGTCTCCTTTCCGTGCAGTGTTGACGCGGCAGTGGACCGCGCCGGAACTTCCTGCGAGATTGTATACCACGAGCGCGACCGGTTCGATTTCCGCGGGCGACTCCCCAAGTTCTTCACTGTGAGAACGATTCCCCGCAATCCTCGGCAGTGGACCCCTTCTTGGCCGGCTGGGACCCGTCAGCAGCAACAGGGGTAAGCCGCCGTCGAGCGATGGGGCCGGCCAAGCCGTCGGCCGGGAGACGGTTGAGCAGCCAGCGCGGACGGTCCGGAAAGCCCTCGGGCGGGCAGCCCGGGCACCCGGACGCGAAGCTGTGTCAGACGGACATTCCGGACCGCACCCGGATCACTTGCCGTCGAGTCGCCCCGGTTGCGGAGCACCGTTGTGCGCCGGCGACTGCGAGCGCCGGACACAGTCCCGACCGGTCTTCCGTTTGGTGCCGCAGGGGCTCGAGGTGACAAAGGCCCGTCGCACTCGTCCCGACCACTTGCATCCGATCATCCTCGATCGTTTCGCCTGGAATGGAGCCCCTTGTTGGGACGAATGCGAGAGCGCTGACCTGCAGAGTGCAACTGCCGGGAAGGTGGAGACGGTCCATGAACCGGCAGGATCGGCAGCTGCAGGCCATTCTCTGCGGAGGGTCGGCTGTGAATATTCGCCTCGCCGACCTCCGAGCACTGCTGTTCCAGCTCGGTTCCTCAGATCGGACTTTGGCAGCGATCGATTCTTCGATGGGAAAGGCGCTACGGAAATCGTCAACCTGCCGAGCGATGGCAAGCAGGCGACGTATTGTCGGGTGAGACAGGTCCGCCAGCTGATCCTCAGACACAAACTGGGAGAGGAGGGTTGATGCACAGGTACGAGGTCGTCTCCTATTGGAGCAACGCAGATCAGACAAACGTTGCCGAAGTTCCTGAACTACCGGGTTGAATGGCGCACGGAGATGATCAGGAATCTGCATTGCGAAACATTAACGACGCAATACAGTATTGGATTGACACGGCTAGGGAGTTGGGACGTCCTGTTCCGGAACCCTGAAGGGGCAAACCAGGCTTGAGTCACTGATGGGTCTGCTGTGACGGTGAATTCGGTTCGACCACCGTCCCGACCGCGAAGAAGATCGCAGTTGGCCTCAAGCGCCCGAAGCTGGAAGTCGAATCGGCTCTAAAGTGAAGTTTGTGTGGTACCAACTCGCCCCCTTGCGCTCATGTTTCGGAGTTCCCGGACGGCGACTGATAGACAGGGGCATGTCCCTTGTTCAGAAGGCGGTACATCTGGAACCGGCTTCGGGGTTTGTCTGGAATCGTGTATCCGATGCTTCCATCAGCAACAAGGTGACGGATCACTTTGTTGAGCTGACCCGACACCTGCTTCTGCCCCAGTCTGCTGGAAAGGTCGGCTTTCGACATCGGCCCGTTTTCGAGCTGCTGGAGCACTCTCTCCGCAAGTGACTCTGGCTGCGACTCTGGCTGCGACTCTGGCTGCGGGCGGTCGCCACGGCTCATCTCGTTAGGAGTGTTGCTACCTTCTTGAGCAGTCCCCCTAACAGTTTCCCGAGGCGGAGGTCCATCGCCTACCGGGGTCGACACAAACTCGAGCCGCAGGCCGCCGGGCTCGACTTCCCATTCCGGCTGGGCCGTTCCTGCCGACCGGCATGCTCTGACAATGTCGTCAATCCCCCTTCCCCAAGCCTCGACCATGCCGGCGCGGAAGAACGCATTCGCTATCCCCGGATTGTGTGGTGCCGACGCGTGTGTCCCCCTGAGCTTGTCGAGCGTCCAATCAGGCGGGAGCGCGCCCGGGTTCCACAAGCTAATGCGGTCGTCGTACACTCGGATCTGGATCGGTGCCGCGTTGCCGTAATCTCTGTGCGCTATCGCATTCAGCACGGCTTCGCGTAGCGCCTCGCCGGGCGCTAGCGGAGTTTCACGTCGAAAGATGCCATCGTAGGAAATCTGGGACTTCGAGTATTTCGTGCGTAGCAGGTCTACCGTGCGGTCTACTTGGACAAACAGGTTACCTTCGATGACGTCCTGGTACACGAGATCAGTCTCCGTCCTGAAGTACCCGATCTTCACAAACGCGCCGGCAAAAAAGCGTGCTGGGTCCGGGTGGAACAGGAGGATCGCTGCGCGTCGCAGGTACTCGCCCTCGCGCAGATGCAGCATTTCAATCAGGTTGCCGTCGGACTCAATCATCGCGTCAGACCGAAGACGGTCGCTGGCAACGCCACGCCGATGAAACTCGTCCAGTGTTCTGCCGTCCAGTTCGCTCGTCCTCACGCCAGGCATCGGCGCGTCGTCCCAGTTGCGGCCATGTTTGCGAAGCAGGAATTGGTTCAGCGCAGTACCCCTCAAGACCTGCTTGGTGCTACCGCTCCGGTAGTGGTATTCGCCCTTATAGCTGATCGGATTGGGATAGGGGGCGACCTCGATTTCTAGGTATTCTCCGGTCGGCTCCGACTCGAGGTTCACGTCAACGACGATGCCCAGCAGAGACTGGGTCTTGTTAGGTATCTCCTCCAACAACCGTAGCGGGTCCTTCACGCCAACGATTTCACCTCGGTCGTTCTTGCCGATCACCAAGACTCCGCCTTGAGCGTTGGCGAAGCCGCAAATCCACTTCAGATAGTCGTCCCACCAGGACGATTTCCATTCGAGGTTCTGGGAATCTCCCATAGAACGAACCTTCATCACTTCAACCTCACCCACGCCCAATCGCTCTGCTCCGGGCCCTGCCCTTTCTTGAAACCACACTGTTCCAGGATGGTCGAAAGGTCCGCCTTAGCGGCGTCATTGGCGAATGCGCCATCGCGGACAATGACGGTCGCATCGCCAGCAGGATCCAGACCCGCGTGCCACTCTGCAGTCCCGTTGACCAAGGGTTCGATGTCCTTCTCGGCGATTTCGTCGTCAACGTATGCCATCCACGTGTCCGTGGCTATGGCGTAAGCCGACCTGCCCCCCATCGATCGACTCTCGGCAGGAACGCAGAGATCGACCCCAATTCCAACACCAGATCATAAGGGGTGTCGTCTTCGCTGCGATCCGGCTTGATGTGTTCCATACGGGCTAACGGTGATTCTGCCCGGTCATCGCGGCCTGGTTCCGATCCCCGGATGTTGGACGTGCTGAGCAAGCACGGACCGACATTCGAAAAAGCCGAGTGCCTATGGCCAGCGTTGTTTGACAGATCCGACAAGATCCGCCGCATCAACGACTCGGGTCGAGTTGTTCACCCGGACGAAGGGCGCCTTGTCGCGCTTCGAAACCTTGGCAAAGATCGGCTCAGGTGTTGGAGTGAGATGAACTAAGGCGATATGAACACCGTCGACAGCCAGTAGCTGAAGCTATGCCATCGTCGAAGCAAGTGGTCCCATCTAGGGCTCAATCGAGCTTGTGAGCGAGTTCACGTAGAGGTCCACGTCCATGTTTTTCGAAAGAAGTGAGTTCCGCGAGTTAGCGTGTCGAGTTGCCAATGTCCTACAGGCGTCCGCCTTCGACGTCGCAAACGTCGATCTGCACAGGCCGACTCATCTGTTGGCGCATGACTTGCTCCCCGTCCGCACCGATCACTTAGTGACATGGACTCGTTGACGTTTTTGGGAAGCGCCAACCCAGCCCACAGCGTCTGTCTTGGAAACCCTTATGCAACTGAAGCTCCTCTCTTGGAACGTCTGTTTTCGCAAGCCCAGCTATCGCATTGAGAACTTCGGCTCTCTAATCGAGAAGATCAAATCTGTTTCACCCGATATCGTCACCCTGCAGGAAGTCAAGGTCAAGTTTGCCGATGAGTGGGCCGCTCTCCTCTGTGACATTGGCCTTCGCAACCAATACTGGAGCGGCAAGAACGTCCCGGCTAGGCATTTGCCCGACCCGCCCATGTCGTACCAGTGCGTCATCGCAAGCTGTTGGCCGGTCAAGGCCTGCGACGACGGCTGGAGAGTCTCCGCACCTTACCCAGAGTTGCTGGGGCGAGCCACGGTCTCTGTGCCCGATGAGGGAGATGTCGACGTGTTCACCGCGCACATCCCCAACTGGTCCGGAAATGGCTGGAAAAAGATCGACACGTTCCACGTCCTTTCGGCGGCCCTTCGCGGAGCCAACGACTCGCCCCGTATCCTCACCGGCGACTTCAATGAGCCGGAACAGTTCCGAACGTCGGGGGAGATAGTGACTTTTGGAGAAGAGACTCCCATGGTCGGAGGAAAACCCGGGCTGACCTGGACTGACAAGTGCGGTGACGAGCGCTCGCGCATCGAGTGGACCAACGGGGTGCTCTCGGTTCTCGCCGGCGTGTCTCACCACGGTCTGCGAGACGCCTATCGTGACCGTCACGGCTTCGGGTGGCCCACCCCCGTTACGTACTGCACTCGCACCAACCCACGGTGCTTCGACCATACCTTCGTCTCAAGACATTTTGATGTTGTGGGATGTGGCTACCACCATGATTGGCGCAAGTGGCACAACGATCAGAGATTGAGCGATCACTCGGCCATGTGGGCAGAACTGTGTCTTCGTAGGGATCACCCGAAGCAATGGGAGGACGACTGCGCCCGAACAGTATGCTAGCCAAGCGGGAAGTAACACCACGGAGTCCTTTTGACCCTAGCCCCAGCGCTCCAGATGATGGTGATTTCGGCTCTCAGGAACTGCGGCCCTGTGCTCCCCTACCTACGCTTCTCCCGGTTCCTCAAAGGATCGTTCGCACGGTTCGGGGAGAATCAGATGCATGGATCGGCTCACCCTTTTCTAGACAGGACTTTCGCCTCATGCCCTTGGTCGGTTAGCTTGGCCCATCAACCATTGACTCCTTTTAACCCGGGCGAGGTCCACCTGAACCTACCGTCCAAGATCACGGCACGAGCTCACAGAGTATGCCTTCGTTCCCTGACTGCGCGATTCGCAATTGACCTGGAGAGTTGCCTCAGTTACGTATGGCCCGACCAACCGCTGGAATCAGCCCGCATTCGTTGTCTAATCCCATTCTCAATGTGCGCAGCATCCGTCTCGTCCCGTCAACGGCAAGAGGAGCCCGATGCCGGCCACGAGGTCTTGCCGCTGAGGATGGATCCCGCACTCGGGTCCAGAGTGGCCCTAGGGGTTGGTGAGGTTGCGGTGGTCGGCTGCTCGGATGCGAAGCCGGGCGGAAATCCCGCTATGCAACAATCGGAGGTCCTTAGGAGCGGAAGGGTTGGCGGTTCGGGGTCAGCGATCCAGTAAGTCCTGTCCGGCCTTCCTATGAAAATGAGGCACTTCGGATCCCGGTGGACCATGATGCTGGCCATGCTCGGCATGGCCGTCGGCACGGGAAACATCTGGCGGTTCCCGCGCATTGCCGCCAAGAACGGCGGGGGTGAGTTTCTGGTCGCGTGGATCGTGTTCCTGTTCCTCTGGTCGGTCCCCCTGATCCTTCTAGAGTTCGGGATGGGGCGCAAGACGCGTTCCGGACCCGTTCGGGCGTTCGTCAGTCTGGCAGGACCCGGATGGGCATGGACAGGTGCGATGGTGGTCTGCGTCTGTTCCGGGATCCTTTGTTACTATTCCGTGGTCGCGGGCTGGACGATCCGGTATGCGGCGGCAGCGATCGGAGGGGGGCTTTCATCCCCTGTCCCGGGGGCGTTCTGGACCGACTTCACGTCTTCGGCCCTGCCCGTTCTCTGCCATGCCGCAATTCTGGGGCTGGCAGTCCTGGTCATCGCGAAGGGCGTGTCAGCGATCGAGACGGTTGCGAAAGTCCTCATGCCTGCCCTGATCGTTTTGGTGCTGGTCCTGGTTGCTCGCGCCGTGACGCTCCCAGGGGCGTCCGACGGCGTTGCATACCTCTTCGCGGTTGATTGGGGCGAGCTGACAAGAGCGCGGATCTGGATAGAAGCCCTGACTCAGAATGCGTGGGACACGGGGGCCGGTTGGGGGCTGGTCATCTGCTACGCCGTCTACCAGCGCGAGAAGGACGATACCGCGTTGAACAGCTTCATCCTTCCCGCCGCGAACAACACCATCAGCCTCTTGGCCGGCATCATGGTCTTCTGCACGGTCTTCTCGGCCGTCCCGGCGCTGATTGATCGAGCTGCCACGGATCCGGAACAGCTGCGCGGCCTGGGCTCCCTGGAGCAGGCGGTTCGTGAAGGGCAGCCCTTCTCGGCCCAGTTAATGCAGGAGACCGTATTCTCGGAGAACAACACGGGTATCACATTCATATGGATGCCGGAGCTGTTCCGCTCGATGCCGCACGGCGGATTCTTCATGGCGCTGTTCTTCACGGCGCTCGCCTTCGCGGCCTTCACCAGCCTGATCGCCATGGTCGAGGTTGTGACTCGTACGTTCGAGGACGCTGGTTTCAACCGTCGCAAGGCGATCTACGGCATTGCAGTTGCCGGATTCCTGATCGGTCTGCCTTCGGCGCTCAACATGAATGTCTTCGATAACCAGGACTGGGTCTGGGGCGTGGCGCTAGTCCTGTCAGGCCTGTTCTTCGCCCTGGCCGTCGGAAGTTACGGTGTGCGAAGGTTCCGGGAGGAGACACTCAACCACGAGCATTCCGATATCAGGATCGGCTCTTGGTGGGACTTCGTGATCCGTACCGTGGTGCCGTTCGAAGCAGTCGTATTGACCGGCTGGCTCCTCTATCAGGCTTGGCAAGACAACCCTGAGGGCTGGCTCATCCCGTTCGGCTCGGACCACGTCTTCGGCGTTGGCACCGTGCTCGTTCAGGTCGGCGGCGTTGCGCTTGTTCTCTTTCTGTGCAACAGGCGGATTGCCTCCTCCGTTCGACCGAAAGGCCAATCCGCTTGAGGGTCCTCGGTCCGAGCCAGATCGCTCGCGCCTTGCCAATGGCGGAGGCTGTGCGGGCAATGCGCGAGGCATTCGCCGCCCATGCCGAAGGTGCTCTCGTGGCCCCCGCCAGGACGGTCCTGCGAACGGGCCCGGATTCCGGCGCGACCCTGGTCATGCCCGCAGCCCTGGACGCGGGTGAGGCGCCGTTGCTCGTCGTTAAGGTCGTATCGGTGTTCCCTTCAAACCGGCGCACCGAACTCCCGTCAATCCACGGAACGGTGTTGGCGATTGATGCCGATACCGGGGTTCCGCGGGCCTTGCTGGATGGCGCTTCCTTGACTGCGATTCGAACTGCAGCCGCATGCGGCTTGGCTACCGACCTGCTGGCCCGGCCCGAGTCCGGTGTGCTCGCGGTATTCGGCAGCGGAGTGCACGCCCGCACGCAGGTCGAGGCCGTACGAGCCGTTCGGCGCATCGCTGAGGTCCGGATCTTCAACCCGAACCTCGAATCAGCCCGGGCGATGGTCCGGGAACTGTCTGAGTCCGGTTCGCCTCCGGGACAGGTCGTCGCGGCCTCCTCGCCTGCCGAGGTGCTGCGCGGTGCGGACATCGCCTGTTGCGCGACGACCTCCGTTGTGCCCGTGTTCGATGACCGGGACGTGCCTGAAGGCCTCCACATCAATGCGATCGGCTCCTTTAAGCCGGAGGACCGGGAAGTACCGTCCGAGACTGTAGTGCGGTCGCGGCTTTTCGTAGACGACCGGGAGTCCGCGTTGGAAGAGGCCGGCGACCTGCTGATCGCAATAGGCGAGGGCCTCGTCGGGTCCGACCACATCCGCTGCACGTTGGGGGATCTGGTGCTGCAGCGCTGCGAAGGACGGTCCTCACCGTCCGACGTGACCTTCTTCAAGTCGGTGGGACTGGCCGCGCAGGACGTGTTCGCCGCCCGAGCCGTGCTGCGGCACGCCGAGAGGCTTGATCTCGGTGATCCGATCCGCTGGTAGGCCTACTCGATCACCAGGAGCGGATTGCCTGTCACTTCCGGACGAGGTTCGAGGCCGAGTCCGGGCCTCGAAGGGGCCGCGAGTCTTCCGCCGTGGCGAAGCGCCGGGTTCCTGGCCGTGCTGACCGTGACGTAGCTATTGAAGTCGGTTGACGTGAACAGGAATCGCGGCGGCGTGCTGTGTGCCAGGTGCGCGATCGCCGCGGTCGTGAAGTCCCCCCCCCAAGTGTCCTCGACGGTCATTGCGATTCCCAGGGATACGCAGAGGTCGCGGACTTGCCGGGCCCGGGTCAGGCCTCCGAGCTTGCTGATCTTGAGGTTGATCACGTCCATTGCCCCGTCGCCGCTCGCACGCAGCAGGGCGCGGACACTGTCGATCGATTCGTCGAGCACAAACGGATGCCGGGTGTGGCGGCGGACGGATAGGCACTCTTCGTACGAGAGGCAGGGCTGCTCGATGTATACGTCGATATCGCGTACGGCCCGCACCACGCGCATCGCGTCATGCATCAGCCATCCCGTATTGGCATCGGCGATGAGCCGATCCCCGGGGCCCACGATGGCTGCGGCCGCGCGGATCCGCTCGATGTCCTCGGCGGGGTCCGCGCCGACCTTCAACTGAAACCGGGTATAGCCTTCCGCTCGGTGCGTCGCCACCAGCTCCGCCATCCTCTCGGGGGTCTCTTGGGAGATCGCTCGGTACAGGACGAAGTCGTCCCCGTAGCGGCCGCCCATCAGGTGGCAGACTGGCAGGCCGGAGACTTTTCCCAAGATGTCCCAGCAGGCGACGTCGAGAGGCGACTTCACATACGGATGACCCTTCAGGGCCGCATCCATCGCGCCGTTGACGATATCGAGCTGAGTCGGGTTGAGGCCAAGCAGGCTGGGCCCAATCTCGGCTAAGCCGGATCGAGCGCCTTCGGCGTAGGCCGGCAGGTACGCCGGCCCCAGGGGACAGACTTCCCCGTAGCCCGTGACGCCTTCGTCCGTGTCGACCCGGACGATCGTGCTGTCGAAAACGGAGACCGTGTTGCCGCCCGACCAGTTGTAAGGCCCCTCCACGAGCGGCAGGTCCACTTGGTAGGCACTGATCCTCTCGATCCGCAAGCCGCAATCCCCTTAACTGATTCCCCGGCCCCTTCGCCTGCCTTCCCGCAGGGTGAAGAAGATCGTACCCGCTACGAAATACAACAGCGTCGGGACAGTCAGCTGCGAATGAAATGCGTCCAAGGCCGTGTCGTAGCCGTCCGAAGGTGCCTGCAGGACACAGTATCCCAGCCAGAGGCACGCGGCAAGGGAGACTGCCGCCACGAAGCCGGCGGTCCGTTCGGCCCAGGTTGCAGCCGGTGCGGGAGCGGGCGTTTCGGTACTCGATGCCGGTGCGTCCCCGGCCGGAGCCCCGTCCGCGAGGTCGGTATCTCCCGCCCCCATCTCCCGTGCGAGCAGCCAGTAGGCGACCATTGCGAATCCGTACACGGGAAGGAACAGATAGAACAGGTGCACGGTCCCGGATCGCTCGAGGCCTACGGCAAGAGCGACGGAAAGGCCCCACGTCAGCAGCGCAGCCCAGTTCAGCTTCAGTCCCTTGGCGCTCGCCCAGTACTGCCTGAGCCCGGTCTTGGGGAAGATCCAATGCTCCGTGACAACGATTGCGCCGATCGGCGAAATGAGCAGGCCGTAGATGGCCACGTAGTCGAGGAGTCCAGTAAACACGAACGGAAAGCAGGCGATCACCGTGGTCACGATGCCAGCGACCAGAGTTACCTTCGCGCGGGACCAGTTCGGAGTTACGGCCTGCAGCGCCAGGCCGACCCGATACAGGGTCGGGTTCGACGTGGTCCAGCCGGCGATCACGACTGCCAGAGCCCCGACCCATCCCAGGGCTTGGTAGCCGACCTCACCGGCATCGAGTTCGACCAGTTGCTGGCCCATCAGCAACGCTGCCCCAGCCCCCATCAAGCCGGCACAGATCCAGGCGAGATAGTGGCCCAGGAACATGCCGAACGATGAGAACAGCCCGTACGAGGATTTTCGGGCGAACCGGAACACCGCCATGTCAGACAGCGCTCCGTGCATACCCAGATTGCAGATCCAAGCGAAGGCGGCGACCTTCCAGAACCCCATCGGCTCAGTGCCGTCCGGCGTCTGGCCCGTCCAGACGGCGCTCCCGGCCATCTCGAAGAAGCTCCCGCCTCCTGCAGCAGCGAAAAGCTCGGGCAGCACCGCGATCGCACCAACGATGAACATCAGGAACATCCACGGCGAGCAGACCGTTGCGAACGTTGCGAGCTTCTTGAATCCAAGGACCGCCAGGGTGACCACCACGGCACCGACGACGAGCACAACGAGCACGAATCGGAAGTCGGTCGGGTACCAGTCCAGTTGGGGAGGGATGCCAAACGGTATTCGCACCGCCGAGGCGGACACAGTGATCATGCAGCCCGCCATGATTGAGTACAGCAGCGCATTGATGACGTTGTTGATCGAGGTCAGGTGCGGGCCGCCGATCTTTCGCAAGTACCAGTACAGAGTGAGGCGGGTGTCGACGGCGATCGGCGCGCAGACGAGTGTCCACGTGAGGACCGCCATCAGGTTGCCGATCACGAGGCCAAGAAAGATGTCCTGGACGCTTGCACCCCAGTTGACGAACGTCACCCCGATAACGAACTCGGTGGCCGCGACGTGCTCGCCGGCGTACGCTCCCGCGAAGTACCCGGGCCCGAGCAACCGGGATCTTGGCACCGGTTCCCGGTCGAACTCGTAGAGGAATTCCGGATCGTGACTGGCCGTGTCGGCCTGCGAGGTGTCCATGAAATAGGCTTCTTTCTGGTTGCTGGTTCCTACCGCCGGCTAAGAACGTCTCGCTCGTATGTGCGGATCTCGCTCATCCAATCCGCTTCACTCGGGACGCCTTGCATTGCGCAGTGATGGTCCCATACAGCGCCGAACGGCATGGTGAGGAGTTGTTCGAACATGGCGAGACGACCCGTGTAGTCTCCGTCCCGCTCCATCCGGCGGAGTATCTCGGTGGGCTCCAGCAATGCCAGGAGCAGGGCTTTGAGCATGGCGCGCGAACCGATGACCCAGGCGGCCACCCGGTTGATGCTGGCGTCGAAAAAGTCCAGCCCGATATGCACCCTGGGCAGGTAGGATCCCCGCACCAGCTCCTTCGCGATTTCCCGTAGCTCGTCAGAGAGAATCACCACGTGGTCGCTGTCCCAGCGCACCCCTCGGCTGACGTGAAGGAGGAGTCGGTCCACCCAGAGCAGCACCGATGAAATCTTGTCTGACACCACCTCAGTGGGATGGAAGTGGCCGGCATCCAGACACAGGACCTTGTTCCGTGATGCCGCATAGCCCAGATAGAATTCGTGCGAGCCAACGACATAGCTCTCGGAACCGAGGCCGAAGAGCTTGCACTCGACCGCGTCAAGGTTGTGTCTCTCGTCGAGCGGCTCGCTGAAGACCTCGTCCAGCGATTGGACCAGTCGCTCTCTTGGCACCCGCCGGTCTGCCGGAAGGTCCTTGAATCCGTCGGGGATCCAAACATTGGTCACGCACGGCGTCCCGAGCGCCTCGCCGAACGACGCTCCGATGCGGCGGCACGCCTTGCCATGCTCGATCCAAAAGCGCCGGGTTCCGGGATCCGCGTGAGCGAGCGTGAGGCCATCGTCCGCCTTGGAGTGGGCGAAGAAGGTCGGGTTGAAGTCCAGGCCCAAGCCCCGGCCATACGCCCAATCCCTCCAGCCGACAAAGTGCTCCGGCTCAAGCGAATCGCGGTCGACGGACTGGCCGCCAGTCTCGGCGTAGATGGCGTGCAGGTTCAGCCGGTGGCTGCCGGGGACGAGCGACATAGCCTTTTCGAAGTCTGCGCGCAGTTCGAACGGCGATCTTGCCCGTCCTGGATGATTGCCCGTGATAGCAAGGCCGCCGCCGATCTCCTCGTCGCCGCCCTCGAAGCCGCGGATATCGTCTCCCTGCCAGCAATGCACGGAGAGGGCGACCGAAGAGAGAGCTTGCAGTGCGGAGCCGCAGTCAACGCCGAGACTCGCGTAGCGCTCCTTTGCAAGGGCGAATGCCGGCTCGGTTGACAAGATGCACACAAGAATAGCCAATCTTGATCCGCCCTCTTGGCGCAGCAGTGCCGGCGCACCAGAAGGTCGCCGAGACCCGAGACGATTCTTCTGACGACGGGAGGGGCCAGGGAAGAAACTGCTACCAGGTCAACAACCCATAACGGTGAGCAAACCCGGTGAACGAGCCAGCCGTATCAATCAAGCCTCATTCCCGAAGCTCTCGGTGCTACCCAGCGGGTGCGAATCTCGTCTTCGCCAAGGCCGGCCACCGCTATGCCTTGCTTACGAGCGCGGCCATCTCGCTCAAACTGATCGCCTCGACGCCGTGGCCAAGCGAATACCGTTCTTGGCCGGCGTAGACCACGAAGGAACGCTCGGGGCACACATCCTCGCGAGCGGAATGGAAGCCCTTGCCCAGTGCGCGGTTCGGGGTCATGGTTCGCTTGAACTCGATTGCCCACGGCCTTGACTTGCGGGGCAGTTCCAGCACTAGGTCGATCTCTGCGCCACGGGCGGTGCGGTAGTAGCTCGAATGCGTCAGAAATGGTGCGACCGACACCAGCGTCTCAATTGCGAAGCCCTCCCAGCTCGGCCCAGCGACGGGATGGCCGTTCACTGCGTGGAGGTCTCGCAAGCCCAAGAGCGCGTGCAAGACCCCGCTGTCGCGCACGTAGACCTTGGGAGCCTTGATCAGTCTCTTTCCCGTGCTGGTAGGAAACGACGGGAGACGGCGAACGAGCAATAGGTCGACGAGCAAGTCGACGTAGTTGGTAATGGTTGGAGCGCTGACTCCAAGTCCCGAAGCCAGCTTTGCGGAATTGAGCTGGGTACCTTGCCCGTGCGCCAGCATCGTCCAAAGCCTGCCGAGCGTCTCCTCGGGCACCCGGCGACCGAATGCCGCAACGTCACGCTGCAGATAAGTGCGAATGAAGTCCCTGCGATACACCATGCTCAGCTCTTCCGTCGGCGCCGTATAGCTGTCGGGGAACCCTCCCCTTGTCCAAAGGGCGGACTGTGTGGCGTAATCCGCCGGGACTTCGCTGGCATCGATCGGATCCAGAGCAACGTAAGCGATCCTGCCAGCCAGGCTTTCCCCGGATTGCTGGAGCCGGTCCACGGATGCCGATCCCAAGATCAAGAACCGTCCTGTTCGCCTCCCGCGCCGTCTTCCGCGATCAATCATTCCGCGAAGTTCTTGAAAGATCTCGGGAGCACGGTGGATCTCGTCGAGGACGACCAACTTGTCCTCGAACTGCTCCAGGTTCAGGGTTGCCTCCGCCACGACAGCACGGTCGGAGCTCGATTCAAGATCGAGGTAGACCGCATCGGTCTCGGCGGCGATTTGGCGCGCCAGAGTAGTCTTGCCGACTTGGCGCGGTCCGATCAAGGCCACCGCTGGCTGGATAGCCAGCCTTCTGCGAACCTCCGTGAGTGCCCTGCGCTGGATCATGCCTGCGCGCGATTGGGGACCAGACCGGCCCCCGGAGTCTGGATGGAAGGCGCGCCCCGAAGATGCAAGTCGAAAGGCGGATGGGGGACTTCGAGGCGCCAGACAACCTCAAAATCCGCCATTCGATTTGAGTGGACTACAACCATCATCGAAATATCGTTGTAAATCATAAGACTCTATTGTGATATGCAACGATAATACCGGGGTCTTCGGGCAGGGTCGTGACAGATTGTCAGGTCCGAGACATGAGACGGGCGGGTGAGCCCACCGCCCTTTGGGCTTCCAAGTGCCGTCAGGTCTCGAGAGCGTCAATCCCGTAGACCACAAAGCGTGCTGGACGTCAGGGCTGACCACGTGCCGATCAGTTCAGGGCGCGGGCTGCAGTGGCAGTCATTCCAGTTTCTCGGGAACAGGGGCTCAGGCGTCGAGCGAGCGCTCGTCCGCCGCTCATTCTGGCGGAATCAACTGCCTTCAGGACCAGAGTTCACCGCTTCCAAGGGCACTGTCCCGCCGCTTGCCGGGTCGAGTAGCAGAGCTGGGTCAGGACCCGCTCCGGGACTCACTTCGACCGCATGGAGGATTTGTCGATCCGTGGCCGAGATGACGTAGCAGGTGTCAACGCTCTGTACGCAGGTCGTCACGGTAGTGTCGTCATGCACCTCGAGCGATACGGCGGGACCGGGAAGCTCGATACGGCCAACCTCTTCCATCGACTCGATGTCCGCGAACCCGACCGCACCTCCGTAAAGTCCATAGACTATGGTCTGGTCAGTACTTGTCAGTCCGCAGCGAACCGGCCCCCCGGGGGTGGCGATCTCACCCAGTACCGCCCAGTCGGCCGTGTCGATCACGACAATCTTGTCTCCGTCGCGGTGACCGACATACAGCTTGGAGCCGTCTTCATTCAGGGCTGACCCCTCAGGGCGGTCGCCAGTCTCGAGCAACTCTCGTCTGCCGCTAGCGAGATCGATCTTCGCAACCGTGCGTGAACGAGCGTTGGACACGTAGGCAGTAGTGGAGTCAGTACTGCATTGCACGATATGGGGCGTCTGGCCTCCGGTTGCGTACTCTTTCTCGATCTGCTGCGTCCCGACATTGATGACTAGCAGCTGGTCGGGGTTTTCGCTGGTGACGAGCAACGTTCCGTCCGGGCACAGGGCGATCCCATGGGGACGATGCCACTGCCCCAGGTCCACCTCGCCAATCCTCTCTCCGGCTTCGAGGTCAATGATCGAAACCTTGTTTCCGCCCTCTCCGGCGTTCTCAATCTGCATCACGCCGTTGTCTGTCATGTAGAGCCGGGTCTTGTCCGGGGAACTCACGAACTCGTGGGGATGGTCGCTGACAGCAACCTCGTGCAGCAACTCGCCAGCCAGCGAATACCAAGCAAGGGACTTCGCTGCCTTCTGGGAAACCAGCAGAACCGGCTCAGGAACAGGGTCCGGTTCCGGTGCTTCCGAAGACGGTGGTGGTTGGCATCCGCACAGGAGAGCCAATGTCACGACTGCCATAGCGATTCTCATGGGTTTTTCCCTCCTCCCACGACGACCTGTGCAAATTCTAGCGCCGGACCGGTGCCGTTTGTTCCCGAGTCGGCGGTCTCGACGGCATTCAGTGCGCGATCCTTCCGGAAGTTACAGCATCGGAATGTCATGCTGCTGGTCGACGATGGGTTTGCCGCAGAGCTTGGGCACCAGTGCTGGCGTCGTGGCCTGGTACTCGCCATAGCTGGGGTACTTTGCCGCAGAAATGGACTAGGTGACGCGGCTCGACGAAATGAAGAGTGCAGCTAGCAGGACAGCGCTGAGGCCAGTCCAATGGATCCACCGCCCCGAATTCGAGACCGCGAAGAAGTAGAACACCCCCCAGATGCCGGTCGTTGCGGCGACAAAGGCTAGGGACCTCCTTGCGAGACAGAGATGATTGGACAGAAGTGCATGCCAAAAATCACAATATTTGGAACTTCTGGACCGAAGCACCTAACCCAGTTTCGGAGTTCAGGTTCTGAGTCTGGCCGTCTGAGGTGGCCGAAGGAATCTCACCGCTCATGGACCGCCTCTCCAAGTCCAAGCCTAGCTCTTCCAGTCGCGGTTGGACCTTGGCGCGTTGGCGCGTTGCGCATTGACACACTGCAGAGTCGGGCGAGTACGTTTAAGGTTGATTCTGATGCAGGTCTTCATCAGCCATTCGCAGTCGGACTCGCCGCTAGCAGCCCGGGTGTCTGAAGCGTTGCGGAAGTCAACCTGTTACCGGGCGACAACTGGGCCGCCCAAGTCGGTCGTGTCCTCGAAGAGTCCGACGCAATGGTCGTTCTCCTGACACCCAACTCGATCAGTTCGCCGCACGTCAAGGCCGAGATGGCATATGCGCTTGGTTCGAAGAGCTACAGCAACCGACTGACTCCAGTCGCAGTCGGCGGCCGCGAGCACCTGCCGAAAGGTGAGATTCCCAGGATTGTCCGACAGTTGCGCTGAGTGGATCTGCCGAACCCTGAGGTGGACGATCCAGAAGTCAAGCCCATCGCGGATGCGCTCCTCAGCCGGGCTTGAGCGCACGTGGGCGGTCTGCGCACTTGGGGACGGACGTCTCTGTCTCGCATTCGCACAGAGATCAAGCGTTTGTTGAGTGGCTGGTCGGCGTTCTGCGCTACCACCAGATTCCGGTGTGGTATCGCGACACCCAGATTCAAGGTGCCCAACAATTGCAAGACGAAATCGGCAGAGCGCTCCAGCGCTGCGATTGGTTCATACTCGTGCTTTCCCCCGATTCGGTGGCTTCCAAATGGGTGAAGAGAGAGCTCATGTACACCCCTCAGCAAGACCGGTTCGAAGGACGCATCGCTCCGCTGTTGTATCGACCGTGCGACTACGAACAGCTTTCCTGGATGCTTCCCCAATTGCAGATCATTGATGTCGACCGCAGTCTCGACGACGCGCGATCTGCTTCGCATCTGGGGCATTGAATACAACTCGACGGAACCGTCGTGGGTGGCGTTGCTCGATGATGGGTCTGTTGCACTGCGCGGTACAGCGAAGCTTGACGCGGAGTACTTTCAACTTGGTTGTCGGACTCGACGCCGTTTGCGACGCGGTCGAATGCCAGCGCGAACTGGAAGGCACCAATCGATGCCTCGCCGAATCGTTCCGACACAAGATTGCGACCGCGTACGAGTAGGAGGTCAAGAGTCGGAGATCCCAAGAATCGATGACCAGCGAGGCGGGTTTGGGCGGGTTAGGTTTTATGCCGCTTGAAATCATGGACTCGAGCGGTAACTGCTCAGGTACCGCCATCGGCACTTGAACAGTTTCGTTTCCCGGACGGTATCCCCCTTGCTTCGCCAAGGGCCGCCAGGTCAGTCGCACCGACCAGAGGACAGCGAGCGCCGTCATGAGGTTGACGCGCCGCGATTCCAAATCCAGCGCTGCCACTGCAAACGCGCAATACACGGGCGCACATGAGGACCCCAGGTGGTCCCCCTACGAATCACTCCGGGTGATAGCCGACGGCAGCTACGTCAAAGCGGCCAGATTCAGGCAAGGGTCGATGGTGGCACCAATGGGCGTGCTAGTCAATGGGTGACCGGCTACGTTGAGATCAGCCGGGTTCTGGCGGCCCCTCCTACAGACCGCTTGGTCACATCCCCTTCCGAGCATTCGGAGCGGCTGTCCCAAGGCTGAAAGAGCGGATTCGCGGGGCGTCGGTCCAGGAATCGGCGTGGCCGAAACTCACGGTGTCACGATCATCGTCCCGCCGCGTTGCTCGGTCGTATCGGCGGGCTCAACGGACAGCCTGTTGCGGCGCTTGAGAGGAGTCATGCGATGGGCCGGTCGTGCGGTCCACTTCCCGCCCCTACTGAATCGTGCACGAAGGCAGCACCGTTCCGGAAATCTGGATTCATAAGCGACGGCCTTCGGGTCTTCACAACCCTTGTGCGATCTCTCCCGATACCGGCGCTTCGGCTTCATGCGGCTGCTCCAACAGCCACTGCAGGATCGATCAGCTGCGGCAGGTGGCAGCCGGGTTCGCGAGAGATCCATAGTGCCGTGAGGGCGCTTCGGATCGTTAGTCCCTGATCTGCTGCGATAGGTAGAGGCCGAGTCCCGCGTCGTCAATGATCTGCAGCTGGGATTCCAGCCAGTCGATCTTGCCTTCTTCGTGTTCGAGGATGCTCTCGATCAATTCCCGGGACGCGTCGTCGTTATGCTTCGTGCAATCTTCGATCCCGGCATTAGCGCAATCGGCTGCATCAAGTGACAGCTTCCGGTCGCGCTTGTGCATCTTGCCGACGTCCGTTCCGATGCGCAAGGCGTAGGTGTCCCGTAGGTTCGGCATGCCTTCGAGGAATAGGATCCGATCGACGAGCTGCTCCGCGTGGACCATATGGCGGATGGAGGCCTTGCGGATCCGCTCCGCGATTTCCGCATATCCCCAGTCCAGGCACATGCGGGCATGCAGGAACGACTGGTTGATAGCGGTGAGTTCGTACTTGAGAAGGTGGCGCAACGCCTCCAGTATTTTTGAATGGCCCTTCATGCTGGTGTTGGCTCCCTCTTCTCAATATCGCCGAAACGGAGAAACGGTTCGATTCCTCCCGGGGACGGGACCGTGGCCGACCACCGTTGAGATCCCCTTACGGGGCTCCGTTTTCCTCTGCCCGCCCATCTGTATTCGAGAGTTCTTGGAACCGTCGCATCGAGGCATCGGAGCGTTTCTCGAAACCTAGCTTCCGGTAGACCCCGGCGAGTGCGTAGTGGATCGTCACGTCGCCTGGAGCGAGGCGAGCGGCGGTCTCCAGCGCCTCTGAGGACGCCCTCAATTTTCCCGCCTTGTGCAGGACGATGCCCAGTTCCTTGTGGGCCGGACCGTTCTCCGGACCGATGTCCGTGGCGATCCGGAGGGCCTCCTCTGCCGATTCTAGCCTCCCAAGGTCGTGCAGCAGGCTCCCGAGGTGAAAGTGCGGCCAAGGAGACTGCGGCTCGCCAATCGCGATCGCCGTGCGAAACGCCTGGGCCGCCTCTTCATGGCGGCCCAGGCCCTCCAGGCACTGGCCGAGCAAGTCAAGGGCCTCGGCGGAGCTTCCATGTGCCTCGATGCCACGCCTAAGAAGTTCAACGCCATCTTGGAAGCGCTGCTGATCGTAATGGATCCTTGCCAGTGCGAGCCGGTACCGATCTCGGTCCGCATGGGTCTCCACCAGGAGTTCGAGCTCGGCCCTGGCCCAGTGCCTCCGCTCGAGGCGTAAGAACGCGCTGGCGAGCAGAAAACGGGCCTCCGAGTCGAGGGGGTACGATGAATCGGCTCGCTTCAACGCTGCTGCCGCCGAATATGCCCTGCCGGCCTGGAAGTGGGCGATACCCAGCGCCCGCTGCCTGGCCGGATTGTCGGGATCCGCCTGTGCGGCTTCATAGAGGATCGCTTCTGCGACCGGCCACGTTCCCGACGTGATCGCACGTTCGAGGGCAGACGCCTCGGCGGGGTTGAGACCTAGACGTTGCGGATCGAGCGCAACCTCCTGCGCGGTCGCAAGGGTGCTGGCTGGAGACGTTGCTACGAGTAGCAGCGCGGTCCGTGTCCGCCCCATCCGCATGGCCGCGAATCCTCAGTCCCGAATGCAGTTGGGCGGCAAAGACGGGTTGATCCGTCGCAGCCCTAGGCACGCTCGGTCCGCACCGCCACTATCGCCCGCTGCTTCCAGCAGCAGGATCAAGGGTTCGTAAGGACTGACAAACCATGGGTCCGCGCGTATCGCCTCGCGGAACGCTTCGATCGCGATGGGAACGTCTCCCTGAGCCAGGTTGAGCCGCCCGAGTTCGAACCAAGCTTGCGCGTAGCCCGGATACGCCCGAACCGCGACGCGCAGGTGTTCGATAGCTGAATCGAGATCGCCGTCTGGTTGCTTCCGGATCTCACGCACGGCTGCATGGAAGCTTCGCACCGCGTCCTCGGGCGCCGCAAGGTGCGAGACGCTCATGGTTTCCCCCTGGTTCTTCCCGAGACGATGCAGAACGACAGCCGGGATACGGTGATCGGCTGGCGTTTGTTCCGTCCCCAGCGACTCCCGTCGATAGCCGGGCGCGGTCACTTCCAGGAAACAGCCCGGATGCTCGGAGGCGTCCTCAAGAGCGAACCTGCCCTCGGAATCGAGGCTTGCCGTCGCAAGCACGGAGTCGTCGCAAACCAATTTCACGGTCGCGGTGTCCGGCAGGGGCACGCCGTCGTCAGCCAGGATCCGGCCTCGTAGCGAATCCGCGGAGAGGGGGCATACTGCTAGCAGGCACGCACTGGCCAGCCGAGAGTGCACGCGCCCCATCATACTGGGAAGACCATGCCGCGCTTGCGGCCACTGCTCTGTGTTGCCGCTGTAGCCGTCGGGCAACTCGCATTTGCCCAGCGATTCGAGGACGTCACCTCGCAATCCGGCATCGACTTCCGGCACGCCGCCTCAAAGACTCCGCGCAAGTACCTTCCGGAAACGATGGGAGGGGGCGTCGCGATTCTTGACGCCAACCTGGATGGCCGGATGGACGTGTTCTTCGTCAACGGAGCGCAGCACCGTTTCCCCCACCCCCAAGGCGTCGAGCCGGACAAGTCGGATCCGCGGTTCTGGAACCGCCTCTACCTGAACGACGGAGGCATGCGTTTCCGAGACGCGACCGAGACGTATGGGCTCAAGGGCAGGGGATACGGCATGGGGGTCGCCGTGGGCGATTACGACAACGACGGAGACCCGGATCTGCTCGTCACGATGGCCGGGACGGGTGACGTACCGGCCGCCGCCCTCTACAGGAACGATCGGGGGCGCTCGTATACCGATGTGACGGCGGAGGCGGGCATCGACCTGCGAGGGTGGGCGACGAGTGCCGGATTCTTCGATGCCGACAATGACGGGGATGTGGATCTGCTGATCCTTCGCTACATGAAGTGGCGCTTCGACGAAGACAATCGCTGCGGAACGGAGGCCACCTACGGACGCTCGTACTGCCACCCGGACCTCTTCCCCGCCGAGTCGAACGTGTTCTACCGCAACAATGGTGACGGCTCGTTCTCCGACGAGAGTGCTACTGCGGGGATCGCCGCGCATCTGGGGAAGGGCCTCGGCCTCGCGTTCGCCGACTACGACTCGGACGGGTGGACGGACATTGCGGTCGCGAACGACTCGCATCCGCAATTCCTGTTCCGAAACCGGGGCGATGGCACTTTCTCCGAGGAAGCGTTGGCTGCCGGGACAGCCTACGACGACCACGGGAACGAATTCGCCGGAATGGGCATCCTGTTCGAGGATCTTGACGGAGACGGACCCCCCGACGTGCTGGTCACGACCCTGTCGCAGGAACGCTACGCACTCTTCTATAACGCCGGCAACGGCCTCTTTGACTACGCCACAGCGCGTTCCGGGCTTGGGGCCGCCACCCAGCTCTTCGCCGGATGGGGGATCGCGACGCTCGACGCGGACGCGGACGGGATGGGGGAGATCTTCTTCGCAAACGGCCATGTGATGGACAACATCGAGTTCTCCCAGCCCCATGTGAGCTATCGCCAGCGGCCACTGTTGCTGACGGTCAGCGGACGCCGGATGACGGACGTCTCGAACACCGCAGGGAGAATCTTCGAACAGGAGTGGGCCAGCCGCGGGGCAGCCGTCGGGGATCTTGACAACGACGGTCTCCACGACCTGGTCGTGTCGAACCTGGACAGTGCTCCGTACATCGCCCGGAATACGTCCCCCGGGGAGCATCGGTGGCTGGGCGTGCGGCTTCGGGGATGCAAAAGTAATCGCGACGGTCTCGGGGCGACGCTCGCACTGGACCCGGTCTCCGGTCCCGTACAGTACCGGACCGTCAGTCGGAGCGGGAGCTATCTGTCGGCACGGGACCCGCGGATGCTGTTCGGGGTTGGTGACGAATCCGGGGAGTTTCGCTTGCGCGTGAGTTGGCCCAGCGGGACCAGCGATGTCGTGGAAGGGATGCCGGTCGGCAAGACGATCACGCTGGTCGAAGGCGGGGAGTGCGCTGACGGTCCTTGAGCGAGTCGACCCCTTCGTCGCCCGAGTGCGCTGCCGGACTACCGGCGTCCTTGGTAGACTCTCGAACGCGTCGCATCGCGGCTGCCACTGAACCTCCCATGCGTTTCGCACTATTCGTCCCTGTTCTCGCCGCTCTTGTCGCCGCGCCGAGCCTTTCTGCCTCGCCCCCACCCAATGTCGTTGTCGTGCTGGTGGACGACTTGGGGTGGATGGATCTTGGCTGCCAGGGATCGGACTTCTACCGGACGCCGAACATTGACAAACTTGCGGCAACGGGAATGCGGTTCACGGACGGCTACGCGTCCTGCGCAGTCTGTTCTCCGACCCGCGCGGCGCTGATGACTGGCCGAGCACCGGCCCGCCTGGGCATCACGGACTGGATCCGCGCCGAATTCCAGTTGAGTAATCGGCAATGGCCCAACGTCCGCAACAAGTTCGGGTTTCACCGACCAGTCAGCGACGCCCGAGAGTTGCTGACGCCCGCCAACGAGCAGCGCCTGCCTCATGAAGAGGTCACAATCGCCGAGATGCTGAAGCCGATCGGGTATGCAAGCGCTTTCATCGGGAAGTGGCACCTTGGGGGCCGGGGCCACCTGCCAGTCGACCAGGGTTTCGACGAAAACTACGGAGGCTGGGACTACGGCCAGCCGCCTTCCTATTTCGATCCCTACGTCGAAATGCCCCGCCTCCCCATGGGCATTCCCACGCTGTCTCCGCGCGAAAAGGGGGAGTACCTGACCGACAGGGAGGCTGACGAAGCCGTTGCGTTTGTTGAGCGTAACCGGAACAGGCCTTTCCTTCTCTACCTATCGCACTATGCCGTTCACACCCCGATCCAGGCCAAGAGGGACCTGATTGCGGAGTACGAGGCCGTTCGTGACGGAGAAGGCCAAGACGATCCTGTATACGCCGCTATGGTGCACAGCGTTGACGATGCGATGGGGCGGCTGCTCGATACCCTCGAGAGAACTGGCCTTGCGGACCGTACGCTGATTGTCTTCACGGGTGACAACGGTGGCTTGGACCGAAACGGCCGACCGACGGAAAATGCGCCGTTGCGAAGCGGCAAGGGCTTCGCCTACGAGGGCGGCCTGAGGACACCATGGATCGTCCGTTGGCCGGGCGTCACCCAACCTGGATCGGTCTCGGACCAGCCCGTAGCGAGTATCGATTTGCTGCCAACGATCGCGGCGGCCGTGGGCACGAGGCCGCCTGCCGACCGCGCTATCGACGGGTTGGACCTCGGGCCGGCACTGCGTGGCGGCGAACTCCCGGAGCGCACCCTTCATTGGCACTTCCCCCACTACAGGCAGGGCCCCGGGCACGACCCGTACTCCGTCGCACGAAAGGGCGACTGGAAGCTGATCCGCTTCTACGATCCGCCGAAACTCGAGTTGTACAACCTTGGATCGGATCTTGGCGAGGAGAATGACCTCTCTGCATACGACCAAAGCAAGGCCGCGGAGATGGAAGCGGCGCTCGACGGGGCCCTGCGTGCCGTCGGGGCCCGGATGCCGGTCGCGGCCCCTTAACTGCGATCAGCGGTCCGAGTTGTCCCCGAGCAACTCAAGGAATCGCCCGGTCGACGCGATGCCGTAATGAAAGTTCTTGCGGGAGAACTTCTCGTTCGGGGCGTGCAAGGCATCGTCGGGCAGGCCGTATCCCATTAACACCGTCGGAATTCCCAGGTGCTGCTGGAAGTCGCCGACCACTGGGATGGAGCCTCCCGAACGAATGAACACGGTCTCTCGGCCCCAGGTTGCTTCCAGTGCCCGGGACGCGGTCTCGACAATCGGATGGTCCGTTGGGGCCAGTGTGGCAGGAGCGCTGTGGATCAGCCGAACTTCGACCCGGATGCCGGATGGGGCGTTGGCGGCGGCGAAATCCTTCATCTTGCGGAGTATGTCGGCAGGATCTTGATCCGGTACGAGGCGAGCGCTGACCTTCGCGCTGGCCGCCGCTGGAATCACGGTCTTGGCGCCGTGGCCGGTGAAGCCCCCGGGTATGCCGTGGACCTCGAACGTTGGCCGCGCTCCGATCCGATCGAAGACGCTGAAGCCCCGCTCGCCCGTCAGCACTGGTGCCCGTACTTCTTCCTCCCGGTACGTGTCCTCGTCAAACGGTATCTTGTCCCAGCTACGTCGCTCGGCCTGGGACGGCTCACGGACGGCATCGTAGAAGCCTGGGATCTTCACGTGGTCGTCCTCGTCCTTGCACTTGGCCAGCAGGGTGACCAAGCCGAATACCGCGTTCGGCACTACTCCCCCGTACAGGCCGGAATGGAGGTCGCTCTTCGCCCCACGGGCAAACCATTCCGTGTACACCAAGCCCCGAAGGCCGGTGCAGATCGTGGGAACGTCGCGCGCATACATGGCCGTGTCCGAGACCAGGGCCGCGTCCGATTCCAGCAGTTCTCGGTTGGAAGCCACGAACGCCGTTATGGCCTTCCCTCCGACCTCCTCCTCGCCTTCGACCAGGACCTTGACGTTGACCGGAAATCCGCCGGTCTCCTGGCGGAGGCATTCGAGGGCCTTCAGGTTGGCTAGCAACTGGCCCTTATCGTCAGAAGCACCGCGCGCGTAGATTTGGCCGTCGCGGATCTGCGGATCGAACGGATCCGAATGCCATTCTTCGAGCGGATCCACCGGCTGCACATCGTAATGGCCGTACAGGAGGATCGTGGGCTTGCCCGGTGCTCCGCACCACTCCCCGTACACGAGTGGATGCCCCTTGCCGGTGACGATCCTCACCGACTCCAAGCCGCACTGCTCAAGCTGCTGCTTGGTGAATTCTGCGGCCCGATCGATATCAGCCTGATGCTCCGGGAGAGTGCTGATACTCGGGATCTTCAGGAAATCGAAGAGTTCGTCCTCGAAGCGCCTGCGATTCTGGTCTGCGAATGCGGAGAAGGCCACCATCAACCTCATGATAGGAGTTGACCGGGGACGGCGGCTGGAAGGCTCCCGGTGATCGGCGTCCTGGGGAGCCGAGCCAGCCGTGACTGCGCCGGGATTCCTCGCAAGCGTCCCCTCGTGGACGACTGCGGGTCGAAGGCCTACGGCCTTGCATTCGCGGCTGGGGAGCTTGTCCTGGGGGCCATGTGGACCGCGCCGGAGCCAACCTGCATCTTCCGTTGCAGCCGCGTCGAGCCCGTACATGTCCCGGAATGTCGCTCGCCAGCGCGTGCCAAGATGGGATGCAGCGAAGCATGCGGACCGCGATCATCGGACTGCCGCAGGTCGGCAAGACGTCTCTATTCACGATCCTGACCGGCGCGGCATCCGAGCGCCGCATTGGCGCGACGAAGGTGCAGCTGGGTATGGCAAGGGTTCCGGACCTGCGCCTCCAGGCTCTGGCCGAGCTCTTTAAGCCCCGAAAGGTGACGCCGGCGACCGTGGAGTACGCCGACATGCCCGGTCTCTCGCGTGAGGCACTGCGGGAGGCGAGCTATATGGGCAGCCTCCGCACGGTCGATGCGTTTGCCCATGTCCTGAGGCTCTTCAAGGACGAGACTGTGATGCATGTTGATGGCTCTCTCGATCCTAGGAGGGACTGGGAGAACATCGACCTCGAGCTCATCCTCAACGATCTCCAAGTGGTGGAAAACCGCTTGGCGCGCCTGGAGAAGGATCTCAAGCGCATCAAGGACCCGTCGCTCGACGCCGAGAGGGATCTCCTGGCCGAATGCAGGTCATACCTGGAGCAGGAGCGGCCTTTGCGAGAACTGGACCTGACCCCAGTCCAGGCGAAGCAGATGAAGGGTTTCCAGTTCCTGTCGGAGAAACCGATGCTGCTGGTGCTGAACGTCGGAGAGGAACACACCGCAGAGATTCCCGAAATCGAGGCGCGTTACCGGGCCAGCCTGACGGAGGGGAGGAGGAACTTGGCGGTCACTGCCGTGTGTGGTAGCGTCGAGTCCGAACTGGTCGAACTGGATCCGGAGGACAGGGCGGAGTACCTCGAGAGCTTCGGCCTGTCGGAAACCGGGATCGAGCGGCTTGTGTCGGCGACGTATGAACTGCTAGGGCTGATGTCGTTCCTTACTGTCGGTGAAAACGAGTGTCGCGCCTGGACCGTCAGGAGGGGCTGTACGGCGGTGGATGCCGCAGGTGCCGTTCATACCGACTTCGCAAGGAAGTTCATCCGGGCGGAGACCATCCATTGGAAGACGCTGGTCGATCGAGGAGGGTATCCGCAGGCAAGGGAACACGGTGACCTGCGGCTGGAGGGCAAGGACTACGCGGTCCAGGACGGTGACGTGCTGGTGATCCGGCACGGCTGACCGGCGGCCGGGCAGGTGTCAGGGCTGACGTTTCGGCCTTGGGTCCGGCACGAAGCCATCGTGGTTCGGCATGACAACCTTTGGCAGGGACTCTCGGTCCATGACATCGTCTTCGGTGATGATCCCGTTCAGGTGCAGGACGTACGCCGTCACGGCGTAGAGCTGGTCCGGCGTGAGGGTCCCGGGTTCCTCGAACGGCATCGCCCGGCGCGTGTAGTCGAACAGCGTCGTAGCGTACGGCCAGTAACTTCCCACGGTCTTGACCGGCGGGGCCTGTTTCAGTTGCTCCGGGTTGCCGACGAGCGCTGCCTGGTCCCCCCCGATGCCCTGGTCCCCATGGCATTCCTTGCAGCGCAGTTCGTAGACCTGGGCACCCTCGACTGCCGTGCCGCTGCCCTCGGGCAATTCGAGTCCCTTCGGACCGATTGTGATGTCCCAGGCCGCGACTTCGTCCGAGTTTGCCTCGCGGCCCAAGCCATAGGTCTGGCCAAGGACCGGCATCACCGCGAGGCCCAGGAAAGCCGCTAGCGCGGTCAGACTATGCTTCGGCATTCGAGACACTCCCGTCGGCAGCTACCGACCATCCCTTGATCCGGTTGCAGTGATACGCCGAATAGCGCCCGCGCTCGGCGATCAGCTCGTCTCTCGTCGGCTGCACGTATCCGGTTTCGTCACGGCACCGCGACATCAGCACGCATTCGGTACCGTCCCACTCCCAGTCAAAGCGGAACCTAGTGAACGCTTTGGGGAAGATCGGCTCCTGCAGCTTGGCCTCGGTCCAGCTCGAGCCCCCGTCGGTGGAAACCTCTACCGACGCGATTCTGCCGTGCCCCGACCAAGCTAGGCCGCTGATTTCGTGAAATCCTGGTCCCCTGATGGAATGCCCTCCAGACGGGGCCGTGATGACCGACTTGGCGTCCATTTCGAACGTGAAGATCCACGCAGTCCCGTCTTCCATCAGCTCGGTGTACTTGGAGGTCTCGTCCTTGGTGTACTGCGCCTCCTCCGTGAGCTTGATGCGGCGAAGCCACTTGACGTTGGTATTCCCTTCCCATCCGGGCAGGATCAGTCGCAGGGGGTAGCCCTGTTCGGGCCGCAGCGCCTCGCCGTTCTGGCCGTAGGCCACGATGCCGTCTGCAACGGCCTTCTCGAGAGTGACGCTCCGCTGCATGTGGCAGGCGTCGTCGCCTTCGGCGAGAACCCACTTGGCTGCGGGATCGATCCCTGCCTCCTCCAGCAGAATGCGCAAGGGGACGCCGGTCCATTCGCTGCAGCTCGCCAGCCCGTGGCTCTGTGCGACGGACGGTGCCCCTTTCGAACTCCACTCGCCGCCGCTGTTGCCAGAGCACTCGACGAAGTGGACCCGCGAGACCGAGGGCAGACGCTTGAGCTCATCGAGGGTGAAGATCATCGGCCGCTCCACCATTCCATGGATCAGGAGCCTGTGCTGGGCCGGATCGATTTCCGGAACACCCGCGTGGTGCCGCTCGAAATGCAGTGCGGAAGGGGTGATGATCCCGTACGTCTGGTCCAGCGGGGTCCGGGAGGAGGCAGCCTCCGGCGTCTGTGTCTCGCGCACACCCCGAGTCACCGTCTCGTGCGGGCTCCGTACGCCGTATCTGCGGACCCCGGTGCCGAGCTGGCTCGGACCGCTGGCGTCTTCCTCGACGGCGGTTTCGGTTGCGTGGCATGCGGCCAGCGCCGCCCCGGCCAGCGCCCCGGTTCCCAGGAAGGCCCTTCGGCTTGAGTGCTTCGTGTTCATCGGTGGCTCCATGTTAGCGTGCCCCGGCCCTTCCGTACGGTTGGCCTTCGGATATCCGCTCGATGTCGGTCAAGTCAAGTCCGGCACCTTCGGGGGCAGCCGCAAGCTCGTCGAGCACTTGCTTCGACCTGCGCGCTGGCCGCTAGCATATGATTGGTTCCAATGCGCTTTCCCTCTGCGTCTCCGGCCCCTCTTGCCCTCGTCGCTTCGATGCTGCTGTCATCCACGGCGGTCGGCGCGGGCACCCGCCCCTACGTCATGGGTACCCGCGGCGTCGTAGTCTCCGGCCACCACAAGGCCAGCGACGCAGGACTGGACATGCTCAAGGCGGGCGGTAACGCGGTGGACGCGGGCGTAGCCACGGTCTTCGCGCAGGCCGTCACGGAGTTCGACCGCTTCGGGCTTGGCGGCGAAGTGCCCATTCTCATCTACAGCGCCGAGCACGACCGAGTGGTGGCGGTTAACGGCCAGGGCCAGGCCCCGCGCAAGGCAACCATCGAGTGGTTCCGGAACAACGGGCTCCAGGCGATTCCGGGCGACTGTTTCCTTCCTGCTCCGGTCCCGGCGGCCGTGGGGTCGCTGATTCTTGCCCTCGAGGAGTTCGGCACGATGACCTTGGGACAGGTTCTGGCCCCGGCAATTCAGCTTGCCGACGAGGGATTCGCCGTGTTTCCGTCGTATCGCTCGAACCTTGACCGGGTCGCCGATCGCATGCGATCCGAGTGGCCCTCGTCGGCTGCGGTTTTCCTGCCCGGGGGCAGGCTTCCCGACGTCGGTCAGGTCCTTGTGCAGAAAGATCTGGCGCGGACCCTCCAGCGTCTTGTCGAAGCCGAGAACGGTGCGGCGGGCCAAGGCCGCGCCGCCGGCCTCCGCGCGGCCTATGACCGGTTCTACAAGGGAGACATCGCAGCCGAGATTGTCGAATTCCAGAAGGGCTTTCGCTGCACCGACGCGAATGGGTTCACCTCGACCGGGTTGCTCGAGATCGATGACTTCGTGGCGTTCCGGCCGCTCGTCGAGGAAGCGGCCCGCACGTCGTACCGAGGCATCGACGTATACAAGGTGGGCTTCTGGTCGCAGGGGCCGGTCCTCCTCCAGTCACTCAATATTCTCGAGGGCTTCGACATCAGGGCCTTGGGGCATAACACCGCCGATTATCTGCACTTGCTGGCGGAAGCGATGAAGCTCGCGTTCGCGGACCGAGAATGGTATTACGCCGATCCGGACTTTGTCGGCGTTCCGGAGCGGGGGCTGCTCTCCAAGGACTATGCTGCCGAGAGAGGCAAGCTGATCGACCTCAAGACCCCTTCTTTGAAGCTGCGCCCGGGCAACCCTTACCCGTTCCATGGGGAGAGCCTCGCCCACGCCCCGGTTCCTGATAGCGTTCCGTTCCGCCCGGACCCGCCCGGTACGACCGGCACGCGTGTCGCCGACGCGGCCGGGAATGTCTTCTCTGCCACCCCGAGCGGCGGATGGTTCACCACTTCGCCGATCGTGGAGGGTCTTGGATTCGTGCTGGGCACTCGGTGCCAGAGCTTCTTCCTCGACGAGGAGCGATCCAACAGCCTGCAGCCTGGCAAGCGGCCCCGCACCACGCTGACGCCCACGCTGGCCCTCAAGGACGGCAAGCCGTTTATGGCGTGGGGCACGCCTGGCGGCGATGCCCAGGATCAAGTGAACCTGCAGTTCTTGCTGAACGTTGTGGAGTTCGGCATGGATATCCAGGTCGCTCTGGATGCCCCGCTGATGCAGATACTTGACTTTCCGCCCTCGTTCTTCCCGCGCGAGATCCATCCCGGAGCGATGCGGATTGAGTCGCGCATTCCGGCTGAAACGATCCGGCGCCTGGAGGAAATGGGGCACCGGGTCCTGCCTGCAGGCGAGTGGTCGATCGGGGATGCGACTGCGCTGATGATCGACAGCGAGCGGGGCGTACTGTACGGCGCGGCAGGGCCGAGGAGGGACAAGTCCTACGCCCTGGCATGGTGATGCCGCCGCTCATGATCGGGACGGGAAGAGCGCCAGATCCGGTGATAGGATGGGCGTAGGGGCAGTTGACGGCCGGCCGTAATGCCGGGCCCCCCTCCATGCGCTGGAGCCGCCTCTACATACCCACCCTGCGCGACGACCCTGCCGAGGCGGAGGTCGTGAGCCACAAGCTCCTGCTGCGGGCGGGATACGTCCGGCAACTCTCGGCCGGCCTGTACTGTTACCTCTACCTGGCCCAGCGCTCGCTGCAGAAGGTGGAGCGCATCGTCCGGGAGGAGATGGATGCCATCGGCGCCCAGGAGATCTATACCCCGGAACTGCATCCTGCAGAGATCTGGAAGGAAAGCGGCCGCTGGGACGCAATTGGCGGGGACATGTTCCGGCTCAAGGACCGTTGGGGCAGGGAACACTGCCTCGGCATGACCGAGGAAGAGGTCGTCACCTTCGTGGCCCGCGGAGAACTCCGCAGCTACAAGCAACTGCCCCAGATCTGGTACCAGATCCAGGCCAAGTTCCGGGACGAGCCGCGCCCCAAGGCCGGCCTGATGCGAGTGCGCCGCTTCACCATGAAGGACTCCTACACCTTCGACATGGACAGGAGCGGACTCGATGCTGCTTACGACAAGCACTACGTCGCGTACTGCCGCATCTTCGATCGCTGCGGCTTGGAGTACCTGACCGTCGATGCCCATTCCGGTGCCATGGGGGGCAGCGAGTCATGCGAGTTCATGGTGCCCTCGCCCGCCGGAGAGGATTGGGTGGTTGAGTGCCCTGAGTCGGGATACCGCGCCAACCTGGAGAAGGCCGTCACGAATCCGAAGCCCCCCGAGGCTCCGGACCCGGATGTTGACGCGGAGCCTGAGGCATTCCGCACGCCTGGCAGGAAGACCATCGAGGAGGTCGCGGACTTCGACGGCCTCCCGGCCTCGTCGCACATCAAGGCGCTCCTGGTCGTTGCCGACAAACGTCCCCTCATGGTGCTCCTACGGGGCGACCATCATCTCAACGAGGTAAAGCTCGGCCTCGCGGTTGGCGCAGCCGAGGTCCGGCCCGCTCACCCCGAAGAGATCGAGCAATGGCTAGGCGCGGGTGCCGGGTTCATTGGCCCGGTCGGAACCAACGGTATCGAACTGCTTGCCGACCGGGCGCTGGAAGGGCGGCAGAACATGATCGCTGGTGCGAACAAGGAGGACTTTCACCTCCGCAACGTCACACCCGGCCGGGACTTCGGCACCCGGTTCGCAGACTTGCGAGAGGCCCAGGACGGGGACTTGGATGTCGAATCCGGTGCGCCCGTCCGCTGCCGAAAGGCCATCGAGGTGGGCCATATCTTCAAGCTCGGGTACAAATACTCGAAATCCATGGGATTGACTGTACTGGACGAGACCGGGAAATCCGTCACACCCATCATGGGCTCGTACGGGATCGGCATCGAGCGGGTCCTGACTGGGGCGATCGAGCAGAGCCATGACGATACGGGCATGGCGCTGCCGGTTTCGATCGCGCCGTTCGAAGTGGTCGTAACAATCGTGAACATCAAGAACGACGGCCAGAGGGAAACGGCCGAGTCGCTCTACGCCGAACTGCGTCGGTCCGGAGTGGACGTGCTCCTGGATGACCGGGCCGAACGCGCCGGCGTGAAGTTCAAGGATGCGGACTTGATAGGGATTCCGTATCGAGTCACGGTCGGGCGCAGCGTGGCCGACGGCATGGTGGAACTGACCGACCGCAAGACAAAAGTGTCCGAAAATGTTACGATCGGAGAGTTAGCGGACGTGCTGCAGCGGCGTATTGTCGCAGCAATGCCTCAGGCGCAGCCAATGCGGTCGTTGCGGCCGGAATGAGGGTGTCGATCATGCCGCGGCGTTCTGTTGGACAGGGTCGGATGAGTACCGGCAAGCAGGGTAGCCGTGCCGCCGGGAATGGTGCAAGCCAAGCCGTGTCGATCCGGTTCCGGCTCGGGCTGCTTGGGCGCCTGTTGCGATTTCTAAGGACCCCAGCGGGGCTGGTAGTGCTCGGGTTCGCGATGATCGGGGCGGTAGTGGGCGGTGTCGTCTACAACCACTACTACTGGGAGTTCAGCAGGATCATCGACCTGCGTCTGGAAGGCGGGGCCTTCGACCGCACGGCCCGTTTCCTCGCCGTTCCCCGCGTGATTTCCGTTCGCGACCCCGCCGAGGTCGAGGCGATCGCCCGAAATCTCCGCTCCGCGGGGTACACGCGAGAACAGGACAACCCCGTCGGCTGGTACCAGTTGGCGGCAGACAGCATCCGGATCCACCCGGGCGAGATGTCCCATTTCGCGCCGGTGCCAGCTCGGATCGATGTCGTGGACGGGCGCGTAGCGGGAATCACCGAACTTGAGACGAACAGTCCCCTTAACGCATACAGGACCGAGCCAGAACTGATCACAAACCAGTTCGACCGGGAGAGGACGAAGCGCCGGCTGTTCAAGTACGGCGACTATCCGCAGCACCTCATCGACGCCATCATCGCGATAGAAGACCACCGGTTCTTCTCCCACCACGGAATCGACCCCATCCGGACGACGCGCGCGGCGATCGACGGCCTCCTGGCGTGGAAGAAGCCGCGGGGCACGTCCACGCTCTCCCAGCAACTGGCTCGCAACTTCTTCCTGACCCGCGAGGCTACCTGGAGCCGGAAGCTTGCCGAAGCGATGATCGCCCTCCAGTTGGAGAGCCGCCTGACCAAGGAGCAGATCTTCGAGAACTACGCCAACCAGGTCTTCATGGGACGTCTCGGAAGCTTCAACGTGCACGGTTTCGGCGAGGCCGCCCGAGGGTTCTTCGACAAGGACGTGCGGGACGTCGACCTTCCCGAAGCGGCCCTGCTGGCCGGGCTTCCGCAGGGCCCCAGCTACCTCAACCCGTACCGCTACCCGGAACGGGCGAAGCGACGCCGCAATCAGGTCTTGGCGGCGATGCGTCGCGAGGGCTTCATCGATCAGGCGACTCACGATGCGGCCGCCGAGGCGGAAATCGTCCTGTCGCGCGGACACATGGAGTCGCGTGACGCCCCCTACTACATCGACCTCGTCAACAAGAGCCTGCGGGACCATTTTGATACGGACGACCTAGTGACGAAGAACTACTGGGTCTTCACAACCTTGGACAAGCAACTTCAGGAGATCGCCGTCGAGGCCGTGCGCGAGGGCATGAAGCTCGTAGACGAGAGGATCGCCAACCAGCGGCGATTCCGCGGCACGGAGCCGCCGCTGGCGCAGGTGGCTCTCGTTGCGCTCGATCCGACCACAGGGCAGGTCAAGGCCATCGTTGGCGGTCGAGACTACGGCGGCAGCCAACTGAATCGCGCTCTCGCCAAGCGCCAGCCGGGTTCGACTTTCAAGCCTTTCGTCTACGCCGCTGCGATCGACACGGCCCTGGACCGCGAGCGGGCCCTGATCCTGGACCGCGGATATGGGAACTCCCTGCCGGCGTACGCGAGGGTAACGTATCCGCCTCCCCCCGGACTCCTGACTGCCAGCACGCTGGTCAACGACGAGGCCGCCACCTTCGAGTTCGACGAATTGCAGCCTCCTTACGAGCCGTCCAACCATCTGGGCAAGTTCTTCGGGCAGGTCAGCTTCCGGTTCGCGCTGATGAAGTCACTCAACGTCGCCACGGTCAAGGTCGCCCAGATGGCCGGCTACCAGCGCGTCGCGGACATGGCGAACCGAGCCGGCATGGGAAGCGAGATCCTGCCAGTGCCGTCGCTGGCTCTCGGCTCCTACGAGGCCACGCCCTTGGAAGTGGCCGGAGCTTACGCCGCGATCGCGAACAAGGGGGTTCGCGTGGAGCCTCACTTCGTCGAGTACGTGCGCAACGACCAGGGGGAAATCCTCTTCAAGCCAGAACTCGAGAGACGCGAGGTCATGGATACCCGTGTCGCGTACATCGTCACGCACATGATGTCGGACGTGATCCGCCACGGATCAGGCATCCGGGCGCGTTTTCGTTACGGGATCACGGATGCCGCTGGCAAGACCGGTACGGACGATGACGGCTGGTTCGCCGGCTTCACCAATCATCTGGTCTGCGTGGTCTGGGTCGGATTCGACGACAACACGAATCTCGGGCTGGAAGGGGCCCATTCGGCACTCCCGATCTGGGCCATGTTCATGAAGAAGGCGCACGAATTGGCGATCTATGCCAACCCCGGGCCGTTCGAGCGCCCGGAGGGAGTGGTCAGACTCCCCGTGGAGCCGATGCAACTGGTGGTCGCCGACAACTATTGCGAGGGGTGCCGGGAAGAGGTCTACATCGCGGGCACGCAGCCGTCGTCGGCTGATCTCGGGGGGTACCTGAGCCTGCGCCAGAGCGAGGCGGCGGCCGCTGAGAGGGCTGCTAGGGAGAGGGCGGAGGCCACCTTCTTCAGAACGGTGCTCGGCACACCTGGGAACGGCAGTCGCGAGCCAGCGGTCGAGCAGGATTAGGAGCGCGTTCCTCCCGCAGCGGCCTGGTCGTTTGCTGCGGGTCGTGCGAGTAGCCTGCGGGTTCGCAGGGTCGCAGGATTCCTACCAGTTGCGAGGCCGGACGTAGCCGGGCGGCGGGCTGGTTTCCACGACCTTCGTCCGCACTGGCGGGTCGTGCGCGCCTGCTCCCTCAAGGCCGTGCCGAGGTATCAGCAGCTTCGGCTCGCGGTCGATTCTCCCGATCGGCCGGGCCGATGCAGGTACAGCGATGCCCGGGTCGATTGGCCATACCGGCCCGTCGCCGAGGCTTTCGCGTGCTCGGTCCAGCAGGCCTGACAGTCGGGCTGCGATTTCCTCATTGTTGTTCGCGACGTCCTTCGACTCGCTGATGTCGGCTTCGAGATCGTACAGGGTTCCGTCCGTGTGCAGCTTCCACCTACCGCTACGGACCGCCCGTAATTCGTACCCGCGGTAGTAGTAGAAGGCATCGTACGGCGTTGGGCTCTCCGTCTCGCCCTTGAGGATCGCCGAGATGTCGTGGCCGTCGATGCGCCCTGCTGGTGCATCGGCACCCGCCATGGCGGCGAATGTCGGCAGGATATCCATCGTGGTCGCCGTGTCCGTGTACGAGGACCCGGCCGGTATCGTGCCGGGCCAGTAGGCAACGGTGGGAACCCGGACGCCCCCCTCGTAGGTGCTGCCCTTGCGTCCGCGGAGCGGTCCCGGGCTGCCTCGGCGGGCGGGGCCGTTGTCCGACGTGAAGAAGACCAGCGTGTTCCGCTCGATCCCGAGTTCCTCCAGCTTCCCGAGAATCTGTCCGACGCCCCAATCGATCTCCTCGATGCAGTCACCCAGAAGGCCGTTGTTCGACTTGTCCAGGAAGTTCTCGCCCGCCCAAAGGGGCAGGTGGACCATCGAATGCGGCAGGTACAAGAAGAACGGCTCCTCGTGGTGACGGCCGATGAAGTCGAGAGCCTCCGCAGTGTAGGCGCCGGTAAGGAAAGACTGGTCCTCCGGAACCTCGCGAAGCACCTCGCCGTTGCGCATGAGGGGCAGCGGAGGATGGTTCCTCGGGTCCAGCGGCATGAACGGGCTCATGTCGTTCGAGTAGGGGAGACCGAAATGGTAGTCGAAGCCGTGACGGTTCGGCAGGAACTCCGGCTGGTCGCCTAGGTGCCACTTGCCGACGATACCCGTTGCGTATCCCCGATCCTTGAGCACCTCGGCCACAGTGACCTCGTCGTCATGGATGCCGGTCGGGTCACCAGGCATGAATACGGGGTGCCAGAATCCCGTTTGCAGCCCGTTGCGGATCGGGTAAGAGCCGGTCAGCAGAGCGCCCCGCGAGGGCGAGCAGACAGGCTGGGCGTAGAAGCTCGTGAGCTTCATGCCCTGGTCGGCCATTGCATCGATCCAGGGCGTTCGGTTTATGGTGGAACCGAACGCCCCGATGTCGCCGTAACCCATGTCGTCTACGAAGACGACGATGAAGTTCGGGCGGTCGGCCGGAGCCCTTCCCTCGCCCGCCGGGGAATCCGAGCACGACACAAGCACGCCGGAGAGGGCGACGGCCGCGAGGGCCCGGGAGAATCGCAGCATAGACCGGCTATGTTGCCACTTCGCCCCCATTGACGCAACCGGAATCATCGCGCAGGGCAGCAGCCTTGTTCCAGAAGCCAACTCCGGAAGGGTCGGTGCCCGGCGGGCGATCGAGCTTCAGGTCCGTCGGTTACTCGACCGATTCAAGGGCCGCGAGCAGTGCCGGGATGACTTCGAACAGATCCCCAACGACTCCGTAGTCGGCGATCTCGAAGATCGGCGCGCCCGGGTCCTTGTTCACGGCGACGATCGTCTTCGCGCCCTTCATGCCTACTACATGCTGGATCGCACCCGAGATACCAAGGGCCAAGTAAAGGTTCGGGGTCACTGTCTGGCCGGAACTCCCGATTTGCCGGTCCAGCGGAAGCCAGCCGTTGTCACAAATGGGGCGCGAAGCGGCCAGCTCCCCGCCTAGGGCGGCTGCTAGGGCCTCGGCTTGCGGGATGTTGTCCGGATCCTGGATGCCTCGGCCAACTGAGACGATGATGCTCGCCGAACTGAGGTCGACGGCGTCCTTGGCATCCTGGTAGGGCGGGTCCGACTCCGTCCGGGCTACCACCGAATCGAGCGAAACGCCCAGTGTGCGGATCGGCGCGGGGGCGCTCCCGCTGGCAACCGAGTCCGCACGGTACGCGCCGGACTGGATCGACACGAGGTAGGGAGCCTCCCCCTCGACGGTCACGTCGCCGTGCAGCTTGCCTTGGAACAGCTGCCGCACGAAGACCGGGCACCCGCTCTCGAACTTCAGGCCGACGGCGTCGCTGACCAAGGAGCTGCCCAGCGATGCCGCGAGCTTTGGTGCGAGGTCCCTCACCTGATACGTGTGGGGAAAGATAACCAGGCGCGGGGCCAGCTGGCTTATGGCCTGGCGGAGCGCTTCCGAAAACCCGTCGGGACTGTACACTTCCAACGCCGGGTCGTCCAGCGCGACGACTTCGGAGACATCCTTGGATGCCAGTTCCTGGGCCAATGGCCCCACGTCCGCACCGGCAACCGCGGCGACGAGCGGGATGTCCAGCGCTTTGGCCGCCGCCTGACCCGCCGCCAGCGCTTCAAATGACATCCGGTGCCACTGGCCGGCCCGCTGTTCGGTCACTACAAGAACGCTCATAGCACCCGGGCCTCGAATCGGAGCTTCGACAGCAAGTTTTCCGCGACCTCCTGGCTGGTCCCTTCCAGGAATTCCGTCTCCTTGGACTGCTCCGGCTGGTAGAGCCTCGTCACTCGCTGCCGGACGGGCACGCCAATGCCTAGATCCTCGGGAGTGTACCGTTGGAACGGCTTCCTCCGGGCGCGCTTGATGCCCATCAGCGTCGCGTAGCGCACCTTGTTAATGCCGCTCTGGATGGTGAGGAGTGCGGGTTGTGCCATCGTGACGGTCTGGAACCAGCCCGCCTCGAGTTCCCGCTTGCACCTCAGGCGACCGCCGGAAGCGTCGATTTCCATGATGATCGTCGCATGGGGCAGACCCAGCAGTTCGGCCATGATCACTCCGGTCTGCCCGAACCCGGCATCGTCCGACTGGAGCCCCGTGAGGATCAGGTCATGGGGTTCCCGGCCGATCGCTGCCGCCAGGGCCGTTGCGGTCGCGTACGAGTCGGCCTCGACGTACCGTTCGTCCTCGATGTGAATGCCCCTGTCGGCCCCTTTCGCCAGCGCTTCCCGGATGGTCGATGCCGCCCGCTGAGGCCCTGCCGTTACCGCGACGACCTCGCCTCCGTGCCGCTCCTTCAGGCGAAGCGCCTCCTCGAGTGCGTACGAGTCGGGCTCGTTCATTTCGAACGAAAGCCCGTCGTCGCGGATCCAACTCCCGGCCCCGTTCACCTGGAGCACGGAATCCCGTGCCATGACCTGCTTGACGCAGACGAAGACGTTCATCGTTCCAGGAAGTCGTTCGGCGAGGACCCGCCCCTATCCGCGACCGTTGAACCGCCGGAAAACCAGAGCTCCATTGGTTCCTCCGAAACCGAACGAATTGCTCAGCGAGTACTCGATTTCGATTTTCCTCGCGGCCTTGGGAACGTAGTCCAAGTTGCAGCCCGGCCCGGGCTCGTCCAGATTGATGGTAGGCGGCGCGATCTGGTCGCGAATCGCCAAGGTCGCGATGCCGGCCTCCAAGCCTCCGGCTCCTCCGAGAAGGTGCCCTGTCATCGACTTTGTGGAACTCACGGCAACACTCTTCGCTTGCTCCCCGAACAGGCTCTCCACGGCGCGCGACTCGACCACATCTCCGACCGGCGTCGAGGTCCCGTGCGAATTGATGTAGTCGATGTCGGATACGGAAATGCCGGCATCTTCGATGGCATTGCGCATGACCCGCACTGCACCGTCACCGTCCTCGGCGGGTGCCGTGATGTGATAGGCGTCACCGCTCATCCCGTAACCGACCAGTTCCGCCAGGATCGGGGCGTCGCGCCGCTTGGCCGATTCCAGGGATTCTAGGACCAAGATCCCGGCCCCCTCCCCGACCACGAAACCGTCGCGGTTCACATCCCAAGGGCGGCAGGCTGCGGCAGGGTCGTCGTTGCGGGTCGACAGTGCCTTCATGGCACCGAAGCCGGCGATGCTCATGGGGGTGATCGCGGCTTCTGCTCCGCCGCAGATCATCGCGTCGGCGGTTCCGTTCTGGATCAGGCGGAACGAATCCCCGACCGCGTGCGCGCCGCTCGTGCAGGCGGTCGATGTGGCCGAGTTGGGTCCCTTCGCGTTCCAGCGGATCGATACGTGTCCGGATGCCAGATTGACGATTGTCGCCGGAATGAAGAACGGGGTGACCCGCCTCGGTCCCGATGCGAGGAGCTTCGCGTGCTCCCGCTCGATGACGTCAAACCCTCCGATCCCGCTCCCGACGTAAACGCCGACGCGCGGCGACATTTCCCGTGTCACCGTCAGGCCGGACATCCCCATGGCGAATTCGCTGGCTGCGATCGCGAAGAAGATGAACCGCCCCATCTTCCTGCGATCCTTGGCCGAAACGAAGTCAAGCGGATCAAAGTTGCGAATTTCCCCTGCGATTTGGCAAGGGAAGTCGCTAGCGTCGAAGTGCGTGATTGGCGCAATGCCGTTGCGGCCGTCGCAAAGCGCCCCCCAGCACTTTTCGGTTCCTACCCCGACGGGAGATACCAAGCCGACGCCAGTGACAACAACTCTTCGGGGCAAGGCAAAGCTCGCTATTCGCCCGACCGCGTCGCCTCGATGTAGCGAATCGCGTCGCCGACCGTGCGGATCTTTTCGGCGTCGTCATCGGGGATTTCGATGCCGAATTCCTCCTCCAACGCCATGATTAGCTCCACAATGTCAAGCGAATCCGCGTTCAAGGATTCTTGGAACGAAGCGTCAGGCGTCACTTGGGACTCCTCGACGCTGAGCTGTTCGCAGATGATCTGGGTGACCTTCGCTTCAATATCCATAGTTGCTCCTGCTTCAGCTGGAACTGCGTTGGGCGTCCAGCTGGCCGCGAAAACGATGCTGTGCGACGACGATTCCTAGAATGGGACCAGCGTCACAGGGTTAGCACGTACGCGACGATGTTCGCTTTCTCTTCCTCGCTGAGCAGCTGCTCGAAGGCCGGCATGCCATTCCCGCCCTGGTTCAGGTTGTCCATGACGGCTTCGCGTGTAGTGTCCTTCCCGCTGGGCAGCTTGCCGTCCTTGATCCCGGCCAGACCCGGGCCGATTTTCTTTTCTGCGCTGTCCTCGAAATGGCAGACCAGGCAGCGCTGCTGGAAGGCTTCCTTGCCCTTTGCAGCGTCACCCGTATCGTGGTTGTCGGCCCATCCGGCGACGGTTCCCAAGAGGGTCGCCACGCAACAGGCGGCACGAATGCGAGACATTCTTGTCCGTACCTCCAGTTCCAGTCTATCGCAGATCGCGGTACGGTGGCTCGCGCGGTATTTCCCCTCCTCACGCTGAGGTGCGGACGGGCAAGAGGAAGCCCGGTGTATTACAGTTGATTGGTCATGACAGTTCGAACCTGCGCGCTCCTCGCCGTCCTGCTGGCGGGCTCGGCGCTACGGTCCGAGACGCTGGACATCTACTGGATCGATGTCGAAGGCGGAGCCGCGACCTTGATCGTCACCCCGGACAAGGAAACGGTCCTCATGGACGCGGGCTGGCCGGGGTTCGACGACAGGGATCCGCTACGGATCGTAAAGGTACTCGAAGAAGAGGTCGGCCGGAAGGAACTGGACTACTTCATCGCTTCGCACTTCCATCGCGACCACACTGGAGGCATCGCTGCCTTGGCGTCAATGGTTCCGATCGGGAAGTTTGTCGACCACGGCGACAGCGTGGAGATCGGATGGAACGACCGGGCAGACGAACTCTGGCAGAGCTACCTTGGCACTGCCGGCGACCGCCGCATTCGCGCCGCTCCCGGTGAGAGGCTGCCGCTGAAGAACACGGACTTTCTGTTCGTTGCGGCCCGAAGCCGGTTCCTGGGCCGCCCTCTGGCCGACCGGGGCCCCAACCCGGCCTGCCGTGACAGCGCCCAGAAGGCCGTGGACAAGGGCGAGAACGGGAAGAGCGTCGGTTTTCTCGTACGAGTCGGCAGGTTCGAGTTTCTCGACTTGGGGGACCTCAGCTGGAACTACGAGATCGAGACCGCCTGCCCGACGAACCTGTTCGGGGAGATCGACCTGTACCAGGTCACCCATCACGGGATGCACATGTCGGGCGCACCGGCTCATATTCTCGGGATACGCCCGCTTGTTGCGGTGATGAACAACGGGCCGCGCAAGGGCGGCAGCCCCGCCACCTACGAGGCTCTGACGTCTACGGCTTCACTGGTTGATCTGTGGCAGGTGCATCGAGCCGTGGCGAGCGATGCCGAGCACAATCCCGGCGAGGAATTCATGGCGAACCTGAGTGAGACCGATGGCTGCCAAGGGCACTGGATCAAGGCATCGGTGCAGCCGGACGGACGTTTTAGCGTGACGAACTCCCGAAACGGGTTCAGCAAGGACTACCACCCCCGCTAGGCGGTCCGGCGTCTCGAGTTCCTGAGCGCTACGATACGCCTCCGCTCCGTCTCCGGCCATCCATCAGCAGTGCTGCCCGCTCGAAGAGCGAGCGGGCGTGCAGCACCGCCGGGTCGTACGTTGCCTGTACGCGCATCCCTTCATCGAAATCGAAATAGGAGATGTGCATTTGGGTTGCAAGCGTGCGGAGGAGGTACTGCCTGTCTCCCGCTTCCAGCGTCGAGGTGGGGATGCCCTTCCCGGCCATGAAGGCCAGAAGGTCTTCCAGCATTCCTGGAGAAGGTGTTTCGTCCCGCAGCATCGCGTACCCCTGCGACCGTAGTTGGGTGACGAATCTCTCAACGATTCGCTGGCGCCTGACCCGGTCTTGGATCCGGGTCGGCTGCCGGTCCGCAATCTCGACGTCGGGCGTGATGCCGCCCAACTCGTATACCTTCCTCCCGCTGTCGGTCAGCCGCACCGTTCCCTGCTGCGGACGGAAGTGCTCGCTACAGGGCTCGTTGAAGTATTCGCTCGCCGTGATCTGTTGATACGGACGCTGGATCAGGCGGCCGCTGGGAGAGTAGTAGCGGGCTGTGGTCAGCACGATTCCACTCGATTCCGGCAGTGCGAACACGGACTGGACCAAGCCCTTGCCGAATGTGTTCGAGCCGGCGATGAGGGCGCGGTCGTGATCCTGCAACGCGCCCGCCACGATTTCGGAAGCCGAGGCCGAAGTGCAGTTGACGAGCACGACAATTGGGTAGTCGAGGTCCGGCCCTTCCGCCTGGGCGTTATACCAGCGCTCCGCCGACGACCGTCCTCGGTGCGAAACCACTCCCTGCCCCTTCTCGAGGAACTGGCTCGCCACGTTGACCCCGGCGGACAGCAGCCCGCCCTTGTTGTCACGGAGGTCGAGCAGCAGGCCGTTCATGCCCGCGGCCTTGAGCTGGTCCAGGGCCTGTCTGAGTTCCTCGCCGGTCTTTTCGCCGAAGCTGGTAACGCGGACGTACCCGATCCCGTCCTCGAAGACCGTGCGGACCGGGACGGTCGATCGGGGAATGACGTTCCGGACCAGCGCGACGTCGATCCACTCCCTGGCCCCTACCCGCGACAGGCTCAGGCGCACCTGGGTCCCTGGCGGACCCTTGACCCGGTCGGCCACTTCGGCCAGAGCGAGTCCTTCCACCGGCACGCCGTCCACCATTTCGATCGCGTCTCCCGGCCGGACCCCGCCTTCGAAGGCGGGTGTCTTCGGGAAAGGGTAGTCCACAAGAGTCTTGCTGCCGAAGGAAACGATCTGGACGCCGACGCCGACGTAACTGCCTCGTTCCTGCTCGCGCATTTCGAGGAAATCCTCGGGCGTGAGGAACGTGGAATGCGGGTCCAGGGTTCCGAGCATGGCCGGAATCGCCCCGCGGAACATCGCATCGTCCCAGTCGACCCGCCCAGGGAAACGCTGTTCGATCAGCCTGGTCAACTCGGCCGCTCGGTTCACGTGCTCGTTGAGCGGGGCAATCTGGATCAGGTTGCCGTTCGTTCCAATGCGCAGCCCGTAGATGCCGCCGAGCAAGCTGGACGCAACGATTACCGCGCAGCAGACGGCAAGGAGCCGGAGTTTCCGGACCATGTCCCTCCGCCCGGCCGTTGAGGAAGGACGCCCCTGCCTGGATTGGTCAGCCGACCTAGGACGCATGCAATCGGTCGATTTTCGCCGCCAGGACGAAGTCGGACTCCGTCAGCCCATCGATCTTGTGGGTCCAGACCTTGATTCCGACCTTGCCCCACGCCAGATAGATGTCGGGATGGTGTCCCTCGCTCTCGGCGAGTGCACCGACTTGGTTCGTGAAATCGAGAGCAGTCTGGAAGTTCGGAAATGCGATCTCGCGCTCAATATGGTGACCGTCCACCACATTCCATGCCGGGACTTGGGCCGCCAAATCCGCCAAGCCCTCTCCGCTCAGGCGCGGGACTCCCCCGCGGCACGGAACACACGACTTTTGAGCCAGATCGGACACCGAACTTGGCCTCTTGGCTATGCTAGCATAGCGCCTCCGGGGTTCTCCGAGAGTGGCATCCTGCAAGGGCCGGTGCCGTTCCGTAAGTCCGGAAGGCACCCTTGTCGACGTGGCGTGGCGGCCTTCGTCGGGTTCGCGGGACCGTCATGTAGACTGACTGGAAGGGCATGCCTTCCCGGAGTGCGCGCGACGCGAAGGAGTCAGTCGCCGGCCGTTCAAGGACGGGGCTGGACTGGCGCGTGCTCGCTCCCGGCGTCGCGGCCGTCGTCGTCCTGGACTGGCTGACGAAGGTGGCCGTTGCCCAATCGATGCAGCATGGCGCGTCGGAATCGATCGTGACGGGGTTCTTCAACCTCGTGCATGCCCGCAACACTGGCATCGCGTTCAGTCTCTTCGCCGACTCTGCACCATGGTTCCGGGACTTCGTCCTGCCGGCGGTTTCTCTGGCTGCCGTCGGCATCATCGCCGTCATGCTCCGCAGGCTGGAGGAGATGCCTGGCACCAGTCGCGTCGCGCTTGCTCTGGTATTGGCTGGTGCTATCGGAAACCTGTCCGAACGGCTGCTGCACGGCTACGTAACGGATTTCCTTGACTTTTACGTGGGCGCGTATCACTGGCCGGCATTCAATGTGGCGGACAGCGCGATCACGATCGGTGCTGCAATGCTCATCCTCGATTCGCTGCTGGGCCGCCATGTAGCGCCCGAGGCTCGTTCGACGGCGTAGCCGAGGGCCCTTCATATGTTTCCTAGGCTCTTTCAGATCGGTTCCTTCTCCGTCCCTACCTACGGCGTGCTCATCGCGCTTGGGTTCCTGGCCGGCATCACGCTGGCCGCCCGCCTCGCCCGTCGCTCCGGAATGGACGCGGAGCGCGTCACGAACCTGGGCATCGCTCTCCTACTTTCCGCCATCGTCGGAGCGAAGCTGTTTCTGATTCTGGACAATTGGAGCTACTATGCAGCCGATCCGAGCCTCCTGTTCTCGATGTCCGCCCTGCGATCAGGAGGGGTCTTTTACGGGGGGCTGCTGACCGCGCTGGGCGTCGCCTTCTACTACACACGTCGGCATCGGATGCCTTGGCTTGCCACCGCCGACGTGATGGTGCCTGGCCTTGCATTCGGGCACGCGATCGGTCGGCTGGGCTGCTTTGCCGCGGGCTGCTGCTGGGGACGCGAGACCCATTTGGCCTGGGGCGTCACGTTCACGGACCCTGCAGCCCACGGCTTCACGGGGGTGCCGCTCAATGTGGCGCTGCACCCGACGCAACTCTACGAAGCGACGGGGACCGCACTGATCGGCGCATTCCTGCTCTGGCGCTACATCCGTCCCCATGTGGCTGGCACGATCCTCGGGGCCTATCTGGTGCTCTATTCGATCTTTCGATTCGGGGTCGAGTTCTTCCGGGACGTGGACGCTCGCACGTTGCTCATCGGCAATACGATCAGCACAACGCAGTTCATCGCCCTCGGCCTGGGGGCCGTCGGAGCTTGGCTGCTATGGCGCACGCCGCGCGAGCCGGCCCGCAGGCAGCGTCGCGCGAAGCCTTAGGCTATCGTGTCGGGCCCGTGCGGAGAGTCCGCTTCGTGCGCCCTGATGGCATCCATCCGCTGCTGGATGTAGCTGAGTTGGTCGCCGCCCTCCAGCAGGCACTGCCTCGAAAACGCGTCGACGGGAAAGCCCGCCCCGCGACCGTCAGGAAGCTCCAGGACTTGGCTGGCTAGGTCGACGGTGACCTCCAGGTTCTCGTCGGCGTGTGCCGCCGCGAACAGGTACTGCAGCGTCTCCTCGTCCACGATGATCGGGATCAGGCCGTTCTTCAGACAGTTGTTGCGGAAGATGTCCGCGAACGACGTGCTGATGACCGCCTTGAAGCCGTACCCGAGCAAGGCCCACGGTGCGTGCTCCCGGGAACTGCCGCACCCGAAATTGTCCCCGGCCAAGAGGATGGTTGCGTTCTGGGAACGTGGCTGGTTGAGCACGAAGTCGCGGTTGGGAGTGCCGTCCGCAAGGTACCGCCAGTCATTGAAGAGGTTGTCTCCCAGGCCCAGCTTTTCGATGGTCTTCAGGAACCGCGCCGGGATGATCTGGTCGGTGTCGATGTCGGCGATCCCAAGAGGGACAACCTTGCCTCTGAACGCAGTGACTGGCTGCATGCTCTCCTCCTAGCCTTCGAGATAGGGGCGCGGGTCCGCAACCCTGCCTTCCAGCGCGGATGCGGCCGCCGTGAGCGGGCTCGCGAGGAACGTCCTGCCGCCCTTTCCCTGGCGCCCTTCGAAGTTGCGGTTGCTGGTTGACACGCAATACTGGCCGCCCTCTAGTTGGTCCCCGTTCATGGCGATGCACATGCTGCAGCCGGCCTCGCGCCAGTCCGCACCGGCCTCGCGGAAGATGTCCGACAAGCCCTCCGCGACGGCTTGGGCCCGCACCTGCTCGGACCCAGGGACCACCATCATGCGAACTCCCGGACTCACTTTCCGGCCCTTGAGCAGCCGCGCAGCCTCCCGCAGGTCCGTCATGCGGGAATTCGTGCAGCTGCCGATGAACACGACATCGACGGGCCGGCCGACCAGCGGCTTGCCAGCCTCAAGTTGCATGTAGTCCAAAGCCTTGCGGACGCTTGCGTTGCCGTCAGGTTCGGGCACTGGCTGGCTGATGGGAACTCCCATGCCCGGATTCGTGCCCCAGGTGATCATGGGCTCCAGCGCCGCTGCATTAATCTTGACTGTGCGGTCGTAGGCGGCCCCTGCGTCGGTCGGAAGGGTTCGCCAGCGCTGAAGTGCGGCGTCCCACTCCGTTCCTCGAGGAGAGCCGGGCCTGCCGGCTAGGTACTCGTACGTCGTGTCGTCCGGCGCGATCATTCCGGCTCGCGCTCCGCCCTCGATCGACATGTTGCAAACGGTCATGCGACCGTCCATCGGGAGGGACCGTATCGCCTCGCCGGTGTACTCGAGAACGTAGCCCGTTCCGCCGCCGATGCCAATCTCGGCAATCAGCGCCAGGATCAGGTCCTTGGCAACGATGCCCCGGGGCGGTAGGCCTTCGAAGTGCACTTCACAGGTGCGGGACTTGCTCTGAAGCAGACACTGGGTCGCGAGCACATGCTCGACCTCCGTCGTCCCGATACCGAACGCCAGCGCACCGAAGGCACCGTGCGTGGAGGTGTGGCTGTCCCCGCAGACGACGGTGATACCGGGTCTGGTCAATCCGAGTTCGGGCCCGATGACGTGCACGATCCCTTGGGACGGGTCGCCAACATCCTTGAGGGGAATGCCGAACTCCTGGCAGTTGATGCGGAGTTGCTGCACCTGCTTGGCAGCGACCGGGTCCAGGATCGGAAGCGCCTGGTTCCGCGTCGGGATGCTGTGATCCATCGTCGCGAGCGTCCTGTCCGGGCGACGCACGCCGATACCGCGGTCCCGAAGTCCCTGGAACGCCTGCGGCGACGTGACTTCGTGGACTAGATGTAGGTCGATGTAAAGGACGGCCGGTGCTCCCTCTTCATGCACTACGACATGGGAATCCCAGACTTTCTCGTAGAGGGTGCGGGGGCGGATCACACCTTGAGTCTATCGCAAGCCATCCGATTCCGAGATGATCCCTGCGCCGGTGTCGGAGGCGTCGGTGCGGAGACGTCCTGACACTCCGTGCGGGGTCTGCTGGGTCCGTCGCGGACGCGGGGTGAGGGTGCCCAGCGACGAAACCGTCGTCCCGACTCCAGAGCGATACGGCTGGCCGGTGGGCTCCCACCCGTCCGACCGCTCCGCACTCCCGTGCGGTAGCGAAGGGCCGGCCGCCGGCCGCAACGTCCCGGATCGCCATTGACAGGGGTGCTTCGAGCCCCTACCATTACGCAGTGCGATCCGCGTGCCGCTAGCAAATCCGCGGGACGCGAATGCACTGGCGACGATGGACCGGAAGCGCCTGACAACGTTTCGGCGGCGGCTGGAGCGCGAGCGCGACGAGCTCAGCGCCCTGCTCGCGAAGACCGAGAGCGCGAGCCGCGGGCTCGAAGACAGGAAGACCGGCGACGAGGGTGAGCAGGCGGCACGCTCCTACCACCGGGACCTCCTGCACTCCCAGAGCGACAGTGGCCGGCTCCAACTGCGGCTCGTCCGTGACGCCTTGGTCAGAACCAGCACGGGAGAATTTGGTATATGTGAAGAGTGCGGGCGGCCGATCAGCCTCAAGCGACTTGAAGCGGTTCCGTGGACGCCATTCTGCAGGGACTGCCAGGAAGAGATAGAGAATCGAGACGGGATGCCCGGCGAGAGGTGAGACTTCCCCAGCCACTGGACTAACTGGTCGTATCCAGAACTTTTCCCTTCGCTCCACCTACGCGGGGATCGCCTTGCTTTCCGTGCGATGGTCGAGGCCGCCCCGGAGTTGCGCCCGCTTCTCACGACAAGGCAACCTCCACCCACTGGAGGTGCGCGATGAGTGTGGACGCCCCGCATTCGAGCACTCTTCGCAAGCCCGTTCTCGTACTCAACGCGAGCTACGAACCGATCCACGTGTGCGCGGTCCGTCGAGCCTTGGTGCTGCTGGTCAAAGGCGTCGCATCCACCGAGGAGGCGGGCGAGGGGCGTGTGCATTCTCCCTCCCGCAGCCTGGCTATTCCGTCCGTAATCCGCCTGCTCGAGTACCGGCGGATTCCCCGCCAGATGAGGGCCATCTCGCGGAAGAACATCCTGATTCGCGACCAGCACACCTGCCAGTACTGCAACAAGCAGTTCGGGCCGGGGGATTTGACGCTGGACCACGTGGTGCCGCGCTCCCGGGGCGGGAACAACACTTGGGAGAATCTGGTCGCTTGCTGCCTGCGCTGCAACAACCGAAAGGGCGATCGGCTTCCCAGCGAGGCATCCATGAAGCTTGGTCGGCCACCGAAGCCATTCAATCTGCACACGAGCCGTAGCCTGATGCGTCAACTCGGCGACCAGCAGGAGAACTGGCGCAAGTATCTGTTCTTCTGACGTCTTTTTCCGGCAGCCCGCCTGCGGCGGCCATGCAGCGATCGTTCGGCGCTTGCTGCGGGAGCGCTCCGACCCGCGCACCGTAAGCCCATCGGGCCCGACGGGGCCTCCAGATTCGGTCGGGCCTGTGTCCCATACTGGTTCCATGTGTGCCGCCGAATGGCTGCTTTGCGATGCCGACGACACCCTGTGGGAGAACAACGTCTACTTCGAGCAGGCGATCGAGGAGTTCATCGACTACGTGGATCATCCGGTCCTGTCGCCGTCCGCCGTGCGCGAGCGCCTGGACCGGGTCGAGTCCCGCAATATCAAGCTGCATGGCTACGGTGTCAAGAACTTCGCCCGCAACCTCAAGGAGTGCTACGAGACCCTCAAGGAGAGGCCGGCCCGGGAGGATGAGATCAGCCGGCTGCGCGGCATGGTTCGGAGAATCGTGGAAGGCGCGGTAGAGCCGATCCCGGGCGTGCTCGAGACGCTCAGAGAACTCGCCGGACGGTACCGCTTGGGTCTGGTCACGAAAGGTGACTACGACGAGCAGCACGCCAAGCTGGAACGGTCGGGTCTGCAGGAGTGGTTCGTCTACGTGGCGAACGTTCCGGAGAAGGACGTGGGTTGCTACCAGTCGGTGGTCGGGACCATCGAGGCGGACCCCAGCCGGACTTGGATGATTGGCAACAGTCCGAAGTCGGACATCAATCCCGCGCTGGAGGCCGGCTTGGGCGCAGTGCTGGTGCGGAACGACAACACTTGGCGCCTGGAAATGCAGGACATTCCGGAAGGCCACGAACGTTTCCGCTCGGTGGACCGATTCTGCGACCTGACGTCGATATTCTGAGCCTTCGCGCTGGCCGGCTCACCAGGGGCCCCACAGGGATTGCCTGCCCAGTCGCTCGTACACTGCTTGTGTTTCCGTTGCCATACGGTCCGCGTGGAATCGCTCGAAGACCGCGGCTCTTCCTCTCCGTCCCATCTCCGATGCCGACTCCGGATCGTCCATCAGTTGTTCCAGCTTGGCCGCGAGATCCGCGCTGTCGCCGGGCTCGCACAGGAGGCCACCCCCGGTAGCCTCGAGGAGTTCGGGGAAGACCCCGATTCGCGGTTGCACGACCGGGATCCCGGACGCTAGAGCCTCCAGCACGTACAGCCCCTTCGCGGCCGGGTAGGAGGTCGGTACTGAGAATGCGTTGACGCTGGCTAGGAACCCGATCTTGTCGTCCCGAGGAAGGTATCCGAGGTCTTCGAAACCGAACCTCTCCCTCAAGCGGTCCAGGTAATCCTGGGCTGTTGCACTGCGCCAGCCTGCCACACGGAGTTCCACCCGATCCTGGGGCCGACGCCGACTCAGCTGCGCAACTGCCTCGGCGAGGATTTCCAGGCCCTTCGTCTCCGATATCCGGGCCAGGGAGCCAACGACGAAGCCGTCCTGCGGCTCGTAGGATCGCTCTCGGTAGCCGTCGAGCGAGATACCGGGCAGGATCGTTGCTGTCCGATCCGCGACGCTGCCTAGGATCGGAGCCATGGAGCGGACTTGGTCGTCGCAAGAGCCGACGAACCAGTCGATGTGGCGAGCGTCCTCTCGCAGCAGGTCGTAGCACTCGGAGCGGTACGGCTCGGAGAGTCCGGCGAGGAATTCCGCCTCACCCGACAGCGAGCAGACGACGGGGACTCCGAGGTGCTCCTTGATCGGCCCGGCCATGCAGGCCAGCATCGAATTCGTCAGGTGCACGACAGAAGGGCCGATGTCCCGCAGCACGTCTACCAGCTTGCGAAGCTCGCGCTGGTACGGTCCGCGCGGCCCTAGGAATGTATCCCGGGTCATGGCCCCGAGGTTTGCCGGATCGGTGTCCATCGCGAATCGGGATGCCCACCGAAGCAGACTCGGATGGTCCAGCACCCGGTCGAAGACCCCGCTGTTGCGGAAGAAGGCGTACTTGCCCTGCAGGTAGAGGTTGATCCCTCCGAACACGACCCGGCTTTCGCTCACGTCATTCTCGTCCGTGAGCAGGGGAGTATAAGCGGGCACCAGGACCACGTCGTGCCCTTGGGCCCGCAGGGCTGCGGCCAATGCGTTGTCCTTGAGGCAGTTCGCGCAGATCGTCCCTGCAGCGCCGGCGCCGATGTACGCGATGGTCAAGACGTTCCCTCATGCCCGGACGGACATGCGTCGGGCTGGCCTGCGGGCATCGTGGCTATTCTCCGTCACGCGGAACGAGCGGGAAAGAACCTTTCGAGTGTGGCCCGGGACGGCGGCTTCGTTGTAAGCGAGACAAGGACTAGGGTAACGGTCGATGCGGCCACCATCGTGGCTGCCGGCAGCATGCCTAGGAACAGGTACGAAGGATTGCTGCCGTAGCCGCTCGCCCGGAAGAAGGCCAGCCCAAGGACGACGGTCACGGCAAGCGAGGCGATCGCTCCCGCCGCGGTCGCCCTCCGCCAATAGATCGCTGCAATCGCGATCGGGAACAGCGCGGAGAACCCGCTGAAGCACCAAATCCCAAGCGAAAAGACGCTGCGCGGCTCGCTGAGCGAGAAAAGGTAGGCGGTTGCCGCGACCACAGCAACGACCAATCTCCCCAGGAAGAGCTTCCGGGCATCCCCCAGTTCGGCCCTGCCGAACAGCTGGGGGGCCACGTCATTGGTGAACATCGAGCCGATCGCCAGGAACTGCGAGTCCAGCGACGACATGATGGCGGCGAGGATTCCCGCTCCGAGAATCCCGCCGAGCGCAGGCGTGGTCAGGCGCTGCACCATGATCGCCAACTCGCTGTTGACCGGTGAACCGGGCGGAACCACCGCCGAGCCGTCGGGCATCACGGCAGAGGTCGCCCACAAGCCGATCAGCACGCAGGGCAGCCACACCAGCAGCATGCAGATTGGATGCAAGACCAGCATCGGCTTGAACGAAGTCGCCGACCTGGCTGCAAGCCAGTGCTGGTAGACGTGCGGAAACATCCCGATCGAGAGCGGTATGAAGAAGTAGCTGAAGAAGTGGAGCTGGCCCAGAGAGTCCCCTCGCACGAGCTTTTCCGGATGCGCCGCTGCGACTGCTTGGGTCGCTGCTGCTGCGCCGCCCAGCTTGGCCGAGATGACGAGGAACGCGCCGATGCCGGTCACCAGGAAGACAGCCGCCTGCAGCGCGTTCGCCCACGCCGCGGCCCGCACTCCCCCGACATAGACGTATAGGAGCACGACGGACGTAATGCCGAGGCCGGTCAGCCACGGCGGGAGGCCCCCTCCGGTGGCAGCGAACGCTTGGGGAAAGGCACCCGCCGTGAGCGCCTGGACCACGCTGCCAGCTCCAAGCAGACCGATCAACACGTAGGGAACAACGAGGCCCGCCAAGACGGGGAAGAGCAGCAGGCCCAGCGCACGGCTCTCGTACCGGTCACGGAAGAACTGGATTTGCGTCGTGTAGCCGTGCTTCTTGCCCAGCGCCCAAAGGCGCACCCCTGCGAAATAAAACACCGCCGAGTGCACGAGTCCCGACCACGAGGCCATGAGCCCGTACACGCCGATGCCGATTCGGTAGGACTCGCCCGTGCTGCCAACCAGCGAAAAGGCGGTCATTGCCGTTCCGAACACGGAGAGCATCAGCACCGCTGGCCCGATGGAGCGGCTCGCCAGGAAGAAGTCCTCGGACGTTCCGCGGAAAGCTCGGTTGCTCAGAATCCCGAGGCCGACCAGAACCGCCAAGTAGACGGAGATGACGGCGAGCTGGGTCACTGCGACCCCTGTTTGACCGGGTCAGGCACCGATTCGGAATCCTCGAGGTCCCCGGGCCAGGCGTAGCGACCTACCAACGCCCATAAGCCCGCTGTGGCGATCGAGTACGCCGCGTGGTACGCGAGGCCCGACGGGAGAAATCCCAGGACTAACCTGCTGTCCGTCCAAAGCCAGGCGTCTTGATGCAGCAGGGCGAACGCCGCCAGAGCGACACAGAGCAGCTTCAGATGCATCGGTGAGTTTCTAGGTCAGCTTGCCCGGGTGTCGCGCGGGAATTCTATGCCAGGGCTTTTGACACCAGTTCGCCGTGTACGTCCGTGAGGCGGAAGTTCCGGCCTTGGTACTTGAACGTCAGCCTTTCGTGATCGATGCCCAGCAGGTGGAGGATCGTCGCATGCAGGTCATGGACGTGCACGGGATCTTCCGTGATGTTGTAGCTGAAATCGTCAGTTTGCCCGATGCTGGTGCCCGGACTGATTCCGGCGCCCGCCAACCACATGGTGAAGCAGCGGGGATGATGGTCACGTCCGTAATTGTCCGCAGTCAGCTTGCCTTGGCTGTAGACTGTGCGTCCGAACTCGCCTCCCCAAACGATAAGGGTGTCTTCAAGCAGGCCCCTCTGCGCCAGGTCGATGACCAGCGCTGCCGATGCCTGGTCCGTGTCAGCACACTGCTTCCGAATCTGCGATGGCAGGTCGGTGTGCTGGTCCCAGCCCCGATGGAACAGTTGCACGAAACGGACATCTCGCTCCAGCAGCCTTCTCGCGAGGAGGCAGTTTGCCGCATACGTGCCCGGTGTTCTCGAGTCGGGCCCGTACAGTTCGAAAGTCGATTCGGGCTCGTTGGAAAGGTCCGTCAGCTCCGGTACCGAGGACTGCATCCGGAAGGCCATCTCGTACTGAGAGATTCGCGTCAGGATTTCCGGATCGGCGAAATCGTTGTACCGGATCCGGTTGAGGTGGCCGAGGTCGTCCAGGAATCTCCTGCGCGCCGCCCGGTCGACTCCGTCCGGGTCCGAAAGGTACAGGACCGGGTCCCCGGTGGAGCGGAACTTCACCCCCTGATAGCGGGTCGGCAGGAAACCGCTGCCCCAAAGCCGGTCGTATAGCGGCTGTCCGTTCCGGCCACTTCCCGACGAGACCATGACAACGAAACCCGGCAGGTCTCGATTCTCGCTGCCCAATCCGTACGAGATCCATGCCCCGATGGAGGGGCGGCCGGCCAGTTGCGCCCCGGTCTGGAAGAAGGTTACGGCCGGGTCGTGATTGATGGCCTCGGTATGCATCGATTTGATGATGCACAGGCGATCCGCAATCCCGGAGGTGTGGGGGAGTAGGTCGCTGATCCACGTGCCCGACGCTCCATGCTGCCGGAATCGGAACATGGACGGGGCGATCGGAAAGGACGACTGCGTCGCGGTCATCGCCGTCAGTCTCTGGCCCTTCCGCACCGAATCCGGAAGGTCCTCGCCCCGGAGCCGCTCCAGCTGCGGCTTGTGATCGAACATGTCGATCTGCGAAGGGGCTCCGGATTGGAACAGATAGACGACCCGCTTCGCCTTCGCCGAGAAGTGCGGTGCGCCGCCTGGGCTGTCCGACGCCACTTCCTGGCCCATCAGGTTAGCCAGCGCTGCGATGCCCAGGCCGTAGGCACTCTTGCCGAAGAAATGCCGGCGTGTGCTGTGTTCAGACCAGCTGCGCATCAGTCCCCTCTGCCTTGACTTCGCGTCCCATTATAGGGACACGGACTTGCGGCCCGCCCGCCCTGGGGCGAGCAAGTCACTCCCTGGTGATGGTCTCGTCGAGGTTGAGCACCAAGCTCGCCATCATGGTGTAGGCCGCGAACTCGGTACGAGACACGCCTGCCGGTGGCGGCCACGCTGTCTTCCCCAGTAGGGCATCGGCGAACTCCGGACCGCTCCGGAATCGGTCGAGGTGGTATCCGAACCCAGTCGAGAGCACTTCCCGCTCCGCTTGATTCGGGTGCCTCGACGTGGCGAGGCGGAAGATGTGGCCCAGCCGTTCCAGTCTCTTTTGCCCCGCCTCCCGCAGGGCCTTGGCCGCGAGCGCCCTCGACGTTTCCATGTACGACTCGTCGTTCATTCGGTTCAGTGCCTGCAAGGGAGTGTTCGTCCTGATGCTGCGTACCGTGCAGGCCTCCCGCCCGGCCGAGTCGAAGATCATCATGGATGGCGGAGGGACGGCCCTCTTCCAGAACGTGTACAGGCTCCTGCGGTACAGGTCGGATCCGGAGCCGACGGCGTAGTCCTTGCCTCCGGCAAGTTCCGTCCAAAGGCCGGCCGGTTGGTACGGCCGGACGGAAGGCCCGCCCACCCTGTCGACCAGCAGGCCTGACACGGCTAGGCTGAGATCGCGGACGGCCTCGGCCGGAAGCCGCAACCGGGGGCCCCGGGCAAAAAGGCGGTTGTCCGGGTCTGATTCCATCAGGTCCGGACGGGTCCGCGACGATTGCCGGTACGCCGCGCTCATCACGATCGTCTTCGCCAGTCCCTTGAGGTCCCAACCGGATTCCATGAACTCGACCGCCAGCCAGTCGAGCAGGTCCGGGTGGGTAGGCCATTCGCCCTGCGATCCGAAGTCCTCGACCGTCCGGACGATCCCCGTGCCCCAGAGCATCTGCCAGACCCGGTTCACGGTCACCCGCGCGGTCAGCGGGTTATCACGGGACACCAGCCACTTGGCAAACTCCAACCGGCTGTTCGGGTCTTTGCGGGACAGCGCCGCGGGCAGGCCTGGCCGAACCTCTTCTGCGGGGGCGTCGTAGGCGCCGCGATCAAGCCGGAAGGTCTTCCGACGTGGCGTCATCTCCTGCATGACCATGACGGTCGGTATCGAGTCGACGTGCGCCTGGCGTACCTCCTCGAGGTCGCGAATCCGTGCGGTCAGGTCCGTAACAGTCGGGTCCCCGAGGGTATTGGCGTAGGCCCAAGCCAGCTTCCGGGCCTCCGGTTCGCTACGGTTCGGTTCCGGTATGGAGGTAATTTCGTCGAGTGTCCGGGCCACCGCAGCGACTTCCACTTGTTCGGCAGTCAGGGCCCTGCCGTAGACGAGCAGTCGACGGACCCCGCCGATGTAATCGAGTCCGAGGCCCCGCCCGATCCGGAGCGGCTCTTTCGACTTGATCTCCTGGTTCATCTCGTCCCGGATCACGTCCAGATCGAGCGGCTTGCCGTTCAGGTAGATCTTTACGCCCGTCGCGAGCCGCGTGCCGTCGTACGTGAAGGCGACGTGCTGCCATTCGCCCATCGCCACGGGCTCACGGCTCTCCAGCCGCAGGCAGTCGTCGAGCCAGCGGTTGACCAGGTTGACCTGTAGCTTGCTGTCCTTCAAATAGAAGCCCCAGCCGGGATTGCCTTGGGTGTCGTCCTCCGGCGCGACGTTGCCCGTCTTCGAAACGATGGCACCATCGGGGCCTTGGGGACGGATCCATGCCGACACGCTGAACCGGTCATAGAACCCGAATGCCCCGTCCTGGCCCAGATCGACGAAGTCGTCGCCTTCGAGGACGATCTCGGGCGGTTCGGGTCCTTCGTATCCCGTGGGGAATCCCACCTCCAAGCCGCGGGGATCGATCCAGTCGATCGCCGAAGCCCCGAGGGTCCGCTCCCACTCGCGCCTCTCATCGGCAGCCTTGCGCAACACCTCCTTCTGCTGCTCCCGCAGACGGGCAAGCTCCGCATCCATGTCCCGCAGGTGCTGCTCATGTTCTGCGGTCGGGGCCTTCACGAAGGGCGGGGAATTGCCGTACTTGAACGCCTTGCCTTTCTCGGGGACGTTGTTGAAGTATGCGAAGAGTTCGTAGTATTCCTTCTGCGTGACGGGATCGTATTTGTGGTCGTGACACCGGGCGCAGCCCAGCGTCAGGCCCAGCCAGACGGTCGATGTCGTGTCGACCCGATCGACAACGTACTCGACCGCGTACTCGGCGTCGACAATGCCCCCCTCGCCGTTCCCGCGATGGTTGCGGTTGAAACCGGTGGCAACGACTTGTTCGAGGGTCGCTCCCGGCAGCATATCGCCAGCCAGCTGCTCCACGGTGAATTGGTCGAAGGGCTTGTTCGAGGAGAACGCGTCGATGACCCAGTCACGCCATCTCCACATGTCCCGCTCTGCATCGGTTTGGTACCCATTGGTGTCGGCGTAGCGGGCGGCGTCCAGCCAGCGAATGGCCATCCTCTCCCCGTATCGCGGTGACGCGAGGAGTCGGTCGACAACCGTTTCGTACGCCTTTGCGGAAGAGTCGGCGAGGAACGCATCGACTTCCGACAGTTCGGGAGGGGAACCCGTCAGGTCCAGGCTGAGTCTCCGGATCAGGGTCTCGCGAGATGCCTCGGGGGACGGTTCCAGCCCCTCCCGGTTCAGGCGACGGAGGACGAAGCTGTCAATCGCATTCACGGGCCATCCGAGGCTGCGGTCGTCCGGAATCTCGGGGCGCTCCGGCGCGATGAATGCCCAGTGTCCCTGCCATTCCGCCCCTTGCTCGATCCATCGCTGGACCACCTGCACGTCAGGTTTGGGCAGGGGATCGTGACCAAAGGCCGCCGGAGGCATCCGTGTGGCCGGATCCGGGGTCGAGATCCTGACGAACAGTTCGCTTCGGTCGGGAGCTCCGGGTTGGACAAGCTTCCGTCCGCTGCCAAGCACTGCCGACCAAGCCTCTTCCGCATCCAGGCGCAGGCTTGTCATGCGCGTTGCCTTGTCGGGCCCGTGGCAGGCGAAACAGTTTTCGGACAGGATTGGCCGGACATCCCGATTGAACCGCACCGCCGTTTCGGCCTGGGACGAGGCGGTCAAGAGGAGAGCCAAAGCCAGAATCGATGCTGGGGTCGAAGCTCGCATGTCCGCTTGGATTATACGGGTTCCGTGCATGGATGCGCTCTCGCTGAGTCGATCCGGCTCTGTCCGGACAGGCCCTCCGTTCACATGAGCTTCTTCGTGCCGCTGCCGGTGATCAGGGCAACGGCGTGGGCGGCGGCTATCTCGCCGGTGCCGACAGGGCCGACCCCCTCGCCGGTCTTGGCCTTGAGGCCGACTGCTCCCGGGTCGATGCCTAGCATTGAGGCGAGATTCTCACGGATCCGATCCCGGTACGGCAGGATCTTCGGCTGCTCCAGCACGATCACCGCGTCGACATTCACCACGCTCCATCCGTAGCTGTCCAGCAGTTCGGTGGCATGACGCAGAAAAATGCTGCTGTCCGCGTCTTTCCATTGCGGGTCGGAGGGAGGAAACAGTTCGCCGATGTCGCTCTGGCCGGCGGCTCCGAGTATGGCGTCCGTCACGGCGTGGAGCAGGATGTCCGCGTCGGAGTGGCCTTGCAGACCCTTCTCGGACGGAATCTCCACCCCCCCGAGGATGAGCGGCCGGCCCTCTACCAAGCGGTGGGAATCGTACCCGATGCCGACTCGGACCTCGTTACGATCGAAGCTGACGATGGGAGGCGGATTCACGGTTCTCCAGTTCGAAGTAGAGCTCTGCAAGGGCCATGTGGTGCGGGCGGGTGATCTTGATGTTCCGCTCGCTCCCCCGCATGACGTAGACATCCTCGTTCAAGTGCTCGACCAGACTCGCCTCGTCCGTTCCGACGAAATCGTCCCGGCGGGCCGTCTCGAACGCTCTGCGCAGCAAGGCGAGTTCGAAGACCTGCGGAGTCTGGACCAGCATGATCCGCTCCCGAGGCAGTGTCGCCCGCACGACTTCTCGGCTGACCTGTTTGACTGTCTCCTCAGCCGGCATCCCGAGGATGACGGCGCGCCGCGCCGAAGCCTGTCGGATCGCTTCCTCGATCAGCTGGACCGGAACGAACGGGCGGACGCCGTCGTGGACCGCGACTAGGTCAATGCCGTCCGACACCGCATCGAGGCAGTGTCCGACCGATTCCTGCCGGTTGCGTCCCCCGGACAGGACGCGGACGCGGGTCGCGTTCCCGGTTTCGCCCAGCATCGCCCGGACCGAGTCTTCGCTGCCTTCCGGGACCGCAACCAGGATTTCGCGGACGCTGGGGACGGCGAGGAACTTCCGGATCGCGAGAGCCAGGATGGGAGTGCCGCCCAGCCTCATGAACTGCTTGCGGTCACTGCCGTACTGCACCGCGGCCTCTTTCCCCATGCGGGTGCCGTGGCCGGCAGCGGGAAGGATGGCGGCGACGTTCATGCCTTCGAATTATCGCCCACCGGCATCGAAGAGAAACCGACTGACGGCCGGATCGCTCCGACCGGCCCTTGCGGGACCCGACTCCAGGGCGGTCCGGCTACAGATAGCTCTCCCGTCAGGCTTCGAGGGCCTGCCTGCAGTAGGAGAAGCACTTCCGGACTTCCTCGACCGTGTCGCCGCCCTTGTACTCGTACTCGATGTTGGCGGGGATGTCGTAGCGGTTGTCGCGAAGCAGCCGCAACACCTCCCGAATCGGCGTGTCGCCCTTTCCGAAGGATACGTTCTCCCCCTGGTTCGCTTTCCGGTCCTTGATGTGCAGCATGAGGATGCGCCCGTGATGGTTCTCGATGTAGTCGATCGGGTCGAAACCGGCGGCGACGAAGTGCCCGATGTCCAGATTGACGACGATATTCCCGTGGCCTTTGGAGGCGGCGGCGAAGTCCTCAGGCGTTGCGAACTCATTCTCGCGAATCCTGGAATGGTTGTGCATGCCCACGAGCATTCCGTAACGCTTTGCGATCGGATCGACGCGCTTGGAGACGCTGACCGTTCCGGAGGCGGTGATCGACCTTGCGCCCATCGCCTTGGCCATTTCAAAGCCCCGTGCGATCTCCTCGTCGGTGAAGTCGTCCCGGAAGCTGTAGTTCAGCGCTGGGAGCTCGATGCCGGCTTCATGGAACTTGGTGCCGATCTCCTCGAACTTCGAGAGAGGGGTCTCGAGTCGGTAGGCTCGCAGCTTCTCCCTTCCGTTTTCCTGCCTCCGCAACTCTCGCAATGGTTCCACGTGGCCGCTCCAGAGCTCGCACGATCCGATGCCGATCGATTTGATGGCCTTGATCGCCTCGTCGAGAGGACGGTCGCGGAAGCTGTAGCTCTGCACGCCGATCGTGACACCACGGACCGAGGAGTCGATCTGCTCGTGGGCCATGCCCCGGGCTGCGATTGCGGTTGCTCCGCCTGCGGCCAGGAAAGTCTTCGTGAATGCACGTCTAGTGGTTGCTTGATGCATCAATCCCCCTACCGCTCCATTCTGCCACAGTGTTTCGGCCCGCCCTGTGCGCCCCCGGAAGGTGCCCGCCGGTCTGCTGTACAGTAGGCGGATGCACATGGCCCAGTCATTCAAGCTCTCGGTTTGCAACGAGTTGTACGGTGATGCGGACTTCGCGGAGTCGTGCCGATCGATCAAGCGGGCCGGCTGGGACGGCATCGAGATCGCGCCGTTCACCCTGATGCAGGATGCGACGGGTCTGCCGACCACGCGCCGTCACGAGATCCGGGACATCATCGAGTCGGAGGGGCTGAGCTTTGTTGGTCTGCACTGGCTGACCGTGGGTCCAGAGGGGCTGCAGGTCACAACTCCGGATGAGCAGGTGAGGCGCAGAAGCTGGGACTATGTTCGCGGTTTGGTCGGGCTGTGCGCCGACCTGCGGCCGGCCGGCACCACCGGCGGAGTCATGGTATTCGGGTCACCGATGCAGCGGCGCACCGTCGGCGGGCTGACACGGGAGCAGGCCGAAGCCAACTACATCGACGGTGTCCGTTCCATCGTCCCCGAGCTGGAGGCGGCCGGCGTCACGCTGTGTGTCGAAGCGTTGCCCGTCGGGCAGTGCGACGTGATCGTGACCCTCGACAGGGCCGCGCAGATCGTCGACGAGATCGGCAGCCCCATGGTGCAGACAATGTTTGATTCCCACAATGCGATCGACGAGCGGGAGCGCCACCACGAACTGGTCGCCCGGCACTGGCCCAAGATCCGACATATCCACGTCAACGAACTCGACGGAAGCTACCCGCGACACGGTGGGGGGTACGACTTCAAGCCGGTCCTGCAGGTCGCCAAGGACCGCGGGTTCGGCGGGTGGGTGTCCATGGAGGTATTCGACTTCTCGCCGGGGGCCGAGAAGATCGTCAACGAGTCGATTGCGTATCTGAAGCGCGAGATCTCGGCTCTTCAATAGGGATCCGCGACGGCCGGTCCGGCGTAGCGGCCGTCAGAACACCGCGAACGTGAAAACCGCATTGCTGCCGTCCGGCGTGAGACCGTACTCTCCGGGCTGAAGGCTTGCTCCCGTGCGGATCCGGACGACTCTCCCCTCGATGCCGTCCAACTGCAGGAAGTACGGCTCGGCCACGATCTTCTTCTTTCTGCGGAACAGGATCTCGCGCCTCCCCTTGACGACCTCGAACCCATAAAGCTGCAGGTCGCGGGGGTCGATGTCCTTGGAGTCAATCAGGAATTCTGGGGCGGCCAAGGGCGTCTTGACGGAGGCAGCCGTCCCGGGAATCCAGTACCGCAGCTGGTTCTTGGCCTCCTCTTCTTGGGCCTCGGCCCGCTCCAGCTTTCGGATCTCGCTCCCATGAATCAGGTACGGAATGTCCTGCTCCGGAGGATTCGGCAGCCCTAGGCGGTTCCTGGACTCCTTGTCCTGGCCCGGCAGCGCCAAGGCGCACAAGGCGAGGAGAGCCGCGCTCCGTATCATACGGGTACGAGTGTAGCCCATGCGGCCATCGCCTAAGATCTGTTCATGAACGTTCGTCCGGCGACACTCGCCGATCTCGAAACCGTCACCGACTTCAACGCCCGCCTCGCCGAGGAATCAGAAGGACTGCAGCTGGACAGGGACCGCCTGCGCTCCGGGGTCCGCGCCGTGCTGCGGGACCGGGCGCTCGGCTTTTACCTGCTCGCAGAGTCGGGACCGGAAGTGACCGGGCAGTTGGCGCTCACCTACGAGTGGAGCGACTGGCGGAACGGCATGTTCTGGTGGCTGCAGAGCGTCTACGTACGCCCTGAATTCCGTCGTCAGGGCGTGCTCCGTGCGCTGTACGGACACATGCTCAAGCTGGCGAAGGAGCGCGGCGTGTGCGGGGTGCGCCTGTACGTCGAGCAGGAGAACCGGGTGGCGCAGGAGGCCTACCGGCAGCTCGGCCTGAACCAGGCGGTATTCCAGATGTACGAGAACGATTTCGTGATCGCTCGCGATCATTAGGCTCCGTCTGCGGGCCTCAGAACACGTAGCGGATTCCGATGCGGGCGGAGATCGGCTCGAGGAACCGGTCCAGCATGAGGAAACGCGGATCCTGCGTGGCGCCCTGCTCGGCCGCGATCGCACGGTAGTCGTAGCCGTCCAGGACCTGTGAGACCGGATCGCCGGGCTGCCAGAGCGGGAGTGACTGCCGGTACACGCTCTCGAATGTTCGCAGTCCTGTCCGCCGGTTAAGGAGATTGATGACGTTGAAGTTGATTTCCAGCCACTTCGATTCGTCCGCGAACGGGAAGAACCGCTGCACCAACGACAGGTCTGTCTGCGTCCTGGAGGGGTTCCTTCCGTCGCTGGCACGATTCTCGACCCTGACGTCGACATGCTCGAGATCCACGCTGCGGGTGATCGGGGTCCCGCTCATCGCCCGGAAGAACCCGCCGATCTCCAGGTTCCAGGGCGTGATGTAGGCCCAGTGCGCCTTGAGCTGGTTCGGTCGGTCCGTGCCAAGGGGGCCGTTGACGACGTTGCCCTTGGAGTCGTAGGAGAGGAACCACAGGTCGAAGTCCCGGTTCGTATTCGGGCTGAGCCGTCCGTTCTCGTCGGAGCTTCCCAGACCGGAGTACACGCCGTGGAGCCTGGAGCGCACGTAGGCAACGTCCGCGAGCCAGCGGTCCCGATAGGTTTTCCGCAACCGGACCTCGAACGCGTCATAGGTCCGTTCCGCGCGGGGAGTGGGCGGCAGGCCGGCCGCGACGAATTCGCTGACGGACAGGCCGCTCCCGGGATTGGTGATGTAGTACGCTTCCCCGGCCTGCGTCTGCCGACCAACGTCCTCGATCGCCTCTTCGAGAGACTTCCGGGTATAGCGGACGGACAACACGTAATCGGTCGCCGCCTCGTATTCCAGCCCGAGCACCGTCCCGGACATGCGCATGGGCTTCAGTTCGGGATCCAGGTCCTCGAATGACGGAATGCGCCAGTTCCTCGTTTCCACGAAGGTTCCGGGGTACGGACCTTGGCCCGTGAGTCCGCCGATCGCTGGCCAGTCCAGAGTCGTGTCATCCATCAGGTAGTAGTGGCTCAGCCACTTGAATCCTCCGAATGACCCCTGGGCCAGGTTGAGCTTCATGGCGTCGAAGAACCGGCCCCAACTCCCGAACAGCTTGAGCTTCGCGTTGCCCAGCAGGTCGTGGGCGAAGCCGATGCGGGGTGCGACCTTGTCGGCGAATCCCCACTTGAAGGCCGCGTGCGAGTACTCCGGAAGATCGCTGAAGGATGGGACTTCCTCCTTCTCGAAGCGGATGCCGAGATTGACGGTCAGCCCACCCCCGACAGTCCACGAATCCTGCACGAAGAGTGCGCCGCGGTTCGTGGCGACGCTCGCCACGACGCCGAAGGGAGACCGCACCTCGTAGTAGCCGCACGGATCGTAGGGGACGCCGTCGGGGCCCGTGCAGGTGCTTGTCCGAAGGGTGCCGTCGATCATGTTGTAGGGCCGGTTGTAGTCGAAAATCACGAAATCGTACTGATATGCGTCATTGATGTCGTGCCCGAGCCCGCTGAACTGCCATCCGAATCGCAGGTTGTGCTGCTGCCCGGCCGTGCTCGCCAACAGGCTTCCAGTCAGGGAAACAGTGGCTTTCTTTTGGTAGTCCTGGGACGTGTGGAAGCTCGCACCGTGCCCGATCGAAGTGAACCCACGCGGCCGGTACAACGGATCGTCCTGGGCGTAGCCGATCACGCCGGGCGACTGGCGGAAGCCGTGGCGCACCCGGTCCGGAGTCAGCATCTGCTCGGTCTGGAAGCCGTTCAGTCCCCACCGTGCGTCGATCGCGAGATTGGGCGTCGGTGTCGCCACAAGAGCCCCCGTGACCGTGTAACCGGGGTACTCGAAGCCTTCCCGCGCCCACGCGAATGCCGGGTTCGAAGTCCCGTCGCGATCCGGCAGCCCTCCCCTCCAGTCCGCCCAGTCCGAGACGTAAGACGTGCTGAGCCGGACCCTGTCGGCCGGCTGGAAGTCAAACTTGAGGCTACTGTTGCGAAGGCGGTCTTTGCGCGAGAAATCCCCTGACTCCCCGGAAGTGAACGTGACCGAGCGCGTCCGGTTCTGGAACTGCGGCAACAACGAGCCGAAGAACCAGGTGCGATTCGTCCATACCGGCCCGCCGAGCGTGAACCCGAATTCGTTGACCGCATCGTAGTCTTCGTCGTCGTACACGTACTCGGCCACGTCCACGTCTTGGGTCGGGTCGAGACGGAGGCGCTTGCTTGGTACTCCCGCCAGCGCGCTTCCGCTTCCGTACCAGAGGGCGCTGCCGTGGAACTCGTTCGAGCCGCTCTTGGTCTGGACGCTCAGGACACCCCCCATCGCGCCGCCGAATTCCGCTTCGTACCCGGCCGTCTTCACTTGGAATTCCTGCACGGTCTCGACGCGCAGGTTTTGGTTGTTCAGGCCGTTGTAGATGCTTGTCGTGTCAACGCCGTCGACATAGAACACGTTCTCGGCACCGGAGGATCCGTCGACCGAGATCCCCAGGACGGTTCGCCCCTTGTGATTGAGGATGCCTGTCTGCGGCTCGATGTTGACGCTCGGCAGGAACCGCGCGTAGTTGGTGAAGTCTCGCCCGCCAGCGGCGTTGATCAGCCGGTCGCCGCCATACACCGACGCCGATTCGCTCTTGAACGTGTCGATCGAGGCCGCTCCCGCCTCCACGACGATCATGCTGTCGACTTCCCCGAGCATCAGGGTCATGGCAACGGAATACGTGCGGCCGGTCTCCACGAGCACGCCCTCGTTGACGACCGTCTGGAACCCCTCGGATCGGGCTGTCACCGTGTAGTCCCCCGGAGGGAGGCTGTGGTTGATGACCAAGCCCTTTTCGTTGGTAGTCGCAAGGGCCGCCCGGATCAGTGCGGTGCTGATGAGTTCGACTTCGGCCCCGGGGATCACGCCACCGGTTTGGTCTGTCACGGTGACGCGGAGCCCACCTACCTGCTGCTGAGCGAAACCCGATATCGCCGTGGCCAGCAGCATCAGGGCACCTGCTAACCGGTTGAGCCGGCAGGGGTTCGCAGCCATACCACCATGCTCTCACGGAAATGTCGGTCGATACCCCGGCACGAGAGATCGAGGGCACCGAAGCACTGCCTCGTGCATGAGCCGGGTCGGCGGACCGGCCTGCGGATTGCTGCGGGATGCCTCTCGCTGGCTTTCCGGCGCGAATCGGATCCGTCCTGGACCGCACTCCCCGGGGAAGGATCGCTTGGCCCCGGTCGCGGCCGTGTTCCCGAAGTGCAACCGTTTGGCCCGATTCCCCTCGGTCCGGACGACCTGCCTGGGTGCTCCCTGCGCTTCACTCGCTGGTGAAGCGGATATCCCCGTAGTGGGCGACCGCTCGTCCTCCCCCGTCATCCGTGTCGGTCATGAGCGCCACCGCGTCGATAAAGCGGATGGTCCTCCCCAGAAACCTGCCGAAGTCCGCCCGCACGTCCCTCCGCTCTGAGACCCACCGGCCGGCTTCCCCATTGCCGGATCGCAGCGCGATCATGCGAACGGAACGCGTGTAGGCGTTCGGCCAGGTCGCTCCCCTTGGGGCCGAGCCCGACCACACGTAGTTCAGAGCTCGGGTCCGCCAGAAGAGCAGGGGGCGGGAGTGGATGACGTAGACCCTCGCGGCGTAGTCGTCACCGTTGCGGGTTCGTTCGTCGACCGGGCCGAGAGCTTCGCAGACGCGCCAAGTCCAGTCAAGGATGGGTGTCTTCCTGATGTCGACTCGGATCTTGCGGAATAGGCCCGAAGCGTGGCCGGCACTCGATGCGCGGAGCACAGTTTGGCCATCGATGTGCACGGCCTCGTACACTGTGTTCCCGGCGAACCGGCGCTCTTTCCATGAGGAGACGTCTCCATTGCGGAGTATCTCCACCGTTTCCCCGCGGATGGGTGCGGAGACCGCAAGCAGGGCGACCAGCACGGTCGCGACCTGCCCGAGAATCGCGATCGCGCCAATGCTGGCCATGCTCGCTCAGTCTAGCGTCCAATCCTGTCTTGCCGGACTCGGGAGTGCTCCAGCCGATTCCTGCCTATCGCCTTCCAAACGCTGAGAGACACAGGGAAACGGCGGCTGGATCCCCGACTCCCCGGTCAGTTCTCGCCCGATAGCGCGTCCCGACTGCCGGTATAATCGCACCAGCGGCAAAGACGGCGCATTGGATTCGTCTCGTGTATCCCGTCCGGGCTCCATTCCCAGGATTGCTTGGACGGCCCTTCGCGGACTGCGGTCGTATGCAGGTATTCCGTGAGTTGGCACCAACTGGTTGGAGGGCGGTTTGCGCCGCTGTCGCGGCCGCTTGCATCGTTCCGGCTCTTGAGGGCGCCCGAGGGGATGCGGTGGCCGATGTGCTGGGACCCGTGTTCCGGCAGACCTGCATCCAGTGCCATGGCGCGACCGGGACGCCGAGCGGAAACATCAACCTGGCGGTGCTGCAGACCGAACCTGACCTGATCGAGAATCCCGAACTGGTGAGGGATCTTGTCAACGTTCTGGATGCCGGCGTGATGCCGCCTCCCGGGGCGCCCCCCCTCAGCGGTGAGCAAAAAGGCGTGCTGGTCGCCGAGTTGCGAAGACTCTTGCATGCTTCCGCCACATCGCGAGCGATCCTTCCGCGTACGCCGATGCGGCGTATGAACCGGTTCCAGTACAACAACGCCGTTCAGGACCTGTTCGAACTGAACCGCGACGTATTCGCCCTCCCGGAACGCATGTTGCGGGCCTACGGTTACTTTCGTCCCGAAACGGGCAAGATGCCGGACAGCCTCAAGGCCGGCAGCCGCCCGCTGGGCAAATCCCAGTTGATCGACAAGCGCCTCGCCGGTGTCGCACCGTTCCCGCAGGATCTGCGGGCCGAGCACGGTTACGACAACCGGGGGGATCACCTCACACTGTCGCCGCTGCTTCTCGAGGCGTTCTTCAAGCTGAGCCGGTCGATTACCCAGAGCGAGGACTTCAACGAAAGCACCAGCGGGGCTTGGAACCGGCTCTTCACGCCGGGTCCGGATGGCGAGGATCCCGCATTCCGGGTCCGGGAAACGTTGCGCGGCTTCCTCTCGGCGGCCTTTCGCCGACCGGTGGGGGAAGCTCTCTTGGATCGGTATACCGACCGCGCAATGTCGCGGATCGAGTCGGGCGAGTCCTACGCGGACGGTATGAAGGCGGCCGTATCGGCCGCGCTGTCGTCCCCACGCTTCCTGTATCTCTATGAGCGCGCGGGGCCGACCGACTCCGGGGGGCGCATCGACGATTTCGAGCTGGCGTCGCGCCTGTCGTTCTTCCTCTGGGGAAGCATCCCGGACCAGACGCTGCTGGGGCTGGCAGCCGAAAACCGTCTCCACGAGCCGGCCGTCCTTCGGCAGGAAGTCGAGCGCATGTTGCGGGACGCCCGCGTCAAGCGGTTCTGCGACAGCTTCCCGACCCAATGGCTGCAACTGGAGCGCATCGTATCGTCCGTGCCGGACCCCCTGAGATTCCCGGCATTCTACTTCGCAAAGTTCCGCTCGAGCATGCACATGATGCTCGAGCCGCTGCTCCTGTTCGAAACGACGCTGATCGAGGACCGCTCAATTCTGGAGCTGGTGGACTCGGATTTCAGCTACCGCAGCGAACTGCTGGAGTCGTGGTACCGGGACGGGACGCGACCCGAGAAGGTCCCGCCCGTGGCCATTCCGTTCCGGCGCGTCAACCTGACCGACCGGAGGCAGGGCGGGGTGATCACCAACGCAGCCGTCATGACCATGACCTCGGGCCCTGCGCGGACCAATCCCATCACCCGGGGAGCCTGGATCGCCGGCGTGGTGTTCAACGACCCGCCCGACCCACCCCCTGCCGATGTCGCTCTCCTACCACAGAAGGAAGGTACCGGGGCGGGGGGAAGCCTGACCTTGCGCGAACGGTTCGAGGCGCACCGCAATCAGGCCCAATGCGCCAGCTGCCACGCGAAGATCGATCCGCTGGGCTTCGCCCTGGAGAACTACGGTCCGACCGGGGTCTGGCGGGACACCTACGACAACGGTCGCGCCGTGGATGCTAGCGGGGTTCTATTCGGCCGGTACCCGTTCCAAGACATCGTCGAGTTCAAGGACGCGGTCCTGGCCGAGAAGCACAGGTTTGCCCGCGCCTTCGCGGGCCATTTGCTGGAGTTTGCCTTGGGGCGCGAGTTGGCGGTTTCCGATGAGCCCGCGCTCGACCGGATCGTGAGCGAATCGGCTAGAGCTGGCTACCGGATCCGCGAGATGATAGTGCAGGTTGCCCTCAGCGAATCGATTCTGCGCAACAACAATCCCGTGACGCCGGGGACCCAGACTCCCTGATCGGGGCGATTCGATGCGAGCGACATCCAGACGGGCTTTCCTCCGAGGCGCTGGTGCCGGGGCGCTCGCCCTGCCTTGGCTGGAGAGCCTCGCGACAGCCGAGCAGCCGTCCGCGGAGCGCCCGCCCTTGCGCTTGGGGGTCTACTACGTACCGATCGGTGTCGTGCGCCGGGGTTTCTTTCCGGGGGAGCGGCATGCGGGGCTGCCGGCTTTCAACGGAGACACGAGCGCGATCATCGAGACCACGACTCCGGTCGGCTCGCACCCGCTGGAATTCGCCCCCACCCTCGAGCCGCTGGAACAGATACGGAACAAGGTCGCCCTCATCACCGGGCTCGACCGGACCTTCCAGAACGGCACGGACGTGCATGCCCAATGCGCCTCCTGCTTCCTCAGCAGTGCAGCGCCGTTCGCTGTCCCAGCGTCGGCTTGGCCCCTCGACCGGACCCTCGACCATTTGATCGCCGACCAGGTCGGGCATGCCACGCCTTTCCGCACGCTGGAGTTCAGCTGCAACAGCCACCGGGACAACTTGGAGTCGATCTATTTCGACAACATATCCTGGTACGGAACGGGACATCTCGCTCCGTCGCTCCGCGATCCCCGGAAAGCCTACCGGAGGCTGTTCGGAACTGAGGAACTGCAGGAGTTTCGCAATATCACCGACATCGTCCTCGAGGATGCCCGCTCGCTGCAGCGGGAACTCGGCTCCGCAGACCGGCACAAATTCGCGGAGTTCTTCGATTCCGTCCGGACGATCGAAGAGCAGACGGACAAGCTGGAGCGGATGAAGACCGAACTTGGCCAGGCCTCGATCGCGGAGCCTGCCGAGGCGTACCTGCCGCGTGGCGAGTACATCCGCCTGATGGGCGACCTGGTGGTCGTAGCCCTGCAAACGGGGCTGACACGCGTGGCAACGCTCATGGTCGGACCGGAACGCTGGAACACGCCGTTCATGTTTGAAAGCCTGTTCGACAAGCCTGTGAGCCATCACCTGATGTCGCACGAGCAGACCCAGTACGGGGAGCAACTCCTGCAGATCGACCGCTTCCACATGGAGCAGTTCGCGTATCTATTGGAGAAGATGGACCGCATTCAGGAGGCGGACGGCTCGACGCTGCTGGACAACACGATCTTCACGTACGGTTCCGGTCTCGGCGACGGGGCGACGCACCAGTACAACGACCTGCCGATCGTCGTGGCGGGCTCCGGCGCGGGCAAGCTCCGGACCGGCCGGCACCTGCACTGCCCGGATGGGACTCCCTTGGCCAATCTATGGCTCACCCACGCCCGGGTCATGGGCCTCGATCTGGAGCGCTTCGCCGACAGTTCGGGAGTGATCCCTCAGCTGCTGTCCTGATCACCGATTTTCGGTATCAATATAGACACCTCAGACCGATCAACTCGCTGACCCTCAACCCTATAGACACCGCCACGTAGACCATCGTGGCGTGGGGTTCCAGGAGCAACTCCATCAAGGCGTGAAACTCACCGATTCGAAGAAACGGCTTATGCTTCACTATCGGCCATCTCTTCAACCGAACTTCTCCGCCGGGCTCGTCTCCAGCCGTCCATAGTCAACGTCTGTCCAAAGGACCGACGACAACACATCCCGAATCTTGTCAGTGCTATCGGCAGATAATTTCGTCTGCTGCAACTCGGCAAACAGCGACCGCAGACGCTCCAACGCGATCTCCCGTAAGATCAGGTCACCAAGCTCGGGATGGAGGTAGTTCTTCAACACGCTCTTGCTGCGCTGCCGGGTGGTGCTGGCGCAATTGGAAAGAACGTCCCTTTCGCAGTAAGTGCGTGCAACGTCGCGAAGCAGACAAGCTCCCTGATGCCGACCGAGGCTTTGTTGATCGCTCCCAGATAGTCATCCCGAAGCCGCTCGACGGGCGCTCTAGGGAGTGTCGCTGGACGCAGCGCAATCCTCCGGACTCTTCGTCTTTTTTGCCCATCGTCGACCACCTCCTCGTAAACGCGGATGGCCCACTGCTTACCACGCCTTTCGGGCGTAGGCTTCATCTTGTGATACCCACCTCCATTCTGAGATGGCCCGCTTCGGACTTGCTCGCTGGACAGAGTAGTGCAACAGGGACGGGCAGAGACACCCGTCCGCGGCTTCTCTAGAGCAGTTCGAGATGGGCGGTGGGCCCGCACATCTCAAGCCCAAGCCCGGTTTTCAGGAATCCGAGCAGAGAGACAAGAGTTATGGTCCCGGAAAGAGTCGAGTTGCACGTAGAGGTTGCGGAAGGGCATCTCCTGCATGGCCTGTCGGCGATGGAAGCCAATAGTACCTCAGCGAATTTCGGCTGCCGATTTCGAATTGTGCGGTCCCTCTCGATCAGCGGGAGCGCGTGAGTCCGTCAGACCCCCTACTTTCAGTTGCTGCGCGAGCATTACCGGGTAAGTTCGTCAACGCCGAATGGCCGTTCCGGAACATTCGCACCGAACGCTGTAACAGACTGAAGTGGCGTCGTTGCACGGCGCTAGCGATTAGCGGGCAACTCGCTGTTGTAGGCGGTCCGCCTCACGACCTCTGAGAGCCACAATCTCGGGTGCGCTCGGTCCACCCGCGTAGGCAGTGGAACGAAGGAGAACCTCGAACTCCAATGGTCCCTCTATCGAGTCTCCGAGTCCAATCACCTCGGCGATTCGTTGTTCATCAAGCACAAAAGCCCCGCCTGCCTCAGTGCCCTCCATATACGTTCCCTCGATGATGAGCACTTGACCGCTGCCGCTGACATTAGGCACTGCCGCTATGTGCGCGAAGATCTCGGCGCCCTCTTGGTATTGATCTCCTGCCCTGTAAATGGTCTTTTCATCCTTTCGTGGATTGCGGTTACGAAATAGAGGCCGCATGAGGTTCGGATCAAACTCGAAGGTGAACTGAAAGTTGTCGTCGAACAACTGGACCCACGGATTTGCGCGCTCGCTGCCGAGCAGAACCACATGATTGTTCGGGAAATCTCGAGTTTGAAGGTTCCGTGCAAACCTTACGTGGGTCCTGGCCGCTGTCGGGCCTTGCATTCGCATGAACTTGCTGACGAAGTGGATGCTAGAGAGATTCGTATACTGCCGGCCGGCTATGTGTGTCATTTCCTGCTCAACAGCCCGCCAATGTTCCGGAAAACTCCGACTCCATAGACGTCCGCTCTCCAAGTAGTCAGACAGCGACAGACTTTTTTTCGTCAAGTACGACATCAACGCCAGAATCGAGTCAGGGACTACCACCAACGTGTCTCGATCCGGATCGTCTAGCATCGCCAGAAGCGGGTTGCTTGACGATCGCTCTGTCTGAGGAGAGGAGGGGCCGGGCAAGAACCGAGGTAGCACCGCCCCCACTAAGAACCCCAAACCTATGCCCAGCAAACCGGAAATGACATGCCGCCGTTGAAGGGGGGCCGGAAATCGAGCGGAGGGTGTGCTATCCGGAGGGTCTTGGTCTTGGTGAACCGGGTCCTGGTTGCGCTTAGTGTAATAGCGCGGAACGTAGTGTCCCTTGGGGATGTCGAGCCGGATACTCTCAGCTGAACCTTCCTCTCTGAAGTACGATTCGAGAGCCTGCCGGAGTCGCCGGGCATCAACCCGCACGATGTTCTCTTCTGCTGCGTTGTAGCCAGCTTGTTTGCCATAAAGCTGCTGACCGATCAGCTGCTCGCTGACGGCATCCGCTGAGCCTGCAACTTCAGCGTCGACGACGAAGGTCAAGAAATCGCTCAGACGCTTGGACCGGCGAAACGAGTCGGACGCTAAGATCCGCCTCAAGAGACGTTGGCGCGCCTCAGCGGACAGTTGCGTCGGGCGCTCCACCCCATCCCCTCCTCAATCCGGACCGGAGTATAGCACGGGCTCAACCGCTGGTCGGCGATTACCAGGGATTCTCAATTTAGCCTTTTTGGGGCTCGCAAGCCGCCGAGGGGCCGGC
>CAYWUV010000002.1:0-122601 GCA_964461235.1 uncultured Bryobacterales bacterium | reverse complement strand
TGCCCCACTTCTGACTCCCGTCTGCCGCGCCGCCAGGCAAAAAATCCTCTGCGAAGTGAGTGTTTTTCAATAAGTTAGAGTAATGGATGAGCAATCCACCCCTCATGACGTCTCACAATAATGCTCGGTTGCCAGCTTCTGGCGGGATTCCAGCGCCTCGGCCAACACTTTCAGCGCGCACATGTTTCGGGGAAGATTCCGGTCCGCAACATCGCCGTTCCAAGCGCGAAGCACGGAACGCAACAGCTCTCAAGGTCCGAACTGCCGTGTATTGAGGCCTTGGCGGATTGCTCGCGTACTCGCAGGAACACTTCCGCGAAACACGGACCCTGCGGGAGTAACCCCCACTGCTCCGCCTTTCGCTGAGGGGCGGTCCCTGGTGACCATAATTTTGAGATCGCTGCTGCTGCAAACCTGACCGGAGAGGCGCTAGTACCCTTGTGAGGAGGGTGAGCGGTGTGTAGCATTCGGAAATTATCGCGACCAATGCATCAACGATTTGCTCAGCTTGCTGCATATTTGGTGTGCAAACTCTGAGTCGGGTTGCGAGCGGTCATTGGTAACCGTGCCTTCGAATAGAACCTTGCGTGCAGGTTTCTCCGCACACGGGTAAAGCCACGGACAAGCTGCCCCGGAAAGCGGGAGCCCTCGGCGAAGGCCGCCTTCTCGGTTCGGACGAATACTCATGCCCCCGTTGATAGGTCTGAGCGTCCAGACACTGTCGGGCCAGTGCGCTTAGTCTTGCCATTCGGACAACACCGCATTTCTCGGCTGCTTCTCCGCCTGGATCCGCTTCCGTAGCCGCCCGCTCACGCTGCCCGGCGTCGAAGTCACTTTCTTAGTGATTGGACTCCTTCGGATTTGTCCACGTGGTCTGATGAGAACCGCACCGCCGCTTCGCTATCGCAGGGCGGGGATGCCCCCACAAGCACGCGCGCCGACACCCCACCCGAAAGGACGGACTCTGGGCAGCCGCCTGTCTTCAGTCATCGGGTCTCAATCCCCACCAGGACGGGCACGCCTTCGATGCCTGCGGCGCGGGCGAGTGCCTTGTCGAGCGTTGCAATCGGCGCACTGTGCCGCTTGGCCAGTTCCAAATAGACGGCACCGAAGTACGACAAGCCGTGTTTCTGGGCCAAGACGAATGCGAGGCTCAGATCAAGCCCTGAATCGGTGCGGACAGGCAAGTCACGCAAAGCGTCCAGACGCTCCGTCGGCGCATCAGGGGAAAGCCGTCCGCGACGCGACGCGACGAGAAGACTGTTGCGCACCTCCAGGTGCCACAGCTCGGGGACCAAGGCTTCATCGGATTCCAGACGCAGCAACACCGGCTCCACTGTCGAAGCATCTTGCTCATTCAGCAGCCAAGCAAGGGCGACCGATGCATCGAGAACGAATACGCTCACAGGCGATGGCCTTCATGGCGCGCGAGTAGAATATCGTCAATCGACATCTCAACGGGTTGCCATTCCTCACGCCGCCGGCGAAACCGGGCCACGCCCTGCTTGCGGTCAGCTCGCTCACCCGCTCGTGCGGGGATCACATGCGCAATCGCTTCCCCATGCCGGGTGATGACCACGGTCTCACCACGCTCGACCTTCCGGAGGAGTTCTGCTAAGCGTGCCTTGGCTTCTGTGGCTTGCATCGTGTGCATTGCAGATTCTAACCGGTCAAAATAACCGGCCTTAATCGTACCGCGGATCGCTCAAACCGCCAGCCCGACTGACTGGCCCGAACTCAACAGAGTTTCTGCGCGCACCGATTTGATTTCCGAGCAGGTGCGCTTGAGCGAGATTCGCGTCTCATGATCGGAGCAGCAGATGTTGCTCTCGTCACGTCCCGTAGAAGATGGTTTCTGTTGCTCGGATCGTCACCCGCCTTGGTCGCATTGCAAGAGTAGGGCTTGTGCCCTTTACTCTCATAGCTGGTCACGAGGATATTGCTGAGCGTGTCAGAGAGTTTCGCATCGCCAAACTCCTGCTTAAGCACCCTCTCGATTCCCTTGCTCGGATACTTGTTGTCACAAGCTCAGTCACCTCCCGCGACGACATGCTCTACGCGCCTCGCTAGGTCCCGCCAACTGCGAGAGAGTTCCTTACTGCAGGGTCCATCGCCAAAGAGTTGGCCAATGAACCGTCCACCGGGCCACAGGACGTAGTTGAATGGTCGGGTCTTCCTGTACTCCCGTCGGCACTCGTACACCACCGGCACTCCATGATTGCGGCCGACGAGAATCGGTGTCTTCCGGGTTCAGCAGCCGCCCGCTCTCTCATCTCCAACACCCGAATCAGGTATTGTCTCCGAGTCGGCGGCCTGCCATGCGAAATCTGCCGGAGTTCAATCTCCGCCGATGCGAGCGGCCCGGCGAGGACCGACGGGCGGAGGCATCTGGAAGTGCCTGTCCAGATTGGAGCAGGCAAACGCGTCCGGGGCGGTCCGGGAACCCTCGCCTTTTGCTGTGAAATCTCCAAGGGGCAACGAGTTCTCGGAGACACACTTTTCCTATTGTCGTAGGCGGCTGCGGGCTCTGGGCCGTCCCGCTGTGGAGCGGTGCTAAGCGTCGCACGGTCAGGGCAGCCTCGGTTTGTGGCCCTGTTGGCAGCCGCTTTGCACCGCGACGGGATTCTGGCGGACCGTGCTCTGGGCAGGTTCAACTCCTTGAGGAAGCCGTACTTTTGCAGTTGCTGGATCCAGCGTTGCGCGTTGCGCGCAACGAGTAACTGCTCATAGTCGGTCTCCGGATCCTGGTAGGGCTTGTTGTCCCGCAGGACAGCATAGATGCACCGCAGCATCTTGTGCGCGGTCGCCAAGGTGGCTCGCTTGTAGCCCAGGCGGACGGTCAGCGCCTTGTGGAAGCCCCGGAACTGGCACTGGCGTGTGCGCGCCGCTCCCAGTGCGCGTTCGGTGAGCACCGCCCGGAGGGCGGCGTTGCCCTTGCGGGCACGGCCGGAGGCGCGCTTGCCGCCGCTCTCGCTGTTGCCCGGGCACAGTCCGGCCTAGGCGCTAAAGCGGCTCGAAGACGGGAAGACGCCGATGTCCGGGTCGGTCTCGACCAGGATCTCGCAGGCGCTGCCGCGCGCGACCCCGGGCAGCGTTTCCAGCAGGCGCAAGCTGCGTTCGTACGGAGCCGGGCCGGCTTCCAGTAGCTCCCCGGCGTGCTCGATGCGTCGCGAGACCGAATCGGCTGCGGCGAGCATGTCATTGAGCAGCCAGAGCGCCTGCGGGTCGAGCTTGGCCTCGAGGATGGCGGCGACGGTCGCGAGCTTGGAGCGCACGTGGGGAGTCAGCGCGTCGAGGATTTGCTGGGGGTCCTCGCCGTTCACGAGGCTGCCCAGGATCCGCCGGCCATTGCGTCCGAAGACGTCCGTGAGCGCGACGCCGACGCGCACGCCGCAACAGTCGATCAGCTCGTGGATGCGGTTGCGGACGCGGCTGTGCCCCCAAATCGATTCGCAACGGCGTTTCGCATGACCGGATACTCTTTCGTTCCGCCCGCGAACGCTGAGTCCGATCTGTCTCTTGGAGGTCAGTTCGACCAGTCGCCCAGCATTCGCTCCACTTCGGCCTTGTCGTAGCGGCCCCACGGAAGGAAGTCCTGGTTGGCCATCAGGTCCTCCAGAGAGAACGGTCCGGACTCGATTCCGTCTTCCGGCACGTTCGCTCCAGCAATCCATGCGATGGCGTTCAAGACAAGCTTCCGGTAGTCGGGATGCGCCCAGTTCCAATGGACATGGCCTCCGGTGAAGCCGAAGCCCCTGCCTCTGTTGGGTCTCTCACTGGCCCACATCAAGGTCTGGATGTCCCCTCTGTCGACCGCCGCGCGAGCGTATGGGTTGCCCCATGCGGGACCATCCGGCCGGCTCATGGTCGTCTTTGGAGGCACGGCTTGGAGCAGCGGCGTAACGCCTTGCATGCTCGGTCGGAAGCGCATGTTGAAGTACCACTCGTCGTGGATCTCGAATGGCTTGACCCCGTTCGTTACGGGGTGCCCCTGCGCCAGGCGCACGTCGTTGGGAGCCCAGTGCGGATTGACTGACCACCATCGTTCGAAGTACCCGCCTATCCAGTCGAGGAATTTGGATCCCGGCTCTCCCTGGGGCACTTCAACGGCGAAGTGAATGGCTCCGATACCGGCGCGACGGTTGGTGACGGCATCGATCTGACGCATTGCTGCCAACCATGGATGCCTCATTCCGCCGTCACTGTAGAGCACGACGGCGTCCGCATTGTCCAAGGCTGTCGGGTCTTCCGGATAGCCGTCGAAGTATGCGACCGGGTGGATTTCCGGAATGCCTTGGCGGAGGGCCTTCATCAACAGCTTGATTCCGGCGGTGTGCTCATGGGCTCCGTAGCCGTGGCTCTTGACGCCGCCGATGAACACCACCTTCTTGCGCTCCGCCATCTCCAGCCTCTTCAGCTGGATGTTCCGAAACTTGATCGTCATGGGCGGTCCGCGGTGGACCTGCAGGCCGATCAGGCCCGAGACGGGCGCGTTGGGGTCGTTGTCGATCACGTCGACCATGACGTGTCCGTTGATCTTATGGATGTAGTGGTTGCCCCTTGCGATGACATGGAAGCTGTTCCAGCCGTCCAAGTTGATTCGTGACTGGAGCTCGACCGGATCGCCCACGCTCCCGATGACCTCCGGTTTGCCGTCGGGGCCCACTTCCACTTTCTGTCCGCGCCTAGCCAGGATTCTCCGGGACCGCTCGCCGTAAAGGCCGCCAGTGTGCTGTTCGCCGGCTTCGAAGTCAGCTTGCAGGCCCCCTAGGACATGCTGGCCCCACTCTTTCGGCTTCTCGAAGCTGCGGTACTGGACCCCCGAATTGCCGCCGTCAATCATGTATTCGAACTTGAGTTCGAAATTGTCTACCACGCCTTGCCGCCACACGAGGAAGGAGTTGTACGGGATCGGGTCGTCGGCTGCGGTGCGCCCGACGATGGCGCCATCCTCGACGCCCCACAACTTGGGATCGCCTTCCCAGCCCTTGAGCGACACGCCGTCGAAGATCGGTACGAACCTTCCAGCGGGTGTCGCAGCGGCCATCGCGGGTGCCATCGCGAGCGCCGCGACCAGGAGTTCGATGCGAAGGTGGGCCATGGTTCGATACGTCCTTCCAATGCGCCGAAGTGGATGCCCGTATGATACCGTGCCGGTCCTGACTGGGGGTCGTCCGCTCAGTCGTGCAGCTATTGCAGAGGGAGTTCGGCTCCGACTTCAGGAATCAGCGGAAGCTCTGCAGCGGGGGCTCGTTCGACGGGCAGGGAAAACCAGAACGTGGAGCCCTTGCCGAATTCGCTCTCCACCCACACCGCGCCGCTGTGAGCCTGCACCAAGTGCTTGACGATGGCCAGGCCAAGGCCCGTGCCGCCCAGTTCGCGAGACCGGGCCTTGTCCACACGGTAGAACCGCTCGAACAGCCGAGGAATATGTTCCTTCTCGATCCCGATGCCGGTATCGCGGACGAAGAACTCCAGCTTGCCCGGAGCTTCCTGCATGCCTACGGTGACCTCGCCACCAGCGGGAGTGTACTTGACTGCGTTGTCCAGGAGGTTTCCCAGAACTTGCTGGACCGCTCCCGCGTCGCACTCGATCATGACGTCGTCGGGCGTGGCCTGGGTCGTGAGCTTGAGCGACTTGCGCTCGAAGGCCGGGCGCATCCCGTCCGTCACGACCCGCAGTAACTGAGCAGGAGCGTGGGGACGGTATTCGAACTCCCGGACCTTGACCTCGATCTGCGAGAGGGTCATCAGATCCGAGGTGAGTTGGGCCAGGCGCTGAGCGTTCTGCCAGAGGATCTTGACGAAGCGTCGATTGTTGTCCGGATCGTGAATCGCGCCATCCATCAGGGTTTCTGCGTAGCCAGTGATGGACGCCAGTGGCGTGCGCAGTTCGTGCGAAACGTTGATCACGAAGTCGCGGCGCATCCGGTCAAGCCGTTCGAGTTCCGTAATGTCGTGGAACACTGCGGCAACCGCCCGGATGTTGCCCTTGCGGCTCATGATCGGCGCGCACGAGACCCTCCATGAACGCAGGCCCGGCTCCAACGAAGAGAGTTCCGTGGAGTACGGCTTCTCGTTCTCGATGGCGTAGTTGAAGATCTCGGCAATCCGCTTGTTCTTCCATTCGGAGACCGAGCTGTTGATTTGCAGTTGCTCCCCCGGGAACATTTGCTTGATGGGCGGATTATAGAGCACGATCCGACCCCAGCGGTCCACGACGAGGATACCCTCGCCGATTCCGTTAACCGCGGCGGCAAAGCGGGACCGCTCCTCCTGAATCTGGTTGAAGCTCGCCCGCAGCTTGCCGGCGGTCGCTTCCAGGCTGGACCGAAGATCGTTCAACTCCCGAAGGTCACCCCGCTTCCGCAGCAACGGGCTGACATCGAAATCTCCCTTCGCGATCGAATTCGACAGCGAGATGATGTCCGACAGTTGCCTCGAGATGCGGCGCGCCGACCAAGCGGTTGCCAGGATGAGCGGCACCACGATCAGCAGGATCACCGTCGTGATCCTGTTCCTGCTGTCCCTCGCTAAGGCATTGACTTCCTCAAGCGGAAGCGCCAGCCGAACCGCTCCGCCTTCGTCCATGGGCACGGCAACGTAAAGGAAGTCCATGCCCACCGTGCTGCTGAAGCGGCGACTGAATGCAGTTGTTCCCTGGAGTGCCTCGATGAATTCCGGCCGATTGGAGTGGTTCTCCATCCTAGTCGGGTCGGCCTCCGAATCCGCCAGGACTGTTCCTGACGAGTCGATGACTGTCACCCGCGCGTTGCTGCGTTCGGCGAGGTCGAGAGCGATTTGCTGGTATCCCGACAGCTCCTTGTCGTGCAGGCTCGTTTCGACGAGCCTGGCCTTCTCGGAGAGGCTCTTCTCCAGCCCGCTCTCAAGGTTGGAGACTGTGATCCTCGAGACCAGGAAGAGAACGGCTGTGGCCGTGAGCGCGAGCGGAAGGATGGTCAGCAGCGCGAGCTTGAGAAGGATGCGGGGTGTCATGCCGGAATGTCGAATCGGTACCCGAAGCCCCGCACAGTGTGCAGCCACTGGGGATGCTTGGGATCCTTCTCGATTTGCTCCCGCAGACGCCGAATGTGCACGTCGATGTTTCGCACGGTAATGTGCGACCGGCCATTCCAGACCTTCCCGATCAGCTGCTGCCGCGTATATGCCTTGCCCGGGTTTTCGGCTAGGAATCCGAGCAGGGCGAATTCTGTTGCCGTGAGCGGGAGCGGGCTGCCTTCCAAGCTCGCGCGCCTAGCGTCGAAATCAATCTCGAGGCCGTGCGTGGACACGACCTTGCGCGGATCGCTCTGCTTGTGGCGCCGCAGATTGGCCTTGATGCGCGCGGCGAGCTCACGGGGGCTGAATGGCTTGGTGATGTAGTCGTCCCCGCCGATCTCCAGGCCTACGACTCGGTCCGTCTCCTGGCTGCGGGCGGTCAGGAACAGTACAGGAATGCCCGCGGTGACGGAACCTGCGCGCAGCTGCCGGCAGAACTCGAATCCGTCACCGTCAGGCAGCATTACATCCAGAAGGATCAAGTCCGGGCGCACGTCCTGGATGGTACGCAAGGCCCCCCCCACCCGATTGAGGGTCTCGACGCGATAGCCGATTTTCCCGAGGCTGTATTCCAGGAGCGTGCACAGATCCTGATCGTCTTCTATGACGACGATCGTCTGTTGCATGCGAGTACCAGCCAGATCATTATACCCGCACCGACCGTATTGGGTTGCCGACAATTCGAAATTCCGGGAGCTTCATGGGGATGTACCGGGAACTCTCGGCTGGGGGGCCCGGTCGATTCGACAGCGAACGGCTACCATGGATCTGAGGTGTGCGACCGCACGCACCGAATCGACCATGAGACTCCAAGGCAAGGGGGCCATTGTGACTGGGGCCGGGAGCGGCATCGGTGAGGCGGTGGCCCGGTACTTCGCAGAGGAAGGCGCTGTCGTCGTCACGGTCGGACGGACGCTGTCTAAGCTCGAGGAGGCTAGGGACCGCGCAGGGGAGGCAGGGCAGAGGCTCCATCCGTACGCCCTGGACGTGGGGGATGCGAAGGGCGTCGACTCGATGGTTGAATGGGCGCAAGGCCGGATTCCTCAGGTGGACATCCTTGTCAATAACGCGGGGACCAACGTTCCGAACCGGGCGTTGGCCGAGCTAACGCGCGAAGACTTCGACAGGGTCGTCCAAGTCAATCTCAACGGACCCTTCTATCTGATGCAGGCGGTGCTTCCCGGCATGCGCGAACGAGGTGACGGCGTCATCATCACCGTGTCCTCGGTCGCTGGTGTCCGAACGTCCGTGCTTGGCGGCCCGAGCTACAGTGCGAGCAAGCATGGCGTCCGCTCTCTCTCCTTGGCGGCGCACCTCGAAGACGGGCCTCGCGGGGTCCGGACGTGCGTGATCTGTCCCGGCGAGGTAAACACCCCGATCCTGGACCGCAGGCCCGTGGTGCCGTCTGATGACAAGCGCTCGGTCATGCTGCAGCCTGAGGACGTCGCGCAGGCCGCGTTGCTCGTGGCGACCCTTCACCCGAGGGCGTGCATCCCGGAGATGGTGATCACTCCCACCAACCAAGCCTACGCCTGATCCGCTGACCCGGGCGCACGGGCTGACTCTTGTCCGTGGCGTGCGAAGGGCCTAATCCTTGAGCATGTACTTGCTCGGCTTGAACCGCACGGTCATGCCTGGAGGGATCTGCACTTCCTCGCCGGTCCTGGGGTTCCGTCCGAGCCCAGTCTTGCGCGGCCGGATCTCGAACACTCCGAAGCCTCGTAGTTCGATTCGTTCTCCCCGCAGCATCGCTCCCTTCAGCATGCCCAGAATCGTATCCACTGCAATCCCGCTCTGGTGGCGGCCCAGCCCGGTCTCCTCGATCACGTTGTCTACTAGGTCGGACTTAATCATCGGCTTGTCGAAACTGCTAGGCGGAACGCCAGTCCGCCTTTAGTGTACATGTAATTCTTTCGTAAGCAAGCCCTGCGGTTCATGTAATTGTTTCGTAATGCTGGACAGATGCCCCCAGTCACACCCGCAGGGTCACCACTCGGCTGCCGGTTGGCCTCCTCAAGGGAAGGGGCTTGCGCATTTTTCCCTGCAGAACTTGAGCCTCGCCGCATATGTTACGATTAATGCGCTTGCAGTGAGCGGGTGGCTTGTACACATACGACGCAGGCCGCCACACACGCGCTTCTGACAGATTGGCTGATCGCTGGGTATTGCGTGCCGCAAGGCGAACGGGCGCTTGATATTGGGAAGTGCGCGCCCGGCAACGGCTGCGAGCAAGGGGGATAGTATTTTCCGAAAGCGTTACCGCCCGATTCGTCGGGTTCGACGACAGAATGTCAACGAGACCATTCGCGCACGGGAGGTTCGAGTGGTCTTTCCGGATGGCCGGACACAGGTCATGCCGACCACAGAGGGGATCCGCCAGGCGAAGGACATGGGCCTGGATCTGGTGCTCGTTTCCCCGACCGCTCAGCCGCCGGTCGCCAAGGTCATCGACTACGGCGAGTATTCGTACATCGAAAAGAAGAAGAAGAACGAAGCCAAAAAGAAGCAGCACCGCATCGAGGTCAAGGAAGTCAAGTTCCGTCCGAACACGGATCAACATGATTACCGGTTCAAGAAGAACCATGCCCTCCGATTCCTTCAGGAAGGCAATAAGGTCAAGGCAACTGTGTTCTTTCGCGGCCGGGAGATCACGCACGCCAACATCGGGGAACGCATCCTCCTGGACCTGGCGAACGACGTGGCTGAAGTGGGCAACCCGGAGACCCAGCCTCGCATCGAAGGCCGGACAATGAGCATGATGATCGGCCCGAGGAAATCGTCCAAGCCGACGAAGAAAGCGATTGCACAACCGGGCCCGGAGGTGCAGTCTGCGGTGCCGGGTCAACCGGCCCCGCCAACCTAGGTACCGTAGCCGCTGTTTCCAAGCATGGGCATCTCGCGGCACTTGGCGTGGTGTACGCTGGGCTGCCTCGTCAGTGGCCCCTGGCTGCAGGCCGTTGCGGAGGGTCAGGAGCGAATCCGCCTGATCGTGCGCGGGGACGACTTCGGCTACACTCATGCCTCAAACCAGGCATTGGAGCAGGCCTTCGAAGACGGGGTCATGACCTCCGCGAGCCTGTTGGTGCCAGCACCTTGGTTCGCCGAGACGGCGGCCCTCGCGAGAGACCGGCCTGACTGGAGCTTGGGCGTCCACCTCACGATCACTAGCGAATGGAATCACCTGCGGTGGGGGCCCTTATCCGCGGTGTCGGAGGTCCCCAGCCTGGTCGCGCCGGACGGCCGCTTCTGGGGGTGGGGCTACTACCGGCCCCGGCCGGCGGACTTTCCCGAAGACAGCGCCCCATGGGCACACTCGCCCCCCGATCCCGGCGAAGTCGAGGTCGAGTTTCGGGCGCAGATCATGCAGGCACTACAGGCGGGAGTCCGAATCGACTATGTCGACTGTCACATGGGGTTCGCCTGCCGGGATGCGCTGCTGCCGGTGACTCTCCGCCTCGCCAGCGAGTTTTGCCTGGCGGTTTCCAGCGCCGGGCTGTACGGCGAGCAGCGATTCGCGCCGCAATACCCCGTCGACAACAATGATGCCGGGGTCAAGGCGGCCCTGATTGATTCCCTGAAGGAACTTCAGCCGGGCCTGCACCTGTATGTGGGGCACCCGGCAGTCCGATCCCCCGAACTCCTCGCCGTCGACAGCACGCGCGGAGAGTACTGGCACCAGAGGCGAGGAGCCGTCCTCAAGGCGTGGACGGACCCCGAGGTTCGGGCCGCCATCGAGGCTCGCGGGATCGAGTTGGTACCGATGCGGGAGTTAGTCCCGAAGGATTGCCGCGAACGCTAGCCGGCCTCTTCCGGCGGCGGCCCGGTAACGATCCTCGTGGCCGCAACTCGCGTGCCCGAGCGCGCCACCGCGATGACAGTCTCCCCTGGCGCGACGTCCACGAGACCCGCAATGGGGAGTCTGCCGTCGGAAAGGGTTCTCGCACCGCGCAGGGGTCGTCCGTCGGATCGCGACAGCAGCACGTCGGACTCAGGCAGCAGCTTGGTGGCTGGCAGAGAGCACGACGGAAGACGCCCGGTACGGGAGGCGCTTTCGTGCACGGATCCTCCGCCACGAGGTTGCTCGCCGGGCGGGTCGACAAGATTCCGCACTCGCAGGCCAATCGTCGGATCCGCGCCTCTCGGATCGAATTCCATCTCCAGGAAGTTCCAGTAGAACGGGCCGTCGATCTTGCGGAGGTCTGGCGTGTCATAGCTCTGGTGGTAGAGGGCCTTCACAGCGACTTCCCGCCCGTCGAAGTCCCTCATCAGCGGGCCGAACCCGTCCTTGACGCCACGTCCTCCGCTGCGTCCGATAGGACCGAACGAACACTCGAAGATCCGCTGCTTCTGGTTTTGCAGGATCATTCCCACATGCACGTCTCCATACACGGTGGTGACGCCGGGGCGGGAGCCCAGCACGTCCAGCACACGGTCCGCCCCTGATGCCACCCAGCCCGCATAATCGGCCGCGACCCTGTCCCGCTCGCCCAGCACGGTCCTGGCGTCCGGCCTGCGACCGTCCCCGATCCAGATCGTATGCATACCGTTGATCCCGGTCAGGCAGATGAGGGGCGAGGAGTCGGTGCGGACAGTCTCCTGCAGCCACGAGAACTGCTCCTCGCCGAGCAGGCTACGCGTGACGTCTCTCCTGGAATACAGGCTCGTCTTAGCGCCCCAGCCTTGGTCGTCCCAGATGTTCGTGTCCTGGCTGGATCGCCACAGCCTCGAGTCCAGGATCAGGAGGCTGAAATCCCCGTTGGGCATCTTCCAGCGCCGCCACTTCTTTGGATTCTCCGTCCCGGAAGGCGCCTCGTCACCGGTCACAAGGTGGTGGACGATCTGGAAGTTCCGTCGCATGTAGTCACGATCCTGGCCGAGGCCCTCTTCGGACCGAATTGCGATCTGCTCCGGCCCCTTGACATCGTCCATCCCGTAGTCGTGGTCGCCGGGGTTGATGGTGTTCCAGTGCCGCATCATCTGCCAGCGCGTGGTGGGGCCGCAGAGAGTCGTGGTCACGATCTTGTAGGCATCGTCGGGAGAAGGTGGGTACAGCAGCAGTTCCATGTACCAGACGTCGTCCTCCCACATCATCACGTGGAATCCATAGTCCTCGAGGTACCGGTACGCTCCCGGCGTGGGCTGGTCGTGGATGAAGAAGCCACCGCCCCGGCCAGCATCCGGTAATTTCGGCCCGCCGCCATGAATGGCGTGGCAGGACAGGCCACAAAGCTTGTACGGTGCCGTGAGTCTGGGGAGCCGTCCCACGTAGTTGCCGGTGCCGGGCACATCGCCGACTTGGCCGGTTCCGATGCCGACAGCGTCGCTGCCGAGCCGGGGGTCCGACGTCACGTCCCGGCCGTCCTTCCACACCGTGTAGTAGAGGTCGGTCTCGGCGGGGTTCCGTGGCAGCTTCGCATCGATCACGGCGGTGTTGCGGCGAAAGTCGTTGTTGACGATAGGTGCCTCTCCCGCCAGTGGTGCGGACTCCCAACCTCCCGGTGGATTCGGTGTGTCGGACACCCGGATCTCAGCTTTGGCTCCGTCGCTCCGGAACAAGCTCACGAATCGTACCCGCCACCCACTTGCGGTCTCGCTCAGCGTGTCGCCCAGGGCGTAGCAGACGTGGCAGTCGTTGATTTGAGGTTCGAGAGGAGTGTTCTGGGCCGGATCGATTGCGAACTCGCTGATGTCGAAGTCGAGGAGCCCACGTCCCGCGATGCCCACGAAGCCCTGGAGGTGCTTCGCGCGGTCAACAGTCTCGATCTGAATCTCGGCCAGCCTTCCGCGTCCCTCGACATCCAGCGATGCCATTAGGGTCCCCGTCCCAGCATCCGAGCCGGAGACCTGCACCGAGACACGGAAGCGGTCTCCGGTTGCCGGGGCAGGGACGCGCTCTATGCCGATTACGGTGTCGGATCCATGCTCCCGCACGCCGAAGTAGCCGTCGTCCGTCCAGGCCGCAATCCAAGCTGCCTTACCGTTAGCCCCGGACATGCCGAATGATTCGTATAGCGTGGCTGAGCCGAACGCCAACCCCAGCAGACCGTACCCCGGCTGGTACATGAGCCACTGCGGATCGTCCGTTTCCAGTGGTCCGTGGGCGGGGGCATGGACCGTCCCGGACATCTCCAGTCCGTAATTGCCCTCCAAGCGCCAGTGTCGGTGCCAGATCAGGCCGGGAGGTAGGGTCGGGTCGTAGTCGACCGGCATGCTGAAGCTTCCCAACCGCGCACCATGGGTCTCATAGTGGTAGGGGAAACCTGTATTCCGGGCCCGGTCCCCGTAGCTGTGAATGTGTCTGCGGAGAGCCGCTCCCTGTATCCTCCAGTAGCCCGGGTTCAAGGATTCCCATTCGTCGCCGTGGTAGTGCGAGTCGGGTCGCTCGAAGGTGACAGCGCGCAACCGTTCGGTGCCCGCGGAGGTTGTCGCGACCGCCGTGGCCGCTGCCGCCCTCAGAAACGTCCTGCGATTTACGGAGGTGCTCATCGAGTCGGCATTCTAGCAAGGCACGAGAGTTTCGGTTCGGTTGACCGCATCGATCCGTCAAGCGGGCCCCGGGTTCACCAAACCGTAACGTTCCCGCAATCCGAACGCAACGCAATGGCTCCTACCATAGGCGTGTCGGGTTTCAACCCCGGCAGCGCGTTGTGGCGACATCGACCCTCGAGCGGGCAGCCGTACTGCCGTCCGTCGAGGGCATTCCGCCTCGTCCCCCAAAGGACCCTGTCGAAGCTTTACGCACCTTGGGGGTCCGCCCGGATCGCCCGGACACTGTCCCCTTCGCGTGCGGGGACGCGACGGGCGGGTCCGAGACCGAACTGCAGGCAGCTGTGATCGGGCAACGGTCCGCAGTGGACCTGCCCCTGACGATCGAGGGTTCGAACTACTTCGCCAATACCGCCCGCCGCATGCAAAGTGGCGACGTGCCGCGGCGGGCAATGAATCGTCTGGAGGACTGGCTCGACCGAAATGGCCCTTCGCATTGGGACCACAGCTGGGTCCGTCTCCCGGTGGACAGGCTGTCTGAGTTTGCCAAGCGAGTTTTCGAAGCCGATCTCCGAGCGGACAAGTCAGATCCGCAGTCCGGACCGCGAAATGACGCAGGCCGCTTCCTTGGCGATGGGGGGCGTACGCTGCGGGTCCCGATCAGCTATCTCCTGAAGTTGGCACTGGCCGATGTCGTGGCTGGCGACGACGGATCCGTCCCTCCGGCGGTGCGGGTTGTGGGAGAGCAACTGTTCCTCCATTTTCTGAGCGACAACACGTCGCCCGAAACCGTTTCGTTCCACGTCGAGCCGATCGCTAGGAGTTCGGGCAACGGGCGGGCCTTGGCCAGGGAGGCCGCCAAGAGGTTCCTCCTCTCGCAGTTGTTGGTCGCGTATGCCAACTCGAAGCTCGGTTTGGCAGATAGCGGACAAGCTGCCCAGGTTTACGCCTCGCCACATCCCCCCGTCCGCCAGCGCGAGCTCAACGATTGCATTTCGGACTCGTTCTACCGCGAGCTCTTCATGAATCCGTGCTTGTCCGGATGGGATCTCGGAGAGGCCAAGCATGAGTACATGGCCCTGTGCCACCGCACCCTGAGTCGCAGCCAGCTAAACGCCGTCCAGAAGCTCCGGGAGGCCGGCGTGATCACGCGCAATCTCGTCGTGCTCCCAAACACCTCAAACACGTGTCTTGCGAACAACGGGGTCCATGTGAGCTTGGGCAGCCGGATCCTCGGAAAGGCCTTGGAATCCGGGACGGCGTCATTCGGGCCCGCCGAGGAAAAGCGGGCCGGTGACCTGGCCATCAAGCTGTTCGAGCATTTCCTGCCCCTGTTCGTGGGCACCTACTCGGCTTCTCCGTACAGACTGGACTTCGAGGATTTCCATCCGGAGAAGCTCCTGGCTTTTCTGCCCCACCAGCTCGACTACACCCATCTCCGTATGATTTGGCGGCGCTGGCGCCGCAAGGCGAGGATCCGCGTCCTCGGCCGCTCGATATGTCCCACGGGCCCGTACCTGCTGGACCGCTTGATTGCGCGGCTGTTTCACTTGCGCGGTGACTTGGTCCCCGACATCCGGCTGCTGGACTATCTCGTCTCTCCCATGAGCACGAAGCGGAGCCCGGCCCTGGATGGTGAACTGGGCAATGAGCAGCGCCTGCTGCGCGACCTCGATGACTTGGGCGTCTTCGATTCCCGGATGGCCTTCTATCTCCTCTACCGGCTCCGGCAGTATCAGGACCGCGGGTTCTCCGGGTTCGAGGGACGCCACTATTCGCTCTTCGAGAGCCTGCGCGCTGATTTCTCCCACGCGGTCAACCTCCAGGCCCTGGTAACCGCTCTCGCCTACCAGTACATTGCCTCCGGCAGGTACTCGCACTCGGATGTCCCCGACCGGCCGTCCGTGGAAAGCGAGAGGCGCCAGATCGTTTTCGGTGCGGCCATTGGCCTCCCCACGTTTTTCGTCCGTTCAGACTCCCCGAATCGTGTCCTGATGGACATCGCCGCAGACTGCGACTTGGTGCGCTCGAGCCGCCGCTATCCCGGATACTTGCGGATCTACCAGAGGGAGTACCGTCGCGCCTTGGTTCGGTTGATCGAGACGGACGCCAAGGGCCTGATCGAGGCAATGGGTCTGCAAGGAACCCTGGCTGACCTGGAATCCCGCCTTGACGACCCCGCCGACGCATCGGCCGAAGCTCGCCTCACCCGGGGAGTCCTGGCCATGGCAGGCGGGAAGGATCCGATGCGACTGAGCGCGAGGGAGTACAACCTCGCTGCGGAAAGCTACTACCGCGGCCCGCTGCGTCGGCGCTACATGTCCGAGGCCTTGGCGTTCGTGATGGAAGACCTGAGCGAGGTCCCAGCCGGCGGTGGGTCTGCTGCGGACCTGGCCCTCAAGGAGATCGCAGGAGACAGGGATCCAGCACTGCATCTTGACCGCATCCGGGACGACCTGCTTGCGGAGCGCCTTCCCGCAGAGGGGATCCGCTGGGCAATCCACCTTCTGCTCGCCCTGGAGGCTCGAAGGCGCGAGGAACTCCTGTGAGACTGGCGACCCGTGTCGATCATCAGTTCGTGCGACGGAGTTCCGGGCAGGTACTCACGGAGGACCTCTTCGCGGACAGGATTGTGAGCTTCCTGTATTCGACGGCACGGGAGCGGGCTCCCGCCCTATTCCGAGCGCTCACAGGCCGACGCGTCTCGCACATCCTTGGCCTGGCGAACTTCGACCTGCCTCTGGCCGGACCGCTAACTGGTAGCACGCGCTTTCTCAAGCGCAACGGCGTGGACCTCTCGGAATGCGTCGATCCGCCGGACAGCTTCACGACACCTCGCAAGATCTTCGAGAGGAAAATCCGCTACTGGGAATGCCGTCCGATGCCCGAGGACGAAGGCGCTGCCGTATCGCCGGCAGATTCGCGTGCAATCGTCGGCTCGCTCGACGGCGAATCGCGGATCTTCGCGAAAGGCAAATTCTTCGAGTACGAGGAATTGCTGGGACAATCCAAGGGCTCCTGGCTGCGGGCCTTCGAGGGGGGCGACTTCGCCATATTCCGGCTGACCCCGGACAAGTACCACTACAATCACATCCCCGTTTCGGGAAAGGTCGTGGATTTCTACGAGATTCCCGGTGACTATCACTCCTGCAATCCGGGCGCGATCATTGAGATGGCGACGCCCTTCTCGAAGAACCGCCGGACTGTGACCGTGTTCGATACCGATGTTTCGGGAGGAACCGGCGTCGGCCTCGTAGCGATGATCGAGATCGCAGCGCTCATGATCGGGGGAATCGTACAGTGCTACAGTTCCAGCGCTTACGACCGGCCGATACCGATTGAACCCGGGCTGTTCGTCGAGCGCGGGAGACCGAAGAGTCTGTACCGCCCCGGCAGCAGCACGGACGTGCTCGTGTTCCAGAAGGGCCGGGTCGAGTTCGCTCCGGACCTGTTACGCAATCTCCGGACGGCGACGGTCAGCAGCCGGTTCTCCCTCGGATTCGGCAGTGCCATGGTCGAGACGGAACTCAATGTGAGGTCATTCGTTGCCACGAGGTCCAGCGGTGCATGAATTGTTCATAGCGGGTATGGCGGTCAGCTTGGCCGCCCTGTACGCGTGGGCGTTCAGGAGGCTCCCCAGAGATCGTTGGCAGTTCATTGGAGCAGCAGTCGGCGAGCCCGCGAAGACGGGCTGGCACAGCGTGAACTTGACCTGGTACGGGTTCTTTGCCGCCAGTGCGTATGCAGCAGGATGCGGCCTCCTGACCGTCTTGCTGGGGGCGGTTGGGGTGCCGGCGTGGGGAGCGATTCTGGCGACGGCCGCAATGATGGTCGTCTGCGTTCCGGCGTCCAGCCTGATCGCTCGCTGGGTCGAGGGTTCTCGCCACGGGTTCACTGTCGGCGGGGCGTCGTTCGCTGGCCTGTGCGTGGCTCCCCTGGTGTTCGGAGCCATGGACGCTGCTGCCGAGGACCTGGGATTCGAAACGCCGGTCACCGCGTGCTTCGCGGCCCTCTCGATCGCTTACGTGCTCGGCGAAGGCGTGGGCCGCTTGGCGTGCATCAGTTTCGGTTGCTGCTACGGAAAGCCGATCGCGGAAGTCCGCGGCTGGGTCCGGCGTTTCTCCCGGCGGTACCACTTCGTATTCACCGGAGCTACGAAGAAAATCGCATTCGCCTCCGGGCTCGAAGGCGTCCCTGTCGTTCCGGTCCAGGCGATGACTGCAATGCTGTACGGGCTCGTGGCGCTTGGCGCCCTCTGGCTGTACTTCGAGGGGCTTTACGGATGGGTAATCGCCTTGGTGGTCGCCACATCCCAAGCCTGGCGCGTATATTCCGAGACGATCCGTGCCGACTATCGCGGCTCGAACAGAATCACCGCCTACCAAGTCATGGCTGCCATTGCCGGGTCCCTCAGTTTGCTCGCTCCCTTCGTTCTCTCCGGCGGGACCGGGCATCAATCGTCGTTGGCCAACGGGCTCGCCGTTCTGTGGCAGCCAGAGTCCTTGGTCTGGGTGCAAGTGGTCTGGATCACATTGTTCCTCGTCATGGGGCGCAGCAGACAGACGGGCGGGCACATGCATTTCCATGTGCACCACGATCGGATCTGACCAGACTTCCCCCACCGGGTATCTCCAGTAGACTGGGTCACGCACGGCAGGAAATGGACCAATGCTATCCGGGACAGTAGGATTCACCAATCACGGGTCGATCGCCAGGCGTGGGCTGCCGGTCTGCTTGCGATGGGGACAGTACGCCGCCGTGGCGGCATGCTGCTTGGCGATCTTCGGCTGCGGGGCGGAACCGACAGTCCCGGAGCCGCCGCCGAATATCATCTGGATCCTCGCCGACGATCTGGGCTTCGGTGACTTGGGTTCGTACGGCCAGCAACGGATCCGAACTCCCCATTTGGACCGGATGGCAGCCGAGGGCATGCGGTTCACGGACGCCTATGCGGGCTTCACGGTGTGCGCTCCCTCTCGTAGCGTACTCATGACCGGCCAGCACACCGGCCATACGCAGGTCCGGCGAAACGGCTCGCCCGGTCTGCTCGACGAGGACGTCACCGTCGCCGAACTGCTGCGGGATTCAGGCTACGCTACGGCGCTAGTCGGCAAATGGGGCCTGGGCATGGAGGATTCCCCCGGGGCTCCCTGGCTGCAGGGCTTCGACCATTTCTTTGGCTACCTCAGCCAGCGCCACGCCCACAACTACTACCCCGAGTTCCTCATGCTCATGGGCGAGCGAGCACCGCTGCGGAACGTGGTGATACCGGACGATCGCCCCAGCGCCTTGAGCGGCGTGGCAACAGTGCGCATCGACTATTCCCACGATGTGCTCATGGACGATGCGTTGCGGTGGGTCGAGGAGAACGCGGGATCGCCGATCTTCCTGTACCTGGCGCTCACGATTCCGCACGCCAACAACGAGGCTGGCGGGCGGGACGGCGGCGGCAATCCGGGGATTGACAACGTCAAGGCGGACCTCGGATTCCATCGTGAGCGGATCGGCATGGAGGTGCCGGACGCTGGGGAGTATCAGAACGAGGATTGGCCCGGCCCGCAGAAGGGCACGGCCGAGATGATCACCCGGATGGACGCAGGTGTGGGGGAGCTGCTCGACCTGCTGGCCAGGCTAGGCCTTGACGAGCGCACCATTGTGTTCTTCAGTTCCGATAACGGCCCGCACGCGGAGGGGGGCAACGACCCGTTTTTCTTTGATTCGAACGGCCCTCTTCAGGGGTACAAGAGGTCTCTGCATGACGGGGGGATCCGCGTTCCGATGATCGTGCGGTGGCCCGGCCGGATCCGCCCCGGAGCGGTGAGCGACGTGCCTTGGTACTTCGCGGATTTCCTGCCGACGGTTGCGGAACTGGTCGGGTTTGACCCGCCGGAAGGCATAGACGGGACGAGCATCCTGCCGGTACTGTTGGGCGACGATCCAGGCATCGGTGACCGATTCCTGTATTGGGGCGGTACGCCGGGCAACCCGGAGGCCGTCCGCTGGGGACGGTGGAAAGCGGTCCGCGAAGGTCCGGGCGAGCCGCTGGAACTGTTTGACCTGAGTGTTGACGTCGGGGAGGTACAGAATGTTGCCCAGGAGAACCCGGAGGTCGTCGCGTCGATTCTCGAGTACATCGACTCAACAGTCACGCCGCTCCCCCCGAGGGAATGAGACTGGAGGGCTCTGGCCTGGAGGGTTATAGCGTTGTCACCGGTGCCGGTCTACGCGCGAGCACCCGAGTTCCGTCCACTACGGAAATTTCAATGTCCTGATACGTGACGGGCGATCCGCTTGCTGCTGGGTCCGTGGCATGGAACATCGGGCAGGCAGTGATTCCGATCGCCGGAACGATCCAAGCCATCGATTGCACTTCGCCAGTTCGCCTCCCTTCGGCCGCGCCGGAGTCGACTCAGCCCGAGTGGGGCTCTCGCAGAGGGGCAGGAGGTGCGTCCGACGTGATCGTGATGCCATGGAATGCTGGCGCAAGTGGTTGGTTGGCCTTGGGACTCTCAGGAGGTAGGGCGATCCAGACAGCGGTCCGCGAAGGGCGTGCCGTACCGTATAATTCCGCAAGAGGCTGGAGCAACGATCGCCCCGAAGTCGAGTCTACTACGCCTTCGTGGGCTGCCCGCGCCCTGCGCATGGTCGGCGACCGGATGGCTCCTGGTCGCCTTCTCGGCTTGTTCAATGCCCGAAGTGCGCAACCAGGAAGGTGAGATGCGCGTCGTTCAGGGCGCACGCCACGTCAAGGTCTATTACGAAGAGGGCCGGTTCGGTGGTTGGCCCGCCAATCACGGGATCTGGAACTGGGGCGACGAGATCCTCGTCGGCTTCTCGCAGGGCTTCTACAAGGATCTCGGGGATCGCCACCATATCGATCGGGACAAGCCGGAGGCTCACCTGCTCGCCCGGAGCCTCGATGGCGGCGAGACATGGTCGATCGAGGATCCCGGCGCCAACGGACAACTGCTCCCCGAGGGAGATGTGCTCCACGGTACGATTCGTCCGGGTATCGAAGTGCCGGCCCTTGAGAACAGTCCGGGCGGTATCGACTTCTCGCATCCCGACTTCGCCATGACCCTCCGCACGGACAGCGTCGCCGCTGGGGTCGGCCGCTTCTTCTATTCGTATGACCGCGGACATTCGTGGGCCGGGCCCTACCGTTTGCCGAACTTCGGTGCCCCGGGAATCGCCCCGCGCACGGAGTACCTTGTCGACGGACCCAGCGATTGCCTGATATTCATTACCGCTGCGAAGTCGGACTCCGAGGAGGGAAGGCCGCTGTGTGCGCGCACGACGGACGGAGGCGCCACGTGGGAGTTGGTGTCCTGGATCGGGCCGGAGCCTGCCGGATTCTCGATCATGCCTGCGTCGGTGCGGCTCTCCGATACGGACATTCTCGTCACGACGCGTCGCCGCGAGGGACCTCGCCGCTGGATCGATGCCTACCTGTCGCACGACAACGGTGTCAATTGGAAGGCTGTTGGGGAGCCGGTTCCAGACGCCGGTGTCGGTAATCCGCCGGCAATGATCCGGCTCGAAGACGGGCGCATCTGCCTCATGTACGGCTACCGTGCCGAGCCCTATAGCATCCGTATGGTTCTGAGCAGCGACGGCGGACGCTCGTGGAGCGAGGAAGCCATCCTTCGCGGAGGTGGTTCGAGCCGGGACATCGGCTACGTCCGGGCCGTCCAGCGCCCGGACGGCAAGGTCGTGGCTGTCTACTACTTCAGTGACGACACCCTCGGCCCGGAGCGCTATATTGCGGCAACGATCTGGGATCCCTCCGAAATCTAGCCGAATAGCAGCCGTTCCGCCGGACTACCGGGCCGGCGGAACGGCTGCTAGAAGATGGACGCGAAGTCTCTGGGGCTCAGAACGACGCGCGGATCGCGAACTGCAGGATCCGCGGGTCCGCAGCCGACGTGATTCGCATGAAGTTGCCCCGTGTCCGGCGCGACTCCGGGTTGTTCAGGTTCACGTTGTTGAACAGATTGAACGCCTCGAAGCGGAACTGCATCGAGAAGCTCTCCGTGACAGGGAAATCCTTGTGGAGCCCGAAATCGAAGTTGAAGGAAAGAGGTCCCCGGAAGGAATCTCTGTCCTGCGCGCCGTAAGTTCCGAGAATGTTGGGTGCGAATGCTGCCCGGCTCAGGTATTCCTCCACCACCGCCCCACGCGGGCAATGCCCAGGTTGGGATTGCCTACGACCTCCGCCCGCTGGCCGCCCTGTCCGGTCCGGGCGTTGTCCACATTGCTGAAGACCGTGAACGGGAAGCCGCTGCGCCAGTTGGCGATCGATGTCATTGTCCAGCCCCCGATCAGGAACCTCGCAGCCGGGTTGGTGAAGGCGTTCGGCAACTGCCAGATGCCCGAGAAGTTGTACACGTGGCGAAAGTGATAGTCGGCCGGGCTCCGATCGAACGACTGATCAAGGGGATTCGTGACCGATGTTCCGGTCGCCTTGACGGATCAATGGCGGCAACAAGGCGCGCCAGCGCGGATTTCAGCCGTCGCTTCTGGGTTGGCGGTGGGGCTTATGTGGAGTGCTGCGTTCTTCGAATCGGCGCGCCCCGTACGCTCTCGCCCGACTACGGAACTGAGTCTCTCCGACGAATGGCCTCGAGCTATGCCGGCATCGCGGGTCCCGGTTCGACTGCGGAGATCGCGACCGGTGCCTTCACGGAACTGCAGGCGGGTTCTTCCTTGGCTTCGTGCTCGCTCGGCTCGTACAGTTCCATGCGGGCCAGAATCGACGCAGCTCGCTGCTGACCCGCACGGGTCTTGCGCTGTCCGGGCTGGGCCATGGCCGCCCCTTTCGAATAGCATTGTCTGGCTCTTGAGACCCGGGATCCGGTGGTCCGTAGTGGAACGATGGGCCGCTCTTGCCTGAGGTGAGGAGTTCGACGCGTCCTTGACCCTCCCCACAGAAGGTGTCACCTGACTCGCGGGCAGTATCCATTAGGAACTGTTTTCCGTGTGCGCGGCAGGATGAAGCCCACAGTACTGTAAAGCACACGAAAAACTCCCTGTATGCGATCGCTCGCCGATTGTAAGGTGGGCCCTCGCTCTCGTACAATCGATTCATGATTCCGTGGAAGGCAGCCGCTTCGACTGCATGCTTAGGGGTAGCTGTCCTCTTGCCGGTTTCGGCGGCGGACGAGGGATTGGATTTCTTCGAGTCGAAGATCCGCCCTGTGCTGGCAGCGAACTGCTACATGTGCCATTCGGCGGAGGCCAAGACCCGGATGGGGGGACTCTCCCTGGACACCAGGGACGGCATCCAGCAAGGCGGGCAACGTGGCCATGCAGTCGTTCCCAACGACGTCGAGTCCAGCCTCATCATCGGGGCTCTTCGTTACGACAGCGACCTGAAGATGCCCCCGACCGGCAAGCTGTCCGAGGAGGTTGTGCAGGACTTCGAGAGATGGATTCGCATGGGGGCGCCGGATCCACGGGGGACCAATGTCCGGGTATCAGAGAGCAGCATCGATCTGGATCAGGGCCGGCAATACTGGGCATTCCAGGCTCCCCGCAAGTCGCCCGCGCCGACGGTCCAGGACCGTTCTTGGCCACGAGGGGCGATTGACCAGTACGTTCTGGCGGCCTTGGAAGAGCACGGACTGCGGCCCGCTCCGGATGCGAGCAAGACGGACTTGCTCCGTCGCGTTAGCTACGACCTGACCGGGCTGCCGCCAACCCCTGACGAGGTCCAGGCGTTCCTAGATGACTCGAGCAGCCGCGCCTACGCCAATGCCGTGGACAGGCTCCTGGAGTCCGATCGTTTCGGAGAGCGATGGGGTCGACACTGGCTGGATGTCGTGCGGTACGCGGACACGATCGGGCGCACACGAAACGTTCCGTTCCCGGTCGCCTGGAAGTACCGCGACTACGTGATCCGTTCGTTCAACGAGGACAAGCCCTACGACCGCTTCGTACGCGAGCAGGTGGCGGGCGACCTGCTTCCGTACGAGAGCCAACAGGAGCGCGTTGCGAACCAAGTTGCGACGGGCTTCTTGGCCATCGGAGCCCATGACCTGAACGAGCCGGATCCCAAGCAATTCGAGATGGACGTGGCCGACGAGATGATCAATGCGACGACGCGCTCGTTTCTCGCACTCAGCGTCGGGTGCGCGCGGTGCCACGACCACAAGTTTGATCCGATCCCGACCAAGGACTACTACTCCATGGCTGCGATCTTCCGCAGTTCCGACCTGCGCAATGGGGTGAGGCGCAGGCCGCGATTCAACGCGGGCTACTTCCGCACCCAGCTACTGGTTCCTCTCGACGGGCTGCCCGAGTACACCATCGACGACGCGGCCGAGGTTCGCACTGAGCGGGAGAGGCTTTGGATCGAACTGCAGGCCGCCGAAGAGGCGCGCGATCGCGTGAAATGCCGACAACTGGCCCGCGCCCTCGGCAAGCTTCCGATGCCCGAGAACCTGGCGATGGGCGTTGTTGAGGCCGAGCAGCCCGTTCCGACGAAAGTGAACATCGGCGGGGACCCGCACACTCTAGGCGAAGCCGTGGATCGCGGTTTCGTGCAAGTTCTGTTGCCTTCCGGGGCAGCAGTGCCGGCGATCGGCAACAGCGAGAGTGGCCGGATGCAGCTCGCGCACTGGCTCACGCGCCGCGACAACCCGCTGACGGCGCGGGTGATGGCGAACAGAGTCTGGCACCACCTGCTTGGCCACGGCATCGTTGCCAGTGTGGACAACTTCGGGTCGATGGGCCGTCAGCCGACCAACCAGCCGCTGCTCGACTACTTGGCCGTGCAGTTCATGGACCAGGGATGGTCGGTCAAGAGCCTCGTTCGAGAGATCGTGATGAGTCGCACGTACCGTCTCGCGACGGACGTGCAACGCGAGAATTTCCAGAAGGACCCGGACAACAACTATTTCTGGAGAGCCAACCTCCGACGATTGGAGGTCGAAGCGCTTCGCGATTCCGTCCTGCTCGTCAGTGGCGAACTCGAAACGGGTTCGCCACCGCCGTCCCCTGTGGGGGCCTTCGACCGCAACCAGTTGATCAATGCCGGCAACCGGCAATTGCGGTCCTGGGAGATCGACGAAACCTACCGGAGCGTCTATGTGCCAGTCATCCGGAATGCAGCGAGCCGGCTGTTCGAGTCCTTCGACTTCCCGGAGCCTAGCGAGACGCACGGCTCCCGCGAGGTGACGACCGGACCGAGCCAAGCATTGTTCATGATGAACAACGACTTTGTCCGAAGCCACGCCGGCATAGCGGCGGAGCGGCTAATCGCGTCCCGCAGCGACGACTCCGAACGCGTCCGCCACGCTTTCCGACAAGTGCTCGCTCGGGACCCGAGCCCGGCCGAAGTGGAGCGTGCGACCGTCCGAATCCGGGAGCTTCGGGGTTCGCCCGTGACCCCGACCAAGGTCGGTTCCCGCCGAGAGTCCGTCAAAGAATGGCTGGGTGAGTTCCTCACGTTGGCCTTGGACCGCGAGCCCTCGAGAAGTGAAATCGCATCTGCGATGGAATACTTGGCCAGCAAGCGTCCCGGGACCAGAAAGGCGGCCCAGGCGGTTATCAGACTCGGGCGTAACGACAACCCCCGGTCTGACGCGGAAGTCCTGAAGGGGATTGTCGAGACGGTGCTTGGTCGCGAGCTCACCAGCGAAGAGACGGCCGTCGCCAAACAAAATCTCCGAGGCTGGCGCGCCAAGCAGGGGCGCGGCTCCGCGGAGGAGGATACAGTCCTGATGGCCTCCTCTTCGAACGCGGAGCAGGAGGCTTGGTCGTGGCTGTATCATGCGCTGTACAACAGCGCCGAGTTTAGGTACCGTAACTGACAGTGTTGCCGGTCGAGGAGTTGAGAATGGCAGATACCTTCCACAATCGCAGGGGTTTTCTCCGGCATGCGGCGGCCGGCTTTGGCTACACCGCCTTCGCCGGTGTTGCCGCGTTGGACTCGCTCAAAGCGAACGGCGGCAAGAATCCGTTGCTGCCGAAGCAGCCTCATTTCGAGCCGAAGGCGAAGCGGGTCATCTTCCTGTTCATGCAGGGAGCCCCGACGCAGCACGACACGTTCGACTACAACCCGGAACTCGTCAAGTACGCGGGACAGCACTCGGAAATGGAGCTCTCCATTGGAACTCAAGGGGGCCGGATTATGCCTCCAGCGTTCGAGTTTCTGCCTAGCGGCGAGAGCGGCATCCACATCTCGGAAGTTTTCCCGCACCTTCGGAAGCATGCCGACGACCTCTGCCTGCTGAACGGAATGCACACGGATTCACCGGCCCACCCGCAGGCCGCGATCTTCACGCACACGGGCAGCATCACGTTCGTGCGGCCGTCGATGGGCGCGTGGGTCGTGTACGGCCTGGGGACCGAGAATCAGGACCTACCCGGCTTCGTCACGATGAACCCGCCTCCAGTGGGAGGAGCATTGCTCTACGGTTCAGCGTTCCTGCCGGCCAGCTTCCAAGGCACACGGCTGAACATCGCGAAGGGCCAGGATCCGATCGAGAATATTCGCAGTTCGACGATGACCGTCGCCAGCCAACGGGAGCAACTCGACTACGTTCAGGACCTCAACCGGGGACTGCTGGACCGCACAGACGGTAACGACCAGATTGAGGGCGTCATCCAGTCGTACGAATTGGCGTTCCGGATGCAGTCCGCCGTACCGCAGGCGATGGACATAGCTTCCGAGCCCGAGAGCGTCCGCGAAATGTACGGCCTAAACCGCAAGGAGACCGCCGAATTCGGTACGCAGTGCCTGCTGGCACGCCGGATGGCCGAGAAAGGGGTGCGGTTCATCGAGCTGGGCCATCGCGGATGGGATCACCACAACAACCTTCGCAAGCGCCTCAAGGCTACCGCCGGAGCGACCGACCAGCCGATCGCCGCTCTGATCAGCGATCTCAAGCAGCGGGGGATGCTCGAAGAGACGCTGATCGTGTGGGGCGGGGAGTTCGGCCGCTCGACGTACGAGCAGAACGACAACGCCGATGGCCGGCGCCACAACAATCGAGGCTACACGATGTGGATGGCAGGCGGCGGAGTCAAGGGCGGCATGCGGTTTGGCAAGAGCGATATCCACGGAGTGGCGGTCGAAGGCCGCGTCCACTTGCACGATCTGCATGCGACGATGCTGCACCAGCTCGGCTTGGACCACACCAAGCTCACCTATCGCTACGCAGGAAGGGACTTCCGACTAACCGATGTTCACGGCCGGATCGTCAAGGAGATCTTGGCCTAGTCATCGCCTAGGGTCGAAGCGACCTTCCTTTAGCGACCAGCGGACTGCAATCCCCAAGTGGTAGACGGCTCCGCTTTGTGCGATGGGCGGGGAGGGCGTCCGTGGGACGCGCGCCGAAGGTGGCGTGCGAAAATGGCAGCAGACAAGGGCCCGTAGCTCAGCTGGATAGAGCGACCGCCTCCTAAGCGGTAGGCCGGGGGTTCGAATCCCTCCGGGCCCGCCATAGTTCCCGACGCTTGCCCCAGCAAACTGCCACTGTCCACCATCACGCCACCGCGCTCGGGCCGTTCTTCGGCACCAGCGTCAGCAGCTTCAATGACGCGCCCCGCGGACGTTTCTCTCTCCGCTCCCACTGGCTCACCAACCCGGCCGTCACGTTGAGATGGCGCGCGAACACCGTCTGACCTGCGTTCTCGCGAAGCCGAAGCGCACGAATACCCTCCGGTGCCATCTCCTCGACCGGCGTGAGGCACATCTCGTCGAATGTCCGCATGGTCCGCTTCGACATCAGACCGGCCTCGGCCAGTCCGAGCGCCGCTTCATGCGCGGCCGCCAGTGCTTCACTGTTGTACTGCTTGGGCATCGCATTGCACCTCGATCATCGCTCCCACCGCCTTCGCCGCCGAGCGGCCCGTCCCGTCCAGCGTCAGATACCCATCGGCTAGCAGCCGGAACATTCCGGTTCATTCCGGCGCAGGTGCTCGCGGCCGCTCGTGGCAAATCCCTACTCGAAGAACGCCAGCTAGCCTCTGCGAAACAGCACAATCGTGCGGGGCCCGCCGGACCGGCCGCTTCGCTTGCGGGCGACGTGCCGCTTGATAACGCCGCCGCCCAGATCGGCATCGAGCAAGCCCCTCCCTACACGCAGGACATCCTCGCACAATGCGGAATCGTCGATTCCTTACCGAGTGGCGAACCGGGCGAAAGTCTTGGTGTTGAACGCCTGCAATTCTGAGCCCGTGAACGTCCGTCACTGTTCGTATTCGATCACATCGAATGTGGGTTTCGCCGTTCCGGTCTCACAGCCTTGGTGGCCCTTGTATCGTGCTGCCGCTCATCTGACGAGAGTGCTCTTCGCAGTCAAGCTCCGATTGCATCAAAGGCGATTTGGCCCGAGTGCGCCTGTACATGCACGACGCCCACGTGGTTCGCCTCGTCAGCTTGAAGGCACTCTAGCGGTTCGATTTCGCCCACGTCCAAAGCCGGTGACCTGTACGAGAGAGAGTCAATGCCCAAGAGGTCCTCGATCTGAGCAACGTGGGCGTAAAGTGCCCTAGGCATAGCGATGTCTGTCTTGTCGCGATCATTGAGCTATTGCTGGCACCGCACCGAATTTGAATCGACGAATTGCGGCGCCCTAGTCGCTGGAGGCAGGTGTGGCCGGGACACGGCCCGATAGGCTCAGGCCCTCTAGCAGGCTTGCCACGCGTGCAAGCCTCCGGTCCACGTCATCCAAGCGAACCGACATCCGAAACCCCAGCCCTACCAGCGCTGCGCCCACGCTCAGGATGGCGATCAGCTCCGGGCTCATGGCTACAGCCTACCAGCCGCGGCCAGCGCACTCGTGCAGGGCAGTGCCTTGAGGACCGGCTTTGTGTAAGGCACCGCTGCCCATGCGCTCCATGCTTGCCAGACAGCAGGGCTCGCTAAGGGATCGTTCCTGCTCAACCAATCAACCCACTGCCTCTGAGACTTTGTCCGCCCACGACTGCATCAGTGTGCGCCGAGGCTCGAATTGGGGGCGTGGCTGCTAGGTATCACGACCGTCCGACCGTCCGCTCAGCACCCCTCGGAACGTATTGGGGTCGATGTTACCGCCACTTATGACACATACAATCGGTTCGCTGCCGTGCCTGTCTGTGTGCTCCAGCGCTGCGGCAGCCGACACGGCACCTCCGGCTTCGACAACGAGCTTTTGCTCGATCGCAAGCATTCGGATCGCCGACTCCATCTTGTCCTCGCTGATCAGCAGCACCTCTTCGACAAGCTCTTGGATCACTGGAAACGTATTCGCGCCGGGTCTAGGTACCGTAAGGGCGTCTGCAATCGACGGCGAGGGCACTGTTCGTACCGGCCGCCCCGCTTCGAGCGAGCGTTTCATCGAAGGATTCGCCAGAGCTTGCACGCCGTAGATCCGGCAGCCCGGGCGGGCCGCCTTCACCCCGAGCGCGGTCCCAGCGATCAGCCCCCCTCCGCTGATCGGGACGAACAGGGTGAAGTCTCCCTGAATTTGCTCGAGAAGCTCCACGCCGAGCGTCCCGTTTCCTGCAATGCTCTCGTGAGAGTCGAACGGGTGGACTAGGATCCGCCCGGTCTCGGTCTGGATCCGCTCGGTGGTCTGCGACCGGGATTCGAAGGTGTTGTCGCAGAGCACAACCGTTCCTCCGAACGACCTAGTCCTGTCGCGCTTGAACTTTGACGCGCCTTCCATCATGACGATTGCGGCGTCGACGCCCAGCGTTGACGCCGCGAACGCCACGGCCTGGGCGAAGTTTCCGGAGGAGTTAGTCACGACCCCTCGTGAGCGGCATTCTTCGAGGTTCGCCAGAATGCTGTTCAAGGCCGGGCGAACCTTGAACGCTCCGACAGGCTGCTGGGATTCGAGCTTGAGATAGACCTCACGATGGGTCTTCAGGCTAAGGAAGTTCGAACGAACCAATGGTGTGGGTTCTAGCTGCGAGGTCAGTCGTGTGCCAGCGTCCGCGATCTCTTCTGACCATGACGAGATGTCCATTGTCGTACGGCGCTCCTTCCGCAACCCCTCCCGGAACTCGGTCAATTGACGGTGGGGACCGGTGGCAGCAAACACCTCGCTCTCGATTTCGAGTCTGGAGAGAAGAGGCTGGGGGTTCTGTAGACTCTTAAGAGTATGGCAAGGCATGACTTCCTACGAGGGACAGGGGTTCGCTGGCTAGTCCGGCTTGCCACGGGGAGCGCACGCACGATTGCGCTTGTCCTGCCCTTACTTCTGCTGGCGCCCGTTTCCCAGTCCCAGACCAATACAGGCGGCATTCGAGGCACGGTCTACGACGAGACGATGGCTGTCATCCCGGATGTCTCCGTGACTGCGATTGACGAGAGCCGTGGCACTGAGCGCGACACCCTCACATCTGGCTCGGGTGAATTTGTATTTCCCTTCCTGGAGCCTGGCACCTACACGGTCAACTTCAGCATGGCCAGCTTCGCACCGTTCACCATCGAGGGCCTCGAGGTCAGTGTCGGGGAGACGGTCGTGGTTGCGCCCCAGCTTGCGGTTGCCGCGGCAGACGCCGCCGTGATTGTTTCGGCCGATGCGGCGCGATCGGCCATCGAGCCAGAACGGGTCCAGCAGTCCGATCACATCGACTCTGTCCGGATTGAGAATCTTCCCATCAATCGACGTGACTACTTGGACCTCGCCCTCCTGACGCCAGGAGTCGTGGATACGAACTACGTCGCGAATTCCCAAGATCGCCGGATCATTCCCACTCCAACCTCGGGACTGGGAATCGGGGGCACCAACGGGCGTGGCAACACATTCATGATCGACGGCCTCGACAATCTCTACAATTCGGGCTCGATCCGCTCTTCAATTAGCCAGGAAGCGGTCCACGAATTCCAGGTCAACCGCAACTCGTTCTCCACAGAGCAGGGGAGCGCGCCCGGAGGGGCGGTCAACATCGTCACGAAGAGCGGCACGAACGACGTGCACGGAACGGCTTTCGGGGTGATCAGGAACCGCAGATTCCAGGCTCGGAACTACTTTGACCCCGGCAAGAGCGCGTATACCCGCACGCAGAGCGGTGGCTCGATCGGCGGTCCGATCCAAAGGAACCGCACCTTCTACTCCGCTGCCTACGAGCTGCTCGCGCGCAACGAATCGCAAATCGTACCCTTGCTCGATGATCCGTCCTTCCTGTACCAACTGCCACCTCACCAGCAGATCTTGGCAGACACCCTTGGCGCCAGTGCCCCGCCTCCTCTCAGGCCGCTCGTGGCGGAACTCTCGGCAGCATTGGTTCCCGCCAACACGCCCGGCGTGGTCGAACTGTTCGAGGCGAACAGCGGTGTCTTCCCTTTCACAGAGCGGCGGCATCAAGTGATCACTCGGCTCGACCACACCTTCTGGGACGGCCACAACGGGTTCTTCCGGGCGAACACGACCCAGCAGCGTTCCGAAAACAGCAATTTCGGTGCCCTGCTCGGACTAAGCAGGGGATTCAACCAGAACGTAAGTGACTTCGCGATCGGGCTCGGAGACACCTACGCGATTAGTCCCAAGTGGGTCAGCGAGAGCCGTCTCGGGCTCGGGTACCACGACTTCGGGACGTACCCGAACGATCCGCATGGGCCGGGTATCGACATTAACGGCTTCGGATTGTTCGGGCGGGACCTCATTCTTCCCGCGCGCGTTGTGGAGCGAGTCTTCCAGCTTCGGCAGAACTTCATGCGCCTCACAGGACGGCAGACGATCAAGTTCGGGTTTGACTTCAATCCGCTCCGTGACGCGGCGGAGGTGGAGACTTTCCTGGGGGGCCGGTTCATATTCGGCGAGGCGATCCCGCTGAGCTCGATCATCGACCAGGCGGCTGGCTCACCGCTCTCGGCATTGATCAAGACCTCGCTCACTGCTGCCGGACAGGCCGAACTCGCGACCTACGTCGACCGGCCGCTCTCGTCCGTCCAGTCATTCGCGCTCGGCCTACCGTTGGTCTACCAACAGGGTTTCGGCGTCCCGAACTGGATTGGCTGGTCGGTCCGTACGAATTTCTTCGTCGAGGACGCGATTCGGGTGACTCCTAAGTTCCTGCTGACCCTCGGGGTTCGCTACGAGCAAGAGCCGAAAACCCGGTTTCCCCGTGACAACAACAACATCGGGCCGAGGGGAGGATTTGCATGGAGTCCGGACTCCAAGACCGTGATCCGGGGCGGGTACGGCGTCTATTATTCCCGGATCGACGGCCAGATCGCCTACGTAAACGACCTTTTCGGCCAGGGTGGCCAGATCAATCAGGTGTTCATCCCGCTCACCGGGGCCCCGGGCGTGGTGGATCCCTCGACAGGAGAGCCGATCACTTCCTCAGCGATCTACGCCTCGCTCGCAGGTCGCGGCGTGCTCGGGAAGCGCACTGTCACGGAAGAAGACCTGGGCCACGTGGGCCTCGTGCCGGGACCCGGATTCCCGCTGAACATCGGGTTCCGAGTCGTCGATGATTTCGTGAATCCCTACTCGCTTCAAGGCAGCTTCGAGATCCAGCGCGAGGTCGGCACGTACTCGCTCTCGGCAGCCTACAACTACAACCGGGGTGTCCACCTGAACAGACCGCTTGATCTTAATGTCTACGAAGCGGGAACCCGCGATGACGGCCGGCCGATCTTCGGATTCCATGATCCCTTGATCTATCAGGACAATGCATACGGAAGCTGGGGCCGGTCGTATTACCACGCGATGATCGTGCAACTCAAGAAGCGGTTCTCGCGGGGATTCACGGTGACAGCCCACCACACTTGGAGCAAGACAATCGACGAGAACACGGACTACAACTCGTCCTATGAGCCCACCATCCAGTGGGATGCGCGCAACGAACTGGCCCTGTCCCACTTCCACCGGGGTCACCGGTTCGTCATGAACGCCGTTACGCAGTCACCATGGAAGGCCGCGCGGGGACGCGGACTGGGTCACAACCTGTTGGCGGACTTCACCTTTTCCGGAATCGTCGTGGCTCGTTCGTTTGCCCCGTTCAACATCTTGACGGGGTCCGACACGCTGGGCGATCGGCACACCGACACGCATCGCCCGTGGGGGCTCGGACGCAATGCCGGGATCGGTCCTGCGTTCTTCGGCATGGACATCAGGCTCGCCCGGACCTTCCGGCTCACCGAACACGTCTCGTTGAAGTTCATCGGGGAGGCGTTCAACGTTCTGAACAAGACCAATTTCCGGCAGGTGAACGGCGTTGTCGGAGACGTCGAGATCGGCGATCTTCCCGATCGACTGGTCGGTCGGCGGCTCCCGGTCACGGAGCCGTTCGCGTTCACGTCCGCGTTCGACCCGCGGCAATTCCAGCTTGGCCTGCGCCTAGTTTTCTAGATTAGATCCCTTTCCCTGTATCGAGGCTGCCGAGTCCGGAGCCCCGATCCCGCGCGGCCGCCAGCACTGCCTCGGCGGCCCGGTATCCGCTTCGAACGGCACCTTCCATCGTTGCTGGCCAGCCCGTGTCCGTCCAGTCTCCGGCCAGGAACACGTTGGGGAAGGGAGTCATCGTTCCCGGGCGCTGCCGCTCGAGGCCTGGCCGCGCCGAATACGTAGCGCGTGCCTCGCGGATCACGCGGCTGCTCTTGAGCGCGGCCTGCGTCGCATCCGGGAAGAACTCGGCCAGTTCCTGCACGGCAAGGCTGACGATTTCTTCGGTTGAGCGGGACTCTATGTTCCTCGAGGCGCTCACGACCACAAGGTAGTAGCCGTTTCCTTTCTGGAAGATCCACTGAATCTCGCGGTCCAGGAGCATGGCCTGGTCGAGCTTCGTAATCGGCCGGTCGAACCACAGATGAATGCCGGTGATCGGCGAATGCTGGAAGGCAGCGAGCCGGGAGCCGATGCCCAGGCCCGGAACCAGCGCTTCCACTCGATCAAACGGCACGGCGCTGATGTAGTAATCCGCCTTGGGGTCTGTGGCATCGATTCGGCCCACTCTCGACCCCAGGATCACCTGCACCGTCGGTCCGAGGCTCCCGGCCAGAGCAGCCGAGTATAGGTCGTCGAGCGCGACTGACGGGACCCCTACCTCGTAGCTGTTCCGGCTTTCCAGCAAACCCTCGTCGAAAACCTGCAGCGCAGGAGCGGCCGAGGCGATATCCGGTTCCTCGTTCAGTGCGCTTACGATGAACGGCCGCCAGAATCTCGCGACAGACCGCGGCGTGGCGCCCATTTCGGCAAGCCATTCCGCGAACGTCACATCATCGATGTCCGCACGCTGCCTTTCAGACCGGATAGCCCGAAGGCAGTTCAGCAACGACAGCTTGTCGCTCAAGTCCAAGCACCGTAACCGGAGCAAGGAACGCACCAAGTGCAGAGGTGCCGGTAGGGGGTCACCGCGAATCGTGTCGACGGCCCCGCCAGGACGTACTAGGTGGATGTCCTTGTAGAACCGTATCTTCTCGTCCACGCCGCACCTTCGGTAAAAGTCGAGCAGCGCCGTGCAGCACCGTAGCAGGACGTGTTGGCAGTTGTCGATCCTGATTGGAAGTCCGGCATCGCCCGGCACCGGAATTGACGCGGCCCTGCCCCCCAGAAAGGAGCGGGCCTCGTGCAACTCGACCCCGAAGCCAGCCTCTCCCAGCCTCGCAGCCGCCGCCATTCCTGCAAGGCCTCCGCCGACAATCTTCACGCGGGGAATTGCGGTACACCTCCGCTGAGTCGGAATCGCAAGGCTTGGGCGAGGATCCAGAGCTTCTTCCACGTCGGCAGGCTCACGTGGCGGTCCAGCACGTCGTATCCGGTGCTTCGGATGCGCTGGAGTAGGCCGCGGTAGATCGCCACCATCGCCCAGAGCGAGGGCTGGCCAGACGGACTGATCAGCGGCAGGAGGTCGGCCGACTCCTTGTAATAGCTGTCGGCGCGTTGCCACTGAAAGGCCATGAACCGTTGGAATCTCGCATCGCCCGATTCCAGCTCACCCTCCAGCACTTCGTCTCGGCTCAAGCCGAAATCCCGCAACTCCGTCGAAGGGAAATAGACGCGGCCCATCTGAGCATCGACGGAGATATCGCGCAGGATGTTGGTGAGTTGGAAGGCGATACCGCATTTCTCGGCGAGCGGGATCGCGCTATTGCCTTCGAATCCAAGGACATGAATCGTCGTCATACCGACTACAGACGCAGCTTGGTAGCAGTATTGGTACAACTCGTCGAACGTCTCGTAGGCCCGGTCCGACAAATCGCGCTCCATGCCGTCCAGGAGTGCGAAGAAGTAATCGTGCGGTATGGAGAACCGTTCCACCGTGTCGCGGAAGGCGGGTAGCACGAGGCCTTCGGCCGATTGGCCTTCCAGCGCCCCGCGGACCCTCCCGCGCCAGCACGCAATCGCAGCCTGACGTTGCTCGGCTGGCGTGTCGGCATCGTCTGCGAGGTCGTCGGACCACCTCATGAATGCGTAGATTGCGCACATCGCGTCGCGCCGCTCCCGCGACAGCGGCAGGAACGAGTAGTAGAAATTGCGGGCACGCGTCTTGGCGACACTGCGGCAGTTGGCGTACGAAGTCTCGATCAAGGACATTCAGTTTCTGATGCCCGCACCCACGGCGCGACGGGCAGCTGTCCGAAGCGCGATACTTGCGCGATCGAACGCGTGCACCGTCGGACGCGACGCGATGGTGTCGTAAGCCTGAGCGCGAATCTTGCCGATTACGGCGATGCCGCCCCTCGCGAATAGTTCGATCTCGAAGCCCAGTCTCCCTCGGACTCGATCCGCCAAGGGCAGACCGGTACTGAACAGGAGGTCCGCCCGCTCGACCAAGTCCTGCATCATTGCCCGGAAAGGCGGGGAACCCTCTCCTCGTGCGAGGTCCGAAGCCAGTTGTTCCAGCGAGTAGTCGTGTTCCTGCATCACCTCCTGCGGGATATAGACCCGATCGATCTTCCAGTCGCGTCTCACGTCCTGCCAGTGGTTGGCCAGTTGGAGTGCGGTGCAGATCGCGTCTGACTCTTCCAGCAGAGAGTCTCCGGTGATGCCGTTGAGTCGCAGAACGAGCCGGCCGACCGGATTCGCCGAGTACCGGCAGTACTCGAGCAGTTGGTCGTAGGTTTCATACCGGCGCACCGATTGGTCCTGCACGAACGCGTCCACGAGGTCCTCGAAGTCCGATAGGGGTAGCGCGTGCCGCCTGACCGTCTCCCGGAGGGCCACATAGACCGGATGATACTCCTCACCAGATCCTAAGGCTCGGAGTCCGGCGCGCCACCATGCGAGAAGGGCTAGGCTTTCGTCCGGGTCGCCGGTTTCGTCCCCGAGGTCGTCCGCCCATCGGCAGAACGCATACACATTGCAATAGTCCTGCCGGAGGCGCTTCGGGACGAAGAGGCTGACGACCGGAAAGTTCTCGTAGTGCCTCCGCGTGAGTAACCGAGTGTATCTCCGGGACTCTTCCGGACTCCACGCAGGGAACAGCGTCCCGTTTTCCTTGAGGAACTCGATCGGGAACAGCAACCGCTTCCTCCTCAGAACCCGGCCGCAACTCCTTCGCTGCGGGAATCGGCTGCACCCATCATGAGGTCCGATCCAACTTCGATGGCTTCTATGTGACCGAGGGACCGACCGAAGTGCAGTCTGTGGCCCAATGCTTGCAGCGCCTTGCGGGTGTCGGCCGACACGCCCGATGGCTCCATGTACAGCAAGTCCGGCATCCACTGGTGATGGAACCGGGGAAAGTCGACGGCCTGCTGGACGTTCATGCCGAAATCGATCACGTCGATGAGCACTTGAGTCACTGAGGTGATGATGGTGGGCCCGCCCTGGGCCCCGAGTAGCAATCTTGGCCGGCCGTCCTTGAGTACGATCGTCGGCGACATGGCCGAAAGGGGACGCTTGCCCGGCTCGATGGCGTTGTTCTCGCTTTGGAAGAGCCCGTAAGTGTTCGGGCTACCCGGCTTGGCGGTGAAATCGTCCATTTCGTTATTCAGCAGCACCCCCGTACCCTTGGCCGTGACACCGGAGCCGTACCCTCCGTTCAGCGTATAGGTGACCGCGACTGCGTTGCCTGCGGAGTCAATTACCGAGTAATGGGTTGTCTCGTCGCTCTCGAAGACCGAAGGGTCACTGTCGCCCACGTCCTTGGATGGTGTCGCGCGGTCCAGTCGGATCGTCTCGCGCCGCGCCGCTGCGTATTCCTTTGAGAGCATCCCCTGCAACGGGATTTCGACGAAGTCGGTGTCGCCAAAGAACTTGGCTCGATCTGCGAAGAACCGCCTCATCGCTTCAGCAATGACATGGATCGTTCGTGCCGAGCCTGCTCCAGACGCTGGAAGATCGAACGGTTCGACAATGTTCAGAATCTGGATGACCCCCGCACCACCCGAGCTCGGGGGCGGCGCGCTCAGGACAATGTGATCGCGGTAGGTGCCGGTAACAGGGTGCCTCTCGACAGGCTGGTAAGAGGCGAGATCGGCGGCACTGATGGTGCCTCCGTTGGCCCTCATGTCCTCCGCAATCAAGCGAGCCGTCGTCCCCTCGTAGAACTCGTCAGGACCGTTCTCCATCAAGCGCAATAGCGTTGCGGCTAGGTCCTTCTGCCGGAGCGTGTCGCCCAGCGAAAGATGGCGCCCCCCGTTCAGAAAGATCCGCCTGGACTCCGGAAACCTCTTCAGGCGAGAGCTCCCTTGCAGCGACCGCGCCAGGTCCCACGTGATCGGGAAGCCCTCCCTCGCCAGGCGCTCTGCGGGCCCCAGCATCGATTCCCAGTTCTTCGAACCGTACTTGCGCAAGGCTAGAGCCAGTCCGCGGACCGTGCCAGGTACGCCAGATGCTCGGTATCCGACCAAGCTCTCCTCTGTGGCATTCCCGTCCTGGTCAAGGTACATGTCGCGCCTAGCCGCCGAGGGGGCTCGTTCGCGGAAATCGATGAACGAAGTTCGCCCGTCAGCAAGCCGGAGCAGCATGAAGCCGCCACCGCCCAGGTTGCCGGCGTTCGGTTCGGTGACCGCCAGCGCCATGCCGATCGCCACCGCCGCGTCGATAGCGTTTCCTCCGTCCCGGAGAACGTCGACGCCGATCTGCGTCGCGTGCCGTTCCGCGGTGACAACCATGGCCTGCTCCGTGTAGACAGGCTGGGGCCTGAACGCTGTCGATTCCGGAACCAGCAGGAGGCCGCCGATCCACGCCAACTGGACTGCCGATCTCCACGGAGCTGGTGATCCCGCCCTGATCGAGGGGCGCAACCCGGTCAGCCGAGGTCCGGTGGACGGCAGGGAATTTGTCACGAAACCTCCAAGTTTCATCGGCAATCGCAATCTATTGGCGAGCACGACTGGTCACTCCGCCTGCCTGCCTTCCGGTTTTCCGCCAGAGCCGGAATGTGGCAGGCCTCGGGGACGTGCCAATCCTCCCTCGGGGCACAGCGCATTCGAGGAGGCTGAACATGCCGACCCTTACGGCCAAGTCCTGCCCGGCCTGTCTCATCATAGCCACCGGGCCCTCCGAATCCGCTATAGCCAGCGCCACCGTTGGTAGGAGCTCTCAGAGCCAAGCCAGCAAACGGGACGAGCCCCGCCCGGGGGCCTCAGCCGGTCGCCGGCGTCCTTCCTACCGGAACAGTCTTTCCAAGCGAAAGCTCCGAAAGCGCCGCGCGCGATCCTGCTCGTCTGTATCGGAGGCCCTTCGGACGGGTATTGAGTTACCGCTCGTAGCGTCGCGAGCCGACATCCTCTCTCGAGTCAGGTCTATCCCTGCTTCGTCCCAGCTTCCAGTGAATCGATACACGACGATATTGATTTGATTTCCCGCTTGTTCCGTGGCCTCGACGTCGAATTCGATCTTGCCCGAGGACACGTGGCCAATCACAATCGGATCGCTCGCCCCGTCGTCGTTATAGGCCTTGCCTCCAAGGGTGCTTCCTGTCTGGACGAACCGGAACGCGACGTCTCGGGCAGGTGATCGATCCCGCTTTGGGATCGTTCCGATCCAAGTCCCCGTGATGTCATCCGCGCTCAGAACCGTAGCGCTCAGGGTCAGTGCGACGGTGATGATGATCCGGCCGAACCAGCCGCTAGGCATGTAGCAATCCGGCAAGCCGCCCCGTGCTGTCGGCGAAGCGTTCCACCCGTGTGCCGAACGCGTCGAGCATCGACATGTACAGGTCTGCCAGTGGATGGTCTTCGGGGTAGACCAGGTGCTGACCCGAGTCGATTCGTCCTCCGCCACGCCCGCCTACGAGAATCGGGAGCTTGTGAGGGTCGTGCTTCTGCCCGTCCGCCAGCGCGGATGCGAACAGGACCATGGAGTTTCGCAGCACTGTGGACTCGCCCTCGGGCATGTCGGCCAGCCGCTTCAGGAGGTAGGCGAACTGCTCGACATGCCAGCGGTTGATGATCTTGTACTGGTTGAGCTTCTCCTCGGTTCCGCCGTGGTGGGAGACCTCGTGATGGCCCGAGGACACCCCGTCCAGGAAACGAAAGCTCACGTTGCTGACTGCGTTGCCGAACATGAAGGTCGCAATCCGAGTAGTGTCGGACTGAAAGGCGACGGCAATCATGTCCAGCATCAGCCGTACATGTTCCAAGTGGCCCGCCGGCCTGTCTGGCGGAGTCTGCTCGTGATCAAGCCTGGAGAGCGGCTTCCAGTTGGTCTTCCCGGTGCGGGAAGACCGCTCGACGCGCGCCTCCAGTGATCGGACCGACGACAGGTACTCGTCCAGTCGCGACTTGTCCTCGGCACCAAGCTTCCCCCGCAAACGCTTCGCGTCCTTGAGGATTCTATCCAGCAGCAGCGAGTCGAGCTTCGCCTCCGAAGCGCCGGAACCATTGCTGGCCCGGAACAGTCGCTCGTATGCGGCCTTCGGGTTGAGTTCGCGGGCGAGGGGCGTGGTGGGTGTGGACCAGGAGATGTGGGAACCGTACACCCGCGTGTACCCGACCACCGCGTCGTTCCCGACGGCGACAGGCGTGACTCCGAGTTCCAGTGATGGCAGCGGCGTGAGGTGACCCCTTGCCTTGGCTGCGACTTGGTCGAACGACACGCCGTTCCGAAGGTCCGCACCTTGCGTCTTCTTGATCCTCGAGCACGTTAGGATCGACGCTTCCTTGACATAGTGCCCGTCTCCGTCCTTGGCCTGCTCGTTCCAAAGGTTACTCAGGACGGTCACGTCCTCCCTGATATCGGCGATAGGCTCCAAGCTCCTCGGCAGTTCGAACTGCCGGCCTCGGGACGTCGGGGTCCAAGTGTCGGGATACGCACCGTTCGGCATGTACAGGGCTGCCATCCGTACCGGCCACTCGGTGCCTTGGGGGCGACCGCTCGACGCGGCCATGGCCTCGAGCCAGGGCAGCCCCAATGCGACCCCTCCGCCACGCAGGAGTGCGCGACGTGAAATCCGGGACGTACGAAGTGGCTTCATCTTGGTGGCTCCATGGCAGTCGCTTGCGGGCGTGAAGCTCCGTCCAGAGCCGATTCCGGCCTGGCCGGAACTAGGCTTCTGTTACCAGTGGGTGGTTGCGATTCGGCAAGGACCTCCTTGCCCCAGCGCCACCCATACGCTACGCCAACACCTAAAGGATAGCCGACCGTGACGCGACGGTTCACGGACAAATTCGGTTCAGAGCACAGTCAGTAAGTGAAAGTCCCCCGTAGCCGCGAGCTGGCGCGTCAGCAGTCCGCGGCCTGAAGTGGTGCAGGGTCCCTGCGCGGGATGAGGCTGGTCGGGCGAATGAAGCTGGAATTGCCGTCCAAGGAAAGTGCTAATGTATATTGCATCGATTCGGGAGGTCACTTACACCAGTAAGGGCCCCCTTTCAATATCAGGGAGTCAACTATGAACAACTGGATTCGCCTTTTGGCGACGGTCCTGCTGGCGGTTGCGTTCGCATTCGCACAGACTTCTGGGACCATCCAAGGGACGGTGACCGACGATTCGGGTGCTGTCATACCGGGAGCTCAGGTTCTCGTAACGAACATCGACACGGGGACAGACAGTACTGTCTCCACGAACGAAGTCGGTTTCTACACCGTGCCCGGCTTGAACCAAGGGCGCTATTCGGTTAGCTGCTCGTCCGAGGGCTTCTCAACCAGGGAATACCCGGAAGTCAGGCTTGAGGTTCAGCAAACCATGCGCATCGACTGCGCCATGACCGTCGGGTCCGTCACTGAGACTGTTGAAGTGAGCGCGGCTGCCATCCTCATTCAGTCCGAAAAGACCGAGGTCGGCCAAGTGATCGACTCCAAGCGCATTCTCGAAATGCCGTTGAACGGACGGAATTACTTGGAACTCGCAAAGTTCACCGTCGGCGTGCTTCCGTCCCGCGAAATGGGCAAGGGAACCCGCCACGATGGAGTTCGCGGAGGAGAGGGTGGCATCTTAGCCGTTGGGATGAATGCTGCGCAAACGAACGTCCTCTTGGACGGCGCGGACAACTCGTCCCGAAACTCAGGCGGCGCGTTGGGGTTCCAAGCGCAAGCGACTAAGCCATCGGTGGATGCGGTCGGCGAGTTCAAGGTTGTTACCAACAACATGTCCGCCGAATACGGCTATCGGATGGGCGCTAAGGTGCTGGTGAGCACGAAGTCCGGCACCAACCAAGTTCACGGTTCGTTCTATGAGTTCATTCGCAACGACAAGCTTGATGGAACGAACTTTTTCGCCAATCGGATCGGGTCGGGAAAGCCTACGCTGAGGAGAAATCAGTACGGTGCCACCATTGGCGGCCCGCTCGTCCGGAACACCCTGTTCGGGTTTTTCAGCTTCCAAGGAACAAAGGACCGAGCCGGACAGAGCTTCACGGCGTCGGTGCCGAGCAGGGAAGCCCTAGGAGGCAACTTCTCGAATCAGCCGGATCCGGATCGCAGGATCTACGATCCCCTTACTTTGGAGAACGGAACGCGCCAGGCGTTCCCCAACTTCACGATTCCGACCAGCCGGTTTGATCCTGTTTCAACCGCCCTTTTCGGCAATTACCCAGCACCGAACGTCGCGGGCCAAGAGCACCAGAGGAACAACCACTTCTATGCTCCTGCCGACACCATCGACCACGATCAGTACGACATGCGATTCGACTGGAACATTAACAGCAACACCCGCTGGTTTGCACGGTACTCGATCCGGGACGAGTTCGTCCTGCAGAACGGCCAGTTACCGTTACCGGCCAATGGCGGCAACGGCCAAACCATCGATCTGCCCGGACAGAACTGGGCGTCGGCACTGAATTCGAACTTTGGATCCACGAAGTTCAATGAACTGCGATTCGGCTACACGTTCTTCCCGACCCGTTTTGACATTCCGTTCACCGAGCCGCTCAATCCGACCTTCGGTGTCCTCGGTGCCCCGGGAGATTCGATCGACGACGGTCTGGACCACGGTTATGCGCTCTCAATTGTGAGCGGCTTTACCTCGGTGGGTCCGAGAGCGTTCTGGCCTAATGTCAACAAGATGGATAACCTGCAAATCTCGGACAACTTCACTTGGGTAAGGGGAAACCATACAGTCAAGTTCGGTGCGGAGTACCGACGGACGCAGATCCCCCGGTCTCCGTCGCGTTTTCGTCGCGGACAGTTCAATTACAACGGAGTTTACACGGTGGAGACACCGGACAGCGCTGCTAGCCGAGGAGCGACCGGCAACTCTCTAGCAGACGGCCTACTTGGCTGGGCTAACAATGGCAGGTGGGGCTGGCCGAACGGAGAAGAGCAGGTCATCCCCTACTGGGGCTTCTTCGTCCAAGATGACTGGAAACTCACTCCCAGGTTGACCCTGAACATTGGCCTGCGTTACGAACTGTTCCTCACACCGACATTCCCAGATCCCCAGAACCACACACTCAACAGTACGGTGGTACGGTTCCTCGGCGAGGTGAATGGCCGTCCGATCGACCCCGGCGAGCGCATTCCGGTCAGCCAAGGAGGGTGGGGAGAAGCGGAATACCTGCCTCATTTCCGAACGCCTGCGGACGGATCCGATTGCGCGTGCGAGAACGACCTAAACAATTTTGCGCCTCGCATTGGGCTTGCCTACCGAATCGACGACAGCACCGTCGTCAGGGGTGGAGTTGGCATCTTCTACGGGGAACACGACAACACAGGTGGCGAGTCGGCCCGATTCAACACTGGGGCACCGCAGTCCAACGAGTTTGACATCGCCCAGCCTCGGGAATTCAGCACATTCTTCACGAGGGACGGTTTCCCGGCCTCAACGAGGGCGGGTCTTCCCAGGGCCGGCCTGAATGTAAACGTAAAGACGGACGGCGTGTGGCCCAGCTTCTATGCGGCCCAGTGGTTCTTCGACCTACAGCGGGAATTGCCCGGAAACACGCTTCTCACGATCGGGTACAACGGTTCCTCGACCTCCCAAGTCCACGGTAATATCAACATCAATCGGCCACTGACCCCGCATCCGACGGTCCGCTGGCAAGACCGCCGGATCCGGCCGTTCTTCAACTCCGTCGGCCTCCGGGGTGTGTTGTTCCTCAACCAGAACTACAACTCACTCACCGTCAAGGCCGAGAAGCGGTTCACGGGAGGCTTCACCTTCCTGAGCTCGTTCACTTGGGCGCACAACATCGACGTCGTGAACGAGAATCTGACGACTGGAACAACATCGCAGCAGCGGTTTACATACAACCAGGGGATCGAGCGTGGCAACGCATCGCTCGACCGTCGGCTGGCCTACGTGACAAGCTTCGTCTACGAACTGCCATTCGGACCGGGCAAGAACATGCTGAGCAGCGGGCCGGGAGCCTGGATCCTGGGCGGTTGGCAGCTCGGTGGGATCCTGAACTTCCTGGGTGGCACACCTGACAGCCACTCGTTCAACCAGAACACGACCAACGTTGGCGGCGCGAATCGAGGCGATGTCATCGGCGAGATCAATTTGCCGAAATCGCAACGCACAATCGACCGGTGGTTCAATACCGATGCGATCGGGCCAGGCCAATCCGGAATAATAGACAACGCCGGCCGTAACCTGATCTGGGGACCTGGCACCACCGCAATTGATTTCTCTGTTTCGAGGCGGTTCAACCTTCCGTGGGAAGGGGACTACATCCAGTTCCGGTTCGAGTCGTTCAATTTCACCAACACGCCAGTGTTCGGACGTCCGAACACCTCGGTTGGCAGGCCTGCCGCCGGTCGAATCACCACCGCCGGAGAGCCGCGACGCATCCAGTTCGGCCTCAAGTGGATCTTCTAGGGTTCCGCCAATCTTCGGAGTCGCATACGGGCACCCTTCGGGGTGCCCGTTCCTGTTTTCTGCAGACGCAGGGAGCTTGCTTCACGAGTGGGGCTGTGTCAGGGGACCAACCTTCATCCGCAACCTGCTGGCGACAGGAACTTCCCAGCATTAGACGAATCTGCCTGCGGGTCTGATTCGAAGGCTTGCTTTGACGCTCTGGCCCTCGACTAGTTGGTCTCAGGAATCCGCTCCGAGCGGCCGTTCCCTCTGCTGCTCCGAAGGTAGCGTCATCCCAGGTACGGCTGGGGAGGCCTCTGGCCTGGAAACCAAGTCCGATTGGGGATTCGCGGGCAACACCCTGTTCAGTCTGGCCATTGCATCACAACCTGATTGCGCAACACGAGGACACCTGTATTGCCGAGTCAGCCGAATCCCGGGCTCGTTCAGTTGCGAAACGGTTCGCTTGTAACAACACGGCGTACGAGCGACCAAGCTTCCAAGTCCTGCCCCTCAACGGACTCAACGATCTCTTCCACGACGCATGAATCGGCCGGTGTTAGCCCCCTGCCGAGTGCATAGCCAAGCATCCGGCGCGCCAGGTTCCTCAGAAACAGTTTCTTGCGCTCGAACAGGGCCTTCTTCAAGCCTTGCGGCCCCTCAAGGGCGGTACCGTCAGGCAACTCGCCCGACGCATCGAATAACACGCCGGCCTCAGATTCCCGCCACCTTCCCACCACGTCGTAGTTCTCGAGAGCGAACCCAATGGGGTCGATGCGATCGTGACAACTGGCGCAAACGGAATTGCTGCTATGGAACGCCAGCATCTCCCGCATGGACATCGGTTCTTGCTCGGAGGTGCTGTCTTCGAGTTCGGGTACGTCCGGCGGAGGGGGAGGGGGAGGCGTGCCCAGGATCGAATCCAGCACCCAAACACCCCGAAGGACGGGACTCGTGCGATGCGGATGCGAAGCCAGAGCCGCCACAGCGGGCATGCTAACGAGCCCGCCTCGGGCCACTCCTTCCGGCAGGTCCATCCAATTGGGGTTCTTGCCGTCCCGCTCCTTCTTCATCGGAAGTTCGAGGTGCTCGATCAGATTGCGAGTGAGGATCGTTCCGTCCGAGTCCAGGAAATCGAGCAACGACCGGTTCTCGCGGAAGATCTCGCGGAAAAAGAATACCGGCTGAAGTCGGACGTCTCCTCGAAGTTCCGCACTTGCGGCGTAATCCGGGAACAGTTCCGGGTCGGGCCCGTTCGGCCCCTCCAGTTCCCGGGTTCGAAGCCATTGCTCGGTGAACCGCGTTGCGAACTCGAGAGCCCTGTCGTCTCGCAGCATTCTCGGGACCATTCGGTTCAGAACCCCCGGTTCGGCCATCTTGCCGGCTGCTGCGATGTCCAATAGCAGCTCGTCTGGCATGGTCCCCCACAGGAAGTAAGAAAGCCGGGAGGCCAAGGCGTACTGCCTAAGTTGGGGGTCCTCGCCTAGGGCGGAGACGTGGAAGACGAATGCCGGGGAAACGAGCACGCTTCGCAAAGCAAAGAAAACGGCGGGTTCGAAATCCAGTCCCTGTCGCCTCGCCTTTCGAAACAGCCGCGCGTACGATTCGACGGTCTCGGTCGTGACGGGCCGGCGGTACGCGCGCGGTAGGAACGTCGACAGGATCTTCCGCACAGCTTCCTGCTCGGTCACGCCTTGTCCGGGCCGAGCGACGAAGACGCGTCTCCTGGACTTGAACTCCTTTGATGCTGCGTCAACGACAAACTTGGCGGTTTCGAGGTATTTCTCCGTCAGGAGAGGAGAGATGAAGAGAGTCTCCGCGGTATTGTCGAAGCCCTCGCCGCCCGGGCCATCGATCGGAAGCATTTCACTGACATCGATCTGGAGGTCAAACAGGTCGCGGAGCGTTGCGGCGTATTCGTCGCGATTCAATCGCCGGAACCGGGGGGGAGTTCGAGGCAGGTCACCGGCGCAGGCCTCGGTCCGCCAAGTGGCCTCGACCCATTCCACGAAACTCTGGCGACGGTCCACTGATGGCAGGGGCGCGCCGTCCGGCGGCATCTCGTGATTCGAAACACGCGAGGCGATTCGGACCCATGCCTCCGGGTGCTCGCGGAACGACGACGCACCTTGCAGGACATCTGTGCGGAGACCGCCTGGCGGGGCCTCCCCTTGGTGACAGGCATTGCAATGGCTTTGCAGGAACGTCTGTGCGTCGTCGATATCGAACTCCGTGGCCGCCGTGAGAAAGGGTGTTGCACCAACCGCAACGGACCACAAAGCCAACATGCGGAAGATCTCAGAGCGTGCCGGCAACACCCAGGTCGACCCGATGTCCATGCCGGACTTCAGGGGCACGACGCACCCGCGACTCCAGAACTGCCGAGAGGCGCGCTGTGATAGCTTAAGGAAGGGTTCCCTTGGCACTAGCTTCTCCCGAGGGCCACGATAGCTCAGTTGGTAGAGCAGCGGTTTCGTAAACCGCAGGTCGTCGGTTCGAGTCCGACTCGTGGCTCCATTCTAAGTCCAACGGAAACCCGATGGCGATAGTTGGCCGCGTCGATATTTCATCGCTCCTGGAGACTGGGCTCGGCGCACGGCAAGTGGCTCTCCAATCTAACGCTGACCCAGTGCCCGGAGCGAGTACCCTTATAGAACGCTCCTGGCCGGTTGAACGTCGACGCATCCATGCGCCTTGGCGTCTGTCCCGGTGCGTATTTCCATGAAGATTACCGACGTTGAAGCCATATACGTTCGGTCCGCCCAGGTTCGCGAGGTCTGCGACTCCGGGCAGGATGCCCTGATCGTGCGAGTGCAGACGGACGCCGGCATCTCAGGGGTCGGGGAGGTGGACTCCAATCCTCTGGCCGTCAAGGGTGCGATCGAGGGGCCGTACTCGCATTCGGTGACCAGCGGCCTCCGCGAACTCGTCATCGGCGAGGATCCCTTCGAGACCGAGAAGATCTGGCACAAGATGTACACAGGGAACATCTACGGAGGCCGCCGGGGCGCCGGATTCCATGCCATGAGCGGAATCGACATTGCCCTCTGGGACATCAAGGGGAAGGCGCTCGGACTCCCGGTATGGAAGCTGCTAGGGGGCGGCTTTCACAAGACGATCCGATGCTATGCCAGCTCGCTCTGGGGCCCTACGCCGCAGGCTACGTGCGAGTTGGCGAAACGATACGTGGATGCTGGGTTCAACGCGGTGAAATTCGGATGGGAGCCGATGGGAACGGACGAGGCAATGGATGTCGCTCTGGTCCGGGAAGCCCGTAGGGGACTCGGCGAGGGGGCCGATCTCCTGGTCGACGCCGGCCTCGTGTGGGACGCGAAGACGGCGATCAGGAGGGTGCGGGCGTTCGAGGAGCACCGGATCTTCTGGCTGGAGGAACCCTTGATGCCGGATGACTACGAGGGCTATCGCCGCTTGGCCGAAGCCGTTGACACTCGCATTGCTGCGGGCGAGGAAGAGAGCAACAGGGCGTCTTTCCTGGAACTCATGGACCGAGGCCGGATTGACGTCGTGCAAGTCGACCTGACGCGAGTGGGTGGCTTCACCGAGGCCGTCAAGATCGCGTCGTTGGCTCAGGACCGTGGCCTGCCCGTGGCCAATCATGGCTTTACGACATACATCAACGTCGCCGCGGCTCTGCACTTTCTCAATTCGATACCGAACACGCTCATCGCGGAATATGTCGCAGAAGAGGAGACAACCTTGCGGGATCAGATCACCAAGCAGCGCATTCGGGCAAGCGACGGCCTGCTGGCAGTGCCGGACCAGCCCGGGCTGGGCATCGATCTCGACGAGGACGCTGTCAACAGGCTCCGCGTCTTCTGACCGTTTGAGGAAAATCTCCTCGGGCGGAGGCGGTCTTTGTCTCGCTACTCGTCCGCCTCGATTCGGTGTGAGTACTTTCTAAGCGTTTCCAGGTGCTCGTTCTTGGCCTTCTCGTTGAGGGGATTCCCCTGGAGGGACACTGCCCAGTACCTGGCAAATCGACTCTGGCCCGCGATGTCCTTCTCCGCCATGTCGGCGAGGACACTGATGTCCTCGACCTTGTTGTTCCGGAGCGAAAGGCGCTGCAAGGAGGTCAGGCCTGCAAGCGGGTTGAGGTCCGAGACCTCGTTGTTGTCGGCATCCAGCGTGGACAGCCTCTCTAGCGAAGCGACTGGGCCCAGATCGCTCACCTTGTTGTCCGCGACGTCCAGGGTCCAGAGCTTCGACAGGCCCTTCACTGGCGACACATCGCTGATCTGATTGCCCGACAGGTAGGCCGAGTTCATTGCCTCCAGCCCGGCGAGAGCCGAGATCTCCTTCACCTTGTTGTTGCCCAGTTCGATGTACTGGAGGCGTTTGAGGCCGGACAATGGCGAAATATCCTCGACCTGGTTGCCCGTGAGTGTTAGGCTCTGGATCAACTCCAGCCCTGCAATGGGCGACAGGTCCGATACTTCGTTGTTCGGCAGTTCCAGCAGCATGAGGCGCTTGCAATGCTCCAGACCGGTCAGATCCTTGATTCCCTTGTTCCGGGCGGTGATGGTGGAGATCTGTGCTACGTCTTCCGCGGTGATGGGCTCGTCGCTGTGCCTCTTCTCGAAGACGTACTGGCGGACAGCTGCCTCCAGATTCTCGTCTGGGAAGATGTCAGCGAGGGCCGGAGTCGCGACCATCACTGCGAGCGCGATAGGAATGATTCGACCCATTTTGATTGCTCCTGACGGTACTGAGATGTTGCGCATTTCGCCCATGATACTATCCCCGCCTCGTTGCGTGGGAACTCGCTGCGCCCTTGCGCCCCCAGCCACACCCCCTCTGGCCTAACCGCCTCAATCGACGATCGCGGAATATACGAGTGCGCCGAACTTCTCACGGAGCTTCAGGTGTCCGGACGGTCGTACTTGCACCATAAGGACGCCGATGAGCTCCTCCACTGGATCGATCCAGAACACCGTGCCTTGCGAGCCACCCCAATAGTAGGATCCGGCCGAGTAGGGCAATGCTGACCGCGCTCGGTCCAGAACGACCGCCACTCCTAGCCCGAATCCATGCCCGGGACGGAACAAAGTTCCATCCTCCAAGTGATCTTCCGCCATGAGGGCGACAGACCTGCTGCCGAGAAGACGAATGCCCCGCATTTTGCCGCCATTGAGCAGCATCTGGCAGAATCGCCAATAGTCGGCTGCCGTTGATTGCAGCCCACTGGCTCCGGAGAAGAACGTCCGGTCCTCGCCGGCTTCGACGGGTTCCCTCGACACACGGGTCGGGTCATCCTTGCTGTCGACGACGAGCAAGGCGCGCCTAGCGTGCTTGGAGTCTGGAGGCCAATAGTGGGTGTCCTTCATTCCCAACGGGTCCAGGATTCGTTCCTGGAGGAACTGATCCAGACCCTGACCTGATACGCGCTCCACCAGATAGCCCAGCACATCCAGGGAATCGCCGTAGATCCACTTTGAGCCGGGCTCGGCCTGAAGCGGCAGCCCGGCAAACTCCTTCATGTAGGCCTCCATGGTCGGAAACGCGTAGGTCTCGGCACGGGTTCGCGGATCCTGGACACCCGAGGTGTGAGTGAACAGATGCCGGATCGTCATTTCCGCCCTCGCGGCGACGGGCTTTCCGCGTCTTGCCACAACGAGCGGATCGCGGAACTCCGGCAGGTGTGCTGAGACCGAATCGCTGAGGGTGATGTGCCCCTCTTCGTACAGCAGGAGCGCAGCGACCGCCGTTAGCGGCTTGGTCATCGATGCGACATCGAATAGGGCGTCCAAAGGCATGGGCTCGTTCACTTCCGTACCGCGCGTTCCGGTCGCTCGGTGATGCACAACCATTCCATTCCGAGCTACCAGCGAGACGAAGCCGGCCGCGTGGCGATCCCGGACCAGCCGGTCGAGCCACTGGCCGATGCGCCCGAGTCGCTCGGATGACATTCCGACGGATTCGGGCTCGGCGATGCGGATCGGTGATGATTCTCCGGCCAGAACGGCTGCCGAAGCCAGCAGCGCGATAAGGAGTCTTGGGAGCTTGATCTGAGGCATTCCTGTATCGATCCGGAGCGTTATCGTACCAGCCTCTCTCTGCCGCCAGTTGGCCCAGGGTGAGCCGGTCCGGAGCGAGGGACGGACGAGCCGCCGGTGGGGAGGGTCCGGGCGGACGGGCTGGATCGGCTCGACAAGGGCTTGGATTTCAGTCGGCCTTGACGCTCTCCAGCCAACTCTCGAACTCCTGCCAGAGATCGTGAACGATGTGCGGATACTCGGAGGCCATGTTCGTGGACTCTCCGAAGTCAAGTTCCAGGTCATACAGTTCCGCTGGCTCGCTGGATGCTGGTCGCACGACCTTCCAACGCCCCTGGCGTATGGCGCTGCCGTCTCGGTAGCGGAAACAGATGTTCCGATGAGGGGACGGTGCACCATCCCGGAGAGTGGCGACCGGGTCCAGACCGTCAATGACCCGATCGCTCGGCAAGGCTGCGCCAGCTGCCCGCATCGCGAGAACGAAGAGGTCCATGTTGATCACCGGCTCCCGAACGACGGAATTCGCCGGGAGCTTGCCCGGCCAACGGATGACGGCCGGCGTGCGGACTCCGCCTTCGTACACGGATGTTCGCCCGTCGCGGAACGGGCCATTGGACGCAACTTCAAGCGGCGGTTTCCGCGGCCCGACCCGGCCCCCGTTGTCTGATGCCAGGATGACCAGCGTGGACCGCTGAAGGCCCTGGCGATCGATCTCGTCAAGGATCTGGCCGATGCCGGCATCGAGCGCTGAGACCACGGCGTGGTATCCCTGCTCGGTCACGGTCGTTTCGGGGTCGTACCCGTACATTCGGAAGAACTCCGACGGTGCCTGCCACAGCAGCGGCTGGCCAGGAGCCTTGTTCTTCGGATTCGGGCAGTGCGCGGCGTTGAATGGGACATACGCGAAGAATGGCCTCCCGGCGTTCCTGCGAATGAACCCGCACGCCGCGCTGGCGAAGATATCCGTCGTGTAGCCTTCCATCTCGACCGGCTCCGTGCCAGCGTGCAGGTCGAGGCGGCCGTTATAGGAGTAGGTGAAGTAATCGCAGTTGCCCGAGATGCAGCCGATGTACTCGTCGAATCCCCTGTCGGTCGGTCGGCTTCCCGCAGCGAACCCGATGTTCCACTTCCCGAACATGCCGGTCGAAAAGCCGCGTTCTTTCAGGTACTCGGGCAGGAGCTTTTCCTTGTGGGGAAGCCCGATTCCCGTCCAGTTCTCCTGTGTTGACAGTTGATGGGTCAGCCCGTTGCGATCCGGGTAACGGCCCGTGAGTAGTGCTCCGCGCGAAGGCGAGCACGATGACGAAGGGATGTAGAAGTCTGTCAGCCTGACGCCTTGAGATGCCAGACGGTCGATGTTCGGGGTTTTGATGACGGGGTTCCCGTAGCAGGCGAGGTCCCCCCATCCCACGTTGTCGATGTAGATCAGAACGACATTGTCCGGCTTGGAGACGGGGCTTTGCGAGGCTCCGGGCAACCAGGCCAACACCGTCAGGGCCAGGATTCGAGGCACGGCCACAATCTACTCCCTGTCGCGCGTTTCGTGCAAGTGCCCGATAGGGCCGGGTCCGGGCCTTGGACGCTGCTGTGGCCAGTGACAGGAGAAACCGCCCGGTGGGTTCCGCCGACTCAAGTCTGCTCCGGCAGCCTCATGGCTTGCCGTCAGCGGGACTTCACGCCTTCGAACCAGTGCTCGAACTCTTGCCAGAGACGACGGACGATCTGCGGGCGGCTGCCGGCCAGATTCGTGGTCTCGCCAAAGTCGAGTGCCAAGTCGTACAACTCCGCCGGCTCGTCCGGAACCGGTCGCACGACCTTCCAGCGTCCTTGACGGATTGCGCTTTTGTCGCGGTAGCGGAAGTAGATGTTCCGATGCGGCGACGGCCCGCCGTCGCGGAGGGTGGCGATGGGATCCCGCCCGTCGATGACTCGGTCGCTCGGCAGGCTCGCGCCGGCGGCCCGCATCGCGAGAACGAAGAGGTCCATGTTGACGATCGGCTCGCGAACGACCGTGTTCTCCGGGAGCTTGCCCGGCCAGCGGATGACGGCGGGCGTACGGACTCCTCCTTCGTACAAGGACGTCCGGCCGTCCCGGAACGGGGCGTTCGACGCGACTTCCAGCGCCGGCTTCCGGGACCCGATCCACGCACCGTTGTCCGAGGCGAGGATCACTAGGGTGGATTGCCGGAGGCCCTGGCGTTCAATTTCGTCAAGGACCCGCCCGATTCCCGCATCCATTGCCGAGACCACGGCGTGGTAGCCCTGGCGCGTCACGGTCGTGTCTGGATCGTACCCGTACATTCGGAAAAACTCCGGAGGTGCCTGCCACAGGAACGGCTGGCCAGGGGCCTTGTTCTTCGGGTTCGGATAGTGTGCAGCGTTGAAGGGAATATAGGCGAAGAATGCCCGCCCCGCGTTCCTGCGGATGAAGGCAGCCGCCGCGTTGGCGAAGATGTCGGTCGTGTAGCCTTCCATCTCGGCCGGCTCCGTGCCGACGTACATGTCATGACGGCCGTTGTACGAGTAGGTGAAGTAATCGCAGTTCCCTGAGATGCAGCCGATGTACTCGTCAAACCCCCTGTCGGTCGGCCGGCTTCCCACGGCGAAGCCGATGTTCCATTTCCCGAAAATGCCCGTCGCATAGTCGCGTTCCTTCAGGTACTCGGGCAGCAGCGTTTCCTTGTGGGGAAGCCCGATTCCTGTCCAGTTCTCTTGCGCCGATAGCTGGTGAGTCAGCCCGTTGCGATCGGGGTAACGCCCCGTGAGGAGTGCTCCGCGCGAAGGCGAGCATGACGACGACGGGATGTAGAAGTCCGTGAGCCTGACGCCCTGAGATGCCAGACGGTCGACGTTCGGGGTCTTGATAATGGGGTTCCCGTAGCAGGCGAGGTCCCCCCATCCCACGTTGTCGATGTAGATCAGAACGACATTGTTCGGTTCGGTTTCCGGCTCTTGTGCCATGCCCGGGAGGAACGCGAGAAGGGTGAGGGTTGCTAAGCGACGCACGGTCACAATCTACTAGCCGTTGCTAGCTCCGCACAAGCACCGTCCCTGCGTGGGCGGGAGGTTCGGTCTGGTTCGGGTCCGCCTGTTCCACGAATCAGTTTCAGTCATCTTCGGACCGGAAGCCTGTCACCGCTACGCACAGCAACGGCCCTCATGTCGCCTAGGAAGCGGCCATCACCGTGGAGCGCTGCTCAATTTCTCGAAGAGATCGCTAACGATCTCGTCCCGCAGCAACCTGGTCGCGACTCGCACCTGATGGCGATACGGGCTGTGGAGCCACTCGAGGTTCCCCGCAACCACCGGACTTGCGGTAGCGATCGACTCGACCCACCCAGGATTCACCACCCATGCGACGGCAGCCAAGTCCCAGATCGCCAGCGTCCGCGAGGAACCGGCAGCGACATGCCCTTCCGGGCTGAGAGAGGCCACCATGTCAGCGAGATAGGTGCCAATGGACGAATTCCCGCGCAGCATCCGCTCGATCTCCTGGCGTGTCGTACGCAAGTTCTCGGCCAGACCAGGAGCTGGGACGTGGAACAATTGAGCTTCCGAATCGAAGAGCACACGCGCAGCTTCAGGATCCTGGCGGAGATTGAATTCCGAAGCGGAGGGGAAGTGATGGGGCGTTCCCCCAAGCCAAACCACCGTCGCCCGGCGGCCGATCTCGGATTCCATCAGCAGGGCGGAGGCAATGTTCGTCGCCGCTCCGATCGACACGATGTAATCGACCGGCGAGTCGGGGCTCATGACGCGTTCCACGATGTCTCGGGCGGCAGGGCTGTCAACAGGACGGCTCGATCCTTGCATCATGGTTCTCGCCCCCTTGAGGACGGGAACCTCTCCGCTGATCCGGAGCGCCTCCAGTACCCTTCCGATCTCGTCGTAGCTCCGCTCCATGCCATCTTCCGGCTTGCTGATGCGCTGGTTGGAGAACGGTGCCGCGTAAAGGGCGGCGATTTCGATCGCGTTTCGTGAAAGTGCCGCGTAGGCCAGGGCGAATTGGTCATCAAAGTAATTCGCGGCGTCGGTGTCGACGACAATGCGGGCTCTTCCCTCGCGGCGCGGGAGCCCTCCGTCCTGGGCCGACGCCCCGCCCACTGATGCCGCCGTGGCCCAACCCGTCGCCACCCAGGACGGCATCGACTGCAGGAATCTACGCCGGGTCGGCGGTGAGTCCGCGTTGGATCCCGATTCGAGGAACCCGCTGATTGTGGGCACCATCTAGACGAAGGGTACCAACGCTGACACCTTGGTGGATCCCGATCGCAGGATCTGTGGTCACCTACTCCGGCTGCCGGGCTGTTGGCGAGACCCCATGCCATAGTGAAATCGTGGGTGCCGGTCGAGTCGTCCCAACGCTAGCAGTCGGGTACCGGTCGAGGCACTCCCTGAGATCGCTCGGCCGGGCCAGTTGCCTGACGGCCCTGGCTTGCTGCGTCGCGACCGGCCAGGACACGGTCGGCACGGGTTCGCTTCGAGGCACGATCCTTCACGGCGATGGAACGGCGCCCGAACCCGTGCAGGTATGTATCGCGGACACGGACCAGTGCTCGCGGAGTGATCGCTTCGGCCGCTTCGGGACACTCGACGCTCGGCCCGGTACCGTCGCCCTTGAGGTCACAGTCGGGTCCGGCCAGACCTTGCTCGCCGGCGAGGTCGAGGTGCGAGCTGGCCAGACCAGCGAGGTCCAGCTAGAGCTGCCGGAGTTCGGAACCGTCGAGAGTTCGGTGACCGTCAGCGCATCGGAAACGGTGGCCCCCGACGAGGTCGTGACTTCCGGGGTCCGCGTGCGACGACTCGAGATCGAGAAGAGTGCAGGTGCCCTTCAGGACGTGTCGCGCTACGTCTCCACACTGCCGGGTGTGGTGACTGGCTCCGCGGATTTTCGGAACGACCTGATCGTGCGAGGGGGTAGCCCGCTCGAGAACCTCTTCGTGGTCGACAACATCGAGATCCCGAACATCAACTCGTTTGCGAATCTTGCCTCGGCTGGCGGGACGGTCAGCTTGCTGGATGTCCAACTCATCGAGGATGTGACGTTCCTGACCGGCGGATATCCCGCACCGTACACCAACCGGCTCTCGAGCGTCATGCAGGTCGCTCAGCGGGAGGGGAGCCGTGAGCGGTTCCGTGCGCGAGCGACGCTTGCGTACGCCGGGGCGGGAGCCGTGCTCGAAGGACCGTGGGCAAGCGGCAAGGGATCCTGGGTCGTCTCGGCGCGGAGGAGCTTCCTGGACTTCTTTACCGAGGATCTGGGTACGGGCGGCGTACCGGTCTACTACTCCTTCACGGGGAAGGTGGTTCGCGACGTCGGCACTAGGGACCGAATCTGGCTCACGAGCATTACCGGGATTGACGACATTCGCCTCGGCCTTGCAGAGGGCACCGACGAGGACTCTCCTCTCGGAGCGTTCGACATCCGGTACAGCGGGGGCAGGAACGCCACCGGCGTGAACTGGCAGCGTATCTTCGGAGCCCGGGGCGTGGGCTTGCTCGGCCTGACGCATTCCAGCGCGGCTGTTGACTCGACCGTGAAGGATCTGGTCCGGAACGGACCATACGAGACAGGAAGACCCGTCGATCAGGTGCTGGCCGCTGGCGCAATTACTTTCCGGCAGGACTCTACCGAGGCAGAGACCACCGTCAAGTACGACCTGACCCTTCATGGCGGCCGATTCGGCGAGTACCGGCTGGGTGGCTCCTCAAAGTACTCGGTCAACGACTACCTGACGCTCTCGCCGCTCGGGTACGACGGCCCGTTCACGCTCACACCCGACATCAATCCGATCGACCTCAGGGAGCGCTTCGGGGCGACGCAGGCCAGTGCCTACATCCAGGGAACGACCGAACTCGCCAGAAGGGCACGGCTCACGATTGGAGGCCGTTTCGACCGCTACGGACACTTCAGCGTATCCAGGTCCCGCTTCAGTCCCCGGGCCGGTCTCTCGGTCCGGATTGTCGAGGATCTGTCTTGGAATGCCAGTTGGGGAATCTATCACCAGATGCCCGTTTACCTGTTCCTTGCGGCCTTCCCTCAGAATCGTCTGCTGAATCCCGCCCGTTCCGACCACTGGGTGACGGGGCTGGCGTGGACTCCGGGACGGGATGTCCGCGTGACCGTGGAGGCGTATTCGAAGCGCTACAAGGACTACTCGGTCGCTACGCAGTTCCCAGCGCTTTCCTTTGCCAACGTGGGAGACACTTTCGATGTTCGCGACATTCTCTACCCGATGGGCAGTTCCGGACGTGGCCAGGCTCGCGGCATCGAGGTATTCGCCGAGAAGAAGTCCGGCGGAAAGTGGTTCGGACAGGCCAATCTCGCCTATTCGCGGGCCCGGCATGCTGGCTTGGACGGGGTGATGCGGCCGGGGGCATTCGACCGGCCAATCGTGGTCAATGCGGTGGGCGGGCGACGGATCGCCCGGAAATGGGAACTCGGGATCCGGGTGGCCTACTTGACTGGTCGGCCCTTCACTCCGTTTGACTTGGACGTTTCGCGACAGCAGCGGCGCGGCGTCTTCGATCTGGACCGTGTCAACCAGTTGCGGTTTGATGACTACTTCTCGTTAGACCTGCGCGTGGACCGAAATTTCCGGGTTGGCGGGAGGGACGTCGTGGTCTACGCCGGGCTCCAGAACGTGACCGGAAGAGAAAACCCCACGACACTGCTATGGAACCGAGTCACCAACTTTGCCGAGTTCCCCGGTGGGCTGACCCGGTTTCCGCTGCTAGGACTCGAGTGGAGTCTCTAGCTCGGGCGACCGCGTGCGCGCTCAGCGCGCTGTCCACCGGTAGGCTGCCTGGCCATTCAGACGGAAGTACTTCTCCATGGCTTGGCGCCCTTTCTCCGAAAAGTACTCTCGCACGATGCCCAGCACCTGGGCATAGGTGCCTAGGGGGTCGCTGTTGGGCCAGTCACTCCCGTACAGGACCCGGTCCTCGCCGAACGCCCCCGCGATCTCGTCGATGGTCGCACGGTAGTCGTCCAGCGAGTAGGAGACCCTCCCGTTCTTGCTCAGCAGTACAGCAGAGATCTTGACGTACGTCTGCGGACGGCTGGAGAACTCTCGCAGGATCCGTTCGTAGCGGTTTCTCTCGGATGGAGCCACGGGCATCTTGGGAAGATGGTCGACGATCATCCGCAAGGCCGGAACTTGGTCCGAGAGTTTCAGCATGGCCTCGAGCAGGTCGAGATTCGGATTCGCACTGTCCAGTGAGAGGCCCCTCTCGGCAACCATGCGCATGTCAAGGATGAACTGGGGATTCCCCAGTTGTTCCACGAGGCTGCGCCCCCAAAGGTCCCCGTATCGGATGCCCTTGAACAGGGGATCCCTCCCGAATCGATCGAGGTGAGCCCCGAAGCCGGGCTTGCCGGCGTCGAGGAATCCAACCAGCCCGAGGACGGAGCGGTCCTCGGCCGCAATGTCGAGGACCCACTGGTTGTCCTCGATCCGTGGGCTGCATTCGACAACGATCGCCCCGACGACGCCGTGGCTGCTCGCAACGCTGCGAAACCGGTCGGGGTACGTAGGTTTGGAGCGGATTGGGTCGTCAGCGGGAGGCCAGGGGATTCCGCCGGGACGGTCTGGGTCGAACAGGTGGATGTGTGTATCCACCGCCCGGAAGGGAAGGGGAGCCGCCCATGTGGCGGCAGCGGACAGGAGAAACGTGCGTCGCCTCACGAGACAAGTATAGGCGTGCCAGACTAGTTGTCTGATGGCCTCACCGGCATCAAAAGCCGTTCTCATCGAAAGTGATTCGACGGATTCTCGGACGCCCGTCGATCGCGGAGCCATCCTGCGTTCGCTACCGAGCGTGGAGGAGGTGCTCCAGTCCGGCGATGCCCGGCCGTGGCTCGCCTGTCTGCCTCGGACGCGGGTGGCAAGCACGGTGCGCGACGCCATCGCCGAGATTCGCGCCGACGTGCTGGCGGGCCGGAGGCGATCACCTGCCGGCCTCGCGGACGCCATCCACGAGCGGGTTCGTGCCGCCATTGGCCTCTTGCTGGGGAACAAGCTCCGCCCGGTCGTCAATGCCTCTGGAGTGATCTTGCACACGAACCTGGGCCGGGCTCCCCTCGGCCCCCCCGCGATCCAGGCGATCGTCGAGACGGCGGGCCGTTACGGCAACCTAGAGTACGACGTGGCCACCGGGCGTCGAGGGAAGAGAGATGCGTATTGCGGCGACCTGCTGGAGGCCCTGCTGGGCGCGCCGGCGATCGTCGTCAACAACAACGCCGCCGCGATCTTCCTGGTACTGAATGAACTGGCCAGGGACGGGGAGGCGATTGTGTCGCGCGGGGAATTGATCGAGATCGGAGACGGGTTTCGAATCCCGGAGATCCTTGCTGCTTCCCGGGCCACTCTGCGGGAAGTCGGCACGACCAATCGGACGCGACTGGAGGACTACCGACTGGCCATCACTCCCCGGACGAAAGCGCTGGTGCGCATCCATACGAGCAATTTCCGGCAGATCGGCTTCACGGGCCGTCCAGCGCTGGAGGAACTCGCGACGCTGGCCCGGTCCGAGTCCATACCCTTGGTCGAGGATCTCGGCAGCGGGTGCCTTGCAGGATTCGAAGGCACGAGTATCGCGGACGAGCCGACCATCGCTCACAGCCTGTCGTCCGGCGTTGACGTCGTCACGTTTTCCGGGGACAAGCTGCTCGGCGGACCGCAGGCCGGCATCATCGCCGGAAGGCCAGAGTTGGTCGAGCGGATCCGCCGCAATCCGGTTTTCCGGGCCTTGAGGCTCGACAAGCTTGCCGTGGCGGCACTCTCGTCCACGCTTCGGAGCTATGTCACGGGACGGTACGAGGACGTGCCGGCCCTGCGACTCGCCAGGGCATCCCTGGACGATCTCTCCGAGCGGGCTCGGCGCTTCGTCCGACGGCTGGAAGCCAAGCACTTTCGAGGCGCGTCGATTACGGACGGGGAATCTCTGCTAGGAGGTGGCTCGACGCCGATGCGGGGCTTGCCGTCCGTGCTGGTGTCGATCCGTCCTCCCGAGGGGCTGACTGTTGACCGTATCGAGGCTTCGCTTCGCGCCCACGACCCGCCTGTCGTGGCGCGGATCGAGAAGGGGCGGTTGTTGCTCGACTTGCGTACTGTATTCGAAACTGAAGAGGACGACCTGTTCGTCGCTGTCTTGGCAGCGGCTGGCGTGGAGTCGGGTTGATGGCATGAGGTTCAGTGTCTCCACGAAGGGATTCAACGAGATCGTGGATATCACCCCGCAGGTGCGCAGCGCCGCGGGGAAGTCCGGAATTCCAGACGGGGTGGTCCACGTATTCGTGGCCGGATCCACGGCCGCCCTGTCCACGATCGAATACGAGCCCGGTGCCGTTCGGGATCTTCAGGAGGCACTGGAGCGGATCGCCCCTGTTGGCTCCGACTACCACCACAATGAGGCGTGGGGTGACGGAAACGGGTATGCGCACCTTCGGGCCGCGTTGATGAAGCCTTCGCTCTCGGTTCCGATGGAGGAAGGAAATCTCCTGCTGGGAACCTGGCAGCAGGTCATCCTGCTTGACTTCGACAACCGGCCCCGTCGCAGGACTGTTCATGTGAAGGTGGCCCCTTGCAACTGAGCGGGGAGTTCGAGTTCGGTCCGTTTTGGTGCCAGCACGCCGGATGCGCCACGACTTGCAACGAATGCGAGCCTTGATGTATGGGTCTTGCCATTGAGATGACCGACAGACTCCCAGTTGTGACAGATTGGCGCCGACCTCCGGCCGCTCAGCGGCCGTCGACGGTCGATCGATGCGCTGCCGGCTTCGTGATGGCCTGCTTGATCGTTCTGGCACTCCCGATAGCGCATGCCAGGGAAGCGGTCACTTGGATCGAGTCTTACGATGAGGCCTTGGAGGAGGCGCGTCGCACGGGAAAGCCCATCTTCCTCGAGTTCCGCTGCGCCCCTTGAAGGGCCGGGAGGGTATTTGACGCACAGGTTGTGCTGACCGAGGAAAACACGAAGAGAGGCCGGCTGCTGCAGCAGTACGTGACGGCGCGCATCACGCGGATGGACGGCATCAACATCGGCCTGTTCGATTACGACCGCTACAACACGCTTTACTTCTTCGCGCTGAACGCCGACGAGCAGATCTACCTGCGTTACGGGGGCCGGGATGTCCAGTCCGCGACGACGTACCTAAATCTGGAGAGCTTGGAACTCGCCCTCGAGCGCGGCTTGGAACTGCACCGGCTCTACAACGAGGGGAAGTTGCCGAAGAGGCGCGCTCCGCCGCCGCTGTACCCCCGTGAGATTCCCGCCCTCTACGAGCGAACGACCGGGCGGGGACGTTGCGTGGAGTGCCATTTGATCGGGGACCTCCAGAATGTTCAGCGCGAGCGTGACGGCACTCTGGACAAGCTGCGGCACTTGTTCAGAGCCCCGGAAATCAAGAAGATCGGTATCGAACTGGATATTCCTAACGGTTTGCGGGTTGCCAGCGCATCCGGCAGCGTTGCTGCCGCGGGGATGATGGCGGGAGACGAGGTCCGGGCCGTCAACCGGGTTGACGTCTGGACCTTTGGTGATTTGCAGTGGGAGTACGGGAAGGTCCCTCACTCCGAGAAGCAGCTCGAACTCACCGTGATGCGGGACGGCGAGCTGAAGACGCTTCACGTCGAGCTTCCGCTTTTTTGGTGGTATACCGACCTGACGTATCGGAATCTCTCGGTGGACCCCCGGATCTACTTCCGTTCGGAGCCGTTGGACCGGGCCGAAAAGGCCCGTCTCGGCCTACCTCCGGACGGGTTTGCGAGCCGCGTGGAATCGATCGATCCACTCGCGGAATTGCTGGGCAGCCACCACCTCCGGGAAGGTGACGTCGTTTACGGTGTGGACGGTGAGACCGAGGATGACGTGGCCAACACTGCGGACCTGTTCATCAAGCTCCGCAAGCAGGCTGGCAGCGAGTTGACACTGCAAGTCCTGAGGGGAAGCGAGCGTCTCAGCTTGCTCCTGAAGACCGAACGAATGAGCTTTCGAAAATGAATACGAGCCACCGAATCGCCCTGTTCCTTGCGATGACTACCGGCCTCTGGGCCGGAGATTGGTCGACGCCGGTCGAGGCCACCGCCCGGGGCGGCAGTACCTTGGTGACCTGCCGTGCGAGGCTCGCGGGGGACTTCCTCGTGGTCGAAGTGAAGCCCGTCGACGGCTGGCATGTCTACGCCATGGACAACGAGCAGCGCGCCAAGGCGGCCCTTGCGGGCAAGACGTCCCTCGGCGTCGAGGAGAACACCGAGGTGCTGGTTCGGGACGGGCTGATGCCAGTAGGCGACTGGTTTCAGACAGAGCCGAAGGACTTTTCGCAACCGGAACTGCGCTGGTACTCGTACGGTTTCGAGGGGCGCTCGTTGCTGGCCAGCCGCGTCCGTCGGACCGGCGCAGGGCCAGCGACGATCGAGGTCCGGGCTCAGGCTTGCGACAGTGGCAGTTGCATTCGTGTCGATGCTCAGCTGAAGTTGCCGCTGACCGACAAACCGGATGGCAGGGAGTTCAGCCTAGAAGGGCTGGTGCGAGTCGGCGGCGGCTCGTAAGCCTCATCCCTGGGTCTGCCGGTCAGCGTTCCGGCCTACCAGGTCGGTGGATCCCTGGGGGCGTTGTCGTGGAGCGGGACGGCAACAGACCGCTTCTCTGCAAATGACTGGTAGGCGGCTTGCACGAGTTCCAGCGCGCGGTACCCGTCATCGCCGTCCGCCATCGGACGCTCCTTGCCTTCGATCGCTGCGAAGAAGTTGCGGAACTGGGCTTCGAAAGTCCTGATGCGGGGAGGCCAGATGTCGACCCAGCCGGACTCGACGTCGCCCCACCATCTTGAGGGCCTCGTCCATGCCAAGACCTCGGACGGCAGGACGCTTGCCGGGTCGTCTTCTAGGTAGACGGAAACCGGGGCGGACTGGTAGGGGGCGGTGATAAACGCGCTGCATCCTAGGGCTGCCTTGGTTCCGAAGAGGTGCAGCGGCGACACGAATGCGCGGGAGAACCGATGCCAGCTCATCGAGCCGAGTGCTCCGGACGTCATTCTGAGGGCGAGGGCGACGCTGTCGTCCTTGTTGTGCTGTTCGAGCACTGACGCCATCTCGCACGACACTGCTGCGTAGTCTCCCAGCAGATCGCGGATCTGGTCGAGGCGGTGCTGCCCAACATCGATCAGGGTGAGCCCTCCTCCTTGCCGAGCGTTCAGGCGGTAGTTCTGAGTGCCGCCCGGAATCACGTCGAAGGGTTCCGAGATCGTTCCGCTGTAGGCGAGCGCCTCTCCCAGGATCCCCGCGTCGACGAGCCGCTTCGCGCAACGGTGCTCGGCGCTGAAACGATGATGAAAGCCGACCTGCAGTATCAAGCCCGCTCGTTGCGCGGCCTTAGCCATCGCGTCCGCGTCAGAAAGGGACAGGGCAATGGGCTTCTCGCACAGCACGTGCCGACCGCTTCCGAGCGCGAATTCGGTCTGCTCCCGGTGAAACGCGTTGGGAGACGCGACCAGTACGGCTCCTACGCGCTTGTCGGCAATTGCATCCTCGGCCGACGAGGCCACGCGAGCAATACCGAATGCGTGAGCCGCCTTCTCAGCAGCACTGGATGATGGGTCGAAGATCGTCGCGGGGCGACCGCCGACGGCCAATAGAGCCGGCAGGTGCCGGGCCTGGACCACTGAGCCCGCCCCGAGGATCGCGAGTTCCGGCCGGTAGGGTTCCATTCTCACGACAGGCCTACGAGACCACGATTATGCCACCGGCCGCCGTCTGACCCGCTCCAGGGGTTGCCGCCGGTCCGGCCGCTGGCACCGGCTGACAGGTCCGCCCGAAGGTTGGGCGGGATGGGACTCCACTTTGGTGGGGTAGACTCGAATGACGGGCCCCGGCCCGGCGAGGCAGGCCCCGTTTGAACAAGTACGTCATCCTTGGCCCGCAAGGAGCAGGCAAGTCGACCCAGAGCCGCCTACTAATGGAGCGATTCGACTTCGTCCACATCTCTGTCGGCGGCATCATCCGATGGCATCTCGAGCATCGCACCAAGCTCGCGTCGAGGATCCGCCTCATCCTGAACTCAGGCAACCTCATACCCGATGACATCGTGATGGACTTGGTTCGTCGTCGGCTGGAACAGCATGACTGGAACTATGGCTTCATTCTGGACGGGTTCCCTAGAACGAGGGCGCAGGCGGAGTTCTTCTGGCAGAACTGGGACATCGATCGGGTGATCTACCTCGAGGTTCCCGACGAGGTGGTCTTCGACCGGGTCTGGAAGCGAGGCTTGGCTGGATGGGGTTCCGGCTATACGAAGCGGGCCGACGCCCACCCAGACGCAGTCAGGCGGAGGATCCGCAACTATCACACCCGTACGAAGCCGTTACTGGAACTCTACGGGCAGCTCGGCATCCTGAGTTTCGTTGAAGGCACTCATTCGATCACCGGTGTCTACGCCCGGATCACCCGCGCATTGGATCTGGAGCAAGGGCCGATCTGATCGCCGTCTGTCCCGACGGATGGTGACGCGGAGAAGAGTTCCTCAGAGGCTCTTGGACTGCGCCCATTCGTATTCCACGCCGCCCTCCACATTGTGGAGTCGGAACACGATCCGGCTTTCGTCGTAGACCCTTTCGGCCATGACGGAGACGAATCCGCCGTTGACCCGGTGGAACCGATGGTATTGCTCGTCCTCGCCAGGGGTGCCGCCTGCGTGCTCGTCCGTTGCCGGGCCGCTGGAAAACTCGTGGACGCCGGTCTCGGGATGTACGGAATGATACTGCCAATGACGGTCGCCGCACACGACAAAGAAATTGTCGGGAAGGTTCTCGGTGAACCAGGCGCGCATCTCGTCACCTTCGTGCTGGAAGGCCTTGTTCGAGTGGTTGTCCCCCTTGTTTGTCCGGTCCGGTCCGACGATCGGGGTCGGGCTGACCAGGACCTTCCAGTCGGCGTCGCTGGCCAGTAACGTGTCCTTGAGCCATTGCTTCTGGACTGCTCCCCAGATGGACTTTTCCGGTCCATCTGGCATGGGGTTCGGCGACCGGAAGTCCCGTCCCTCAACCACCCACACTTGGAGGCCCTTGCCCCAGCGGAACGTGCGATAGGGCAGGTCGCTCATCGGAACCTGTTCTGCATAGACCTGCAAGCCCTGGTCCCAGTTGAACGTGCCCATGTACTCCCGAGACATACCAGGCCAGTTGTCGTTGTGATACGAGTCGTGGTCGTCCTTCTCCCAGTAACCCGGCACGCTCAAATGGAATCGAACGAGCGAAGGGAAGCTGTACATGCGGTGCCAGTGAAATCGCGCGAGACCGATCGACGTTACCAACGGGGCATCGCTGTCGTAGTACACCGTGTCTCCAGTCGGGACGATGAACTTCGGTGCCAGATCCAGCATGGATTTATAGATCTTGAACCCGTCCTCTGCGTCGTGGTCCCTGTTCGCCTGGCCAGTGACGGCGGTGAAGAGGACCTTGGCGTACTCGTCAGCAGGTGGAGCGGTTTCGAACCGGCCGTTAAGAGGTTTGTGCCGGATCCTTCCATCGAGGCTGCTGGTCTGGACCTCGAAGTAGTAGACCGTTGCCGGTTCGAGGCCGTCCAGACGGAAGTGGTGTGTGAAGTCACCGGAACCATCCACCGCTGCCCAATCGGTGGAGACGGGGTCGATGAAGTTGACGTTGCTTGCGTACAGGAGCCGGACCAATCCTGGGGCTCCAGGTGCGGAACCCTGAACGTCTCTCGGATCGAGTTGCGTGATCGGAGTGCCCGGCTCAGGCTTCTTCACGCCGCTCCGGAAGGCAAGGCCGTCGGGCCGCCGCTCGGAAGACTCCGTGATCCGGGTCCAGATGATGGCGGAGGTGGCCGTGACCTCGCCGACCTTCACTCCGGTCGCCTGCCGCGACTCCTCTAGGTAGGTGGTCTTTTCGCCGCAGCCTACCAGAGAGATGCAGATTGCCGCCGTTGTCGCGATTCGCATGTCGGTGTATTCTATCGAACCCGTGAATACCGGAGCCTGGCCACCTGGCGTTCGACCGCTCGGACCCTGTCCATCAGGGCGCGGGCGCTTTCGCCTCCGCAGTCACAGTCCGGGGGATTGGTCTCCAAACGGATCATGCGAACTTCCAGACGGTCCAGCTTCGCCTCCGACGCGAGGCTGAGCCGGTCCGGTACGGGCTGGCCGTGGCGCGACATTTCCTCCTCGGCCCTGGCCAGGCGGTCCTCTACGGCGTCCATCCGCTCCTCAATCGCCCTAAGCCGTTCATCGAAGCTACCGCGTAACGGAAGCCTCCCTTGCGCCAGGACGACTGCGGACGAAGCCGACACGGCGAGTAGCAGACAGAGTGTCTTGCGGGACATGGTCGCACCTCCACGGTGAGTTTCGCACAGAGGTGACGTTGTTGGCGTGCGGGGAACGGGCTTGGTCAGTGGTTGACCTCCGAATGGCGGTCTGGAGAGCCGTCCGGCTCCCCGGTGTCACTGGATGGTCAGCATCCGGTCGATCGCCCGTTGGGCCTTGCGCGCGGTCTCGGGCTCGATCGTCACTTCGATGCGGTCACGCTGTAGCGAGTCCAGCAACTTCTCGAGGGTGTTCATCTTCATGTACTCGCAGACCGCTTCCGGACTCACCGCATGGAATGTCTTTCCGGGCAACTGACGCCGGAGGCGATAAACCATGCCCAACTCCGTGCCCACGATGAATTCGCCCGCTGACGATTCCGCGGCGTGGCGGACCATTCCCTCGGTTGAGAGAAAGAACGCCTTCTGATACGGCGAGTTCCCCTGCATGACCTTGGACATGCAATGCGAGGCGCAGCCGCATTCCGGATGGATGAGCAACTCCGCTTCCGGATGCTGGTCGAAAGCATCTTCCAATGCCGTTTCGCCAATCTTGGCGTGGACGTGGCAGCAGCCGTCGTACAGGTCGACCAGCGAAGGGTCCACAACCTTGCTTTGGGCGATGGAGACCGATCCGAGGAACTTGTCGGGAAGGAACAGGATGCGCTTGCCAGGGTTGTCCGTTGCGGCGTGATCCAGCACTTGGGCTGCATTCCTTGATGTGCAGATGTAGTCGCTGAGGGCCTTCGTGGCCGCGTCGGTGTTGACGTAGGAGATCACGATGCCGTCCGGGCAGGTTTCCTTCCAACGACGGACCCGTGCGTGGTCGATCGACTCGACCAGGGAACATCCCGGCCGATCGGGCATGTAGACCTTCGCGCGGTCCCCGAGGATGGTCTTGGCCGTTTCGCCCATGAACCAGACGCCACAGAAATCCACCCGCGGAGAACTCTGGCGGGCGACGTAGCGGCTCAATCCGAGCGAGTCCCCAACTTCCGCCGCCACCTCTTGGAGTTCCGGGAACTGGTAGTTGTGGGCTACGATGAGCGATCGCTTCGACGCAGCCAGTTCGGCGACCCTCCGCGCGACGTCGGTGAGCTGGGCCGTGTACTCGCGGGTATACCTGCCCGGATACAGATCGCCCGCATCTCGATTGAAAGCGTCGTACCAATCGGTTAATGGTAATGCTCGCATCCGGCTCGACTCCGGTCCCCTAGAGGCCGCTGTGCTCCCGAGCATCGGGGCGCATGGCCACGGCTTCCGTCACACTTGGAACGATTTCCCGCATCCACAGCTCTTTTCGGCATTTGGGTTCTTGAACAGGAACCGCTGCTCAAGGATCGTCTCGATGTAGTCGAGCGTCATGCCATCGAGGTACTCAAAGCTCTTCGGGTCCACGCAAAGCCGGACTCCCTCGACCTCGAACACCGTGTCGGATGCGCGTGCTGCCCGCTCGTACTTGAACTTGTACTGTAGTCCGGAACACCCGCCGCCGATGACACCGAGCCGCAGCAGACCGCCGGGATTCTCGGTGGCAAGCATCCCGCGAATTCGGTCCGTCGCACTCGGTGTAACTTCGATCATCCCTGCTTTCCATGATAAGCGTATCCGGCCACCGTCCGCTGTCTGCAGGCCTTGGTGGGATCCAATGGACGTTGGGGCAGTAGAATGACGGTATCAGGCAGCCCTCATGCCTTACGACAGGTATCACCGGCCTTTGCAGGATCTTCGGATCTCGGTCACTGACCGATGCAATTTCCGCTGCACCTACTGCATGCCGCTGGATCACTACGACTGGATATCGCGAGAGCAGATCCTGAGCTTCGAGGAGATCCACCGGCTGGTTCGGATTTTCGCGAGTCTCGAAGTGAGCAAGCTCCGCATCACGGGCGGCGAGCCCCTGTTGCGGAACGATCTGGATGCGTTGGTCGCCATGCTTGCCGGGGTGGACGGTATCGATGATCTGTGCCTGACCACGAACGGCTCGCTTCTGGCGGCCAGCGCCGAGTCGCTCAAGAGGGCCGGGTTGACGCGTGTGACCGTCAGCATCGACTCACTTGAACCGGCAACGTTCCGGAAGATGGCCCAGCGCGGAAGCTTAGCCGATGTCCTGGAGGGGGTCGAGGCGGCCAGGCAAGCCGGCCTGGAACCCATCAAGGTGAACACCGTCATCGAACGCGGAGTAAACGAGCACGAGTTGGAGGGCCTACTCGAATATGCGAGGGCGAGAGGCTACGAGCTCAGGTTCATCGAGTTCATGGATGTGGGCAACGTCAACGAGTGGTCGTCATCCAAGCTCGTGACCAAGACGGAAATCCTCGAACGTGTCGCCGCGCTGTACCCGTACGAGCCTGTCGTAGCCCGTCGTGGGAGCGCACCGTCGGAACGGTATCGGTTCCTAGACGGCGCGGGGACCTTTGGAGTCATTGCGTCCGTCACGGAGCCGTTTTGCGGAGCTTGCACCCGTGCGCGCCTGACTGCCGACGGGCGCTTGGTCACGTGCCTCTTCTCAAGCGGAGGACACGACTTGAAGTCGGTTCTGCGCGATGGCGCGTCAGACGACGAACTCAAGGAAATGATCGCTGGAATATGGCGCGCTAGGACCGACCGGTACTCAGAGGAACGGCTTGTCGCAATCTCGTCTGCGGAAGGGTACCGTCCGGAATCGGTGCGGAAGCTCGAGATGATCAGCCTCGGTGGTTGACGGCGAAGAGTCCCGTCCTGCCTGGGTTTTCGCCGGATCCCGTCAACCGCCGACGGAATTGGTAGTCGCTTCCGCTGTGCTGCTGGCGCTCGAGCCGGCTCTCCTCAGGAGAAATGGTGACAGCACTACGAAGAAAGCGACCAGGGCGATGCCGTCGAGGATCAGGATGTACCACGGCCATTCGGCGAAGAAGAAGGGCGACTCAGTGCCGACAGGGGGTGCTGAGAGATACATGTAGTTCGAGCCCGATAGTGCATTGAACGCGGCGAGCAAGACCGCGAATCCGTTCAAGCACACGAATGCTTGGACCAGTCCTCTGATTGTGGGCCTCATTCGCAAGCCCCAGGTGGCGAACAGTACACCTGTGACGATGCCCGAGTGAGCTATGAAGTACTGGAAGAAGCGGTAGGCGGGGAACCCCTGCTCGAGCGAGGGAGTGATTACGGCATTCGAGGCACCGACGAGGCCCCAGAAATAGGCGATCTCGTACGCTTTCTGATTCCGCCAGAACAGGGTGGCTGCCGTAGCCAGAACGGAGATGCCGCAGGCGTGCAAGGGAAGGTTGTTGCGGACAAAGTGCGCGAAGCCGAATTCGCTGGCTCGGACGATCCAGTGCAGAACCTCGTTGCCGAGCAGGATCGCTGCAAGCAGCCGGCCGACGAGGGAGGCCGCACGCCCGGAAGGTGACCTCCGCACAAGTGCTGAGAGGACCACCGGTATCGCCAGCGTAACTGCCATAGCAACGAGATGAGGCGTTGCGAATGTCTGGAATTGCACGCGAGGCGTCCGATCTCCTCACCCGCGTTGTCCGTAGCGGCTCGCTTCGGTCAGGCGGTACCGGCAGTCGTCCGGCGCGATGGGGCGTCCCGGCAATACTGAGACGCTCGGCGCAGGTTTTCCCGCTACCAAGCCGCGACCGTGCCGTCCTTGCGAGGGTCGGTTCCGCCGAATAGAACACCCCGTTCCCAATCGATCTCGATCGCTTGGTACCCTCCCATGGGTCCCGACTTGTCCACGGAATGGCCCATTCGTTCGAGCTGGCCGGCGACTGCGGAATCCATGCCGGGCTCCAATCCAACGCCACCCCCTGTGCTGTGGCTGGCGCGGGGGGCCTCACCGGCCTCCTGAACATTCATCCCGAACTCGATCATGTTCAACAGCACCTGGACATGGCCTTGGGGCTGCAGGTCCCCTCCCATCACGCCGAACGTCAGCCACGGCTTGCCGTCCTTGAAGGCCATGCCGGGAATGATCGTGTGGTAGGGCCGCTTGCGACCTTCGATTCGATTCGGATGCCCAGGGTCGAGCGAGAACAGTGCGCCCCGGTTTTGGAGCAGGAGGCCGGTATCCGGCACGACAATACCGGACCCGAACGCGTGGAAGATGCTGTTGATGAACGACACCACGTTTCGGTCCTTGTCGACTACCGCGAAATAGACTGTGTCCCCGTCTCCCTCAATGAACCGGACCTCGTCCTGGATGCCGCTGTTGACAGTGGTCGCCGCTCGCCCGGAGTCGATGCGCTTCCTCTGCTCGCGGGCGTATTCCTTCGAAATGATCCTGGAAACCGGCAGTTCCGCGCGGATGGGATCGGCAAGCCACGCGCCCAAATCGGCGAAGGCGAGCTTCTTGGCCTCGACGAAGTGGTGCAGGTAACGGGCGGAGTTGTGGCCCATCGCTTTAAGGTCGAAGCCTTCTAGGATGTTCAGCATCTCGAGGGCTGCCATGCCCTGGCCGTTGGGCGGGAGTTCGTAGATGCGGTGCCCCTTGTACGTAGTGCTGATCGGCTCGACCCAATCCGAACGCTGGTACGCGAGATCCTCCATTGTCATCGGCCAGTCCAGGGTGTTCAGGTGGTCGACGATCCTGCGGGCGACCTCGCCCTTGTAGAACGCGTCCTTGCCCCCGTTTGCAATCTCACGGTATGTCCAGGCAAGCGGTTCGTTTACGAAGACATCGCCGTGCGCTGGAGGCTTGCCGTCCTTGAAGTACACGTTGGCGAACACCGGGTCTTCCGCGAACGCGGCTCCGGCGCTTGCCCAGTTCGCAGCGAAGATCTCAGAAACAGGGAACCCCTCCTCGGCGTATCGGATTGCCGGTTCGAGCACGCTGGAAAGGGGCAGAGTGCCGAAGCGATCGAGCAGTGTCGCCCAGCCGTCCACCGCACCGGGAACGGTGACGGAGAACACGCTCTTCGCGGGGATTTCGTCCAGACCACGGTCTCGGAAGAAGTTGACGCTTGCAGCTCTAGGAGCAAATCCGCTGCCGTTGAGGCCGGCGAGTTCGCCAGTCTCTGCCATGTAGACCAGCGCGAACATGTCGCCGCCCGCCCCCGTCATCATCGGGGCGACCAGACCGAGAACTGCGGCGGTGGCAACCGCCGCATCAACGGCGTTCCCGCCTTGCCTCAGAATCTGCAGACCGGCTTGGGATGCGAGGGCTTGGCTCGCGGCGACCATGCCGTTCCGCGCCGCAACGGCGGAACGTCCTGCGGTTGGAATGGGTCGGACAGCTGGCATGGTCACAACTTGAAATGCGAGGGTCGCGACGACGAGGCGCCAAAATAACACGGTTCGCTCCTTGTGTCAGCAGACGGCGGGGGGAACTGGCGGTCGGCCTTGGCGGCTGCTGAGTCGGGTGGGGTTCCCAACGTACCAAGAGGGTACGTCACCGGGACCCCGACCAGCAATCGCCGCTTCTGCCAGCCGAAAGGGTATTGTCCGGGGACCACTGATCAGACGGTCCGTGCGGAACAACATACCTGCTAGCGGTCACCTTGGCGATGTCCAGAAATGCTCCCGTTGCCGCCGTGGCTGTGCGCGAAACCCATCTTGCGATGCGGGCGTTCTGATCGAGGAGAGACGTCAGGCATCCACGTGGCAGCAGAACTCCCGGTCTAGGGCGTGCTTGTTTCGATCCGCCATCTCTTGGGAGAAGCTCGCCAATTCGTCGGATGGCATCGGCTTGAAATTGCGGATGACCTCGACGTTTTCGCGGAGGAAGTCAAGGGTCGGCATGCCGACGACGGCCGAGGTGACGGGCAGGGAAAGGGCGTATTGCAGAAGAGGCCCGATGCTGGCCTTGCCCGGCCCTTCTCCGACCAGGTGGTCCTGGCCGGTCACCTTCATCGCAAGGACTCCCATGTTCTTGCGGACTGCCACCGGAAGGGCCAGCGCTTCGAAGCTCTCGCCTGCCGGGTGATCGACCGGGTCGCGGGAGTTGTGCGAGCGTCCTTGCCGGGCCGAGTTGAGCGCCATCTGGGTGCAGTCGAAGTCATGGCGTTCCAATGCGGTTGCGAGTACGTCCGGGTGCGTGTGGCTGGTGATGCCCGCGAACCGGCATACTCCCTGATCGCGCAATTCCATCAAGGCCTTGAGCGAGCCTGCCTCGATGGCGGCCAGATCGTCTTCGTCCGCGAGGCTATGGATGTGGATCAGGTCGATTTGGTCCGTCTGAAGGCGTTCGATGCTCGTCTCGGTGGCCCTCAACGCCTCGTCGTAGTCCCTCGTCTGGATCTTTGTCGCCAGGAAGACTTCGTCGCGCCTGTGTGCCATCACCTTGCCTACCCAGGTCTCGCTCTTGCCACCCCCATACGATTGGGCGGTGTCGAGATAGCTGATTCCGAGATCGAGGGCGAGGTTGAGGGCCTCGATGCCGCGTTCCTCTTCCTCGTACATCGAGAGCCGACTTCCGCATCCCATCGCAAGGATCGTAGGGGTTGCTCCGGTTCTGCCCAGAACACGAGTCGGCAGGGCGTTCGTCGGACTCGCGCCCGGGGCTTGCTCCTCGGGGGCGGGCTGGCATGCAACGGAAGCTGCAACCGCTCCTCCAAGGAAGTGGCGTCGAGTGAGATCGATGGGCATGGGTTCGAGGGCCTCCTGCGAGCCTATTCACTATATGCCGGACCATTTCGCAGTGGCAAGGGGCGGTCTCTTGCCGACCTATAATGGCGCCAATGTCTGACGAAAATTCGCGGTTGCGGTCTCAGGAGTGGTTCGGACGCAAGGACAAGATCGGATTCATCCAGCGGTCCTGGATGCGTTCCGAAGGGTTTCCGACCAGCGTATTCTCGGGCAAGCCGGTGATCGGAATCTGCAACTCGTGGTCAGAGCTGACGAACTGCAACGCCCATCTGCGCCAGGTCGCGGAGGCCGTCAAGCGCGGCGTCTGGTCGGCCGGCGGGTTTCCCCTCGAGTTTCCGACGATCTCGCTGGGCGAGCCATTCATGCGGCCTTCCACCATGATGTTCCGCAACCTGATGGCGATGGACGTGGAAGAGTCCATTCGGGCAAACCCGCTCGACGGAGTCGTCCTTCTGTGCGGATGCGACAAGACGACCCCGGCCCAGATCATGGGCGCGGCCAGTGCGGACTTACCCTCAATCTTCGTGACTGGAGGGCCGATGCTGAAGGGCATCTGGCGGGACAAGGAAATCGGTTCCGGAACCGACGTGTGGCACTACTGGGATGAACTGAGGGCGGGTCGCATCACCGAAGAAGAGTGGTGCGAGATGGAGTGCGCGATGTCTCGTTCGGCCGGGCATTGCATGGTGATGGGGACTGCTTCCACGATGACGAGTCTCACGGAAGCGATGGGGATGACGTTGACGGGGTGTGCGAACATCCCCGCGGCAGACTCGAGGCGCTACGAGATCGCCCACCGGAGCGGTGAGCGCATCGTGGAAATGGTCCGGGAGGAGCTGAGGCCTTCGCGGATCCTGACTTTGGAGGCGCTGGAAAACGCAGTCCGAGTGGACATGGCCATTGGGGGCTCGACCAACGCGATCATCCATCTCAAGGCGATTGCCGGCCGTCTTGGCATCGACCTTCCGCTAGACCGGTTCGACGAGATTTCCCGCGAGACCTCGGTTGTCGCCAACGTGCGGCCATCCGGGAAACACCTCATGGAGGACATGTTCTACGCCGGGGGCATTCCTGCGGTCATGAGGGACCTTCTGGACCAGCTGCACGGTGATGCAATGACCGTGACCGGCCTGACGGTCCGCCAGAACGTGGCCTCGGCCGAATGCCACGACCGGAATGTGATCCTCTCTCGGGAGAGCCCCCTTCAGGAGGAGGGGGGAACGGTCATCCTCCGCGGGTCCTTGTGCCCTCGGGGGGCCGTCCTGAAGACTAGCGCCGCCTCCCCGGCATTGCTCCAGCACACCGGCCGGGCGGTGGTATTCGAGGACCACGAGGACTTCATGGAACGCATTGACTCGCCCGACCTGGAGGTCGATGCCAGTTCTGTCCTCGTGTTGAAGAACGGGGGGCCCGTCGGAGCGCCGGGAATGCCGGAGTACGGGAATCTGACAATTCCGGCCAAGCTCCTGAAGCAAGGGGTGACCGACATGGTGAGAATCTCGGACGCCCGCATGAGTGGGACCAGCTACGGGACGGTCGTCCTGCACGTCTCTCCGGAGTCCGCGATCGGCGGGCCGCTTGCGCTCGTGCAGACCGGCGATGAGATCCGGCTGGACACGGCCGGACGGAGGCTGGACCTCTTGGTCGACGAGAGCGAGTTTCGGCGGAGGATGGCGGCGTGGCGGCCCCGCGAGCCGCACTATGACAGGGGATACGGCAAGCTGTTCCTGGATGCTGTCCTGCAAGCGGACGAAGGGTGCGACTTCGATTTCCTGAGAGCAACGGGCCGGGCTGCCAGGAAACTTCCTCTCGCCTTTTGACCTCCCTCTGGACGGCTTGATCCGCTCGGGCCATCGAGGAATACGAATCAGTACACATTTTGCGCCTGATGGATTTGCCCAAACTGCTTGAAATCGGCACTCGGAGCCTCCAGCTCGCGGCTCGCTCCTTCCTGCGCCACAAGCGCTTCTATCTGGCGGTGAGCGCAACATTGGCGCTTGGCATCGGAATGAGCGTCGCCATGTTCTCGCTGGTGGATGCGGTTCTGTTGCGGCCGCTGCCGTTTCCGGACCAGGATTCGATCTATGTGATTCAGAAATCAGATCCACTCGCGGGAACCCACGTGGAGGAACTCGCGTATCCCGAACTCGTTGATCTACAACAGGGGATCCCGGGGTTTGAGTATGTGGCTGTCACTCCAACCTCCCTGTACGGCTATGCAAGAGTGCTGGAGACCGGGACGGCTGATCCGGTTCAGCTGGAATCCTCGCCCGTGTCGCACGACTTCTTCCGCGTCCTCGGTGTTGCCCCCCGGTTGGGTCGAGGTTTTTCGGAATCCGACGAACGAGTCGGTGCGCCGCCGGTTGTTGTCATTTCCGACCGAACGTGGCGCGACCACCTGGGCGGGGATCCGGGCATCATCGGTCGGACTGTGCGTCTGAACGGCCAGGGCCATACCGTGATCGGCGTCATGGCACCGGGCCAGGAGTTTCCGCGGGGCGCTGCCCTTTGGGTTCCGCTGGGGATCGAGCAGCGAGTCATCGAGCGGCGTGGCGCAACCTTCCTGCAGGCAGTGGCCCGGGCCAAGCCCGGCTACCCGCGGGAACAGGTCGCTAGCGACGTGAACGCTCTCTTCAGGCGCCTTGCGAACGAGTACCCGGAAGCCTACTCAAGCTCGCAGCGGGGAGTCGTGATACCGCTGGTCAACTATTGGACCGGATCCGCAAGGATTCACTTGTGGATTGTCCTCGGCGCCGCTCTGCTCCTACTGACGGCGTCCGCGATCAGTTCGGGGGGCTTCCTGCTGGCACGCGCGACTTCTCGGCGTTCCGAGATCGCCACGCGCCTCGCGCTGGGAGCCCCTCCGGGCCGAGTATCTGTTCAGTTGGCCGCTGACGGTATTGTCGCGGCAGGCTTCGGTGCGATTGCCGGGCTGGGGATCGCGCACCTGGTCATTCGTTCCCTTGTGAGATGGCCTCCAGCCGATATTCCCCGGCTGTCTGAAGCCGCGTTGGATTTGAACTCGTTTGGATTCGCCGCTGCAGCGGCGGCCTTTGTCGCTGCCGTGTGCTCGCTCGCACCCGGATGGGCAGCCTCCGGAAGGCGCCTCGAATCCGCCATCAGGGAGGGAGACGTCCGATCCTCGATGCCGCACCATGCCAGTCGGGCGCGGAACCTATTCGTCCTCGCCCAGTCAGCGGTGACCTATGTGCTGTTGGCAAGCGCGGTCCTGCTCGTACTGAGCTATCGTTCCGCGGCGCTTACTGAGGCCGGATTCGCGAACCGTGATGCGCTGACGATGGATGCCACCCTGCGCGGTCCGGGCCTGTTTCCCGCCCAGGGGTTCGACGTGAACACCAAGCGTGCATTCTACTCGCGCCTGTTGGGCCGATTGCGCGAGGAGCCGGGTGTCACTGCGGCGGCCGCAATCCTCCTGCGGCCTCTGGCGGGACCGATCGGCTGGGATCTTCCCTACGAATTCGAGTTCGAGGCGGGCGGCAGGGCTGGCAAGGCGCTTCCGAAGGCGAACTACGAGGTTGTGACCCAAGGTTACTTCGAAACGGTCGGATCGCCGCTAATTCAAGGTCGGGACTTCGACAGTCGAGATTCGGAGGAAGCCGAACCGGTCGCGATTATCAGCGAGACCCTCGCCGACCAGGTGCGGTCCGCTGGACACGCGCCGCTTGGCCACCGCGTCAGGCTCACGGGCTGGAACCCGCGCTGGATGCGCGTCGTTGGCATCGCCAAGAACGCCCGGTACCGTTCCGGCACTCACTCGGGCGCCGACATTTTCGTACCGACGCTACAGGCACGGCAGGCGCCACGGCACGTCGTGGTCCGCGGATCTCGGCCCCGCCAGGAACTCTCGGATCTGGTGCAACGCGTGGTGACGGAAATCGATCCGACCCAGAACGTGGGCGATCCGCTGACAATTGGCGAGCTGCTCGACAGGGACACGGCGCGACATCGATTCAACATGGTCCTGCTGCTGTGGTTTGGCGCATGCGCTCTGATTCTTGCCGTAGCTGCGGTCTATGGCGTAATCTCTGAGACGGTAGCCGCCCGAGGGTCCGAGATCGCGATCAAGTCAGCGCTCGGTGCGCAACGACATCGGGTAGTGCTCGACATGGTTCTGCGCACCGTTTGGGTTGCTGGTCTGGGCCTCGCCCTTGGTACCGCGGCTATGGCTTCATTCGGCTCACTGGGGGCGGACGTGTTGCACGGCACAACCGTGCGTGACCCGATTGTGCTGAGCCCGGTGGCCGCGTTCCTGTGTCTTGTTTCTCTCGGCGCGGCCCTCTGGCCAGCGTGGTCCGCCACGCGAGACGATCGGAGGACCTTGCTACGCCGCGTCAGCTAGCTGCCTGTCGGAAACAGGGCTGCACGCTACTGCGCTCAGGGGGTGCCAAATGCGTCCGGTTGGCGACTGCGATCAAATGTGCCGGCCAGCCAAGTGCCTCGGCTGGGTACGCGCCTCCGTGTGGGGACTCCGTGCCTGGGACGCTGTCGGCCTCCCGGCCGAGTCCGGGAGGCCTGAGGCAGAATGCTACGGAAGGCTCCAGAGAACCGATCGCAAGTCGATGCTGAACGCTCAGTTCGGGCGGGCCACTCTGGCCGGCCCGCGCCCTCTAGGGACTCGCGTGGCGACCGGAGCCGCCGCGAGCACTCGCTCGTCGAGGAGTTCGTGTGCTCGCGCGAAGAACTCTTCCTTCGAAAGAGTTCCGGCGTCGAAATCCGCCAGGATGGCACGTTGCGCCTGGTACTCGGGATTCTGGACCCCGATCTTGCTTTGTAGCAGCCGCCACGCCTTGCGGCGTTCCACGCAGAACAGCACTAGTTGGCGGGAGACCTTCATCAACACCGGCTTGTTCCCCTTGGCCGGCAACGTCTTGATGTAGACCTTGAAGTCGGGCACGTAAGCGCGGTGTTCCGGATTCAGGTGATGGCGCTTCACGACATCGTCTTGGGTCAACCGCACCAGCATGTTCTCGAGAGGTATGAGGCCGGAGGCCTCTTCCTCGCGGATCTTTTTCAAGTGATTGCGGAACCGCGCCTCGGTGGCGCACCAGTGGGCCACGGTATAGCGATATGCCTCGCCGGTGAGCTTGAACTTGGTCTTGTACCAATCCCCCTGCATGTTGGGATTGCCCTTCAGATCAAGCGCTTCCTTGTAGGTCTCGCCCATCTGCGGATTGAAGACGAACTCGGGAGCCCCCCGGGAGTCCCGCACGCGCTGCGCCTGGTCGAGCGCCATGTCGTCGCCTACGCCGTGTTCCGGCTGGCAGGTGGTGAAGCACTGCAGGAAAGCCGTGCCGCGATACTCCAGCGAGTCGAGAATGGCCCGGAACAGCTTGGGTGCGTTGGCGATCGACACCTGCGCGACGAACGGCGAACCGTGGCCTGCGAGAAACGTCTCCGCCACCGTCTTCTTCTCGACGCACTTGCCCTGGCTCGCCGCGCCGAAGGCGTTCATGTCGCCGCCTCCGAGCATGGGCGTGGAGTCCGAGTTCTGCCCGCCCGTGTTCGAATAGACCTGCGTGTCGAGCATCAGGGCCTTCACGTTCGGTCGGTTCTGGAGAATCATCTTCGACACGTTTTGGTACCCGATGTCCCCCATGCCGCCGTCCCCGCCGACTACCCATACCTTGGGCATCTCGTTGATCTCATCGGCCGTCATCAGGTTGTCGGAGAAGTGGGTGAAGTCGTAGTACTTCTGCTCGTCGATGATGTCGTCGCTCTCAAGGATCCACGTCGCCAACCGTTCCGGGATGACCGAGCGACGAGCGTGATCCATGATGAAGCTCTCGCCGATCAGCCAGCCGATGGTGGCCCCGTCCTGGAAGAGCGAGTTCATCCAGGGGTAGGGATGCGGGTTGTTCGGGGGCGTCGATCCGTAGACGGTGTTGCAGCCGGTGTGGGCGGCCATCGCCATGACTGACTGCCCGTTCGCAAGGCGGCCATCAAGTGCCTGCAGGTGCTGATGGTTGAAAGCTTCCTGGCGCATCACGACGGTGATGGCTTCGATCAGGTTCTCGTTCGTGATCGTTCCATGGGCCTCCAGGCGCGCTGTCGTATCCCCGTCTGTGTCTCCGCCCAACCCCATCAAAGTATGGGCAACCGTGCGGACCAAGAGGGCGTGCTGTTTGGGATCGCGCGCGGCAAGCCAATCCAGGCGCTCCGGGCCTTCGGCCTCGAGCGCATCCGCTTTCTGGCGCAAGCGATCCGCCTTGGCGTGGAAGATCGGCCGGAGATACGCCTCCGTCACTCCCGCGATGGCCCGGAGAACGCTCTTCTCTCCGCAGCCGGCGCAGGCTCCGTCGCCTGAGACCAGTGCGTCATAGTTGCGTCGAACCATCATCAGATTGCGCAGCGTGGCGGTCTTGGAATCGGACGGGTTTGCGTTGTTGTAGAGGCCGAGGAACTTCTGCGAGGTGTCGGGCAGAAGGTCCAGGAACGCCGTGCCGGTCTCGTGATCGGCGTTGACTGCCTCGGTCTCCTGCACCATCCTCAGGGCATCGTGGTCGCCGCACGCCGTCACGCAGGCCGCGCATCCCTTGCAGAGGTCGGAGACGAAGATCGAGAAGATCCCGCCGCTCCCGGGATTCTTGCGCTCGGCCGACTTGAAGATCGCATTGGTCATCGAATAGGCCAGCGGCAGCTTGTCGATGACCTTGAACAACTCAGCCTTCGATGATTCCGAGAAGCCGTTCACGTTGTTCGTCACGTCGCGGATGATCGCCGGCAGCGGGATCTTGGCCTTGGCCGCCACCGATTCCCGCATTGCCTCGCGCGTCCGCTTCTCGATTTCGGGCACAGCAGCCAGCATCCGGCCTCGCTCGAATTCGTCCGTCACGTAGCTGGAGATCGCGGTCTTGAGGACGGTATCGATGTCCTGGGAGCAGTTCGGGAGCGCTGTGTCCGGGCAAACCGAGATGCACTCCATGCACTGCGTGCAGTTCTCGGGGATAAAGAGCGGCGTCTCGCGCCGGGCCACGTACTTCGAGGCGGTGTCGCCGCTGCCGGCGGCCATGACGCTCATGGCTGCGAGTGGCGAAGCCGGCTGATCGTATCCGTAGTCCGACCGGAATTCGTCGTCGAAGCTGGTGATCTGCGTAAGGGGTGTCCGCTCCAGCTGTCCATCGGGAATCTCATGAGACCGGCAGGTGGCGCAGCCTGTCCCGTTTCCATTCGACTGCTGCAAGACGGGCAGGATCGGCACGCCGCGAAGCGACGACCGATCCGCCGCATCGAGCTCGCCTACCGGGATTTCGCGCACCCGGCTGAAGCCCTGCGTCATCACCTCCATGTTCGACTGGACGACCGCATCCCCGAGGCGCCCGAATTTCTTCTTGTACTGCCTGTGGACGACGTCCTCGAACTGCTCCCGGCTAATCTCGAAATCTTGGAGCAATGGGGACACGGAGAAGAATGCGCCGAGAAAGGCATTGCCCTGCATGCGAAGCTGCAGGTCCGGACGGTTCGTCGCCTTGCGGGCGATATCAAAGCCCGGCAGCGTGAACATCCGGATCTTGTTCTCGATAATCTGCGAACGGGCCCAGAGCGGAAGCCGTTCCCAAGCGTCGCGCGGTTCCTCCTCCGACTCCCAGATGAACGCCCCGCCTTCCGACATGCCCTCGAGCGGGTTGCAGTGTGTGAACGCCTTCGGATCGCAGCATAGAACTACATCGACGTGCCGGAGGTCGCAGTTTACGCGGATACGCTCTGGCGCGATGACCAGAAAGTAGGCCGTCGGCGCCCCCTTCTTCTCCGAGCCGTACTTCGGATTCGCGCTGACGTGGATGACTTCCTTGGGTCGGCCGTACTCGTCGACGTCGGCGCTGCGAGCCGAGAGGAAGTCGTTGAAGTCGCCGATGATGGCGCCGAGGTTCTTGCCCGTCGTGATCGCGCCCCAGCCCCCGATCGAGTGGAAGCGCACGGCGATCGCCCCGTCCGGAAGGAGAGACGGGGTCTCATCGGCCTCAACCCTGTAAGGATGAGGCACGCCGAGCACCATGAACGGGTCGCCATCCTGTGCGGTTCGGCCGTCCGTTCGAGCCCGCTGCCCCGTGGCGTACTCGTACGCACCGATGATGTGCTCGGGCCGGAAGTCCCGAGAACCTAGGCCGTAGATGCCGTTGAATAGCCGGGGCATCCGGTCCGGGGTGACCTCTGGGAACCCGCGCTGAACCGGGTAGCCGTTTACCTTAAGCGCCTTGTTGAGCGCTGTTCGCGTGTCGCGGCCCATCGGGTTGTCGCCGGCCATCGGTTCATCGGTCCGCTCGAGGATGATCACGTTGCGCTTGCCGGCCAGCGCCTCCACGACCGCTCGTTCGGGGAAGGGCCGGAATACGTTCAGGTGGACCGACCCCACCTTCGAACCCCGGGTTTGCCGGAGGTAGTCGACCACCGCCTCGCAGTTCTCTGCGGCGGAGCCGAGTGACAGGAATACCGTGTCGGCATCGTCGGTCTTGTATTCCGTGACCAGCCCGTAGTACCGACCCGTCAGTCGACCGAAGTCCTTGTACGCGTCCTCCAGGAACTCCAGGATCGGTTCGACGAAGTTGTTGCGCCGGGCGACGACGCCCTGCATGTAATGCTCTTGATTCTGTACGGGTCCGAGGAGAACCGGATTCGTAAGGTCGACCATCCTCGGCACCCGGCGCCGGGTCGGCCCGAAGAGCACGCGCTGCGACTCGGTAGGACACTCGATGATGTCCTCTGGCGCCCCGAGGAACTCCCGCAGGAGGTCCGATTCGTGGCGGTAGAAGGTCCGCTCGAGGTGCGACGTGAGGAACCCGTCCTGCACGTTCATTCCCGGCGTCAGGCTCAGCTCGTTCACGCGGCGCAGGATCAGCGCCTGATCGGCTGCCTGCTGCGCGTCCTTGGCGAACAGAATGGTCCAGCCGACATCAAGGGCCCCGTAGACGTCGTCGTGCCCGCAGTGCACGTTCAGCGCATGCTTGGTTAGAGCCCGCGCTACGACCTCTACCACCATCGTCGACGCCTTGCCCGGGGCGTGGTAGTACTGCTCGATGCCGTAGACGATGCCTTGGCCCGAGGTGAAGTTGACAACACGGCGGCCGCACACCGAGTAAGCGATGGCACCGCCTTGCGCGGCGTGCTCCCCTTCCGCTTCAACCGCCAGCGTGTTGCGGCCAAAGACGTTTAGGCGGCCCTCGGCGAAGGACTGCTGGTAGAGTTCCCCCCCTTCCGTCGACGGAGTGATCGGATAAAAGATCCCGGCGTCGGCGATGCGCGCTTCCGTATGGTACGAAACGAGTTGGTTGCCGTTGGCGGTAATGCGTTCACCCGGATACTTGGGACGAGTCGTCATACGGTTCTCTCCAGGGATACCCAGCACCAGGCAGCCTTACCACAGGGCCACCGGAGCCCTCAGACGCACACGATGGCCCGGGTATCCGGGAGGCCACCGTCCAACTTGCATTGTAGCGAGCGAGAGGCCCGGCGGCAAGCACCGCGGCACACGCAACCGTTGGCTAGAATCGGGCCATGCGCACGTGGGTTCCCGCCATTCTGGTACTCGTCCTTCCAAGCTGCGGTGTTCGTCAGGCGAACGTGTCGGGCGAACTCCAGGTCTGGCACGCGGTCACGCTTGCTTTCGACGGACCCGCCACGTCCGAAACAGCCGAGCCGAATCCCTTCACGGACTATCGATTGGACGTGACGTTCACCGGGCCCGGCGGCGAATTCGTCGTTCCAGGGTTCTTCGCGGCCGATGGTCGATCCGCAGAGACCTCGGCTGAGTCGGGTTCGACGTGGCAGGTACGGTTCGCGCCCAACGCCGAGGGGATCTGGCGCTACCGCGCCTCGTTTCGAGCGGGTCCCGGGGTTGCATTCGCCGATCATCCCGCTGCAGGCCAGCCGGCGGGCTTCGACGGAGCGACCGGGGAGTTCATGGTTAATGGGTCCGACAAGCAGCCTCCGGACTTCCGTGCCCGCGGACGCCTCGAATACGTCGGCGAGCGCTACCCGAGGTTCGCCGGGGACGGCACGTATTTTCTCAAGGGCGGTGCCGACAGCCCAGAAAACCTGCTGGCCTACGTGGACTTCGACGGGACGCGCGACCACGACGCCGAGTCGGGGCGACGAGAAGCCTTCTTGCACAGCTACGAACCGCACTTGCAAGACTGGCGTGAAGGCGATCCGTCGTGGCAGGGTGGCAAGGGCAAAGGGTTGATCGGGGCGCTCAATTACCTGGCCTCGCAAGGGGTGAACTCGATTTATTTCCTGCCGCAAAACGTAGAGGGCGACGGCGACGACACTTGGCCTTGGGTCGACCGCACGAGTTTCAATCGGTTCGACGTGAGCAAGCTCGAGCAATGGGAAATCGTCCTTTCGCACGCCGACAGGCTAGGGATCCTGCTGCATGTCGTCACATCGGAGACGGAGAACGATCACCTGCTTGACGACGGCGACCTCGGACCGCACCGCGAGCTCTACTACCGAGAGCTCGTCGCCCGCTTCGGCCACCATCCCGCCCTCATTTGGAACTTGGGCGAGGAGAATACCAACTCGACCGAGCAGCGTAAAGCGCATGCTTCCGCCCTGCATCGGCTCGACCCCTATGACCACCCGGTCGTGATGCACACGCACGCGACCGTCGAGCACCACGAACGGCACTATGCCCCGTTGCTTGGGTTCGAGGACTTCGAAGGAGCGTCCATGCAGATCCGAGAGGACCCGGTTGTCCACTCCGCACTGATCGAGTGGATGCGCAGGTCGCGCGAGGCAGGTCGCCCTTGGATCGTGTCCTTCGACGAGCAGCGTACGGGCCGCGACGGCGTTGCGCCCGATTCGGAGGACGATTCCCGCCACGATGAGCGTCGGGACCATCTCTGGGCGACGCTGATGGCGGGGAGTTGGGGGATCGAGTGGTACTTCGGATACATGTACGCGAACAACGATCTCGACCTCGAGGACTTTCGCTCCCGCGCTCAGATCTGGTCGATTACCCGCCATGCGCTCGAGTTCTTTCATGCGTACCTGCCCTTTCCGGAGATGACCTCGGCTGATCACCTAACGCCGGACAGCGGAGCCTACGTCCTCGCCAAGGTCGGTCAGATCTACGCCGTCTATGTCCCGTCCGGCGGGAGCGCGAGGCTGGATCTGGAAGGCAACGCGGGTGAGTTTGAAGTCTCTTGGTTCAATCCGGCCGAAGGCGGAGGTTTGGAAGACGGCGTCGCCGTGTCCGGACCGGGAACGGTTCGGCTGGGACCCGCCCCAGGCGAGTCCGCTCAGGACTGGGTCGCTCTCGTGAGCCTTGTCGGAGATTGATCCTCCGCACTCGGGGACTCGGAATCTGCGCCGGGTCCCGCCCCGATGGTCGGCCCGATGCGTGGCGGCTCCGCATGGATGCCGCTAGGTCGAATGCCCGCCGGCTGGCTTGCCCAGGCGCAGCCAGATTGCCCGGATCACCGCAGGAATTCCTGCCAGGAGCAAGTAGGGGACCAGCGCGTATACGACGACCATATGGGGTCCGAGCAGGCCTCCCGCCAGACTGAGAAAAGCGGCGAGGGGGGTCGCCAGAGCGATTCCCGCCATCAGGCACTTGCGCCATACGCCAGTAGCGTCCCGGAGGACACGTTGGACGAACAGCCCGGCCAGAGCGCCGCCGATGAAGAACAGAACCAGTCCGGAACCAAGTCCGATGACCGCGATCAGCCACTCCCGACCCAAGGCTGGAGAGTCGGCAAACCCGAAGCGAAGGATGAAGATTACAAGTTGGAGGGCCGCAAAGCCGGCACCGAACTGGATCGGCAGCATCCAGTAGCGCCTGGACTGCCGACTCGGGAGAGATCGTTCGCCCGTCTTGTCCTTGCCTGGTTCATCGGATGCCATCGTTTTCTCAAGCTAACGCCTGAGGACATGATTGGCAATCGTCTGCAGCTGCATGTTCGATGTGCCCTCGTAGATCGTTCCGATCTTGGCATCGCGGTAGAGCTTGGCTACCGGGTAGTCCTCAGTGAAGCCGACGCCTCCAAAGAAGTCGACGCACTGGGCGGTGACTCGCACTGCCATTTCCGAGGCATAGTACTTCGCCATCGCGGCTTGGCGAAGGAATGGCCGGCCACGGTCCTTGAGCCGTGCCGCATTCCAGACCAGGAGCCGGGCTGCTTCCAGCTCGGTGGCCACTTCGGCCGCTTGGAACTGCATGCCTTGGAACTCAGACAGGCGCCTCCCGAACTGCGTCCGCTCCTGGATGTACCTGAGAGCATGGTCGAAGGCGCCTTCCGCGATGCCGACCATCTGGGCACCGATCGCGATGCGCCCCTCGTTCAGCGCCTCGATGGCGATTCTGTAGCCTTGACCAACCTGGCCCAGCACGTTGGCATCTGGGACGAAGCAGTCGTCGAACAGCAGTTCGCAGGTCGATGATGCCCGGATGCCGAGCTTGTCCTCCTTCTTGCCGACCGCGAAACCAGGGGAATCCCTTTCAACGAGAAAGGCCGTAATTCCGCGATGCCCGGCTGCGGGTTCGGCATTCGCGAACACGAGGAAGAGGCCGGACTCCATGGCGTTCGTGATCCAGAGCTTGCGGCCGTTGAGCACGAACCCGCCTTCCTGTGGAATGGCCTTCGTCTGCATCGCGAATGCGTCACTCCCGGACCCGGACTCGGACAGGGCGTAGCTACAGACCGTGTCGCGGCAAGCTCTAGGCAGGTACTTGCGCTTCTGCTCGTCACTCGCCCACCGGAGCAGGGCGTTGATGACCAGGGTGTTTTGGACGTCCACGACTACCGATACAGAGGGATCGACACGCGACAGGACCTGCACTGCAAGCACGGCCTCGAAAAAGGTTCCGCCTTGGCCGCCATGATCCTCCGGAACCTCGATTCCCATCAGCCCGGATTCGAACAGCTTGCTGACGACGTCGGGATTCAGTTCTCCGGCGATGTCCATCGCCCGCACGTGCGGGGCGATCTCTCGCTCGGCGAATTCAACCAGCGACTCGACGAACAGGGACTCATCGTCGCTGAGAACGCTGAGCGCTTCCATGCGGATTAGCGCGCACCTGGAATCGCGGCCCTCGGGTCAGCCCGATCCTCGGCTTCGGAACTGCCACCGGCAGACTCCGGAATGTACATGATCAACCCGCAGTTTTCGCACGTCATGACGCCGGCCGTGATCGATCGCAGGTCCTGCAAGAACTTCGGCCGGAGGCGCACATGGCATGACCCGCAAGTCTCTCCTACGACCGGCGCCACTGCCTTGCCGCGCGACCTTCGGATCCGACTGTAGCTTTGAAGAGTAGCCGGGCTCATCCGGGCGCTCAAGTCGTCGCGATCGGCTTGCCTCCGGTCGCGCTCTTCCCGGTCGGCAGCGATTCGAGCCTTCGCTTGCTCGACCTCCTCGGCCACTTTGATGCCTTCGATCTTCAGGTCGGCCTCGGCCTCGGACACGCCGTGCTGCAAGACCTCGGCCTGCTCCATTTTCTCGAGGATGCGTTCCTCGATCTCGTCGATGCGATCGTCGCAGTACTGGATTTCGTGCTGGAACGCCCGGAACTGTTCGTTGGTCTTGGCGGCATTCATCTGGTCCTGCAGTTTCGAGATCTTCTGCTTGAAGTCCCCGATCTGCCCTTCCAGGCTCCGGTGTTCGCGGCCGTTATTCTCCAACTGCGCCCGCGAGTCCGCAAGCTGCTGCTTGTGGGAAGCGAGTTTCTGCTGGATTGTGGCGATGTGCCGCGGAAGGCCATCGATCTCGCGCGTGAGACCCTCGATCCGTTCGTCCAGCTCTTGGAGTTGTCGTACGAGGGATATGTCGGAGGCCATCTGCGACAAAACCCGTCTCGGTGATTCTATCACGCGAGAGCGTCGCCAAGCTCGCCGGGCGCCCGCATGCGGCGGCGTTGCCAGACGGGGGATGCAGTGGGGCGCGAGCGGTGCCCATGGGCAAGCTGCGGGAGAACAGCGGTGTGGCGATCGGGTGATAGGTGCCATGCGGCCGACGCCGGTGGTGCGCAAGGCCGCCGAGTGCGGGCCGCGCGGTGTCTTGGGAGCCCGAGCGTCACGGGATGGACGTGCCGGCCAGCAAGAGGGCGCCGGGGAGAACTTCGGCCGAGGCGGGCAGTTGCCCGACTGCCTCGCCGTCGACTTCGGCTAGGACCGACTCCGGCGAGTCGGCTGTGATCCGCTTTGCCCGGAAATGGGTGCACTTCGGGGAGGTGTAGACCCGGCCCGAGTAAAGCAATGGCAACGAGAGCAGGAACTCCAGGAAGCCGACGTCACCGATCGTGGTGACCTCCATGCATCCCGAGTCAAGCTTGGCGAGAGGGCAGACATTCATTCCTCCGCCCTGATAGGCGCCGTTTCCGAGGGCGATTTGGAGGAAGCGAGCCCGGACTTCCCGGGTGTCGTCGAGCGTTAGGGTGACGTCCTTCGCGCGGAATCGCAGCAGGGTAGCGGTCGTAGCCCAGAGGAAGGCGGCGCGGCCGTTTACCGATGTCAGGAAGTTGCTCTTGGCGCTTACGCTGACACTGCCTCCCATGCCGAAGCTCGTGACATTTGCGAAGTAGCGTTCCACGGTGCCGCCGTCGGCGGTCGACAGCACGATCCTGCAGGCGTCCACTCGACGAGCCGGCTGGTTGACAATGGCCTCCACGGCGTCGCCGGTGGAGGGCGGGATTCCAGCGGAGCGCCGAAAGTCACCGCCCGTTCCCAGCGGACACAGTGCTAGCGAGGCATCAGCACTGACCGGCCTGCCGGCTTCGAAGTAGCCGTTGACGACTTCATTGAACGTTCCGTCCCCGCCGATCCCGACGACCAGATCAGCACCACTGCCAAGCGCTTGGCGCGTCAGTTCCGTGGCGTGATTGGGTGCCTCAGTGAATCGGGTCTCGAAGGGGCCCAAAGCATCGTCTAAGAGGGGCTGTAGACTCCGCCACCGGCGCTTCGCTTTCCCGCTAGCCGCGCGGGGATTCAGGATGACGTAAGGTCTGCGATACCGTAGCGGGTTCATTCTCCGGCCGGGTCCGACGGTGTCCAGCCGGGGCGTCGCCCGCATCGCAAGCAGCGAATATTGGAGAAAATCTCGTCCCAGTCGCCGTCTGTCGCGACATAGTCGAGAATGCACCGGAGTGCCTTATCCCTGTCCGGTAGGTTGTACTTCCGCGCGGCTTCCTCCAGCATTGCGAGGAGGTCGCTCTGCACGTTGAAGGACGTAGTTTCTTTGATTCCTGCCATTGCGGTTCCTGCTTGTACTGCTACGCGACTCCCTGGGACCTGAGGTGGTTGATTGTCTCGCGCAACGTCTCGTCAGCCGGTCGTGTGATGAATCCGAGATTGCTACGTGCCTTCGAGGAGTCGCAATACCAGAATAACGAAGACATGCGAATCGTGGCGTCATCCAGTTCGAACTGCTTGCCCGCCAGCGGATAGAGGGCTCGCAGCGCGGACGCCCCGAATCGCGCCGCGGATTCGGGCAACTGGAATCGAGGGGGCCTCACGTCAGCCAGGTGGGACGTGTGGGCGATCCACTGCCGGAAGGTCAGGTTCTCGCCGCCAAGCAGGTAGCGCTCGCCGACGGTTCCGTGGCGCATTGCCCCGACCAAGCCAGCCGCTGCGTCCCGCACATCGACCAGGTTGAGCCCTCCGGAAGGGATGAGCTTGATCTGGCCCTTGAGGAACAGGCGCACGTCGTTGGTCGACGACAAGCGGTCATCGCCACTCCCCAGGAGCAGGCTTGGATTGACGACAACGATGGGTAGGTCACGGTGTTCGCAATACCAGAGCGCCTGCTTCTCCTGGTAGATCTTGCTCAGGTAGTAGGGCCATTCGTGCACCACGGCCTGCTTGTATCCGGACTCTTCCGTATGCACGACCGGTTCGCGGCTCACCGCAACCGTGCCCGAGGAGGAGACAACCACGCAGCGCCGGGGGCGGGACCCGCGCATGGCCTCGCAGAGGTTGCGGGTCCCTTCGACATGGACCCGGTATGCCAGCCAGTGATCGGACGGGGACCGGTCCACGACACCGGCGAGATGGTAGATCTCGTCGACTCCGTCGACGGCGGAAACGACGTCATCAGCGACCGTTATGTCCCCGCGAACGCTCTCGACCCGGCCGTCGTCGACGTCCGGGTACGGGGAACGGCTGAACGCCCGAACGCGCACCTCAGCATCCGAATCGAGCAGGAGTCGAATCAAGTGCTTGCCTAGGAAGCCCGTCGCGCCGGTGACAAGTACAGTGGGCATCGACCCTCGCAATCGAAAGCTGCGCTCGTCAGCCGCTTACCAGCTTCTTGAGGCCTTCGACGGTGAATCCCGGGGACTGGCAGTAGTCGATGACGCGATGCTCCCGCTCGTAAACCCTGGTAGCGGCGGACGGAATCTCTCCGGCAATGTCGATCGGAACGCTATGGACACCGTGCCGGTCGGCGTGGATGAGGTCCCCGGGGCTGACAGTGAGCCCTCCAACCTGGACGGGCTTGCCGAATTCCACCTGATGGACGTAGGCGTGGGAAACGACAACGTGCTGCGCGTAGTAATGGAAGCCCATTTCCCGGACTTCCTTCAGGTCCCGCACTCCTCCGTTCGTTACAACGCCGAGGCAGCCCAAGGCCCGGTGAATGCTGCCATTCACCTCGCCCCAGAAGGAGCCGACGCCTGGAGGGTCGTCGAGGTCCTCGATGACGACGATGCGGGGAGGAGGGATCGATATGATGAAGTCCCACCAATCGAGGCGCTCCACGTAATCGCCGGATCGCGGGCGAGGCTCCTTCGCCCTGATCCTGCAGGTCACGGCATAAGCTGCGATGGAAGGGAAGTCCGGAAAGATTGACCGGATCTCCGGTCCCATGAATCCCTCGTTGCGCGGTCGGACATCGAAAGTCTCGATCACGTTTGCCACGGTCGGAGTGTCGAGCCGGCCGACGGCCAGGAGTTCGGCGTGCGCCAGCGGAGGCTTCGGGGTGGCCGCGGTTACAGGAGCGCCCGCCGCGGACGCGAGTCCGGCCGCGGACATGCCGACGAACTTCCGCCTTTCCATTGGAGACCCTAGGGACCGCGAGGGTCCCACAATCATACATCAGCACTCCGAGAAGCCCGCGATCTGCCGGGCTGCACGCGTCCGTGGCCCCGGAGGCCGTTCCGATTGGCTACGATACGGCGCAGAGATGCGGTTCTGGCTCTTCGCGCTGCTCGGTGCGGCATTGCTTTCGGCGCAGCCGCCAGCCGAGGCCCTGCGTCTGCACGACCAGGCACTTGTGTTCGATGCGCACGTCCACATCGGGAACAGGCAGTTCTACCAGGGTCTCAATCTTGGGGACCGCTATGCCGACGGGCATGTCGACCTGCCGCGTCTGATAGAGGGCGGGGTGGACGCCATCTTCTTCACGCTCTCAACTTCGGAATCCTACTATCCGTCCCGGTTCGAGACGAAGCATGCGTTGCGCGTGATGGACGCGGGCTTGCGCCAGATCGAGACGCATTCCGACCGTATCGAGGTGGCCTTGGACGGAGATGATATCGAGCGGATCGTCCGTGCCGGCAAGATCGCAGCGGTGCTGGATCTCGAAGGCTCGATCGACCTGGACGGAGACCTGGCGGTGCTGCGAATGTTCCATAGATTGGGACTGCGCAGTCTCCAGCTGCCGGCCCACAACTGGCCGAACGCCTATGCCGATTCCTGCTGCGCCGAGCACCTTTGGGGCGGGCTCAACGATCACGGCCGGGATTTCATTCGAGAAATGAACCGTCTCGGCATGATCATCAACGTGTCACATTCGTCCGACGAGACCCTTGAACAGGCGATCGCCGTCAGCCGGGATCCATTAGTTGCAACCCATCACGGTCTGCGGCACTTCAACGACATCCCCCGCGTGATGCCCGACCGGCTCGTGCGAGAGCTTGCTGCGAAGGGAGGTGTCATCGGCTTCCACATTGGGCACTCCTTCCACAGCCGGGCATTCTTCGAATGGAAGAGCGCAAGGGAGGGCCGTGCCTTTTGGGACACGACCGACGTCGAGGACCGGGTCAAGGGGATGTCGATCGCCGAGATCGATCGCGCGGTCTCCGGCCGCTATCCGTCAGTCGGCCCGATTCCCCCTCCGGATCTGCGTATGTCCGTCAGCGACTGGCTCGAGGTCGTTGAGTACGCGATTGAGTTGGTAGGGGAAGATCACGTCGCCTTGGGAACGGACTTCGACGGTGGTTCCACTCCGCCGCAGCCGATGGAAGACGCCTCGGACCTGGCGTTCCTGACCGCGGGAATGCTGGATCGAGACTGGTCCGTCGAGCGAATTCGGAAGTTTCTAGGGGCCAATCTCTTACGTGTGTTTCGTGAGGTAACCCAATGAGAAATTCTGTGGTGGCCGCGGTACTCCTGATCGGCGCTTCGCCCGCCCTTGCCGAGGAGAAGCGGTTCGAAAACCCGGTGATCTTCCAGAGGGCGGAAGTCACGCAGCAGGGAAAAGTCCTCAAGAACGGCAAGCTCTGGGTAATGGAGGCCGATGGCTCGGGATTGCGCCAGCTGACATTCGGCGACAGCTACGACGAGCATGCCTCGTTGTACGCAGACCAGGAACACATCCTGTACTCCGAGTTCGCGATCGGATACCTGGATGAGGAGAAGGGCGGCAAGCTGGTCAAGATGAACATCTACACCGGAGAGAAGGAGGTTGTAGCGGAGGAAGAGGGCTGTGCCCTTCACCACGCCACGCTTTCGCCGGTCCGCGACCTGGTGGCCTACCACTACAACTGCGGCAAGCGATTCGCCCAAATGGTCGGCCTGGGCACGGGCCGCTACGAAACGGCCATGCAGGCCACCAACGGCGTTCGCACCAGCCTCGGGATCATTGTCATGCACGAAAAGAATCGCGGCATTTCACCCCGCGAAGTGGCCATCGCCCATGTCCTGGGCCAGGGGAGCGACACTCGCGTCGAGTTCCTCACCGACGGTGCCGCCCTCCACCGAAGGGCCGCAATCTCTCCGGACGAGAAGTGGATGGCTTGGCAGACCAACGTTGGGAGCCCGGGGGACGAGATATTCTTGGCGAAAATCGACGGGTCGGAAGCACGCAACTTGACAAACGCCAAGGGCAACGACGGCCACCCTTGGTTCTCTCGAGACGGGGCCTGGATCGTGTTCGAATCCGACCGCACCGGCAACTGGGAGATCTGGCGGCTTCACCTTGAGACCGGAGAGGTCGACCAACTGACCGACGCGCCGGGCAAATATGTGAGTACCCGCGCTCGGATGTGAAGGGAATCAAGCCGGACGTGCCCGGCAAGCAGGAGCACACGAACCCTGCCTAAGCTGCGAACGGGACGCACCGCAAGCTGGCGATTCGGGAGGCTACGCCCTGGATCGGCGGACCCGGTTCGTCAGCACGCCTATGCCGGTGACCTCGACCTCGCACACGTCGCCGTGCTTCATGGCGCTAGTCGAGCCTGGCGTACCGGTGAAGATGGAGTCACCCGGGGTCAGCCGCACATGGTGGCTGATGAAGCTGACGATCTTCTCCGGCTTGAAGAGGAGATCGCTAACTTTCTGCTCCTGCTTGGTTTCTCCGTTCAGCCGCAAGCTGATTTCGGACTCCATGTAGTTCAGGCCTACCGCAATCGCCGGTCCCATCGGCCCGAAGGTGTCGGATCCCTTGGCGCGCCACCATTGAAGGTCGCCGTCCTGCCAGTCGCGCTCGGAGACGTCGTTGCCGCAGGTGTAACCGAGAATGTGGTCCGCAGCCTGGCTCTCAGGTATCCCCTTGCCGCCTTTCCCGACCACGATGACGAACTCCGCCTCGTAATGCACGTTCTTTGCACCCGGAGGAATGACGATAGGATCGCCTGGGTTCTGCAGGGACGTCGTCGGCTTGTAGAAAATCTCGGGCTTTTCGGGTGGCGGGGTATTTCCGAGATGGCTCTTGTAGTTGAGTCCCACAGCGAAGACCTTCGGCGATCGAACGGGATAGAGGAGCTTCACGTCGGCAAGCGCGACCTTCGATCCCGCACGCTTCCGCGCTGCCAGCACAGACCCCTCGATCGGATAGATCGTGTCGCCTTCGAGTTCCCCGAAGCCTCTCTTCTGGCCTTGTCTATAACGGACGTATAGCGTGGGTCCGGACTGAGCTCGCAGACCCGGCAGAACGGTGCTTGCAACCGCGGCTCCAGCTAGCAGGTTTCGCCTTGTGATGGACATTTGATGAGTCCTCCTCAGCGACATACTCTAGCACGGTACACGCCTGACCCGTGCACCCCGGTTTTGCCCGAGGCCTCGGGATAAGATTCAGTCATGCGCCTCGGTTTGCGGGCTATCGTCGTTGCCGCGCTCCTCTCGCCGTCGCCCGAATCGGCGGCGGCGCCGGGCCTCCTCACTGTGAGCGGTGGGCGCACACTCGTCCGGCCCTCTCCCCGTGTGGCTCTCGGCCCCGGTGAAGGATTCACGCCCGCATCCGGAGAAGCTGGAATCGCATGGACGGGAAGCTTGGCGGCAATTCGATCAGGACAGTACAGGTTCTACTTCGAGTCCGGCACACTGAGCATAGGGGGCCGGTCGGTTGGAGCAGGCCCGACTTGGCTCGAAGCCGGAACGCACAACCTTGAATACCGGCTAAACCGTCGGCCCGCGTCCGGCCGGGTCTCCTTGGAATGGGACGGGCCAGACTTCGCCCGGGAACCGATTCCGCCACGTGCACTCTCCCATGCATCGAACGGCCCGGCTGCTTTCGACGGCCGGGCGATCTTTGAGGATTTGGGCTGCTCGAACTGCCATCCTTCGGGCTCTCCGTCCATCCAGAAGCGGCCCGCTCCGGTGCTGACCGGTGTGGGTGGACGGATCAAGGTCGCTTGGATCGGGAACTGGCTGGAATCCCCGGGTTCGTTCCGCTCCTGGGCGACGATGCCGGACATGCTGAACCGTGCCCAGCGCGCGGACGTCGCCGCGTTCTTGGCAACGCAGGTGAGCGAGCCGATCAAGAATCCCAGGATGTCCGGCATGCACGAGGAACGGGGACGCACGACCTTTCAGTCATTCGGGTGCGCTGCTTGCCACGCGAGCGACCTGCCATTGGACGGACTGGGCTCGAAGATGACGGTGGCCCGCATCCGCGAGTACATCCGTGATCCGATTCGCTATTCCCCGGACGGGCGCATGCCGTCGTTTCACTTGGACGAGACCGAGGCCCTGGAACTCGCCGCATTCTTGTCATTGTCACGAAATCCTGCATTCGAGGAGCCAATGCCGCAGGGCGATTCGGAGCGGGGCAGGGAACTCGTGACATCCTCGGGGTGCCTTGCTTGCCACGAACTGGACGGGCTCCAGCACGAGGCGGAAGCGCCTCCCCTAAGCGCGATTGACGAGGTTCAGGGGTGCCTGGCCGATTCCGTGCCGGACGGCCTGCCGCGGTTTCGCTTGAGCGACGAGCAGCGGTTCGCGCTGCGGATCTTCATCGCCGAACAAAGGGCGATGCCGGATCGGGTGTCCGCCCCGACGTTCGATCTTCCAAGGCGCCTTTCCCAGCTTCGATGTCGTGCGTGCCACGAGATCGACGGCTACCCGGCGACTGGCTCCCTGGCGGAGTCGGCCCCTCCGTTGACGGGAGTTGGGGAGAAGCTGCTGGCCAGCTGGACCGAGCGAGCCATCGCTGCCGAGAGCCGGATCCTCGATTGGCAGGAACTCAGAATGCCCAGCTTCGGCAACTCGCACGCCACTTGGCTAGCGGGAGCCTTAGCAAAGGCAAGCGGTGTGGTCCCGGATCGCCCCGTGGCTGGCTTCTCGCAGGGAGGGCCCGACGCCGGACACGATCGGCTAGGCGTCGACGGTTCGCGGGGCGGCATGGGGTGCATCGGTTGCCACGGGTGGGGAGAGTACCCGTCCTTGGGCGAGAACGGCCCCAACTTGAGCCTGACGGCGCTACGGCTTCGCGAGCCATGGTTCAGGCGCTGGATGCGCGACCCGCCACGGATTCTTGCGGGCACGTCAATGCCCAGCTACTTCCGGGGCTCGGAGGACACTGAATCGGCCGGAGTGATCTCCGACTTGTGGGCCGCGTTCGTCGCCGCTCGGAGCCTGCCCCCGCCATTTGGCTTCGAGACGGCCCATGCAGAACTTGGTTCGGAGGCACGGCCAGTTCCCCAGGACAAGGCCGTCGTAGTCCGTTGGGACATGCCCGAAGCGACCCCCGCCGCGATCGCGGTAGGCCTGCCAGGCGGGATTTCCTACTGTTTCGATGCCGGGGAATCGCGATTCCGGTACGCCTGGCGCGGCGGGTTCCTCGACATGTCCCGCACCTTGCTTTCAAAGAAGAATCGGGAAACGAATCTGACCCAAACCGCGGAAATCGTCGGCGAGGTGTTCTATCGGGAAGCGGCGTTCCCGATCCGGGTTGGCGAACGACGTCGAATTCCCCAACGACGCTTCCGGGGCTATCGTCTGGTCGACTCCATACCGGAATTCCGTTACGAAGTTGACGGCGTTACGGTCCACGAGCGCATCCTTGCGGAGACAGGGGCTGTCGTCCGCCAATTTCGGTTGCTTGGTGTCGATCAGCCGATGTGGTTCATGCCAGCTACGGAGGACAATGTGCGGATCCAGTCCACGCTCGATGGATTTGCCATACCACGGGGTGAGGTGGTGTCGTTCGAGGTGACCGTTGCTCCCAGATAGTCGCAGCGTCATTTCCCTGATTGCCGTGGCAGCGTCGCTGGCCGGTCCTTGTTGGCTGATGAGCCAAGTCCCGGCAAGTGCGTACAAGGTCGAGACGATTCCCGGCCCGCGCGGGGTCGCGGCGGAGGTTAGCGCGGTTGCGTTCGGGCACGACCACAGGCTCTATGCGGCGTTCCGTCGCGGTTACATCTATTCCTACGACACGGATTCGCGGCGCTGGCGCCGGTTCGCCGAAGGTCTCCACACCCCCTTGGGGATCGCGCAGGGACGTCAGCCCGGTGAGTTGCTCGTTGCGCAGGTTCCGGAACTGACCCGTGTTGCCGACACGGACGGGGACGGGACCGCTGACGTCTTCGAAACCGTCTCCGACGGCTGGGGCCTGTCGGGAAACTACCACGAGTTCATCGCCGGTCCGATCAGCGATAGGGACGGGAATCTGTACGTGTCTCTAGGCCTCTCTTCCGGTAATGCCGATCCGCGGCCTCCCGTCCGCGGCGAACTGACCAGACGTCCTCGCAAGGCCGTTGAGCCGGTCGAGGGCGCCGTGAACAGCTTCGGACACTACTCGCCGACACTCTATCGGGGCTGCGCATTGCAGATCCGACCCGATGGCAGCGTACGACCCTTCGCTTGCGGGTTCCGACAGCCGAACGGCATCGTCGCGAGCCCTAGGGGCGACATCTTCGTTTCGGACAACCAGGGTGACTGGGTTGGCACGTCGCCGCTGCATCACGTTACCGACGGGGCCTTCCACGGGCATCCGGCCTCGCTCCACTGGCATCCCGAGTTCCTGGGAGTGAATCCCGTGGAGGCCGACGTCGCGGAACTGGATCGCCGTCGCAAGCGTCCTGCCGTGCTCTTTCCGCAAGGGGATATGGGCGGCTCGACGGCTGGTCAGGCGTTCGACCTGACTGAAGGCGCATTTGGTCCCTACTCGGGACAGATGTTCGTGGCGGAATGGACCTATCCGAGGATCCTGCGGGTCGACCTGCAGCGGGTTCGGGGCGAGTACCAAGGGGCGGCGTTCCTGTTCGTGGAGGGCAATGGCCTTCGTATGGCGAACAATCGCTTGGCCTTCTCACCGGATGGCCGCAGTCTCTACGTTGCCCAGACCTCGCGGATCTGGGGATCGACAGAAGGGTTGCAACGAATCGTATGGCAGGGCACGGTGCCGTTCGACGTGCTCACCATGCGGGTCACGCGGAAGGGATTCGACCTGACGTTCACCAAGCCGGCAGACAGGGAGGCGGCTTCGGACCCGTCGAACTACTCCCTGACCAGGTACTACTACCGTTACCACTCCAGGTACGGTTCTCCGAAGATCGACGTCACACCGGTTCGGGTCGCCTCGGCGCGGGTTGCCGGGAACGGACTGCGAGTATCGCTGGAGGTCGAGGATCTCAGGGAGGGCTGGGTCTACGACTTGCGCCCCACCTCCATACGGAGCTCCCAGGGAGAACCCCTCGCGACCCCAATCGCCGCCTACACCCTCAACCTGCTCCCCGACTAGCGCCTTGATTCGCGGGTTTGCCGGCTACGGTCCCGCCAAGCGCAGGATCCGAATGTTGCGGTACTCGACCCGCATCGGCTCCCCCCTGTGCAACTGCATGGCGAGGACACCCTCCAGTGCCCCCGGGTCCAGAACGTCGTTCGTCACGATGCCGTTGACTGCGATCCGGATCCGATGGCCTTCGCAGCGGATCATGACAGCGTTCCAGCCTGGCTTGACGACGAATTCGGATTTGTCCTGCCAGCCGTCCAGAATGAGCCCTCCGGGCAGCCCCTCGCCGTGAAGGTTGCCCCATCCCTTCCCGATAGCCAGGTCCGCTTGGTACCCGCGGACGGTCCAGCCGGTCGTTCGCTCGCTTCGGAACTGCATGCCGCTGTTTCCGTTGCGGAGACGGACTTCGAATCGGAGTTCGAAGTTCCCGAAGGACTGCTCCGAGATCAGGAATGAGTTCTGCCGGAGCGGGCGCCCGTCGGTCGAGCCAACGATGACTCCGTCCTCGACCGACCAAAGCCCTGGATCCCCGTTCCAACCGGTGAGGTCCTTGCCGTTGAAGAGAGACTCGTACCTGACTTCGGCCAGTTCCCGGGACGAGTTGTTCGACACAGAAGCCTCGCCTTCCGCTATGGCGAGGGCGGGCGCGAGTAACAGGAGAACGAACACTCCTTCTCCATTCTCGCAGCCCGACGCCGTTCGCGGTCGAAGATCCGCCGTGGTCAGGCCGTCTGATCCGCCATGGCAGCGGCTTGGTGGGCGGCGATCAAGGGCTCGATCATGACGTCCAGACTCCCGTTCAGCACTTCCGCCAGTTGGTGAACCTTCAAGCCGATTCGGTGATCGGTTATGCGCATTTCGGGAAAGTTGTACGTTCGGATCTTCTCTGAACGGTCCCCCGTGCGGACCATCGCCCGCCGCTGCTCGGCCTGTTCGGAGTGCTGCCGCTCGCGCTCGATCTCGTAGAGCCTCGACCGCAGGACCTGCAGCGCCTTCTTGCGGTTCTTGATCTGGGACTTCTCGTCTTGGCAGGTGACAACCAGCCCGGTCGGCAAGTGCGTGATCCGGACAGCGGAGTAAGTGGTGTTCACGGACTGGCCGCCCGGGCCGGACGAGCAGTACGTGTCAATCCGCAACTCGTTCTCGTCGATTTCGACGTCCACCTCGTCCGCCTGAGGCAGTACCGCCACCGTTACGGCCGAGGTGTGGATCCTTCCCTGCGATTCGGTCTTCGGCACCCTCTGGACCCGATGAACGCCGCTCTCGAACTTCAGCCTCGAGTACACGCGGTTGCCAGTGACAAGCGCGATCAACTCCTTGATTCCGCCCATCTCGGAGTCGCTCCGGTCAGTCTCCTCGATCTTCCAGGACTGCATTTCAGCGTACTTGCAGTACATCCGGTACACTTCCGCCGCGAACAGGGTTGCCTCGTCACCCCCGGTCCCGGCCCGAATCTCGAGCACGGCACCCTTCTCGTCGGCTGGGTCGACCGGCAGAAGCAGGATGCGAATCTCCTCCGCAAGCCGCTCCTGCTCAGACCGGAGCGATTCGATTTCGTCCTTGACCATTTCAACGAGGTCGGGATCGCTCTCTTCCAGCATCGGCAGGGTCTCCTCGATCTGCACGCCGACCTGTTTCCACTTGCGGTACTTTTCGACGACACCAGCGATCTCCGAATGGTGGCGGGCCAGCCGCTGGTACGCTCTCTGGTCATTCAGGACAGACGGGTCAGCAAGGCTCGAGGACAGTTCCTCGAAGCGCGCCTCGACCTCCTCGATCTTCCGAATCCACTGCATTTCAGTCATCCATCCTTGCTGGCCGTTCAGGGACGGGCCGTTTTTCGGGTTCCGTCAGCGCCACTCGCCAAGCTGGCGGGCGCGGGCTTGGCTAGGCGACGACCGGCTCTCCGCCGGAACGCTTCTCGAAATCCAGGGCTGTCCGCAAGGCGTGGATGGAGACTTCGATTTGGCTGTCGTCCGGTGGCTGGGTCGTAATCCTCTGCAGCCACAGGCCGGGCCGCACCATCAGAGCGAAGACGCTGCCCCCGTGCTTAGCCGAGAAACGGATGATCTCGTAACTCAGACCGGCGATCAGAGGCAACAAAGCGATGCGTGCCACGAACTGACCCATGAAGCCCTCGAACGGAACGAGGGCGTAGATGGCAATCGCCAGAATCATGACCACCATCTGAAAGCTCGTACCGCAACGGGGATGCCAGGTCTCGAAGCCCTGCGCCGCGCGCACACCCACTTCCTGGCCCGATTCGTAGTTGAACACTACCTTGTGTTCTGCACCGTGGTACTCGAAGACCCTCCGGATGTCCGCCAGCCTGGAAATCGCGAACAGGAAAGCAAGAAAGATCGCCAGCCGGATGCCGCCCTCGACGAGGCTGAATGCGGCTTGGTTCTCGAGGGAAGGAGACCATGCCTGTAGCTGCGTCGTCAACACCAATGGCAGGAACTTGTACATCAGGATGAAGAACCCGACGGAAATGGCTATGTTGATTGCCATTAGCCAAGCCGAGGGTTCGGCCTGGTTCTGATCGTCGCCACCCGTTTCAGCTTCGATGGCCATTTTCGAGGAGAAGTTGAGCGCCTTCATTCCGAGGCCGAGGGACTGGCCCAGTACGCCGCACCCGCGGATGACGGGCAGCTTCCAGAATCTGCTCTTGTCGGACAGCCTCGGAGCCATGGCCTCCTTGGTGACAATGTCGCCATCCGGCATGCGCACGGCTACCGAGTATGCGGTAGGCGTCCGCATCATGACGCCCTCCATCACGGCTTGTCCCCCGATGAGGGGATCCTCCGCAGTCTCCACCACGGGAAGGAGTTGGCTGTGCAGCCACAACCGTGCGGATTGGCGAAGGCGACGCATTCTCATCCACCAAGGACCCCGGTCACGCCAGAACCCTACGCTTAGAATACACTGGTTACATGATCCGCAGGATCTGGGCGAGACTGCGGCCTGCGGTCTTCTGGGAATGCCGCCGGGGATCGCTGCAATACGACGCAATTGTCATTCTCATCCTCGCGTTTATCTTTCTGACTCCAAAACACCTTTTCAATGACCGGCCCAGCGCTGCGATCTTTCATGAGGTCGAGCGCGCGGGCGACGAGACCAGGGTGTTCTGGATCGATCCGGGGGCCTTGGACAGGGCGGATCCGGAGGGGGCAGAGCAGCGCCTCCAGGAACTCCTCGAAGACCAGTCCGGCGAAGGCCTCCGTATAGTCCGCGCGGAGCCCGCCCGCGACCAAGCCGGCAATGTCAGGGCTTACTTGGTGTATGCCCGATAGCGGCCCGCGACGGTGGTTAGCTAGGAAAGCCTCCGTGGCCGGAACGGCAAGCTCGATTCCGTCCCGTTGCCCTGCACCTGCTCCGACGGCAGCACTGGTCCCAATGTTGGCCGCAGCCCTGAACGTGCTGCCGGTGCTGGATGCGGCACCGGTCCTACCGCAGATCATTGCGCAGATGGACGTCGCAGCCAACTCGTGGAAGGGGATGCGCTCCCAGGTGACATGGACCCGTTACCGGTCGCTGGTGGACGAAGAGACGGTCGAGTCCGGGCGCATGGCCGTGCGGCGAGGGCGTTCTGGGAACGTCGAGATGCTGCTGGAGTTCCGGGAGCCGACCAACTACTACTACAAGGTGTCGGGGACCAAGGTCGAGGTTTACAAGCCCAGGATCAAGACCGTCCAGGAATACGACCTTTCCGGGTCGAGGGACAGGCTTGAGAACGCCTTGCTGATCGGCTTCGGCACCTCCGGAAGCTATCTGAACGAGCACTACGAGATTTCCGTCGAGGGCGAGGAAGCAATCTTGGGCCAGGCAACCGTCCGCCTCGATCTGCAGCCAAGGAATCCTTCCGGGGAACTCAATAACCGGCGCCTGGAGATGTGGGTCTCCAAGGAGTTCTGGCAGCCCGTACAACTGAAGATCTTCGAGCTCAATCCAAAGGATTACAGGCTGTACTCCTACGCTGAAGTCGAGATAAACCCCAGATTCGCCTCCAGGGAATTCAAGCTGAACCTCGCTCCCGGCACGCGCAGAGAGAAGCCGCAGCGATAGGTCTTTCTAGCGCCGGATCGACACCGTCGTTTCGACGGGATCGGCGAGATACTTGGTGGTTCCCTCGTCCGACAGCACGGACTCGGCGCGGATTTCCACCTCGTGCTCGCCGACGGGAGCGCTGGCACCAGCGGAGCAGCGGAGTTCAAAGTCGGTGGTGCCGCCTTCCAGCCGGGCCTCCTGGCATTCGACGGCGGTGGGCAACCCGATCGCTGAGACCGTGACCGAGCGGCGGAATTCCGGGTCGCGCCAGATCGATCCGCGCCAGATGGCCGCTTCGGCCGGCATGATCGTCAGGGGCGATGGGGAGGGCTTGAGCCCGTATCCGTCGACGACGTCGATTTCGAGAGGTTTGGATAGCAGCACCCAGTCGCGGCCGCCGAAAGACACCGTCGAGGAGAGGTTGAAGTTCACCATGCCCAGGGACGAGCGCTCGTGGACGAAGATTCGGAACTCTCCCGATTCCTTCGATTCATCCTCGTCACCGCGACGAAGCCGGATGTTGCCGGTGTTGCGCGGAATGGCGACCGGCTTCTTGATCCGAACACCGGGCCGCCTCGCAGTGTACTTCCATTTCGCGATGAGTCCTTGCCCGCCTCGGACAAGCCGGAGGCGCCGTGGCGTGAGGAACTCGAGGTGCGCCGGCTGCTCGGGATTGATTCGTGCAGGCAGGTCGTATCCGAGCCACTCGGCGGTGACGTCTGGCTGCTGCGTGCCTTTGACCGCCACCTTCAGACCCGGGCCAGAAGCAATTCTGTCGAGGTTTGCTTGGCCTTCCTCGGTCGCCTTCCCCCGTACGATCAGGTCAACACGCCGGAGGTCGGCCTGCGGACCGGCTGTAAGCGTCAGTGTGCCGGTGGCGAACCGCGGCCGAACGTTCCCGAGGGTTGAGGTTGGGGCCATGTGCCCACCGGAGACCTCGATCCCGTCGGGTACGTCTTCCAGGTAGAGCTGGATAGGGCCGAAGTATCCTCGCCGTTCCGCGGTGACGGTCACAATGGCCGAGCCCCCGCGCGGGATGTTCAGGAAGGGCTCATTGAGCGTGAGCAGGAAGTCCGGTCCCTGCTTGCGGGCAGTGAGTCGGTAGGCAAACTCCGGGCCGCCGCGCGCAAGCAGATCCTCGACCGTCACGGTCAGTTCCGAGACGTCGGGCGGCACGGTCAGGTTGACGAACGGATAGGTCGCCGTCACGCCAGTTGACGTGATGACGTAGGGATTCGGATCCCCCGCATGCTTGCCTGCCACGGCGAGAACTTCCTGGCCGTTGGAGATCGTCATGACCCCGTAAAGGGACGAGCCAGCCAGTTCCCCAGAGCGGAGCTCAAAGGCCCACTGCTCGCCGGCACGCACGGCCAGTGAATATCGGTCGGTCTCCCCGGCAGTACCGATGCGCCCGTTGATCACTACTCCGTCCTCAAGGCGCCCCGAGAACTCCGATTCCAGGGCTTCCTTGCCGTCGCTGACAAGGAACAGAACTGAGGACGGTGTGCCCGGGACGGGCAGCCAGGTCTCAGTCGCGTGCGCTGGGACGGAGCCAAGGTCGACTTCGGCTCTCACGGTCGCGGTTAGGTTCCCCCCGAAGAATTCGGCCTCGACCGGCGCATTGCGTCCCCAGCCCAGCGGAAAGACATGTTCGGCGAAGTCGAAGTCCCCGACGGTCAGCCGGTAGAAATTCTCATCCTGCGTGCTGAAGCGCTCGTCCCGCACCGCTACGAAATAGTCGCCATCCCTGTCGGCTTCGAAGGTCAGGCGGGGATCGATCCCCAATCCGGGAGCATCCGCGCTGCGGGCGACGACCACACCGCTACTGTCGAGGACCTCCAAGTTGGGGTCGATCGCGGACCCGATCCTGCGGGCCGCGACCTCCGCTATCAGCCTTTGCCCCTTCTTGGCCGGGACTCGGAAGACGTCTCGTTCCGGTCCCTGCAAGCGCCCTTCAACTACGACCGGGGGAGCGATCACCTCCGCGGTCTCCGGAAAGTCGTTTCCTAAATTCTCCCCGTCCGCAGACGGATCTGACTCGGTCTCCACGACCTGCGGGAACCGTCCGACCGTGAATAGGAGCACGTTGGACAGGCCCTCCGGCGTTTCGATGCGAAGCGGGTATACGCCGGGCCGTGCGTCGTCGGCCACTTCGACGAGGTACAGCAGTTCGCTGAACGGCTTCTGCCCGTCGGGCAGCGGCTTGGCCAGCGGCGTCGCGGCGAACGACGCCTCCGTAACCAGGCGCGGCGTCGGGCCGAGGCGCTTGCCGGTGAGGACCAGCCTTGCGGAACCACCCGCCTGTGCCCCCCGAGGCTCCATTCGATCAAGGACGGGCTGGGAATAGAGATGTGCGCCTGCCAGCAGGAAGGCCAACGAGCCGCACCAGTGAACAGCGTTCATGCGAACCTCAGCGACGTGTGTGCAGTCGGACCGCGGTGCGGAAACTGCTCAAGCAGAATAGCAACCCGTGGCGACGGCCGGACCGGACTGTCGCCGGAGCATGCCATCATATGGTGAATCTTATGAGAATTCATGCGCTGATTTGTTGCCTCGTGCTCGCTGCTGGCGCGTCTGCAGCTGAGCCGGACTGGCCCAGTGTCAAGCAAGAAGCTCTGGACACCCTCGTAGGGCTGGTGAAGCTGGAGACAGCCCAGCCTGAGGGCAACGAGATTCTCGCTGCCCGATACCTGAAGGGGATTCTAGACCGCAAAGGCCTTCCGTCCGAAATCTTCGAGTCAGAGCCCGGGAGGGCAAGCATCGTAGCGAGGGTAAAGGGCAACGGGAGCAAGAGGCCTCTTCTGCTCCTCGGCCATCTGGATGTCGTGGCGGTGGAGCGCGACGAGTGGTCTTTCGATCCGTTCGGAGGGGAGGTCAAGGACGGCATCCTCTACGCACGCGGGGCTTCGGACGATAAAGGGGTGGTGTCCGGGTCGTTTCACGTGTTGCTGGAATTGCACCGGCACAAGACGCAACTGGATCGTGACGTGATCTTCCTCGGGGTCGCCGACGAGGAGGCGGGCGGGCTCCTAGGCATCAACTTCATGCTCGATCATCACCGGGACAAGATCGATGCCGAGTTCGGCATCAACGAAGGCGGCAAGGGGGTCTTTGACAAGGATCTCCGATACGTGCGGTTCGAGATCCAGACCGCCGAGAAGACGCCGACGCGGATCAACCTGCGGGCCGCCGGTACCTCCGGACACGGGTCGATCCCCTTGCGCGACAACCCGGTCGGAATCTTAGCGCGGGCAGTCGCCCGGCTGTTCGATCACCAGATGCCTCCCAAGCTCAACGAGACCACGCGCGAGTACTTCCGACGGCTCGCGGAGATCTCAGACCCTGCCAAGGCCGATGTCTTCCGGGCAATCTTGGTCGAGGATCCGAAACCGGAGGCCTTCGACCGCCTGTTCGAGATATCTCCGGTGTACAACTCCATGGTCCGGACCTCGATCGTGCCGACGATCCTTCAGGGCGGGTACCTGAAGAACGTGATTCCTTCGGAAGCCCGCGCGACGGTGGACATCCGGGCGCTTCCGGGCACGGACCCCGAGGAACTCTACTCGTTCCTGAAGCGCCTCATGAACGAGCCCGCGGTTGACTTGGTGCCGCACGGCGTCACAAGAACGCCGCATGAGCCATCGTCTCTTACCAGTGGCGCGTTTACGGGTTTCGAGCGGGCCCTCGAAAGGCTGTACCCGGGAATTCCGGTGCTGCCTACAATGTCGACGGGCGCGACCGATTCCGCCCAGTTACGCGCAGCCGGGATCGAGACCTACGGGTTCGGACCGGCTAGGCCCGAATGGGATCTAGCCAGTGGCATCCATGGCAAGGATGAGTACCTGTACGTCAAGCCCTTCCAGGACTATGTCGAGATTCTCTGGAACGTCGTGCTCGAGATCGCCGGATCACGTTAGTTCCATCAGGCCGATGACGCGGCCCGGCCATCGCACCTGGCAACCCGGCGCACCTTCCACAGGCGGGCCTACAAGGTAAGTGCGAATCACTGACAATGCCGAATGAAGGGTGCAATTATGGTGCGCTCAGTGTCGTCGTCGATGGTGCTCAGGTGCTGCCAACCGGGTTCGGGATGACTTTGAAGCACTTCTACTCCGGCATCCGCCTTTCGAGCGCGAATTAGGTATTAGCGCTGCACCGAGACGTTTCCGTGCAGATCTCGATCTCCGTCGTCAAAGATCCCCGCGTAGCGATTGAAACCGCCTCCCCGCCGCCACAGTGCTAGGCAGGCCTCCTTTTGCCAATCCTCGTAATGGAAGCCGTTCGGCAGGTGATCCGCAAGTTGACGGTGCACCGCTTCGCGCAGAACTACTCGATGCATTCAGCACACACTCCGAATCCTAAAGATCTGCCTGTTCAGGTAGGTCTTCATGTTCGTGCCGTCCGGTGTATCGATCCGGTCCGAGAAGTCGCTCGGCGGAGCGCTAATCGCCATCCGGACCTCACCGTTCTCGAATTCGTCGTTCGCGACGACTCCCGCCGGCTGAGACCTTTGACCTATCACCGCCAGATCAGGTTCTGGCGGTGATAGGTTCACCCAGTGCGGCGCCACTTCGGGCCACTGTCCTTCGTTTTCGCGCACGGCCATCGCCAACGTTACGGCGTCTCCGTCAGGGTTGCCGTCCTCGATCGGGTACTTGAACCTGACACCATCCGCGGCACCCTGTTCCTGAGGAGCGGTAACCGGGCCTGGTCGATGTCCCAACCCGACAGGCTCGGCCGCCACCAGCTCCGAGTTCTGGCTCATGCGAAGTGCGCATCTTGTTCCGGAGCCGCCCGAATACACGTGGTACCAGTCGAGTTCCACTAGTTCCCCCGACACGAACGTCCCATTCGACTCCGGCCCCCTTAGCAAGTACCCGGCCTTGTCCGGGTCCTCGCCAATCGCCGCCCCGGCGAACTTGATACGAAACAGCACTGCCGCGTCGTACATCTGCTCCTCCGAGAAGGGCGCCTTACTGGTCACATTGCTCCTCGACCGTTCTGGTCGGGCTCGGAAGAGCTCTCAAGGTCTCGCTGGACTTCCTGATGAGCGGACAGGTCGAGGCTCTCGACGGCCTGGAGTTTCACCAGCACTCCAGGACTTCCGCGCATGACCGGGCGAAGGCCGAAGCGATCCCGATCGACAGCCTAGAGCGTCACCTCGCAATCGAGCACGTCCTCGACATGCCAGCAAGTGTCGAATGGGTCGAGCGGCGCCGCTGCGACAGCGTCGCCAGCGAAGCCGATATCGACGAAAGGGCCGGTGAACTCCGAAACGCCTGGGATCTTGGCATGGATCCGATCCTGAGTCTATGTGAACTCCTTGAAGGAAAGGGCATCAAGGTTATCGAAACCGACCTCCCCGAGAGCATCAATGGCTTGGCGTGTCACGTCCTCAAGGGCGGTGAGCCGGTCGCTGAGGCGGTCGTCGTTTCCACTCCAATCACTGTCGAGCGCAAGCGCTTCACTCTTGCCCACGAACTGGCACACAGGATCATACGCTCCACCGGCAATCCCGCCATCAACCTCGAGAAGGCGATGAATCGCTGTGCCGGCGCGTTTCTCATTCCAGGCCAGCGCCTTCGGGAAGAAGCCGGTACCGGCCGCCAGCGTGTTACCTACTATGAGATCGTCCGCCTCAAGCATACCTTCGGCGTCTCCGTGGCGGCCATGCTACACCGCTTGGGGGACGTCGGAGTCCTGCCTCCCCGCAGCGTCCGGCGCGCCTTAGCGGCGTTCGCCCACTCCTGGCGCAAGACGGAACCGGAACCACTTCTTCCTCATCACGGATTCGCAAACTTCGAAAGACCTCGGCGTTTCAAACGCCTTGTCTTGCGCGCTGTCGGCGAAGGGCTGATCTCCCCCGTGCGCGCCGCTTCGCTTCTCGACGAGTCCCTTGACTCCGTCGAGCGGCGGATTGTTGGTCCCACAATCCAGTGACATGCGTTGTTGTCAACGACGCTTCCTGCCTGATCGACCTTCGCAAGGGTGGTCTTTTGGCCGTGCTCTGGAATCTGCCGTACCGATTCGTCGTCCCGCTGCCCATACGCGAGTCCGAACTCCTTGACTTCTCTGCCGAACAATGGAGCAAGTCGACGTTGCAGGGGTGCTTGCCACAACCTCCCGCCAAACGAAGTCGCTCAAGCCTTCGAACTCAAGGTTCGCCATCCGGGGCTTGCCGCCAACGACTGCTTTTGCTTCATCACCGCACAGGCTCACTCTGGCATCCTGCTGACCGGCGACGCTCTTCTCCGGAGAACCGCGACCAACACCGGTTTGTGGGTGCGCGGTGTGCTCTGGATCGTCGATGAATTTGAAGCGGCTGGAGGCTGCGACTGATCGCTGCTAATCCAAGCCCTGGAGACCTGGCAACGTGACGACACGGTCTTTCTACCCCAAGACGAGGTCTCCAATCGGCTGGAGCGCTTCATCCTGGAATCTGCAGTTCGGTAATGGCTTGTCGATCGCTAAACTGTTGGGAAACAGGAGCTTAGGATCAGGGATTGCAACTGCGTCGCAGTTGGATCACTCGCCTTTAGGGTGCGCCCGCAAGGAGCAAGAAGTGACGTTTCTTCAAGCGGCTACGACCGTTTGCCGGGAGCAAACTGAGGAACTCAGGTTCACTATTCAGCGGCGAAGTTGTCTTGGAGGATGAGTACTCATACGTGGAGCCGGTCCAAGAGAATGTCGAGATCCTCTGGAGCGTCCTGTTCGAGATTGCCGGGGCGCCTTGGATCGAATCTCGGCCCAGCAGAGCGGGCCGTTTGATTGAGGCCGGCTTGTCCATACCGTCCAGGAGACCCGCCTCGGATCGTCGGCTGGCACTCGGAGCCGGGCGACTCAGGTCTCCCGCAGGAGCGCCAGCAGTTCGTCAGCCGACATCTTGCCGGCCATGTCGGAACCCTCGAGAAGGCTGTCGGCGAGGTCGCGTTTTGTGGCGTGGAGGTCGACGATCCGCTCCTCGATCGTGTCCTTCATGACGAGCCGGTAGATCGTCACCGGACGCGTTTGTCCGATGCGGTGGGCGCGGTCGGAGGCCTGGTCCTCCACTGCCGGATTCCACCACGGATCCAAGTGCAGGACGTAGTCAGCGGCCGTGAGGTTCAGGCCCTGGCCCCCCGCCCTCAGGCTGATCAGGAAGAGGTCTGCCTCCCCGGCCTGGAAGGCGTTCACCTCCCGCGTCCTTGCTGCGGCCGGCGTGCTTCCGTCCAGATACCGGTACGACACGTCGAGTTGGTCGAGGCGGGACCGGACGATGCTGAGGTGGTCCACGAACTGGCTGAACACGAGCGCTTTGTGGCCGTTGTTCATCAAGTCTGTGACGATCTGGGAGAACGTCTCCAGCTTGGATCCAGTAATGTCGATCTCTGGAGCGAGCAGTCGGGGATGGCAGCAAGCCCTTCGAAGTCGCATGATCTCCGCCAGGATTCGCAGGTGACTCTTCCCGCCATTCCCCTGCAACTCACCAACCGCGCTGACCGCTCGCAACCGTACCGCCTCGTAGAACTCTGACTCGCGTTCCGTCATTTCCACCCGGACGGTGATCTCCGTTCGTGCAGGAAGCTCGTCCAGAACCGCCGACTTGGTCCTTCGCAGGGTGAACGGCTGGATCAGACGCTTGAGATGGCGCTTGGCCGTGTCGCTCTGCCGATTATGGATCGGGGAGGCGAATCTCCGGTTGAATGATTCAGCAGAGCCCAGCAGTCCGGGGTTGATGAAGTGGAAGAGATTCCACAACTCCCCCAAGTCGTTCTCGATCGGAGTCCCCGTGGTGATCATCCGGAACTCCCCGCCCAGCCTCATGGCGGCTCGTGACCTCATCGTCTGCCGGTTCTTGATGGCCTGCGCCTCGTCCAGCACGATCATCTGCCACTCGACACCGGCCAGCAGGTCGGCTTCTTGGTACAGGAGCCCATAGCTGGAGACGATCAAGTCAAACGGTCCGGCGGACTTGAGGGTTTTCTGCCGGTCGCCGGGCCCGAACTGGACAGGTCTCAGGGTAGGGGCGAATCGCCGGGCCTCTTCGATCCAGTTTGGGCATACGGATGTGGGTGCGACCACTAGCGCCGGCCCTTGCGGTGCTCGGGCCACGGCTACCGTCAGTGCCTGGATCGTCTTGCCGAGGCCCATGTCGTCAGCCAGGCACGCACCGGCCCCCCAAGCGGCGAGCCGCGCCGCCCACCGGAAACCTTGTACCTGGTAATCCCTGAGATCAGCTCGGAGCGTCGATGGCACATCGGGGTTGAGGGCCTGCGCTTCCCGGAACCGCTGCAAGCGGCCCTTCCAGACCTGGTCGGCATCGACTCGGCCGGCCCCTTCGACGATCGATTCGAGCACAGGGACTCGTGCGTCGTGGAACCGGAGGCCGCTGTTGTGGCGTTCGACGAGGGCGGCCAGCTCCTCGGCCTGTTCCCGAAAGCGATCGCTCAGAGCCACAAATCCCTTGTCGCCCAGCGGAAGGAAGCGTCCTTGGGCTTCGCCGATTCGCTCGAGCAGTTCCATCAGGCTGATCACCCGGCCTGAGTCGAGCTTGAGCTCCCCGTCGATGTCGAACCAGTTCCGCTTCCTGCGGATCTTCAAGGACAGCCCGTTCTCTGCGGGTCGATGACGGATCCGCATCGATTCACCCTTCGGCCAGGCCACGGCCACTCCGTCTCCGAGCGAATGGAGGTGATCGAGCAGTTCAAGGCATTCGACCGGATCTGCCACGGTCCAGCCGGAGCCGTCCCACCGCGCTCCTAGCAGGGGACTGCACGATGCCACGGCATCCCGATGACGACGCTTCTCTTCGGCGAGCCTCCGCCGTGCCATGGTCTGTTTGCCCGCAATGGTTGCGAATACGACGTCACCGCCTTTTCCCGGAGCGTAGACGGGGCCATCGTTGACGAATGGACGCACAAGCGGCTCTACCCGCAAACCGCTCTCGAATGGAGTCAGATGGAACCGAGGCGTGGAATCAGCATCCATCTCCGTCGCCGCACCCGCGCTGCCGCCAATGTCCGAATGGACGGTTACCAATGCGCTCACGGACGAGACGGCCTCGACCACTTCGTCCTGCGCCGTGGCAGGTGCCTGCAACCCTCCGGGCCCGACAACATCCAGGATCTCCCGGTGGCTCTGGTCAAACGGGGTGACGAGCAGCCGTGTCGGCGACTCTGCGGTGACGAGAGCGGATCCGTTCTGGGGCGGCTCTGGAACGAGCTGGATCTTCACGTTCCGGCCCGTCGCGGTGACGCGCAACTCCGGCTCTTTGCGGACGATTTCCATCCGAGTGGCTGGGGAGTCCATCCGGAACACCAGTGGATGTCCTGCGAGCCCTGCCAAAGCCCTTCCAGCGTCGATCTGGTAGCTGGGGTGTCTGGAGGTCCCTGAAGGATCCTCGCTGATTGACTGGCAGACACGTTCGTCCTGAAGCGTGATGAAGCCGAGGTTGTCCCTGGCATGAAGCCGCTTGAGCGGAACAGCCTTCCCTTTGGACCACCGGCCAGCCTTGCTGAGCTTCTGCTCGAACGCCAGCACAGCCGGTTGATCGGAGTCGGCTTCGATTCTCCACACAAGTCTCGAAGCTGATCCTTGCGAAACGCGTGTCGGACCGACCTTGTCGGACAATCGCGAGAGCCCCCGCAAGCCCCGTTGCCAAGGAGCCTCGTTGCGAATCGCGTTCAAGAGAGGTGCGGTTCCCAGTCCGTGATGTTCCTCGCCCGCGGATGTTGCCAGTTTCTCGTTCAACAGCAAACGGGCCCGAATCTGGGCGAATTCGGCAGCAGCCCACGCATAGCCACCAGCCTTGGCGACGCTGCGCATGGCCTCGATATGCCTCAGGCATGCCCTCGCCCTTTTTCTGTCCGCCCAGCAGGCTGCTGTGTATATCAGGATTTGGTAGAGTGCCGGCAGGTCTTCCGCTTGGTCAAGATGGGTCCTGTCGACAGACGCGTTCCGCTTTCCGTCTGCCACCTCAGTCGCGCTCCGGAGGCATTCGTACAGCGCCGATTCTCCAGGGATCTTCCGGATGGCTAGGTCGATGTACTTGACGGCCCGCCGCAACCTCGTCGCGTCACTCGTGCCGAGTAGCGCGATCACGAAGAACGCCCCTTCGACTGCATTGAACAGAATGTCGCGCTTCCGCGTCGCGGCCTTGATCCTGTCCGCGGCGAACTCGAATTGCTCGACTGCTTTCTCGTACTCTCCGCGGATACAGAGTTGCCATCCCGAATAGATGGCGCTTTGGGGACTGCTGTTTCCCGGCAGCCAGTTGCGGACCGTCTGGATGTTGCCTTTCAGGAGGTGGTGCTCGATGATGAGCTGCCTCCTCCAGTCGAACCCGTCTTCTTTTACCGGACCCTGTTCGAGCAGGCGGATGGCATCGTCCGCCACGATGAGCCTGTCATGCGCGGCAGGAACCACGAAGGAGATCGCGGTTTCCCGGATTCCCTTTGCCCGGGTGCCGAGCCATTCCGCATCAAAGGGACGATTGAACAGGCTCTCGAACAAGTCCCGGTACGATTCGTCGCGGGCGAATTCCCGAAATAGAACATCGCATCGAGATTCGAAGATGTCGGGTTGGTTTAGATGCGCTGAAAGCCTTAGGTCGGCGAACAGAGAGTTCTTCTCGTAGTAGTAGGACCGATAGGTCCCCTCACTCCGGCGGTAGAATGTCCGCTCGACCGCTTCTGTCGCTTGGACCCAGCGCCGCAAGTTCCCTTTGCGGTCCGCGGCTCGACACAATCCATCCGCAATTTCGTCGTTGCACTCGATCTGCCGTTCGTTCGTCAAGAGCAGGTCGCGGCCCACGAGGATCTCCACAATCGGCTTCCAAGCGTGGGGAGTGATTCTGGTTGCCTGCGAGCCGACGATTCTGGCTGCTCTGACGTATTCCAAGCCTGTTGTCCGAGACACAGGGGAATCAACGACCGCGAAGAGTTCGAGGATGTTCTGGAGTGGCGGGTCTAGTGACCGGTAATCGGCCAAGAGCCTTTCCCAACGCCTAGGCATTGCTTGTCAGTTTCGGCAGTATCGATCGTATGTACATCGGTAACGTTGCCGACTGTCGGTTCGTGGTACGTGATCATGTTGCGGCCCAGATTCCGTTAGGGCACAACGCGAATACCCTATGTTACTTCTCCGGGCCGACCGAATCCGCCGCCAGGAAAACCCAAGCGTGGTGGAAAGGGACGGTCCTGCCGCGCGACCTCCCGTTCGAGATCGTCGCGGACGGAACGACGCAGGGTGCACTTGCGAAGACGTGCGAATTCAGTGCGGCCACGATTGGCCCCTTGGTCTTCGGCCGGGCAGGCTCTGTGGTCTTCGGAGGTGTCGGCGGAGCGGCCGGCATTCTTGGGCAGTACCCGCTCCGCCGTGCGCTCGATGACCTGCGGACCCAGGAACGGAATCAGGAGATCTTCCGTTGCTGCGACGCGTTCGGTCCGAATTTCGAGAGGCCGTACAGGAGAATACTCGCCGCGTTCGCGGTAGGGGGGAGCCCGTGCGGGGGCATCGGATCCCGAGATGAGCGTCTGGACTTGCCTGGGGTTCGACGGGTGGGCGACATTCACTCCCGAGTGGAATGCAGAACTGGCCCACCCTCGGGTTGAAATCGCCGAGAGACCGAGCTCCCTGCTGCGCATCACACGGGAATCGGGCACCCACCTCTGGTCCGTGCGGGACGAGGCCAAAGATCTGTGGAAAGTGCCCGGCGACCGGCCGAGCCTCACAGATCAATGCGCACACACCTACCTAGTGCCTACGACACCCCCCCCGGATTTTGAGCTGGAAGCGATCGATACACCATATCATGACCTCACGGTGGATCGACCATACAGCATCTAGATTTCGCGCTTGGCTGACTGCTGACCCAGGATCTGCGAATATTCGCACGAATCCGTCCGTGCCGGTTGGATGCCCGGCAACCTCGGTCTGCCAACCAGGTATTCGTCCAGAGAATCTGGACATAACTTTCTTGCGGCCAACAAGATGCGAGTCTTGTCGCAACCACTACCTAAGGCATGCCCAGCGGAGACGGGCGCACCGGCCGAGTGCTGGCCGAGCGGCGTGGGTCCGGACGTTGGCGGGGATCTGGTCGTACTCCTGACTCTCGTTTCGGCACCGTCGGAGTTCGTCTGCCGGCGGTTCAGACTCTATCAAGGACCAACCGTGCGAGAGACGTTATGAATGCCGGACTGTCGTTGAGCGCCTCCGTGGTGGCGAAGTGCCGGATGCCGCTCGCCAGGGCCAACTTCCGAGCTTCGATGTCGACCTCCGAGAGCGTCTCGAGATGGTCGGAAACAAACGAGATCGGGACGACCAGGGCCGATTGCGCGCCTTGCCTTCCCAGACGCTTCAAAGTGGAGGACAGGCTGGGCCCAAGCCAACGCTGTGGCCCGAGGCGGCTTTGGTAGCAGAGGGTGCTGGCTAGGCCCGAATGGATTTGCTCGCAAACAAGACGGACCGTTTCTTCGATCTGCTGCTGGTAGGGGTCGCCTTCGCGAACGTACTTCCGTGGCAATCCATGGGCGCTGAAAACCACGTGCGGAGCGGGCAGCCCCTCAAACCGTGCAAGCGCTTCGCGAACGCGTTCGGCCACGGCCCCGATGTAGCCGGGATTGGCGAAATAGCACTCAATCCGCTCCGTTGGCAGGGTCAAGCCCGCTTCGTCGCTTCGCAAGTCCCACTCCTTGGTGGAGCTTTGGGTAGTTGCCGTCGAAAACTGGGGGTAGAGCGGAAGGAGGATCACGCGGGAGCAACCCGCGGCGAGTACTTTCTGCACCGTCGCAGTCGTGGACGGGTTTCCGTACCGCATCGCAACAAAGACATGGCAGGGCACTGACGAGGACAATTCGCGTTCCAGAAGCTCCGCTTGGCGGCGGGTTATCTCGCCGATCGGAGACTTGCCGCCGATCGCCGCGTAGAGTGGTCTTGACGACTTGGCTCTCCAGGCAGCGAGCTTCGCGGCGAGCCGGGCCCGCAATCGACGGGAGACCGGAAGGCGGATCAGGTCCGGGTCCAAGAACATCCCCTCGAGGAATGGCTCGACGTCCTCGAGAGACGTAGGCCCGCCAAGCTGGAGGAGTACGACGGCAATGGAACCCGCGCCGGTCTCCCTGGGAAGGCATCCATCGCCCCGAGCCCTTGTGCTGGCTTTCTGACTGCGCTCCAACACGGCCGTTACGCCTGCTCCTCAAGCGGGGGACCCCGACTGATGAGCCCGGTAATTCGATGCTCCGTTGCGCCTGGCGGGGGAAACGCTAGATGTCGCTCAGGTCAGTAAGCGTCCCAGTCCCGTCACCTAGGGTTTCGGGCCGGACCCCGACCCTGTCCAGGAGCGACAGGTAGAGATTGTTCATGGGAGTTTCCGCCGGGTAGCGGATATGCCGGCCAGGATGCAGCGAGCCCCGTCCGCTGCCAGCGACCAGCACCGGAAGGTCATGGTGAGTATGCCTGTTGCCGTCGCCAATCCCCGAGCCGTACACAATCATCGAGTTGTCCAGCAGACGGCCGTCCCCGTCGTCCATGGAGGCGAGCCTGTCGAGGAAGTACGCGAACTGCTCTACGTGGTGGGTGTTGACCTTCGTTATGTCCTCGATTTTGCTCGGATCCCCACGGTGGTGGGTCATCCCGTGGTGGGCTCGGTTGACCTCGATCTCCGGGTAGGTCAGGTTGCTGCCCTCGCGTCCCAGCATGAACGTGGCAATCCTCGTCATGTCCGTCTGGAAAGCCAAGGCCATTAGATCGAACATCAGCTGGGCGTGGGCCGAGTAGCTGGCGGGTATCCCTTGCGGCCTCGCCATTTCCGGCTTCGGTGCGCCCGGGGACGCGTTACTGGCAGTAATCCGCATCTCGACGTCACGGACGCTGGTGAAGTACTCGTCGAGCTTCTGGCGATCGGTTGGGCCCACTGATCCCAGCAGTCGGTTCGCATCGTCCAATACGTGATCGAGAACGCTCTGCTGGCGTGCCTTGCGTCGGGCTATGGTCGCGGGATCAACCGGGGCTTCGACGTCGCCGAACATGCGCTCGAAGACCCGCTGCGGGTCGATCTCCGGCGGGTTCGGGGTCTTCTCGCCGCGCCAAGAGATGCTGTTCGAGTACGCACAACTGTATCCGGAGTCGCAATTTCCGGCGAGACGTCCTGGCTCGATACCCAATTCCAAGGATGCGTAGCGGGTCCGACTGCCGATCTGGGTTGCCGCGACTTGATCGACCGATACGCCCAGCCGGATGTCGGCACCGGCCGTCTTCTTCGGGTGGATTCCCGTGAGGAAGCTGGCCGCGGCCCGCGCATGGTCTCCGGGCCCGTCCCCCAGAGCTCGACCCGTGTTGTGGGTCAGCCCCGACAGCACGAGCAGGTCGTTCCGGTGAGTCTCCAAGGACCTCAGGATGCGGGTGAACTCGTACGAAGAACCGTCGGCGTCCGGCGTCCACGCCTCTTGGATCACTCCATTGGGGATGTACACGAAGGCCAGTCGCCTCGGCACTTCGCCGACTAGCCGGCTCGGGGCCGCGAATGCAGGCCTCATCGCGTCGAGGTACGGCAAGGCAATCGCCGCACCTGCCCCGCGCAAAAACAGACGACGGTTCAAGTGCTTTCGCAACAACACGGAAAACTCCAACCAAAGGCTATCACAATGTCTGCTTTCCGGAGCGCCGAAAGGTCGAGTTCTTCCATGCACCGCCACCCTTTTGCGGCTACGCTGAGACGCATGCCGCAAGCGGGGACTCAGAACGCTCCTCGGATTTCGGAATGGGTGCTCGCGGGATACTTCGCTTACACGACAGTCTTAGCTCTTGCGCTGCCCCTTGCCGCGAGTCTCCGGATACGGTCGGTGTGCGCGAGCTTGGGTGCGCTGGCCGTTCTGCATTGGATGGGGCGGAGTTCTCTCTGGCGCGGGCCGAACCTCGTGCGTGACATCCTTCCGATTGGCGGGGTACTGCTCGCTTACAGGCAGGTTGGCTGGTTTGCGCAGCCCCGGGCGGAGCTGGGGCTGGAACTGAGATGGGTCCGCTGGGACAGGATCCTGCTCTCGGACTGGCGGCTTGGCGAAGCCATAGAAGCACTCGGGCCTGTACTGCCTGAGACGCTGGAATTCCTGTACTTGCTGACCTACGCGGTCGCCCCGATCGGATTGCTCGTACTAGCGGCAGCGGGCCGACTTGCAAAAGTTGACCGCTTCCTGGCGTTCTACGCGGCGTCAGCCGTAGCCGCGTATGCACTGTATCCGTACTTTCCGTCCGAGCCCCCGAGAACGGCGTTTCCCGGAGATCTGGCAAGCCAATACGAGAGCGTCTTTCGCAGTATCAACTGGTGGATCCTGGGTCTGGGCGGAATCCATACGAGCGTGTTTCCCAGCGGTCATACCGCCTCGGCGTTCGGGGCAGGGTTCGGGCTCTTCTTCGCAGTCCCGGAGAGGAGGCACTACGGGACCGCAATGACCGCACTCGCAGCCGGGATTTCCGTGGCGACAGTGTATGGCCGCTACCACTTCGCCGTCGACGCGGTCGCCGGCCTGGCAGTCAGTTGCGTCGCCTCGCTGGCTTGCGTGAGGGCTTTCCGGCTCCGCGACTCCAAGTCCCCGGATTCGCGGAGCCAGGCTGGCACTTGAGGGTCCGCGGCGAGGCCGTGCCGGTCCACAGCTACCATGGATCGCATGCCTGTGAACCTTGCGGACCTGGATCAAGACGCCCTTGGACTGGCGGAGTTGGTTCGGAGGGGCGAAGTCTCGGCACCCGAACTGGTGGACTCCGCGATCGATGCGATCTCCCGGATCAACGCCGATCTCAACGCAGTCGTCACGACGATGTTCGACTCGGCGAGCGCGGAAGCCACCCAGGTCTCGATGGACGCCCCGTTCGCCGGCGTGCCGTTCTTGCTCAAGGACCTGCGCGCCTGCTGCGTGGGCGTGCCGACCTCGAACGGCAACCGTCGCCTAGCTTCCCTGCCTGCTCCGCTCGACAGCGAACTCGTAGTCCGGCACAAGCGGGCGGGTCTGATTTGCATCGGCAAGACGAATACTCCCGAATTTGGCCTGACAGCTACGACCGAACCCCATGCGTTCGGCCCTGCGAGGAACCCGTGGGATCTGAGCCGCACCCCGGGTGGGTCGAGTGGCGGTTCGGCGGCTGCTGTAGCGGCGAGGATCGTCCCGATGGCCCATGGCAACGACGGAGGAGGCTCGATCCGGATTCCGGCGTCGTGCTGCGGGCTCTTCGGGCTGAAGCCTACCCGCGGGCGCTGCCCCGTCGGACCGATCCCCGGAGATGCCATGGTCGGGTTGGCGGTGGAGCACGGCCTGACGGTGTCCGTGAGGGACAGTGCGGCTCTTCTGGACGCGACCGCTGGCCCGGATCCGGGAGACCCGTACTGGGCACCCCCGAAGCAGCGGCCGTTTCTCGATGAGGTTGGTGCCGATCCCGGCGCATTGCGGATTGCCTTGTGCTCCGAGTTTTCGTCCGGGACCAGTGTTCACCCGAGTTGCATCCAGGCAGTCGGAGACACGGCTGTTCTGCTTGAGGAACTGGGGCATATCGTCGAGGAAGCGGCTCCCGATTACGACAATGGTCAGTTCCGGGAGGCCTTCACTACGGTCTGGCTGTCGACCTTGGCGGCCAGCCTGAGGGACTTGTCCAACACGCTGGGCACGGACCTCGCGCCCGGCGATTGCGAGGGCTTCAGCTTGGCCTTAGGCGCTAGGGGCGACGGGTACAGCGCGGCCGATTACGTGCAGGCCGTCTCGGGCCTCCAGGCCATAAGCCGCCGGGTTGCCGCCTTCTTCCAGCACTACGATGCAGTGCTGACGCCCACCGTGGCTTCTCCTCCACCGAGAATCGGCTTTCTCCATCCTCGAGAAGGGGATCCGGAAATCCGTGAGTACGCTAGGCGGGTGCGCGAGTTCGTGCCGTTCACGCAAATGGCCAACGCCACCGGCCAGCCAGCGATGTCACTACCGTTGCACTGGCACGACGGTCTGCCAGTAGGGGTGCAGATCATGGGCCGATTCGGCGACGAAGCGACCCTGTTCCGGTTGGCGTCGCAGCTCGAGAGCGCCAAGCCTTGGCGGCATCGCAGGCCCGCCGTCTGCGCCTGACAGCGCGGCGGCAAGCACTCGATTCCTCAGTCCCGGCTGGCGTACTGTTCCAGGCGGCTCGCCAGGACCGGCGCGAGTTCGACCTCCAGGTCCACGCCGTCGTCGAGATCGCGACGAGCGACAATCCTCGCCCTTTCATAGAGCATCGCCACGGTTCGTGATTCTCGGTAGGGCACACGATAGCGCTTCCGCACGACGGCTCCGATTGCCAGGATTCGGTCGATTGTCTCTATCAGCCGGTCTAGCCCCGCACCGGTCTTCGCCGATACCCCCACGCATCCTGACACGGAACGGTCGCGTCTCTCTCGCCCGACCTCCCGGGTCCAGGCGTCCTCGTCGAGGAGATCGCACTTGTTCAGGACCAGCACCTGGGGCTTGTCGCGAGCTCCCAATTCAGCCAGGACGCGGTCCACCTCCTCTCGATGCACCCCTCGGTTCTGGGCCGAGGCGTCCACGACGTGGATGATCAGCGACGCTTCCGTCACTTCTTCCAGGGTCGCTCGGAATGCTTGGACCAGGGTCGGGGGCAAGTCGCGAAGGAAGCCGACCGTATCGGAGAGGATCGCCGGGCGATTCGAAGGCAGCCGAAGCTTCCTCAAGGTTGGATCCAGAGTCGCGAATAGTCGGTCGTCTGCGAGAACGTCCGCGCGCGTAAGCGTGTTGAACAGAGTCGATTTGCCAGCGTTCGTGTACCCGCAGAGAGCGAGAGTCGGAATTGGTACGGAAACCCTCTTACGCCTTTGGTGTTGGCGAGTCGAGCGAACTTTCTCAAGCTGCGATCGGAGTTTTGCTATGCGTCTTTGGATCTTCCGGCGGTCGCTTTCCAACTGGGTTTCGCCAGGTCCGCGGGTCCCGATTCCGCCCCCGAGGCGGGACATCGACGCGCCCCGGCCCGCGAGCCTGGGCAAGAGGTACTCGAGTTGCGCCAGCTCGACCTGCAGGCGTCCCTCCTTGGATCGGGCATGCTTCGCGAAGATGTCTAGGATCAATTGTGTCCGGTCGAGCACCGCACATTCGAGTTCGCGCTCGAGATTGCGGTGCTGGGACGGGCTGAGGTCGTGGTCGAAGAGAACGAAATCGCAGTCCTCTAGTTCGGCCCACGCCCGGATCTCCTGCAGTTTCCCGGCACCCAGCAACGTCGCTGGCACGGCCCGCTCGCGGACTTGCAAGGAGTGCCCCAGAACCTCTGCTCCGGCCCCGGCCGCGAGGTCAGCGAGTTCGGCCAGCGACTCCTCCGCCGTCAGGTTCCCGAGAGGAACGGCCTTACCGGTAGTGCGGGGCCGCAGATCCAGCCCTGCCAGGAGGCACCGTTCCGGAGCGTCGTCCTCGCCTCGCAGCAACGCCGCCCTGCGTGTGCCCGGCGATGCAGCACGGGTCACCCGGACCGCCTCTCATTTGGATCGTGCAACGCGTTTAACTCCGGCATTGGACCTTGAGGTTCAGCCTAACAGGGGTCCGGCTGCTTCCTTGTTGTCGTCAGACCGCCAAGGGCGAAATATAATGAGCTTCGGTGCTGCTCTCGTTCCTCGGACAGGTCGGATCCGCCATCAAGACGCTCAATCCGAGCGCGGTCAGTCGCGCAGCGCGGCGCCCTCTCTCGTTCGGTGTGCTGGCGGCCGACGAAGACTGCGCGGATGCCATCCTCGATTTCCTGCAGCCCACCTTCGGGGGTGGTGCGGAGGGGCGCGTCATACGCATCGCAAGAGACGAGGACTTCGACCAAGTGGAGGTCGGCTTCGCGGAGCGGGGGGTTGCCCATCCGCCGCACTTTTATACCTTCGATCCGGCTGATTCGGAAGCGTCTGCGGCCGCCCTGCTCCGCGGGTCCGAGGCCGAATGGTTGCCCCTGGCTCGCAATTTTGGCGGATTCCGGCCGATGGTGTGCGACCGCATGATATGGAAGGTCGCCAAGGAGAACGCGGTCTTCGCTGTTACCACGTCTCTGCCCAATGTTGTCCCCTTGGCCGTGTTCCTGCCTTGGGTTGCTAGTGAGTTTGCGTCCGACACCTTATTTCTGACGGCCAACCAGGTACGCCTTTCATTCCTGCTTGCCGCTGTCCACGGTCATGATGTCGGCTTTGACAGTCAGAGCATCAAGATCGGATCGATAGCGGGAGCGGCACTGGGCTGGAGAGCGCTCGCTCGTCAGGCCGTCTCGAAGGTTCCTGCCGGAATCGGGCTGGTGCCCAAGGGGCTGATTGCACTTGCCGGCACCTACGCCGTGGGACGCGGCTTGGAGCACTGGTTTCGCGAAGGGACAATCTTGGGGGCGGCTGCGCGCCAGAGGCACTTCGAGCAGGCGCGCGTGGCAGGACGGGAGGCAGTCGAGCAAATCGTCACGACCGCCCTCTCCTCGTCCCGCCCCGCGACGGGTCCTGCCTAGCGCGCTATGCCGTTGGGGCCGGCGCTGTCTATCCTGCCGCAGGTCCGTGGAGAATCGCTGGGCAATGCGGGTGATCGCTGGCAAGTTCCGACGTCGCAATCTGGTTTCCCTGCCGGGCACGTCCACCCGCCCGATGCTGGGGCGGATGCGGCAGACCCTGTTCGACATCCTGCAAGGACGGATCGAAGGCAGAGTGTTCGCCGACCTGTACGCAGGTACGGGTGCCGTCGGAATCGAGGCCCTGAGCCGCGGAGCGGAACGAGCAGTGTTTGTCGAGTCCGACGCGGCGGCGGTACGGGTGATCCGACGCAACCTGGAATCGCTCGGGCTCCTAGAGCAGTCGGATGTTCGGCTCGCCCAGGTCCATGATGCGGTCGGCAACATCAGTGCCGACATCTTCTTCCTCGGCCCACCCTACGAGGCCACGCTCGAATACTCGCGGTCACTAGCGCTGCTTTCCGATCGACCCACCGATTGGGTCGTGGCCCAGCATGGTCGCCGCTTGGAGCTCTCCGAGCGCTATGGCTCCTTGGCGAGGGTACGGGTCGTCAAGATCGGCAGCAACCGGCTCTCGATGTTCCGGCGTGCGGGCCCGCCGGTCGCAGCGGACGATTCCAACGGATAGGCCGGCGTCAGCCCCGGCCGCCCACTATGGACAACGCCACGTCTTCGATCTGGTCGAAGACCCAGTCGATTTCGTCGTCGGTCACCACGTACGGCGGCATGAAGTAGAGGATGTCTCCGTTCGGACGCAGGAGCAGATCGCGCTCCAGGAATTCCGCCCCCATCCTGGGTCCGATTTCCGACAGGTAGCCCTGCCCGCCGGTCTCGAACTCGACGATGCCCACATCGCCGATCTGCCGGACGTCGCGGACGTAGTCGAGCCCGACGAACGCCTCGAGACGCGACCTCATCTTCGACTCGATCCTGTGGACCCGGCCCAGGACGTCCTCGTCAGCGAAGATCTCAAGCCCGGCAAGTGCGGCTGCGCAGCCGAGCGGGTTCGCCGTGAAGGAGTGGCCGTGGAAGAACGTCTTGCGTCGGTCGTCGCTCAGGAATGCCTCGTATACGGTTTCCGATGCGACCGTGACCGCCAAAGGAAGGTACCCGCATGTCAGGCCTTTCGAAAGGCAGACAAGATCAGGCTGGATGGGCCCGTGCTCGCATGCGAACATCGGCCCGGTTCTGCCGAAGCCGGTCATCACCTCGTCAGCGATCAACAGCAGCCCGAATTCGTCGCACAGGCTCCGGATCGCCCTCAGGAACGCCGGCTTCCAAACGAGCATGCCTCCAGCGGCTTGGAGCATTGGCTCGATGATGACGGCGGCGATGTCGGGAGCGAGGCGCTCGAGGGCAGATCGGATCGAGTTCAGGGGTTCGGTTGCGCTCCCGTCCCGCGAGGGGTCCATAGATGCGAGATAGTCGGAGGGCACGCTTACCCGCTCCACATGGAACAGGAGCGGAGCGTAGCTCGACGTGAACAGGGACTCGTGACTGGCTGACATCGCTCCGACGGTGTCGCCGTGATACGCGTGCTCGAGCGCCAAGAAGGTGCGGCGCTGCGGCTCGCCTCGATTGGTCCAGTACTGGTACGCCATCTTGAGGGACACTTCGACCGCAGTCGAGCCGTTATCGGAATAGAACGCCCTGCTGAGGCCACCCGGGAGCAATGCCACCAGACGCTCTGCCAGTTCCACGGCGGGCGGGTGAGTGCAGCCAGCGAACATGACATGTTCCAGCCGGGAGGCCTGGCAGGCCAGCGCTTCCCCGACCCGGGGGTTGCAGTGGCCGTGTACGTTGACCCACCACGAGGAGATACCATCCAGGATCCGCCGTCCATCCTCGGTGATCAGGTAGGCCCCGTCGCCACCCACGATCGGAAGGGGGTCTGCCGCGGTCTTCATCTGGGTGAACGGGTGCCAGACGAAAGCTCGGTCTCTTGCCACGAGGGAAGGCATCGTGTTAGCGTAGCCCAGCCCGCCGCAATCCCTTGCGACTAACTGCGCAAGGAGTTGCGAACGTGCTATTCGTCAATTGAATGGGCGTTTCATGCTACGACTGATTCCCCTGATCGCCCTGGCTTGCTCCCTCCCGTGCTGGGGCGTTGAAGTCAGCATCTTGGCCGAGCGGGTCGACAAACTGCTCCCGAATGCGCTGGAAACGCACGGAGTGGACCTTTGGATCGTGTTCACTCGGGAGGAGTCCCGAGATCCTCTAGCTGAGGATCTCGGAGGGGGTTCTGCCGTTGCGCGTATGGCACTTCTCTTCGACCTCAAGGATGGCGAGTTCCGCAAGACAGCGATCGCAGCCAGTTACGACGTCACTCCCTTGCGAGAGACAGGCATCTATGACGAGGTCTTGAGTTACAGGAGCGAAGGCATCAAGCCGCACCTGCGGGAGTTCGTCGGAGACTTGGATCCTGCCAGGATCGCCGTGAATACCTCCCGGGACATGCCGATCGCCGATGGCCTGACCTCGGGCATGCGGGCCTATCTCGAAGAGGTGCTGGGCGAGGAGATTGCCGCTCGGTTCGTATCCTCCGAGCCGCTCGTCGCCTCCTTCCGGGGGCGCCGGCTGCCACACGAGGTGGAAGTGCTCAGGGAGGCGGCTCGCCACACTGACGCGTTGATCCGCGACGCGCTGTCGCGAGTGGTGATCAACCCTGGCGTCACGACCGAACGCGACATTGGAGACTATCTGCGGATGCGGACGACGATGCTCGGAGCGACGGTTCCGTTCATCAGTGTCGTTGCGGGACCCGCCAGAGGCCATGCCGACCCCAGCGATCGGCTGATCAAGCGCGGGGACCTTGTCCGGATCGACTTTGGGATCACGCTCCGGGGATACTCGACGGATCTGCAACGAACGGCCTACGTCCTGAAGGCAGGAGAGACGGATGCTCCCGCCGAAATCCGCAAGATGTGGAACACAGCGCGGCGGGCCATCGACTTACAGATCGCAGCCATGAAGCCCGGCGTAACCGGAGTGGAGATCGACGCGATCGCTCGGAAGACTCTGGAGGAAGCCGGGTACGAAGGCCCCCCGCACGGCACGGGGCATCCGATCGGTTTCGTCGTTCACGACGTGGGGCCGCTGATCTGCCCGGATTGGCCGGAGCGATACGGCACGACAGTCTTCCTGCACATGGAAGAAGGACAGACGTTTGCCGTCGAGCCGATCCTGTATGCGGAGTACGGCGACATGGGCGAAATTCACATCGCCTTGGAGGAGGACGTAGTGATCACTGCGAAGGGTGCGGAACGTCTCCACCAACCTCAGACCGAGTTAATCCTGATTCACTAGGCCGCATCGCTTCGCCGGCAAGCGTTAGACTGAGGTTCTTCGGGGCTTTTCGGAATAACCCCGTGTTTTTCGTGCGCCGTGGAAAGGCGCTGTTTCCTAGCCCCAACTTCCAGCCGGTCGAAACAGGGCATTTTCGATAGGCCACCGGGCAGCGG
>CAYWUV010000001.1:55751-123356 GCA_964461235.1 uncultured Bryobacterales bacterium | reverse complement strand
AGGGGTGTTGTGGAACGCCGCTGCCCGGTGGCCTATCGAAAATGCCCTGTTTCGATCGGCTGGAAGTTGGGCTTAGCGTGATACGATCTCCAACCCGCTACCATCGACCCCGTTGGAAGTGCCGAGGAGGTCGATGGTCCAGCTGGGCTCAACACACTCTGTTTGGGATCGCCCCCATACCCCCGGTCGCTGGGAGGATCTTCTGGTCGCCCGACACCATCTTGCTGATCGCAGGTGCATTCGGTAGCACGGAACGTTGAAGCTAGCGTCTCGCGCCTCCCTACAGTTGCGCCGAATCATCTGATCGCAGAGCTTAAACTGGAGGAACAGTGGAACTCCGGGCCGATCTAACTTGACGTCCCATCCACCTCCTCGATTCCCTTCCGCGCGCATAGAGGGGAATACAGGCGCCGCCGTGACAGTTCCTAGAGCCCGAACCAGTTCGCTGGTCACGGCGAAACCGTAGCTGAATTCGGAGATACTTGGACGCATGTCTAGACAAGACAGCCCAATGATTGGCGTAGTAGCCGCCCCGCCCTATTATCGCCTCGGCTGGCGTCGGCTACAAACGGTTCCTCGCTAGAATTCTTGTCCCGCCGTAAGGTGGACGTTTGAGTCAAGTTTACGCTGCGACGGTCTGGCCCTCCCAAAGCCGGTCAATTTCGCGGTCGAAGCGTTGCAGGGCCTTCTGCAAGGGGGTCGGGTCCGTAACGGCGGAGTCGAAGACCACCGACAGAGACGGGCGGAGGACCCGGGCGTAGGTGCGGTGGAAGCACAGCGCGGTCCGGAAGCCCTCGTCGGTCACCCGGTAGCGGCGCGTGCGCGGGATGCGCTCGATCAGTCCCCGCAGCCGCAGGCGGCGCAGATCGTACGTCATGCGGCCCGGGCCCCATGCCTCCGGCGTCGTGCCCAGCAGCGGCGCGACCCGCTCCCGCAACTGCCGGTGCGTGAAGCCGCGGGGGAGCAGCCGGAAGGCCGCCAGGGCCTCCAGCAGAGCCTGCACCCGCCGGTCGCCGAAGCGTAACGACGGGGTCCGCTGGCCGGCGATCTCCGCCGTCGCGTGGAACTGCTCGAAGCGCTCCGACCCCACCGTGCAGTCGTGGCTGAGACGTTCGACGCACAACAGGCGTCGGTTGGCTTGGAAGCCGATCTGCTGTAGATGCTCAAGGTTGTCCAGCCGACGCCCGACCCCGAAGTCGTAGCTGTCGTTGATGGTGGTCTCGGTGCGCAGCGCGCGCCCCTCTTTGAAATATTGCTTCACACGCGTGCTCTTGTAGTCGAAATGCAGCGAGGGATCGACCCCGTGGGTGATCACCCGCGTGCGGAACCGCGACGGCGTGCGCTTGGTGACCCGGCGCTCGAACACCAGCTGCACGTGGTCGGGCCGGCCGATGTCGAGGTTCTCGCGGATGACCTCCTCGAAGAACCGGCGCCCCTGCAACGGGCGGTCGAACACCTGCGTGAGCGAGAACTCCGCCTGCAGCACCGACACGTGGTAGAGCAGGCCGGCGAGCCGGTCCTGGGGACTGAACGGATGCGGCAGGCGGCGCAGCCACTTGCGGGCCAGCGCGTCGATGCGCCCGGCCGTGACCTGGCGGCAGATCTGCTGCAGGCGCTCGGGGTCCTCGCAGCTGAGGAGGCCGTTGTCGAGGGCCTCGAAGCCGATGCCCTCCTTCGCCAGCTGGCGCTTGACGTACTCGTGCCCGTTCAGGCAAAGCTTCGCGTTGTACGGGAAGTACGAGCAGAACTTGAGGAAGAACGGGCCGAAGTCGTCGTCGACGGCATAGAAGTAGTAGGCGTTGGGCAGGGCGGTGGAGAACGCCAGCGAGGGGGAGCGGCTGCCGGTGTCGGGATCGACCTGCGCCCGGGTGCGCAGCACGCGGGCCTTCTCCTGCGCCTTGCCGATGTAGAGCACGCCCTCGCCGCCGGGCCAGTCCTTGAGGTAGGCCTGGGTGCGCTCGTCCTTGCGCTCGCCTTTCTCGAAGCGGACCAGGTCGATGCCGCCGTCGCGGGCGAAGGCCTCGATGGCCGCCACGAAGTCGCGCGTGATGGGAGCCATCAGGGCCGGCGAGGGCACCGGGTTGCCGCGGATGTTGCGGAAGAAGTGGGCGGCGCCGCCGGGGGTCTGCAGCAGCGGCTGGTAGAGGTTGAGGTAGAGACGGTCAACGCACTCGACCTCCAGGGTGACGTGCTCGGAGAGGGCTTCGGCAACATTGCGTGCTACAGTCATGGCGCGGGTCCGGGGCGATGGGCTCCCCGCAGAACCGTCATGATACGGACACCGTTGCCTCGGCGACAATACGGCGGCCCCGGCCGCAGAGCGGAGCAGCGTCCCGAGCCCGCACACAGCCTCGAGCATGGCCGAGCTGCTTCGAACCGAGTCTCGTCGGTCTGAGGCGGAGCCTCGCTAGTTTTCCGCATGGACGAGACCACGAATCCATACAGAGAGTCGCGGCGGTATTCCTCGATAGCGTCACACTGGCGAGCCTGCGGACTCTGGTACGCTCTCCCGGGGGAGGAACTCACGAAGCTGGCTACCATTCACTCCGTTGCGGTCCGCCTGCAGGTCATGGTCCGGTGTCCATCCCGACGGCCAAAGCGGAAGAGCGTCCCGTGTTGGCGAGCATGCCCGGATAGAGCATCACAAAGCGCTCGGTCGGTTGATCACGGGCATCATGACGGACGACGCGGAGTTCTTCAGTGGTGCGTGGACGATGAAGCCCTTTGGTGTGGGCGGGGGCCTCGTGTCTGGGTTGGCGTATGACAGGGCGGGGTTACAACACAGTTCCCGCCGATCTGGTTGCCATTGTTTGCGCGACCATGTGAGAAAGGATACGCCGACCCGATGAGAACCACTACCAGAAACGATAGATTCGGAGCGTCGAGTTGAGGCCCAAGGCGATTCCCGTTTGGAAGCTTGCCAAGGAGGCTGGTGTAGACGCTGACACGGTTCTTCTTGTGACATGGGATTTTGTTCATGTCGATGGCCGCGCACATGATGTTCTCCACAGAACCGACAAAGTGCCGCCCACACTCGTCGACCCGGTGCGCAAATCGCTCGGCATAGCTACATGGCGTGAATTGCAAAGCGTCAACTATTGGACCACGCTCCTCGGGATGACGAGGGCTGACTTGATGAAATTCGTTTCGGATGAAGGCTATCCCGTCGGTGCAACGCAACAAAGGCTACCGGCCGGCGCACACAAATTGCTCGTAAGTCTAGCTCGCAATCGAAACATCGACCCGCTGACCGGAGCCATCAGTCCCTCGACACCCCCACCAATAGATTCTTCTCAGGAGCGTGATGAAGACATTCCTTCTGCTCCTTGTTTCGATCAGCTTGGAAGACGTCGCGAGCTTCGATGGCTCACGGTTGATGAGGTGAACAGGATCCACAATGCACTCGTCGATGACTTCGCGAAGACACCCGACCCGATTGATCCTCCAGGTGTGCGTAGCAATCATATCATTGAGTCCGCGGTGTTTCGGCCGCAGACTGGCTTGCGGGGGGTGTTGAAATACCCCACAGTCGAGACCTCGGCTGCCGCGCTACTTTGCGCGTTGATACACAATCATCCGTTCCACAACGGGAACAAACGCACTGCTTTGGTATCGACTTTGGTCTTTCTCGACGAAAACGGGCTCGTAATGACTTGTAGTGAGGACGAACTATTTCGATTCGTACTCTTGGTAGCAAAGCACAAAGTTACAAAATACCAAAGATATCATTCGTCGGATTATGAGACGCTGGCGGTCGCGAAACAAATCCACAAGTGGGCGCGGGCTGTCAGCAAAGCAGAACACCCAATGACATTCCTGAAGCTTCGTCCTATTTTGGAGGGCTACGGATGTACAATCACCATTAGAGGTAGCCAAGCAATCATCGATCGTAACACGCCAAAGCGTTCGCGGTGGCCCTTTCCCAAACGAAAGCTAAGAAGTTACATACACTACCAGGATGGAGGCAGCGAGGTATCTCAAAATACTGTAAAGAAAATTCGCAAGGATCTTGAATTGGACCATGAACATGGATACGACGAGAGTGACTTCTATAGCAAGAAACCCTCGAAGATCGATGATTTTATTGCGAAGTACAGGAAGACACTAATGCGGCTCGCGAAACTATAGCTCGCCGCGATGGAATTGGTTGGACTTGCTTTATGGAGATCAGAAACTCACAACCGATTGTACAAATGCTGAGATCACCTCACTAGTCGGACTTCCAGTTTCGGCCGTTTTCCCCAGTCGTGCGCAACGGACCGCTGCTCGTGAAGTTGTTGCCGTCGAATTCAGCCAATTGGTGGGCCTAGACCGGGGCACATGCCAGCAGCGGTTTGAGGATTTCGCCTGAGCCACGATGACCGAACGCTGGGCAGAGGGAGCGGCCTAGGGTGAGGCAGTTCCGGAGGATCGCTACACGGAACTCGCCTTCTGACGCGCACCTGTCTCCCATCTGGCTATTTCACGAACTCGTGATTGGAGTTGAACCAAGTCATTCGTGTCAGCTAGTGGAAACTCATGACATGGAATTCCCCCACTCATGGGCAAGTAAACGGCTTCGCGCGAACGCCTCGGCCACCGTGCTATCCACGACCTGTCGAGATTTTGTCTCGGATGAAAATGGCCAGTCGGTGTGAACTCCTTCCATCGTGCATAAAGATCGCTTTCAGGAATGATGTCAATTACCTCAACGTGCTCCATCTCCCTACTGCTTCGCTTCATCCAAGCCGACTTCAGTAACTTTTTGGCAGCAGCATCCGAAGTGGGAGCACTGTAGCCGAATATGGTCAAGACAAGTGCTTGCCTGAAAAAGAACCGGGCATTGTCCCAACTATCCGATACATAAGGATCCTTGGAATACTTCTTGTTGTCCACGGGGTACAGCAGTGGAATCTCTGTGAATGCCTCGCCACAGGTCGGACACAACCTGTGTCGCCGCCCCCATTGTGCCTTATGTTTGGGGCATCTTCCGATCCTAACGTTGCCGTGCAGGAAAAAGATCCTAGGAAGATTCACCTTGCAGAAGTTGCGTTCGTACGCGTCAAATAAGAATGGATCCCAATTGAAGGTGAACACCGCATCTTCTGGCCTAAGTGAAAGCAGAATACGGTCGTATACCGTCGCTTCCTCGGGAAGAACCATTGCAGAAAAGTAGGTCTCGACCTCTCGCTCGATCTCCTTCCTAGTGACATCGTGACTCGGATCGGAAGCCAATTTTGAGTAGAATCCCTCAAAATCTTCGCTGTGGGACAGCCCGCATCGTTCCATTATCGGTCTGAGGCCAAGGGTTTCCACAAGGTCATTCATCAACGGAATACGTCGCGACGAGGCATCGCCATGCGGAAATGCGGCTAGGCTTGCCCCCGCTCCTAGCAATACGACGTGCGGGCCAAGAAATGCTCTTGGATTCTCGACAATTTCGTCCTGTGCGACCATCCTCATGCTTGGCCCCTCGTCGCTGTTCGTGTTCGAATGACGGCCTCTTCGCGATTCCGGTTGTCGGAATTGGCACTCGTGAATGTCATCTCAGATTCGAATGCGTTCGCCGAACTCGTCTGCAACTTGGATAGCACGGTGCGATAGTGTTGGTCCACACAGTCAGCTCCTGCCTCCACTTGGTGGGCCTTCGTCGCAACAACGGCCCGGAGCGATAACTCTCGGCGCAGTTGAAGACTCTCTTTTTCGGCCGAACGCAGCGGAACGAGCGGCGGCCCAGTCGGTGGATTTGCGCCGCGCACGGTATAGTCGGCGATGATGGTATACCGTATGCGTAGGATTCCCGTGCTATTGCTTTGGTGGCGAACGTGCCGATTTCGACTCGAGCGATTTGTCGACTGGCTTTCCGTGCTGGTGCGCGACCGGCATTCGGCAGGTCCTGCACAGATAGGCTATGGTCAGCACGATTGCGCATTGTCGTCTCTTTATTGGGCCATGCCAACCTTTTCTGAGTCCGAAATCATCAACGCCTTCAACCTAGCCGCAGACACTTGGCCTTACGGCGGTGTCACGAACAAAGAGTTTGCCATTGCACTGAAATACCTCAAGGTCGAGAACCGCTATTCCACTGACATAAATACGCTCGGAGCACTACTAAACGCAAGGCCGGGCAAGTGTGTGGCGCTGCTTGATCGGCACTTCATTCCCGTTGTCGACGGCAAGATCGCTGGCCGAGACGCCCACCGACAGTGGTCCCCAAAGACCCACGTTTATTGCCATTGGACGTTTGGTTCGACCGGCACAAGATTCGCGTTGTAACTCTTCCGGTAGCGCCTGAACAGGCTCCCCTCCCATTGCAGATGACTTAGCAGCATGGTGAACGCCACAGACGTGGCCTCTAGTACGATCGAGGCGAACGAGGCGTTCTCCGGACCATAGCCTTCTACCCCTTCCTGTTCCTTCGGCGTCTTAGGTGACCACGCGCACTCGTATTTGTAAACCCCGGCCTTCCGGTCTATTCGCAAACCGCAGCAGAGTAGCATTCCGCGATCCTTGTCTCGGCAAAGATCCTCGATTGCCAGCCTCGACGTGTTGGTGTCCGTCGCTGCAAAAACGACGTCGGCGTCGTAGACCTCGTCCCTGACACGCTGTCCAAGATCATGGCCGTCAAGTATCTGATCCGGTCGCCTAAAGCTGTCACACAAGCTGCGCACATCGAGTTCATTTCCGGCAACTGCCTTCAACCGCTCCTCCAGCACTTTGACCTTCGGCTCCCCCACGTCATCCGCCGTGAAACTGAACACCCGGTTGAGATCCGATTTCTTGACCGTTCCACCATCAATTAGTGCAAGGTGCCTCGCGCCCGTCCTCACCAGCATGTCGGCGAAGTTTGCGCCTGTTCCACCACATCCGACGATGCAGAATCGTAGTCTGCTCAGTCGCTCCATCAAGTCGTCCCCAAGGGCCGCGACCGTGCGCTCGTCCAAATTCATGGAATCTAATTCCACACAACGTGGAGATAGAGCCGCCGGCACGCCGCCCGCAATTCATCCACATCCTTGAAGATCGACTCCGGAAGGCAATGAATCGAATAGGGCTTGAAATGCCGTCCCATCCATATGAATTCTCTGTAGTCCTCATGTGGATTAGGAGCGGCATCCCCGATCTTCCGCACTTCTGACGCAGTCATCCAACATTTGGGTCCGCATTCATAGTCAAATGCAATCGAAAGCGGTCGCTCCTTTGCGGTCGGGCTGTAGTCGAGGATCAGCAAGACTGCGCCCTCAAGGACCGGCACATGCGTGAGCGTCCAATTGAAGAACAGGTCCAACCTCTCTTTGACTGCCGTCGAGAGCTGTGGCCCGCTACCTGGTAAACCCTCGATTTCAGTCTCGTCGGTAACTTTCTCCTTGTATGCTGGGTCGGCCTCTGGAGGGTCCCACTTTATCTCTGCCTGCCCCAGGCAGGCTCTTACAGCCTTGACCGCCTGTTCAGCGATCTTCGGTGACTCAGTTGCGTCCTCCGGTTTGAGCATCAGGTCGAACGACGATTCGGCCACATGCGTAAACCACACGAACCAGCCCCGGTCGGTCTTTTCGATCAACCATGCCGGTTCGTCTGCAGTCTCAGCCTTCTCCTCCATCAGAACCGGTGCTCCGGGCCCCTCGAACTTTAGCGTTTTCGCGACGGAAGTTACGTCACCCTTCCTAACTCCCTTCCCGCTGCGAAGGATTGGCACCTTGTCCTCGTTGATGAGGACGACGCCCCAGCACTCCTCGCCTACACTCGACACTTTGGTAATGTTTAGTAGCGACACTTGTCACCTCCTTGCGTAACGATCGAATCGAGACTGCCCGAACCCCACAACGGCCGGAGCGATCTGGTTTACGAAAGCACTATCATCATGTCACACTGTAAACCACGGCGTCAACCAGGGGAATAGGGTAAATGGTTGGCGCACGGCTCAGGCTCGCCCGGACGGCTGCTGGGTTATCCCTCCGCAGTCTCGCCGCCGCAATCGACAATCGCGTCACGGCTCAGGCGATCGGTAAGTACGAGCGCAATGAGGCAATGCCGCGTAGTGGAGTCCTTGACGTGCTTGCGGAAGCCCTGGGCACGTCGGTTGATTACCTCCTCGCGGCTCCGAACCTTGTTCTCCAGGATCTTGAGTTCAGGAAGAACGCCTTCGCGGCCAAGTCTGCTGAAGCTAGAGTCGAGGCTACTGTACTAGTCAAGCTCGAACGCTATCTCGCTCTTGAGGACATTCTTGGGCTCTCTAGCCTGCGGTGGGATCAGCCGAGAGACGCGCCATATCCGGTGCTCAACGATCCCATCGAAGCCGACCGTGCCGCCGATGCTCTTCGTCACTACTGGGGCCTCGGCCACGAGCCCATCCCCAATCTAGTCGAACTCCTTGAGGAGCGTGGCGTGAAGATTTTCTCGTTTCCGCTTGGAAACATAGGGGGTCTCGCGGCAAGGGCGCGTCATCCTGGACGACCGTCCGTACCGCTCGTGGTCGTCAACGCGCACGACTGGGGCGAACGCCAGCGATTCACAATTGCCCACGAACTCGGGCACATCGTCCTCGAGGTTTCCTGTCAACTTAAGACGGAGCGTGTAGCGCACCGCTTCGCCGGGGCATTCCTTATGCCCTCCGAGGCCATGTGGCTAGAAGTGGGTAAGCACCGGACCTCGATCTGCCTCGGCGAACTACTTGCACTGAAGCGACTATTCGGCGTAAGCATCCAAGCCCTCACCCACCGCTGCAGTGACCTCGGCATAATTAGCCAAGCAACCTACCGAGCACTGTTCGACGAGTTTGAGCGTCTCGGCTGGCGCTCTCCCCCGTATAAGGAATATGGCGCCATGGTAGGGGACCGCCCGATGCGGTTCAAGCGGCTCTGTTTGCGCGCTCTCGCGGAGGGCGCGATCTCTGAGTCAAAGGCCGCCGAACTTCTGGACATCCCGAGAGATTTAGTCGAGCATTACGTGCATGGAACGCAGTCTCCTGCGACAACCACCGAGTGACAGTGGGCCCAAGCGAATGTTCTCGCTGACGGGTCTGTGTGTATTGACCTTGATTCGCTAGTCTCTCGCTAGCTCATTCTTCAAGCAGGGTGAGAAAAGTACTAGGCTGTGCTGAGGTGAAGATCGTCGCGGAATAGCCCGAAGGAATGACCCGAACGCAGAGATAACTCTCATACCCGGACCTGCTGGCCAGTCAGTGTCCTCTGGCCGAATTGCGTCGAGTGGGCCGCTTGGCGATTTCAGATGTATCAACGTTTTCTCGATCTTCGACTGAATCCTGATGCGGTTGCCAGTGATCCTTGAATCCTTTGTCCTTCATGGATTTCACCTAGAACCGGAATCGTGGAGTTTCGCCGTGTTGTCAAGTTATCCCATAATCCCTATCGGATCGTGAAGAACCGGACGCGTGAGGTCAAGGAGTCCGAATCTGCCATCCGTCCAGGGTCATAGCATCCTGCTCGCCCAAACTGCTCGCCCAAGAATCGTCGCTTCGGCCGGGCAAGCGATGTCCGGATATTCATAGCTGTCGCTCGTTAGGCTCCAATCTTGTCCGGAACGAGTTAGCCGCCTCACAAGCAACTGATTTCCCGCACGCACTGCATAGATTCGTCCTTGAGTCCGGCGGGTGCGCGAATGGTCGAGTAGAACAAGTTCACCGATTCCCAAGGTCGGCTCCATCGCCTTGTCCAAGATTTCGATCAAGCTGCACTTGCTGGGGTCGACACGGTGACGCGTTAGCCAGTCACCAATGAAGAACAGGTGACCCAACGCTGCTTCCGAATCACCCCTGGACCGTGGCTCCGCTGTCTCGCTTTGGTGCGAGGCGACAACCATCTGAAAGCCGGATGCGGATACAGCAGTCAGCGACTGGACAGGGTCGGGTACATCCGTTAGCCCGGCCAAGTAGTCCAGGGAGACATTCAGAACGCGGGAAAATTCAACCAAACCGTCGATCTGAAGACCAGCCCTTCCGCTCTCGATTCGCGAAATCATCGGCTGGTCGTAACGGTTGCCCAACTCTCTCGCAAGCTCGGACTGAGTCCAGCCCAAACGCTTTCGAGACTCGGCTAACCGCTTTCCTAGCATTTATTTGAGTATACCAGCAAGAAAATCGAAGACCCGCTTGACATATGTTATTGAGACATATACTATAGTAGTAGATATGGGTATTCAGCATATCATTGACGCAGGGCGAGCACCAGTTTCCAGTGTGCGCTCGCACGTTGCGCCTCCTCGCGAACGGCCTGGAGACCGGCGCTGCCGGCAACTGGGAGGTTCGATCGTTCGAATGGAGCATCGGAGCTCGCGTGCACATCTTCATCCCGAGCGGAATCACATCGGCTCGAATCCTGAGGTGTGTTTCGTCTTAGGAGGTGAGTGAATCTTGGCGACGACGTCGATCCTGCGGACCGAATCCGAGGCAGCGAGCTTACTCGGAGTCTCGGTGTGTTCGCTGAAGCGTCTGAGGCTGGCCGGCCAGGGGCCGCCTTGCGTGAGAATCGGTCGCTCCCCCCGCTACCACCCTGGGCTATTGGAGGAATGGACCATTGAGAAGAGCAAGGAAGCAGATGCGAAGCGTCCCGGGCATCGACGAAAAGAACGGGACGTGGCGGTACAGAATTCGAATCGGAGGCGGTCGCCGGATCGTGGTCGCGACTGGACTCGAAGCTACAAGAGAAAACCTCGCAGCCGCCAAGAGGCTCTTGGACGAGCATAAAGCCCGGCTGCTCCTCGGCGAAGAGCCAGAGCAGGCCGAGGACATGTTGTTTCCAAGGGCCTGTGAAAGATTCCTCGAGCACAAGCTGGCGAAGCACCGCGACAAGCCGGCGACGGCAAATCGGGCGAAAGGCTCGCTTGCGAGTTGGAAGGCGTTCATGGGCGAGCGAATGATCGGGACTTGGATGCGGGGCGATGTTCTGGATTACATGACCTGGAGGCGGACGACCGGCAGGCTGGAAGTCACGATCAGAAAAGACGTTCACGCGGGGCGGCAGCTTGCTCGATTCGCTATCGCGCATGGATGGCTCGATGTGGACCCATTCATCGAGGTGGAAGTGCCGTCCGACAGGGACTCATTCAACGAACTGGTGCTGACCCGCGCTGAAGTGGACGCCTACCTCCAGCATGCCGACCGTCACCACTCGCTTGGGGACCTCGCCCGACTCATCGTCAACCAAGGAATCAGGCCGGACTGCGAGGGGTTGCGGATTCGAGTCGACGATGTCGATCTCGACCGGAGTCTTCTGCACGTCAGGAATTCGAAGACCAGGGCGGACAGGCGTACCCTGCTTCTCACCGAGGAATCGAAGGATATTCTGGCGAGAAGGATCGCCGACGCTCCGGGCACATGGGTCTTTCCAGGATGGGTCCACGTCGCGGGTCCTGTCTATCGCAAGATCGCTGATAGGCAGTTGACCTATTCCGCGATCACTGGAGCCCATGAGCGCGTGCTGAAGAAGGTTGCTGGTTTTCCGCCGTTTAGCTTGTACTCGTTGCGCCATACGTTCGCGACGTGGTTCTACGACTCGACCAGGGATTTGGTCGCTCTGAAGGAGGTGCTCGGGCATTCGGATCTGAGAACGGTCATGCGGTATGTCAACGATTCTCAGCCGCGAATGGACAAGGCGATGCGGGAGTACGAGAACGGACGTGCGTGCTAGCGAGAAGGCATTCTAACCCGCTAATAAGGAACGCATATGGACGCATCACAATCCGTTGAGCCTGAAGTGCTGCTTTCGATTACGCGAGTTGCTCGACTCATGAATCTGCCGATTGAATCCGTACTGCGTGCGATCAGGGACAAGCAGTTGCATGCAGAAGCCGTGTTGATCCATGGTCGGCTTGGAGTGGTGGTACCGATTTCGGCCGTAGTCGAGCATTGGGATCTGCCAACAACTCGGACCCATGAGATCGAGCTTGAGGCGCGGCACTGCCACATCGATTCGCCTGTACCGATCATTACCCGACTGGTCACAACTCCGACCGAGATGAGCGGAACTATTCCACCTCCGGTTTCCGAGCATTGTGCAACGAGGTAGCGATTGAAGTGCCGGATCTTGAGAACTGAGGCGGCCGGATCGCGGCTCGGGTAACAATCGCTGGGGTGATCGTGATGGCGATTTGCTTGGTGGACTCCTGCCCGGAGAAGAGGCCCACACCATCAAGCCATTCGCTGGATAGCGAATCAAACGAGGAGATCAGTCAGACCATGCTCGTTGCGTCGCTCGGAGATTGCGGCTGTTCATATGTCAGTCCAAAGACAGTATTCGCCAGCCACCGCTTGAAGTCCTCGTTGTCTGTATACAGTTTGAAGAGCTGCATGTCGTCCTTGAATACGCCGGTCATGGCGCGCCCCAAGGCATGGTCATGCTCGATCCGAGCGTTCTGCTTGTCGGAGTTCTCGCGGGCGTTGCGGTAGGCGGCATCGGCGACGACCTTGGCGGGAATATCCTCCGTAATGAGGCGGCTGACTCGGTCCGCGTCCTGCCAGGAAATGTTTCCAAACAAGTCGTTGAATTCCTTGAGTATGATCGAGAGGGGATTGAGGTCGGGTCCCTGCTTATGGCCTCCGCCATCAGGTGGCACTGGATCGATCTCAGCGTCTTCATCGGCCATCTGAACACTCACCGCCGATTGCTTTTCGACGCGGTAGCTGTCCATGTCGATGAGTTCGAGAATGCCTTTGGACAGATCTTCTTCGTCCGGTGCGGGCAGTTTGGGCACGAGAAAGTGCAGAAAGATAGAGAGCTTTTCCCACTCGGCGTTCGTGTAGGGCAGGACCGCAGCAAGGAAGTCATATGAGCGTGCGAACGCCTTGGCCTTGCTCTTGAATTCCACCTGCCCGTCCTCGTCAAGCTCGTCCTTGTAAACAGCGACGCAAGCATCAAGGATCGGATCGAGGTGGCTTCGGTCGGCCCCGTCCAGGTAGAGTTCGACTAATTGGTCGATTTGCGGTTGGGCGTACACCTGATAGCCGTCGAGGGTGGCCTTCAGATCGTGCAGCTTGTTGGGGTCGGTTTCCTCGCTGAGAACTGTCGTCTGGTAGTAGTCTTGGAAAGCCTCTTGGATCGCGTCGGTATCGTTCATGAAATCGAGGACGAACACGTCATGTTTCTTGCCGTGCGCCCTGTTCAGGCGTGATAATGTCTGGACGGCCTTGATGCCGTTCAGGACCTTGTCCACGTACATGGTGTGCAACAGGGGCTCGTCGTATCCGGTCTGAAACTTCTCGGCGCAGACGAGGAACCGATATGGGTCCTCCTGGATTTTCTCGGGTATGTGCCCGGAAGGGAATCCATTCAGGGACGACTCAGTGAGGCGTCCGCCGCCGAACTCATGCTCGCCTGAGAAGGCACCGATTGCCTGATACGGGCTCCTGCGTTCCTGGAGATACTCTCGGATCGCGTGGTAGTACTGGACGGCTCGTTCGATGCTGCCGGTCACTACCATTGCGCGTGCCTTCCCGCCGATCTTGTTCAGTGCCAGAACCTGTTCGTGGAAGTGGTCGACCATGATCTCGGCCTTAAGGTGAATGGCGTGTTCATGACCCTCGACATAGCGGCGCAGCTTCCTTCGGGCCTTCTTTGTGTCGAACTCGGGATCTCCCCCGCTCGTCTTGACGAGCTTGTAGTAGCTCTTGACTGGTGTGTAGTAGCGCAGAACGTCCAAGATGAAGCCTTCTTGGATCGCCTGCTTCATGGTGTAGCTATGGAAAGGACGGCGCTTGGGTTGTCCACCTGCTGGATACGCCTCGCCGAACAATTCCAGGGTCTTGCTCTTGGGCGTTGCGGTAAAGGCGAAGTAGCTCGCGTTGGAGAGCAGCTTTCGCGATTGCATGATCCGGTTGATCTTGTCCTCTGTCGTCTCGTCGGCTTCCGTGGCACCCGCTTCTGAGAGGGCTGAGCTTACCGCGGCTGACGTCCTGCCGCCCTGGCTCGAATGTGCCTCATCAATGATGATGGCAAAGCGACGACTCCGCTGCTCGTCCCCGATCTCGTCGAGGATGAACGGGAACTTCTGCACGGTCGAGATGATGATCTTCTTGCCGCTCTCGATGAACTTGCGGAGGTCGCTCGAGCCCTGGGCATGGCCAACGGTGGCTCCGACTTGCGCGAACTGCCTGATTGTGTCGCGAATCTGCTTGTCAAGGATGCGGCGGTCGGTTACGACGATGATCGAGTCGAACACGGTTGCGTCGCCGCTGCTGAGGCCGATCAGCTGATGGGCCAGCCAGGCGATGGAGTTGGACTTCCCACTGCCAGCCGAATGCTGGATGAGATATCGCTTGCCTGCGCCATACTGTTTGGCGTCAGCCAGTAGTCTGCGCACTACGTCCAACTGGTGGTAGCGGGGCCAGATCTGGTTCTTGCTCTTCCGTCCGGTCTTGCTGTTCTTGGCTTCGACGACCTGGGCATAGTTCTCGAGGATTTCGGTGAGCCCGTCGGGCGTTAGGATTCTCGTCCACAGGTAGTCTGTCTTCAGGCCGTCCGGATTCGGCGGGTTTCCGGCACCCGCTTTCCAGCCCTGATTGAACGGTAGGAACCATGAATCCTTGCCCTTGAGGTGCGTGCAGAACCGGACCTCGTGGTCGTCTACGGCGAAGTGTGCCACGCAGCGGCCGAATCGGAACAGCGTTTCGCGGTAGTCGCGATCGCGCTTGTATTGCTCTACCGCGTCCGCGGCTGTCTGCTTGGTGAGGCTGTTCTTCAGCTCGAACGTGGCGATGGGCAGGCCGTTGATGAATAGGCAAAGGTCGAGTGCGCGCTGAGTTTGGTCGAGGCTGTAGCGGAGCTGGCGGGTGACCGAGAATCGGTTCTGCTCGTAACGCTGGGTAGCGAGGGTGTTGCCGGGAGACGGCGTGCCGTAGAAGAGCTCAACGTGGTGCGGGCCGTGGTTGACCCCATTGCGCAGCACGTCGATGATGCCGCGCTTGCCTACTTCGGCCTGCAGGCGTGCCAGGAATTTTCGGCGCACAGGGCTGTCGTCCTTGAGTTGCAGCCCCTCGAAGGTATGCGGCTGTGTCTCTGCGAAGAAAGTGAGAAGCTGCCCCAGATCGACCGCGTATGTGCGGTCGTAGTCATTCGGACGGCCGCAAATCCAGCCCGTTCCGCCTGACTTGGCCCCGACTCTGCGCTCCAGATCTGTCTCTGTCGACGCGGCGGTACAGGGACTGCCGGTTATTACGGTGCAGATCCTTTGTTCAAGGCCGCTTTCGCTGGTGTCCGTTGGCATCCTGTCAACTACCCATCAACTAAATCAATCTCGTATAACTGACTGAAAATAAATGATTTGTAGAGAATCTGATCTCTAGAAGGCACATATGGCGGCTTTTCTGTCAAGTAAACGCTGGCGCTCCAAGCCATCGTGCGCATCGGCAAATGACGCGTCTCTCTGGAACGGGATTATATGTGATCTTACCCATCGCGCTTTGATCCTGAGCAAATTCTTCTGGTCGAGTAATAGTTCGTCCCACTTGAGCGCCTCTCAGCGTTTGGGCTTGAGGAGATCTTCCAAGGTTCCATGCGGCAAGGGTAGCGCGCTGTCCTTGCCAGCCACTCGCGGACAGCGTAATGCATACTTGTCGGAATGAATCGACAGCGCAGTTCTGCCGGAACCACGGATCCACTCGCAGTGCTCGGATTCATCGAAGCGAACGGACGTCGGCAATCGACCAAAAAGGCGCGGGATCTCACGCTCACGTGGTTCCGACAGCGCTTCGCAGCGGATCTGCCGGAGGACGTAGCCACTGCGGTCCGAAGCAGCACTGAGTCTGGTTCGCGCAAATTCCTGTCAGCGTTGCAGACGGAAGGAGAGAACGCTATCTGGGCTTGCTGGCTGGACGATTCTCCGCTGGCATCTCCTATGACCAGCATGATCATCGAAGCCGTAATCTGGTCTTCCGGGGACCGCGTGAAGCGTTTTGGCTTCCGGCTGTTGGGTGATATTTCCCCCGACCCGCGGGATAGCGGAATTGCCGACAGGATCCAGGTCCTATGCGGCCTGCATGCAGCAGTCACTGAAACGACGCCAGGGTTCGAGTTCGTTCGCTCGGAAGACCAGGTTCGCAAACTTGCCGCCCATCTGCTCGACGGGCAGCGCAAGAGGGCTGCTATCGTCCTCAGCACACGCAGAAATGCCGGTACGGCGCGGGCGACGGCGCTCGACGCAAAGGCCGTGGCGGCCAGCACGAGCGGTTTGGCCAGCGTTTACGTAATCGCTAGCGATTGGACGAGGCATCTGACGAACCGTATCGGCAGGAAACTGGCGGTGTTCGACGGGGCTGTACGGGTTTACCTGCCCGGATTGAAGAAGGACCGGGACCCGCAACGCCACGAGGTGCACTTGATCGGTGGTAAGCCGACAGCCGAAATCCGAGAGCAGGCGTGGCAGCGCCTCCAGCAAGTCGTTGCAGAACAGAGCGGGGAACTCTACAGGTCTAGCGGAAGCCAGATACCGTATTCGGCCGTGGAATCCGAGGCGATCGCGCTCAGACGAAGGCCGGATTCGCCGAGAAGGCGGCATCGTGTGCTGTTGGAGCGTATGGGTGCCCAACTACGAACGGGCCTCGGTTGGGCAAAGCGGAACGTGACTAACGCGGGACAGGCACTGGCGGGAATCCGACGAGTCCGGGTCACTACAAAGACTGAGTCGCTCCGATTCGAGTTCGTGGCGGTCAAACACAAACTGCGGGAGAGCGAGCAAAGCCGGCGGAAACTCGAGAGACAGCTCTCGGAGGTGCGCCGGCAAGCCGGGGATCTGAAAGACGAGAACAACGCGCTCAAGGAGAGCCTGCAAAGGGAAGCTGCAAGGGCGGAAGAACTCGCACGATCGCTCGCACGGCACCAGCTTCCGACGACATGGAATGACATCATCGGTTGGTGCGAGCGGCAGTTCGACGGGAAGCTGCTACTGCACCCGGCCATTTTGCGGGATCTTCCTCGTGCTCAGTACGAGGACGTGAGAGCGGTGGCAAGAGGACTGTCTTGGCTCGCAGAAGATTACCGACCGGGCCGGCTGGACGGGCGGGGCAGCGATTTGCGCGGCGCGATTCCAGACGGTCAGGGGGTCCGTAACGAACGCTGCGGAAGCGACAGTTTTGAGGTTAATTGGCAGGGACGACCCCACTCTGTCGAGTGGCACCTGAGGAAGGGGGACAGACGCGACCCCAGGCACTGCCTGCGGATCTACTACTTCTGGGACCCGACGCTGGAACAGGTCGTGGTCGCTGACATGCCCGCTCACAGGGACTCGCCGAACTGAGGTGGGGCACTTGGATCCCGGTTCAAGTTGGCCTGCCGGCAGGGGGCCGCGCGTACCTTCGCCATCGTGTCGAAACTTGCAGCCTGGGACAAGGTGCCCGCCTCATGAGCCAAGTCCTTGGCCGGATCACTCGCGCTGACCGCAGATAACCGCGAGATCACAGGTGCATCATCTGAAACACCTTGGTGTCTTCTGTGTACGGTCCTGACCCACACCGCAAGCCCCAATTGGCGATCCCAAATTGAATGTAGGAACGCTGGGCGAGTTGGGGCGATACGTCTCAAGTTCCGTCGCAGGAACGGACCCCGTTCACGATCCACTGGTCACTTTGGCTAGTAACCGGCAGCAGTCATGCTCTGGGTCAACTGTCCTTGGCCGCTCACGGAGTGGGCTGTCATCCGACTCATCATCAAGTACCCGTCAAGTAAATGCCTTGCCTACAACTCGTTGAATGTGAATGACTTGATTTCAAAGCTGGACGATAACGCGGTAGATCGGAAGCATTCGATCAAGTACCGAGCGCGACAGTATCCTTCGCCCACCACGGTACGTAGCGCATTTTCTTGGGTGCGGCAGAGGGATCGTCCGGTAAAATTACACCCTCTCTTGCCGCCTCCGCAATCAGTCGCGATGCCTTGGCTCGGTTCTGGACTTCGATGCCAAATCTCTGTCGCACTGAAGTGTTCGTCAGGTACTCTTGGTTCACGTAGCGTAGGCAGGCGTGAAGGTAGGCGGCTCGCACTCTTTCCGACTTGTCCATGCTCGACACAGGGCGAGGCCCGAACAGCACTACGCGAGTATAGTGGCTTCCGGCTTCCACCAAAGGGGCCGGCAACTGAAAAAGCTCCGTCTGTGACACGACTTTGTCCCATCCGCTTCCGCGTTCCTCGCAGATGCCGATGCGACGCATGAATGAAGCAAGGGATTCGTTTCTCGACCGGGGCGACGAGTCCACAAATCGCTGGGAATCCACCAGCGGCGCGCCGGGATTCGTGATTTCGAGGCGTCCTTCGAAGATCTCGACCATCGGCCCAGTACCGGTGATAGAGAAGTCTTGGTGGATCAGGGCATTTGCCACGAGTTCTCGCACCGCAGGCTGGGGGAAGCTGGGCACGGTCCTCCTGATCCCGCGCTCGATCACTTCGCTCGATGGCAGTAACCCATCAACCAGGCCGACCACGCTCTCGAAGCCGGGAGCGTAGCCGTTGCCGCCGACCTGTTCCCGGAGGGTTTCGATCCGGCTGCTTCCGCGGTACTGAATGACTCGTACGGCCTTCCGGCGTAGATTGCGAAAGTCCCCCAGTCGCTTGGCGAACAGCACCGCTCCGAGGCTGGTGACATTCCAACCACCAGCGTCGCATCGGTGGATCAAGTTATCGCCGCTGAGCGCGTCCAGAATGCCAAAGCGATTCTCGGGCAGGGGGCGCCCGAGCAAATCAAAGTATGACGGGTAGTCGAGTATTCGGAGCAACTCGTCATCGCGTACTCGCTCGGCAGCAATGCGATCTTCGAATGGCGTCTCATCGAATACTCGCCACAACGCCCGTGCTTTCTCTGGGAACTCCTTCAGTTTCTTCTTGTAGGAGCCCACGCGGATGTATTCCTGACCGCGGAATTGCACGGGCTGGCGGAATGCCCGCTCAATTTCCAGCACGACCAGTGAACGCCCATCAACTGTCACCCGGAAGAACCGAAAATGGATTCTCGGTTCAAGCAGCCGCAGGAGCCAGCTCTCCAGCAATTCGTTACCAACCTTCTCTGAAACTGGGTCAAAGCTCGTGCCAACCACTGTGTGGTCCCGGTCAGAAACGCCCCACACCAGGTAGGCAAATGCCTTGCCAACCAGAGCGGCCGAGTTTGCGAGCGCTGAAATGTACTCGCCAACTTCCTGCGGCCTGCCGACGCTCACCTTGAACTCGACCCACTCCGTCTCTGCACCGAGCCTGCACAACTCGCGCACGAGGCTCACTAAATACTCGACTGGCCGATCCATAGTCATGCTTCAGTCTCTTGCGCGGTGGCGACGAGTTGACCCATGGCCTCGGCTACGACGCCGGCTTCGGCCTCAGATCCGGCCAGAAACTCTGGCTCCTCAAACTCGTCCGGGATCTGATCCGCTACTTGGCAGACATCGAGTTTGCCTGTGACGACATCGGCGATCAGGCGGGTACGGTATTCGCGGAGAAGTTTGATCGTTCGCTCAGCATGGACGGTGGCTCTACTCAATTGCTTGGTCAACCGTCCCAGATACTCTACGATTTCGTGCTGCTTGCTCATCGAAGGGAGTAAGAAGGAGAACGACCTCAATGACGATAGGGGGAGGTTATTTGCTAGACCTTCCGCACCGCTAACGGCTTCTTCTACTTGCAGACGGTAGTAATGACTATTCATAGCCATCACCATAAAATCGGGATCGATCCCCTTATGAAAGATCGGGCGAAAGGTCTTGTCCGATAGGATCAGCTTGTACTGCAGAGACGAGACACGTCCGACCGAACCGACGAGATGAGGAGATCCGTTCGCACGAGACACGAGCACGTCGCCCTGGTTTACTGCCAGAAGTGGGTCGAACAAAAAACCAGGCGAAAGTCGCTTATGCTCGCCTTCTCTGAACACGCCTCCGTTAACGCATCCTGCCTTAAGTACACCCCAAGTATCACTGTCAGCCAGATACTTGTCGGCTTGAGGGCTTACACCTTGATCAATGCGACGAACCAAATGCTTGAGACGCTTTACCTTCCAATCAGCTGGAACGTCGCCAAGGCATTTGACACCGGAGTCCTTGTAGGCCGGGTACGAATGGCCAGTTCGGACATCGATCTGGCCTGTAACGGCTTTGTGGATGATGGTCCGCTTGTGCTCCTCAAGTAGCGCAATCAGCCTCTGCTTGGTGCGGATATAGCGCCGAATGCGTCGGTCAGCGCGGTCAAGAAAACGGGCAATAGCGTGTTGTTCGGAGAGGGGCGGGAGGGCAATGGTCATGTACTTCAGATCACCCCAGTAGATGTGCATGACCGTGATCCCTCGTCCCATGCGTGCCTTTTGGGAGACAGCCTGCGGGCAATTCGTTGCATATCCGAGGAATCTGGCGTCGACACCGATCGAAGGTCTAAATATGATTACGTCCCCACCGCAACACGCAAGGCCTGAAATGAGATTTACTGCTGACTTGCCGATTTCGTCAATGGTTTCACCGGATCCGGCGAACAGTACGTCGCCGTATCGGATGGGCGTATACGCGGCAGCAGCGATCCCATGCTCAACGCGTTTTCTGCTTTCAGTAATGGAGAACTGGTGTTGCGTGTAAAGGTCCCCATAACGGATGCATGGGACACCATGCTCACTCTCGTCCTCTTTCGTGCCACCACTGCCCTTGAAGAACCTGCCGATGCGCCCGAGCTGACTAGTCTTCCAGTGCTCGGGCACGTTCCCTAGCCAATTCACACCGGAGTCCTTGATCTTGGGGTATGGTCGAAGGTCGGAGTTCACCTGTCAGTCTCCGTTTCTCCCATCTGTTTCTCGAATGCCTGGCGCACGAGACTCATGATGTATATCAAGTCTTCGGGTTCGTTTAGCCCAACCTGCACGTCACCGTTGCCCCAGCGGCCTAGACCTGTCACATCCTTGGCAATTCCCTTGGGGTCGTGCAGTTCATGGAACTGCATGTTGAGCGTGAGCCGTAGACGCTTCCTTTGGGGAACTACATCGACGAAGTTGGTCTCGGCCTTATAAGCGATGTAGATCTTCAGGACTTGCTCGCTAACGCAAGGGTCCAGTGCTAGGGCCTCCTTGCGGAAAGTCTCGAAAAGTAGACGAGTTGGGCTCCCTTCGGCGAGTTGTGAGTGATCCTCAAGTGTGTAACCGGCTAGCGCCTTCATCTTGGGTCGGTAGTTATCGAGGATGCTCTCAGAAACGTGGGGGATTGCCCACACCTTAACGGCATGGTCAGCGAGGCGTACCGCCCGATCTTGGATGGTGATCTCATTCCAGCTGTCCAGCAAGCCGAATCCCCTGTTCAACCAAAGAGGACTCTCCTTGAGTCCTCCCTGCATGTCTCGCTTCTCGTGGAATGGGCGGTCGCTGTATTCTGGGTTGTAGCCCGTGAGCGTTAAGTTTCCGAGGGAGTGCAGCCAGGTTTCTTGCACGCGTCGCCACTCTGGGCCGAGGTCCTTTTGCCAGTCCGCAGAGAGCTTTGGATTCTGGGGCAGAATGTGCTCGATGGTGTAATCGCCGACTGATATTGGTTCCTTGTGGCCGTAGTTCTCGAGGCGTCGAAGCAAGTAACTGCGGCGCGGGAAGTTGTAGAGGTCTCGTGTGGAGAGTTCCCGCTTGAATTCCTCATTGCTTGGAAACCGCCGGTAGGACGGGAGTGTCAGGAAATGCGCCTGAACGGACTCAATGTAGCGGTCCTTGTGAATCGCACGCCCGCACGTAGCGAAGGTCTTGTTGAGGGAATTTGTGGGAATCGCGCACACCGCCCGGCGGAACACATAAGCCTCGACGAGACGCACGACTTGGGTGAACTCACTCGCTGGAAGGATTCCCTTGGAGAAGTCGTCATATAGCTGGAGGAGAAACGGATACGCCACGTCCACCCTTAGGTCGCGGAGATCCCGGAATGCTTCTGCTAGGTCCTTCACCGGCGCTTTGTCGAGCGCCATTGCACAGTAATAACCGGCGTAGCGGTGCATGTCGGCGACAAGAGCCGAAATGCCCCCAATGACGTCCAGCGACACCACCGCATGTCGATTGAAAGCCTCGTAGACGCCCCGCACATTGGGAATCTCGCCCGTCTTCAGCGTCAAGTAGTGTCTCATGAAGCTGTCGAAGTGTGTGCTGTACGCTTTCTGACCGAAGGCAACTTCCATTGGACGCCAGTGCTGTTGATACAGCCTCGTCTGCTGATCCTCCTCCAATCCCATCAGTATGAAGTTGCGAATCAGGTCAGCCTGACTTAACTCCCGCCCCGTGGAGTTCATGCTTTCGAAGATCAATTGTGGATTGTCTTGATCCCGATTCAGAGCAATGTCCACCATCACGAGTTTCGCCAGACCCTTGCAAAGAGGAGAGAGATCACTTCCCAGCGAATTGATTTGCTTTTCGAAGAATTCGAAGTTGTCTTTGATGCAAACGGACGCTTCTTGAGGCTCCGGCAGTTGCTGCAGTAACGAAAGGAGGCTCTGCCGATCGGTCTGTGTGAGAAGGAGCTTGAAGCGACGATCCCCGTCCTCCAATGGGTTGAGCAGATAGTAGCTACGTATCTTCTTTGCCGAAAAGCCATCGACAGGTTCTTCATCGCCTAGGTGTCTAGCCAGTGCTTCGAGGATTAGGGCGATCGTAGTCAAACGCTGCTGACCGTCGATGACCAAGAGCCGTGGTGCACTGGCTACAGCGAATATCCCCTCTGCTATGTATACGATCGAGCCGACGAAGTGGGCAGCAATGGAGTCGTCTTGACCGGTACGCAAGATGTCGTTCCATAGCTGTTGGCACTCACGCTCAGTCCAGCTATAGGTGCGCTGATAAATCGGGATAGTGAACTGCGGTGAAATCCTCAGGAATTCGAGAAGTTTGACTTCGGTGGCCTTCATAATGTTCTGGGACCAATGATCCGACCTAGCAGTCCTTTAACCTGCATGCGGCCAGCCCACCCCCGCCGCTTCCGATAGCACCAGAGGCGATTCAGAAGCTCGAAACGTCTCATTGATGAGTTCCGCGCCAGTTTCACACCGCCATCGGCTCCTCGCGGAGACGGTGCAGTCTGATCACTCTCGGCCCATCGCACCCGTCGACGTGGCAGAGCACTGCGTCTCGCACCATCTCCTTCAGATCGTTCCAATCCTCACATTGCGTAAGAATGTTGTGGCCGAGTGCCGGAGCTTCGTACCCGCCCTCGTCAGATTGGGCAATCTCGAAGATGATCTCAGCGATACTCATCGACTCTTTCCCGTCCTCGATCACCCTCGTTAGACCGCCTTCACCGTATCTCCGATGATCTCCGCGAGCAGTCCTACGGTGTCCTTCTCCAAGGCTAGGATTTCTTCGCGAATCTCCTCTAACGTGCGCATAGGCTGTGGCTCGCAATAGTAGCGCGTAAACCTGACTTCGTAACCAACCTTCACGCTGTTGGGTTCGTACCACGCGTCCGGCACATGCGGTAGAACCTCCCGGACAAGAAACGCCTCTAGGCCCCCATCCTCAAGGAGCGGCACCCATTCCGTGTCGCGGAGTTCTGGGTCGGCCTCATAGGCTACAACTGCTGGCTTGCCGTGTATTGCTATTTCGCGCAGGCCACGCAGTGGATCAGGCACTACCTTGCCCAGCCTGTATTGCGTCTTCACCACGGGCTTGGCGCGATCGCTCCGATTTGCGAGCGAACTTCGCAGCAGTTTCTTCCGCTTTGCAGTCAATTTGACACCATGCTTCTCAGCATCCACCTTCACTCTGTCCATGAATCTATTGAAGTCGAAGTGAGGGCCAGGACCGAGCTTGACGGCGACGCGGTCGACTAGGTTGGCCAGCGGATCCTCGTCAGTTTTCTCGCACGCCGCACGGAAGCCGTTCCGGTGCTCGAGTGATAGATCGACTGCTAAGCGGAGGGGCCGCTCAACCGTGACCTTCTGGTAGCCGAAGGCCGCGTTCGGCAAGATCTTCGATTGCTCTGTCTCCTTGAATGCAAGGAATGTCTCACAAATGCGGGTGATGTCCCCCTCGGACAATTCGCAGTTTTTCTTGCCGAGGTTCTTGCCCAGCGGCCTGAACCATTGGCTAGCGTCGATGAGCTGGACCTTCCCACGCCGATGCTTGGGCTTCCGATTCGTCAGCACCCATATATAGGTGGCGATGCCGGTGTTGTAGAACATGTTGAGCGGCAGCGCGACAATCGCCTCCAGCCAGTCGTTCTCGAAGATCCATCGGCGGATGTTGCTCTCGCCCTGACCGGCATCCCCGGTGAAGAGCGACGAGCCGTTGTGGACTTCCGCGATTCGGCTCCCCAACTCCGTCCCATGCTTCATCTTCGAGAGCATGTTTGCCAGGAACAGCATCTGACCGTCGCTCGACCGTGTGACCAGAGAGTACTCAGGGTCGCCACCATGGTCAATGAGAAAGCGGGGATCGCCCATCTCGGCCTTGCCGCCCAGCCGTTCTAGGTCGTTCTTCCAGCTCTTGCCGTAAGGCGGATTGGAAAGCATGAAGTCGAACTCGAGCGACGGAAACGCGTCGTTCGAAAGCGTCGAGTGTTCCGGCCCGCCGACGATTTTGTCAGCAGCTGCCCCCTCGCCCTTGATTAGGAGGTCTGCCTTTGCGATGGCGTAGGTCTCTGAGTTGATCTCCTGGCCGTACAGATGACACGAGACCTCCTTCCCCTGTTGCTCAGCGATCCTCGCCAGCGTCTCTTCAGCCACAGTCAACATGCCGCCGGTACCGCAAGCACCGTCATAGAGCAGATAGGTTGTAGACTTTATCTGTTCGGCTATAGGCACGAAGACTAGCCTCGCCATAAGCGTCACGGCATCCCGCGGCGTCCAATGCTCACCGGCCTCCTCGTTGTTCTCTTCATTGAAGCGTCGGACCAATTCCTCGAAGATCGTGCCCATCGCGTGGTTATCCAAACCGGCGTGCCTGATCGACCCGTCGCTCTTCAGCACCGGGTCGGGGCTCAGGTTCACCTCGGGAGAGAGGAATTTTTCAATCAGCGCGCCAAGGGCGTCGGCCTTGGAGAGTCGTGGGATCTGGTTGCGGAACTCGAACTTTTCCAGGATGTCTTGGACGTTTGGCGAATAGCCGTCGAGATAGGCCTCAAAGTCGGACCTGAGTTGCTGCTGGCTGGCGCGGGCCTTGAGATCACGAAGAGTGAACCTTGAGGTGTTATAGAACGCTTGACCTGCTGCCTCTTGCAAAGCCGCATCCTGGTTGTCGATCTGAGCCATGTCCAACATGGCCTTCTTGTTCAGCACGTCCGACTTGCGCGGTTCTAGAATCGAGTCGAGCCGACGCAACACGGTCATGGGCAAGATCACATCCCGGTACTTGCCGCGGACGTAGAGGTCCCGAAGCACGTCGTCCGCGATTCCCCAGATAAAGTTGGCGATCCAGGCGAACTGAGATTGATCCACGGAGCTACCTAGGCAGCTCTGAGCGGGAGGTGATTCTGACTGCACAGACCCGAGTTCAATTCTGGCAGAAACCCACGTTGAAGTCCGTCCAGTTCGCTAGGGCGAAGATTACTCGGTCCATTGTGTTAGAAGCCTACAGGTCGAGTCGATCTGGTGATTGTGGATGATTCCCTCCAGATTCTCGAACCGTTCGGCGGGCCGGACCACTCGTGCCAACACCGGAGTCCAGCCGCAGTACACGCCTCGGCGCGTTCTCCGCCACTTCTCTCGCACGCCCACGGACCAAGCTGTTTGCGGCGGTCATTACACCGCCCGTTGATGTGCCTGTCCGTACGTTTCGTGACCCTGAACCGGCCCGAGACAATTACAGGACCTCATTCGGCCGAGGCAACAACTGATTCACAGCGGGGTCCGCTACGAGACACATGTTGGAATCCACGCTACGCTCCGAACTGCCCTCGCCTTGCCTGGTTCGCCTGGAACCGATTCGTTCATCTGACAAGGCGAGGAGCAAAGAAATGATTGGAACAGCGCCTAGGATTGCTGTTCCCTTGTTCCGAACTCCATTGCGATCCAAGCCTATCGCGCCTTGCTGCGCTCAGATCCCCCCAAGTCCGACAGGCTGCTAGCCCCTTCGATTTCGACCTCGGACAGATCCATTGACCACTCGCGGCGTATTCTTTCGGCTTGCCTCCTCAGACGCTCGATATCAGCGGTAGAATTACCCTGCTCTGTCACCGTTCCAAGCGGTTCAATGCCCAAACGTTGAAGTTTTGCAAATACGGCTTCCATTGCCTTATCCGGAGCCCTGAAGAAGAGGCTGCCACGCACCCTAGCGAAGACCCAGCCCAGCCGTTCTAGGACAGACTGACGCTCCAAGTCCTTATCGAGTTGTTCCGCGGTGTGCCAGCGTTCACCGTCGCACTCGACGGCTAGGCGACGACTTTCCCCGACGACAACGAGATCGATTCTGTAGGCTCCCACAGGCCACTGCGGTCGCACCCGATACCCGGCGGACACAAGCCGCTCCAGCACACGCCTCTCAAACTCAGTTTCGGTCTGGCCTCCTAGCTGTTCGATGGTGCGCATCAGTGCATCCGGGTCACGCGCATGCTCGATTAGCCGACGCCGAATGTCGCCGTTCTTGAGATGACTATCCGGATCTAGTGAATGAATGACCCAAGCTTGATTACGTGCTCTGCTAACCGCGACGTTGTAGCGCTTCTTGTAGAGTTCGTTCGGGCCAGCGTCGCGGAGCGCGAGCTTTCCCTCACTAGCCGGTCCGTCCACTAGCGATAGGAAGACGACATCGCGCTCGTCTCCCTGGAACTGAGCGGCGTTGCCGCAGAGTATTCGATGCTTGGTGAACATTTCCGGGGGCAGCCATTTGCGCAGCTTCCTCTCAATCAGGTATGCCTGTTCGTTACCAACCAGGGAAATCACGCCAATGCTCGTCGGTTCCCCTAGTTCGTTGTGGGTGTACGCCGGATCCTCAAGACACGCTGCGACTAACGATGCGATCTCTTCCGCCTCCACCCCATTAGACTTGCCATGAGGCTCGCGGTAGCCGTTCACACGGTGTGATACGACCGCAGGGCGGACAGGGGCAGAGGACGGCTCCCTGAGCGGACGAATGGTGTTGTTGTAGGACAAGTGGTTGCTGAACTGAATGATTCCGGGTACACAACGAAAGTGCTCTCGCAATGCGACAACACCGCCGAACGCTGCCTCAGCAAGGTCGTAAATCGAGGTCTGGCCATCGTAGAGATGACGGTTCGGAATTCCTTGAAGCTCGGTTTCTATGAGGCGTTCCACAGCCTCGACACGCTGGCCGATGGCATCTGGTGTCACCTGCTCTTTATCGCCCACCACGATGTGGGTTCGACCCAGATAGAGTGCTGCGAGCGCGGTCACATCACTTTGACTGGCTTCATCGATGATGACGACGTCAAACTTTGATTCGCGCGGATCAAGGCTCTCATAGACCCGACTTAGAGGCATGATCCACACCGGCACAGCGCGACGCGCGGATGACAGGAGTTGCCTGGCTTGACGCAAGAGCCTTGGAGCCCGTTTTCCTGTACCCTTACCCACCTTCTTCATGGTCTGGACAAAGCCCGTGAGTGCTTGCCGTTGCTCAAGCCCGGTGCGGTTGCACTGAGCAGCCCATGTTTCGTGATCAATGATGTGCGCGGACAATTGCAGGGAGTCAGAATGCGTCTTTTCGTACCGTTCCTGCAGTTCATCTAGCGAGATGGCCGCACGTCTCTCCAGCTCCTGAAGCCATTGCCGCCACGACCACGCCTTGGTGAAGTCGCCCGGCGGCTCCATGCCATCATGTGGTTCGGCCCTACTGGCGATAGCTTGGGCCCATCTCGGCGCAGTCTCCTTGAGCTTCGCGAGCATCGCAAGTCGCTCCTCGTAGACCTCCCGCAACCCGCGGAGACGTGAGAGCGCTCGATATGACGAATCGTAGTTATCAACGTCCCAGCTTTCCTGTGCCCGCTGTAGTACTGCACCGGCCTCACTTTGCGGGAAGCCTGCCAGATACGATCTTTGCTTTTCCAGTTCACCAGAAAGCTCGGTCTGCAGGAGTAATGCCGAATGCCCCTCGATGATGCTATCCAAGCCTCCGGAGACGGCGCTCCGGATTCGAGCTAGCTCGCCATGGTTGCCGGGCTCTGGGGGATAGTTCTCCAGCCAGTCCGTCCATACCAATCCCACCTCGCCGAACTCATTGATCAGCGGTTCCCACACGCTCCCTCGCCAGTCCAGCCGCTTGCGAATCTCCGGCGCGTACGCCCTGGCGATTCGTTCCGGTGCACCTTCGAGACCATCGATCGACGGACCACCAGCTGTCTCAACCAACCGACGCCAGCGAGCGACGAAGTGGTCGCGATCCCGAGCCAACTGCGCGGCCTCTCGCAATGCGCGAAACTCGTCGAGTGTCCGGGGCGAGCGCCCATGAACCCTACAGGCATCGGTCAGCCGGTGCCAGTGACGCCTAGTGAACCAAGTACTGAACCCAAAGCTGCCCCCACCCTCGATAAACTGCACTATTTCCGAAAGGATCGGGAGGACATCCTCGACCGGTTGGTCATCAGGTAATTTCGGTCCATGCTCGACGGCAAGGCGGTTGGCCGCCGCAGCTTGGCTGGACAGTCTCTCCATCGCACCAAGGAGGTCCTCCCATGTGTTGCCTAGTTCTCCACCAGTCCAGCCAGCGTATAGAACCTCTCGTAGCCAATTCTGTTCCTCCAGCAGGCTCGCGGCTGCGCCCTGAACCCTCTGTAGGAGCTGGCGGAGTCTAGCCGCGGTGCATCGTTCTCTTGCCTTTGAGTCCCAGTATTCAGGACGATGTGTTTGGGCTTGCGATTCTGCACCGGCCTGTTGGCGAGCTAGCAGGCGAAAGTCCGAAGGGGTGACCAGTTCAGCTAAGTCTGGCTGTGCTTCGGCTAACTGTGCCTCTTCCTCCGTCGTCAGGATACGATGCGAAGCGTAGAGTCCTCGCACCTCTTTGTCCGAAAGGGGGCACAGGACGCCCTGTTCAAGAGGACCGGGAATCCAGCTATCCGCATCTGAACCCGCCTTTACGCGCTTGGCTACATCAATTGGACTCAGCGCCTCACCGCCGACAACGATCTCGTCGATCTCGCTGCATCTTGCATCGCGGAGTTGCCTCTGGAGATTCCCTGCATCTCTGAGCAGCCCTTTCCTCTGAGTCCGCAACCCGGCTGCTTCGCGACGTAGGCGATCAGGGTCCGAACGGGACAAACGGTAGTCGATTTCCCTGGCGGCATGAGAGAGCTGACTTTGGTTCTTGCTGTCGCCTCCTAGCACACTGAGGCAAAGCGGCTGGAGCGGTTCCTCAATCTGACTGCGTAGGACGCGCAGTGCCTTGGTGGTGTGTGCAGTAACGAGTACGGTCTTACCCTCCGATAGCAAATGACCGATGAGGTTGGCGATAGTGTGGGTCTTTCCAGTGCCAGGCGGACCCTGCACCACCACCGACTTCGTCTTCTGCAGGCGGGTTGCAATCTCCCGTTGTTCGGGATTCGCAGGCTTACTGAAAAGGACGTCGGATTCCTGACCAAGAGTCGGAGTCGGAGTCTCGCCGCCGTCGAGGACCGGAATATCTGAACCTGAGGCATCGACCGCCACTCCCACGATACGACTTAGTCCGTCTGGTACTTCACTCGATTCATCTCCCAATCCTTCAATGATTCTTTCGAGTGTTGTACTGAGTCCCGAGGTTCGCGGACGGACAATGATCAAAGGCTCCCGCCAAAGACATGGTCTACCTGTGGGGATCGGTGGTTCACCATCAAGGAAGTCACCATCCTTGAACAGTCCCTGAACTAGGCTCCGAAAGAATCCCTCTGTGCCCGGGCCCCCGAGAGGCTCCACAGGATCCTCTTCAAGCCTCTGATCGAAGCGAGCAATCATCGTCCCTTCGATCATCGGCAGAAGGCGAAGCAATGCGCGTTGTAGTTCCACCTTCTCGATACCGGCGAAAAAACGGAACTCGGGAACAGAGGGGTCGAAGTCCAAGCTAATGCGCTGCAACAATACAGGATGCTTAACGGAGTATTCTTCGACGGAGAGCATCCCGTCCGCTACGACTACTTCCAGACGATCGCCTTCGCGTTCCATCATCGTCCATAGCGCGTAGACCTTCTCAAATATTTTGCGTGCCGATACGGCCGGGCGCTCAGCTTCAACCCACTTCGTACGAGCAGCTTTCCAATTGTTGAGCGCGCCAACTCTCTCGTGATCATCGTTGAATCCGACAGTTAGAGTTTCACCGTTTCGCATGTCACGGAAGTTTCGGCTCTGGAGCACATCCACTTCCGCATTGACCGCTTCCCATCCAGGCTTCAGCCATTCCTGGAGCAAATGCGGTGGCTCTGGGCAGCGAGTCAATGTAGCCCGGGCAATGCGGATGATCGGCTCCAAGTCTTTGTCGGCTGTGTCTTGGTCATCTTTGTCGCTCGCATCACCGCGTCTTACAGCTATGCATGGGTGCGTTGGCCACGCATCCAGCCGCAACACTTGTAAGTAGCCGTCCAGATCACGCTGCTCAGGATTCCGCAGTTCTGCCAAAGCTCTCAAGAACTTGAACGTTCGAACTAGTCGCTCTCGGGACTCTGTCTCTCGTGACTTAGCATTGAGTTGGTCGTTCCTCAGTTCGCTCCCGACAAAGATGTCCAGAGATTCCTGTGTCAACGCCTCCATCTCGACGTTGGGCTCGGCACACGGCCAAGACTCGGCTCCATGCCAGTCAAGATCTCCTGCGTCCTGTGGCCCCTTCGCCTTGTTGCGGTCCGTAGACGTTTCGCGCGACACACCGGTGTCGCCGTAGCGGTCTCGCCCTTCAACGCGAACAACACGCTGACCTCTCGGCCCGCGGATTGCAGCAATTCGGTCAAAGCGAACATCACCATATTCGTTTGCGAATCCTTCTACGTAGCAATATGCAAGATTGTCGTCCGTGCCGTCGACCGATATCACGTACCAAGACCAACCGGCGTACGGGCCATCGTTCCAGGGTGCGTGCAACTTAACGCGAGGGCTTGTGTCCTTGCATGCTTCAGTTCTCGGCAGCGAATCTCTGACGTGCTGGGGCACAAGAGCGAGACCCGCCGCAAGGTCGGCCTCCGATGGCGGCATGAACATCCTCATGAATTCGCTCTCATCCATGCCAACCTCTGAGCCATTTACACATTGAGGGGTATTGGGCTCCAAGAAGATCGTGCCGTGCGCTCCCTACTGGGTAGTCACGTGCTTTCGTCAATCTTACATGCGATGGACACTCTCTTGACGCCCTCGCGCACAGCCTCATAATCCGGTGATCGTGTGCATTGAATTGGGACCCAGCATGGGACCCACCCTGCACTCCAAACTGCCCTGACCTGCTCCGATCTGCCCCGAACTGATCCGTTCATCTGCCAAGGCGAAGTGTCCACAAGTGGTTGAAAATGCAGCCAATTACAGCCAAATTAGGGCGTTACGGGATGGAGGCGCGGGTGGGAATCGAACCCACGAATAAAGGTTTTGCAGACCTCTGCCTTACCACTTGGCTACCGCGCCGCCCGATTGGTCGCCAGATACCCTCAGTAGCCTGGAGCGGGAGACGGGACTCGAACCCGCGACATCGACCTTGGCAAGGTCGCACTCTACCAACTGAGTTACTCCCGCTTCTGGGTTACCTGTCCTATCACGGTAACACGAGCCATCGCCCCTTGAAATTGGGGCAGCCTCATCTCGGTTACGCAGCGATGAGCGGAGTGCCTCCACGATGAATCGCAAGGACCCGCCGGAACCTAGGGCCCGGCTATACTTAGGGGCGGTGCTCTGGCTCAGGGTGCCGGGCTGCGCTTCCGGGCAGTTGCCCTGTCGGACGTTCCTGATGCCACAGTTAGGTTTCCGCACCAAGCTGCGACGAACCCTGCTGGGGCTGCATCGCGGTGCCCGGGAAGCCCGGATGATCGTCAAGGCGCTCGTCGACACCGATCATCCGGTTCTGGCTCACCTGATCCCGACTCGTCGCTGCAACATAGCCTGCGCCTACTGCAACGAATACGACGACTTCTCGCGCCCGGTGCCGATCGAGGACCTCAACCGTCGCACGGACTTGCTGGGCGATCTCGGAGTGAGCTGCGTGACTCTCAGCGGGGGCGAGCCCATGCTGCACCCGCAACTCGACGACTTGATCCGGCACATCCGCTCGCGTGGAATGATCGCCGGCCTGATTACCAACGGATATCTGCTCGGGCCGCAGCGTATCGCGCAATTCAACGAGGCGGGCTTGGAATACCTTCAGATCAGCATCGACAATGTCGAGCCCGACGCTACTTCGATGAAGAGCCTCCGGGTCCTGGATCGCAAGCTGGCGATGCTGGCGGAGTATGCCGATTTCGATGTCAACATCAATTCGGTCGTGGGATCAGGCATTCCGAATCCCCAGGACGCCTACACGGTTGCCCGTCGCGCGTTGGACCTCGGCTTCACAAGTACCGTCGGCGTGATCCACGATGGCGACGGCCAGCTCAAGCCGCTGGGCCGGACCGAACGGCGCGTGTACGACCAAGTGAAGGCCCTTTCGAAGCGAGGATACAGTCGCCTCACCTACTTCCAGGACAACCTCGTGGAAGGTCGCACCAACAAATGGAGTTGCCGGGCAGGGGCTCGCTACGTCTACGTTTGCGAGGACGGCTTGGTCCACTACTGTTCACAGCAGCGCGGTACTCCTGGGATTCCCTTGGAGAGTTACACGGTCGACGACATCCGGGAGCATTTCCTGAAGCCCAAGTCCTGTGCCCCGGCGTGCACGATATCCTGCGTCCACAAGGCTTCCGCCGTTGATTTTTGGAGGGACCCCCACCGGCGAATCCCGGACGCGCGCCCGCGAGACAGCCGTACCGGGGTTACGGTCTGACGCTTTCGGAAGGCACCTCAATCGCGGCCGAGCCAGCCGCAGCTGCCGTCGTCCCGGCACAGAAAGACCCGCGCATTGGGAACCGGGTGGGCCCGGGCCCAGGATTCGCCGTTCACAAACAGCGCCGTTGACCAAGCCTCGGTATCAATCGTCCGCGGAGCGATCACCGAAACGGCTGATAGACCCGTAGCCGGGCGACCGGTTCTCGGGTCAAGGATATGTCCGTACCGTGTCCCGTCGTCCTCGAAGAACTTCTCGTACGAGCCCGACGTGGAGAGGGCCTCGTTTTTCAGAGTCACAGTGATGGCCGCCTCTCCTTCCGCCTTCGGTCCGCGAATGTCCAGGCTCCAGCCCCCGCCAGCTTCGGGAGGCCCGCCGATCGCGAAGATACTGCTGGTCCCCGAGCTGACCAAGGCTCTCTCGATGCCGTAGTCTCGGAGCGTGGCCACGGCCCTGTCCACCGCGTATCCTTTGCCGATGCCACCAGGGTCAAGGGTGAGGCCGGAGCGCAGGAACCTTACGGTCCGGCCCACCGCGTCCAGTTCCAAGTACTGGTAGCCGCTGTTGCGACGGGCGAGCCACAGCGTCCAGGGCATCGGCCTGCTGCCCTGGCCCTTGTAGAAGCCCCATGCCTTGACGAGCGCACCTACCGTGACGTCGAAGCCCCCTTTGCTCGCGGCAGAGTAGGCTTGGCACTGCTCGAGCAGTGCCGCCATTTCGTCCGAGATTGCAACCGGGCGTTTGGCGGCTTCTGCGTTGATGCGGCTCAGTTCGCTGGCGGGCTTGTAGTTGCTCAGAAAGGCATCGATCCGGCGAACCTCGTCGAACGCCGCCGTTACGGCTCCGGCCGCGACCTTCCGCGACGTCGCGTAGCAGGCGATGCGGAATTCGCTCCCCATGATCTCCGCCGAAGACTCGAACCGTTCCTGGCTGGATGCCCCCACCGGGGCGGGGATCTGGAGTGCAAGGGCGGCCAGGGCCGCCATTCCCCCCTTGCGTGCGCGCTTGTGGATGCGATCCAGGAGGGATTCGATGCGCTGGCTGTACTCCTCGCTGCGGTCGTAGGAAAACTCCAGGTCGGGCACGTGTCGCATCCGCACGGCACGCGCGAGCTGCTTGCGGATGAACGGCGTCGACCGGACAAGCGCTTGGAGAGGCCTCGGGTCCGGCTCGCGGCGAGGCTTGGGGTCCCATGGGGCGACTTGGACTCGTGCGATGCGCTTGTCCGCTGACAGGGACACTTTGCTGACCCGCACTTCGCACGCGTCTGGATCCCGTACTTCCTGGGAGATGATGCGGCTCAGTTCCCGCTGGAGGGTACTCTCGGCGCGGTCGTGCCGGTGCGACCTCATCGCTGGTGCTCATCATGGCACAGGGGCCGCAATCTTCCCCCGGCCGGGGCGATCCCTACAATGATGTGTCCATGAAATTGGTTCGGAACTGTCTTGCCTGCCTTCCGCTCGCGGTTTCAACGCTTCTGGCACAGAATGCGTTTGAGAGCCAGGCCTCCTACCGCACGGAGTTGGACGCCGAAGCCCGCGCCACCGATCTCGATGTTGGCTCGGCGGCATTCGTCGGGCCGACGTCCGGTACGGTCGGACAATTCGGCGAGTTCCGACTGCGCTTCACGGTTGGGGAGGCCGGGATTGCGTCTGGAGGTGGCATCCGGGTCTCAACCCAGCACGATTTCCAATGGGACATGTGGGGCGGGACCCGCTTGCAGGAGCGGGACCCGCGACAGGCCAATTTCCTGACCTACCGCACCTCAACGGGAGCCTCCCTGCGATGGCGAGCCGCCGATCTGGGGAACGAGTACTTCCCTTGGCAGCGGGCCAACGAGTTCGTGCTGGAGGGAGACGCCCTGCGAACGGGCGACTGGATCGAGATCGTCTTCGGTGATCGCAGCGAGGGCTCTCGCGGTGTCGAGATACAGCCCATGGACGAAACGGCGTTCGAGCAGAGGGTCTTCGTCGACGCGTTCGGACACGGGGAATTCCTCCCTCTCGCGCACACGCCGACCCTGACGTTCGTGGGAGGCTCCGCACGTGACTTGATCGTGATTGCCCCAACGGACTGGCAAGTCGGCGAGCGGCGTTGGGTCAATGTCTGGCTCGATGACGGGCTGGGCAACCCAGCCCCGGACTACCGAGCCACCGTCACCCTAGCTGTCGACGCGGATAGGGCCAAGCTGCCCGGGTCACATCGATACAGGGAGGGGGACCGGGGCGCCCACCGGTTCGATGGCGTCACCTTCGATCGGCCGGGCGGATATCGCATCGTGGCTCGCGACAGCGAGGGCAGGGAAGGCCGCAGCAACCCGATCGTCGTTCACGAACGAGTGCCGGAAGCCCGGATCCTCTGGGGGGACCTCCACACCCACACTCGCTATTCCGACGGGCGCGGGACGCCCGAGGAGATGTTCGACTTCGGCTACCGCTATGCTGCACTCGACTTCTGCGCGATCAGCGACCACGCCTTCATCACCACGGACCGCATGTGGGAGGACATCAAGGCGGCAACCAAGCGGTCGCACCGGCCCGGGGAGTACGTGACGTTCCTCGGCTACGAATGGAGCGGTCCCAGAGACGTCGGCGGAGATCACAATGTCTACACCACCGCGGATGACATGCCGCTTTTCCGCAGCTATCTCGGTTACAGTTACGGGAATCTACGCCACTACCACGGGCCTGAGCGCCAAGCCGGCCATGTGGAGGATCTGTTCCGGGCGCTGGCCGAGAACTTCCGCGACGAGAACCTCCTAGCGATACCTCATTTCGGAGGGCGCCCCGGCAACCCTCAGTGGCATAACGATCAACTGCAGCGCGGCATCGAGGTCTTTTCCGACCACCGGCGGTCCGAGGATTGGGTGGCCACGTTCCTGGAACGCGGTCACCGTGTCGGGATCGTCGCCTCGACCGACAATCACTCGGGAAACGCCGGTTACGGCGTGCGCAGGAGGGATGTCACGCGGGGGCAGGACGGAGCTCTGTTCTCCCGGTTCAGCCCCGCGGAGCGTGGCACGGCCCTGCTGGCAGTCCAGGCTGCGGAATTGACGCGCGAGTCGATCTTTCAGGGGATGTACCATCGGCGCACGTACGCGACGTCCGGCGAGAGGATCGTGGTGCGGTTCGACGTGGCCGGAGAGCCCATGGGAAGCGAGGTCCGCGTAACCGGTCCTGTCGGACTCGCCGCAGAGGTGGTCGGAGTGGACCGCGTACGGCTGGTGCGGGTCGTGAAGAACGGCAGGATCCTGTATTCGGTCGATCCAGGGTCGGATCAAGCTTCGTTCGAGTTTGTTGACCCGGACGGAGCGCCGGACGGCGCCTACTACTACCTGGACGTGGTCCAGGACGATGGCGAGAAGGCGATTTCCAGCCCGGTCTGGGTGAACTGAGCGTCCGCGCCGATTCGACACGAGGTGCTCGCTTCGTCGAACCGGCGGGCCGAGAATGCAGTTCGGGACCCGGCCCGATGCGTGAGGGACTCCGTCGTCAGGACTATAGCGGCATTGGGCCTTCCTGTTCGGACAATGTCACTGAGTCAAGAACGGCCAACGCACCGCCCTGCCGTTACTCATCCCGCGGGCAGATCCGAAGGGCAACGCAAGACGATGGAAAGCGAGCGCAGGAACTGGCCGATGTGGGCTGGCGCTGGCACGCCCTGATGCGTTTTCTCGTAAAACTGCCAGAAATATGGCATGTATGATACGGATATCCATATGAAGACGACGCTCAATCTCGATGACCGGATCCTCAGGGCTGCCAAGGTGCGGGCAGCAGAATCCGGGGGAACGCTCACGCGATTGATCGAGGATGCCTTGCGGAACCACCTCGACGCCGCCCCTTCCGCGCGACCGGACTTCCGACTGGAGTTGCTCGTCAAGAGCGGCCAACTCGTACACGGCGTCACGGTCGATGACCGGGATGCCCTGTACGAGAAAATGGAGAGCCGGGATTGATAGCCGTTGTCACCAACATCCTCGTTTACGCCCACCGGGCGGAACTGCCACGGCATAGGGCAGCCTGTTCGCGGGTTGTTGAACTTGCCGAATCGCCGGCCCGCTGGGCCGTGCCGGTGTTCTGCTTGAGCGAGTTCATCCGCGTCGTTACTCACCCCAAGCTCTTCAGCCCGCCTCATTCAGCCGGCGAGGCTTGCGAGGCGACGGCTCGGTTGCTTGCCTCACCGAGCGTTACGGTGTTGTTGCCGGGCTCCGGCTATCCGAAGTTGCTCGCGGAGGCCATCCGAGAGGGGAACGCGGTGGGAAACCTGGCGTTCGATGCCCAGATCGTCGCACTCTGCCGGGAGCACGGCGTGTCCCGTCTCTTGACGGAGGACCGTGATTTCGATCGCTTCCGCGATTTGCGAACCGAGCGGCTCGAAAACGGCTAGCGGCGGCACTCCCCCGCTACTGGGGCTCCAAAACCAGGCGATTGGTTGCGTTCTTCTCGATCGCCTCCCGGCTGAACAAGAGCGGAGCGTACTCGCCATCCGCCCACATCGGAAGCAAATCGTCGTAGTGGAGGCTCCCGGGCTGGCCCGATTGCCCGGGGGCACTGGTGAACACGGACCGATCCCAGTCGCCCAGGTCGAGGATGTGCCGGTACGATGCGCCGCTCGACTGGGAGTACCCGGGCCCTCGCGTTGCGTTCGGCGTGAAGCCGTCGCCTCCGCGTTCGACCGGCTTCAGGTCGAAGACCTCCCTCCGTGCCGGGGAATTTGACAGGGGGTGCCGGAACCCGATGGTGTGGAGAGTTCCCCAGCGCCAATCGGCCGAGTCGGACCCGACCCGGGAGGCGAGCTCCTCGGACGCCTCCTCGAGCGAGGCCGCCATGATTCTCTGGCGATCTGCCTCATCGATCTCGACGAGCCCTTCGATCAGGGTGGGCAACTGCAGGTACCGCTCGATCAAGTTCCTGTCAGCTGCCGGAGCCTGCGACTCAACGAATTTGCCGGGGAGCCGCTTCATCCACGCCTCGAACAGCGCGGCCGCGTTGGAGTCGGCATCCAGGACGAAATCCCAGTCGTCAAACAGGTCCGCGGCGTCGGAATCGAGCCCCGGAAGTGCCCGAAGCATGCCCACCAGCCGGCGTGCCGGAAGCGACGTCTCGTCATGCTGCAGGCGCTTGAAGTCGTCGATCGTGAACGTTCCCGGCTCGGACAGGACTTCGTCGATTCTGTCGAAGCGGTAGGGGGCGGACCAGTCGAATCCGAGGTCGTGCGGATAGCCCTGCGGAAGGATGTTGTGGTTGGCCGTCGCGACGTACCCGCTGGAAGGGTTCTTGATCTGCGGCAGTTCCTCCACGGTCCGAAACCCAGACCATCGGTACGCCCCAGTGTGAGCGGGTACAGGCAGCAGCCCCGACCAGCCTTGCCGGATTGGCATGAGCCCGGCGGCGACCCAGCCGATGTTTCCGTCCACGTCGGCATAGACGATGTTCTCGGACGGTACCTTCCACGCCCGCATCGCCTCCACGAATCCGTCCCAGTCCTGAGCCTGGTCGAGCGCCAAGCTCCCGAGATATCCGGCCGTGCCCGGCTCTTGGCCGGCCCAGCGCAGCGCGACGACGCGGTTGTTCTCCGGGTCCTCCCAGATCACGGGGCCGTTGCGCGTGAACTTCAGCCTGACCTGCTCCGACTCGTCCTGGCCCTTCACCCGGACTTCCTCCTGCTCGACCTGCATGTCGAGCCACTGCCCTTCGAACAGGTACTGGTCGCCGTTCTCCGGGTTGGTCCGCTCGACGAACAGGTCGGCCGCATCGTACTGCACGATCGTGAAGCCCCACCCGATGCGCTCGTTATGACCGATCGCCACGCCCGGGAGCGCCGGCTCGCCGGAACCGATCACGTTCCACCCGGGTCCGTTCAGATGGATCAGATACCGCAGAGAGGGAAGGATGACCGGTCGGTGCGGATCGCTGGCCAGCAGCGGCGCGCCGGTAGCGCTCCGTTCGGCACTGACCGCCCAGTTGTTCGAGCCGTCCTGCTCGCGTAGCACCGGGATGGACACTGCCCGGCGGTAGTCGGCCGTGACCCGGTCGTCAATCCCGGCCAGGTCGATCTCGGGGTCGGGCTTGAGATCGCGCTGGGGGTCGGTCGGATACCACTTCCGGGTTTCCTCGACACCCAGTTCGGCAACCATCTTCGCGCGGGCGATCTCCTGGCTGATATTGCGGACCATCAAGAGCCCGGCGATGCGGAGCAGGACATGCTCCGGCTCCCAAGTCCCCGGCTCGAAGTCAAGCAACTCGAACTCGATCGGCAGGTTGTCCCGGTTCTGTTCCACGTAGGCGTTGATGCCGTCGGTGAACGATTCCGCGATTTCCCTCGACTGGGGCGAGTAGCTGGCCCATTCGGCTTCCATGTCGCCCCTGTAGCGGACGAGGCGGGCGATCCGGTCCCGAGAGACATAGTCCGGACCGAACACTTCGGCGAGTTCCCCAGCCCCGGTTCGCCGCCAGATCTCGATCTGGTAGAGCCGGTCCTGGGCGGCGACGTAGCCCTGGGCAAAAAACAGGTCGCGGACCGTCTGGGCGTAGATGTGGGCCACTCCCCAGCGATCACGCAGCACCTCGACCGGCTGTTCGAGGCCGTGGACCGGGATGCTGCCCTCAATCTGGGACAGACGCTTGACCGATTCGCCCCGGAGGGATTCCGCAGACTCTGGACCGGGGTCGCAGCCTAGTGACGCCAGCAACAGGAGGGAGACCATCGATCGGGGCATGCGCCAGATAGCTTAGCGCCGAGGACGGTCGATCTCCGGGCCGAACTCCAGCGAATCCTCGTCCCGAGCCGTTTCAGGGACTTTCTAAGCCCATTGCAGCGGCGCCTTTGGCGATCTGGGAACCTCAGGCCTGCGAACGCCCGGTTGTGCAATTCTGGAAGCGGAGCCGTGGTCGTGGACAAGGGGGGAGCGGATCGGACCCTTGCGCTCGCCATCGAGGTGGCCGGCGATGGGGTCGCACTGCGCTCGATCGCGGAGGCCGTGGCCTCCGCCGGTGCCCGGATCGCTTGGATTTCCATACTCGACGCACAGAAGGCCGTCGAGACGATCTGGGTCGAACTGGTCGACGTGAAGGACCAGTCGAGCCTGGTGCAGTCGCTTGAGGCAATCGCCAGCGTTCGCTCTGTGAGCGAGAAGCACACGCTCCGCCACATCTTCGGCAAGCGGATCATCATCATCGGCGGCGGTTCCCAAGTCGGGCAGGTCGTGCTCGGGGCGGTGTCAGAGGCGGATCGCCACAACTTGCGGGGAGAGCGCATCTCGGTCGACACGATTCCTCTCATCGGCGAGTCAGCGATCGCGGAGGCCGTGCGGGCGACCGCGAGGCTCCCGCGCGTGGAAGCGGTCGTGCTGGCCGGGGCGCTGATGGGCGGGGAGATCGAGGAGGCCGTGCGAGAGGTGCAGTCCAGGGGGCTGCTGGTAGTCTCGCTGAACATGGCCGGATCCGTGCCTGATGCCGCGGACTTGGTGGTGACGGATCCAGTCCAGGCGGGTGTTATGGCGGTGATGGCGGTCGCGCACACCGCTGCGTTCGACATCCGCCGGCTCGGCGGCAAGCGGTTCTGACTGGGTTCGGCCCCATACCGTCGTCTTGCTACACTCTCCAGTTCCCATGGGCGTGAATCGACGAGTCGTCCTCGCTGCCCGCCCGGTTGGCGTGCCGAAGCTGTCCGACTTCCGCTTGGAAGAGGCTCCTGTTGCAGGTCCAGAGGATGGGGAGTGCTTGGTACAGGTGTGCTACCTGTCCGTCGATCCCTACATGCGCGGGCGTATCAGCGGCAGAAAGTCGTACGCGGCTTCGGTGGAGATCGGCCAGGTTATAGTCGGCAACGTCGTGGGACGGGTCGTTGAATCGAGGTCTGATGCGATCTCTGAAGGGGACTACGTCACTGGGAACCTCGGCTGGCAAGAGTACGCGACCGCTTCGGTCGCGGATTTGCGGCGCGTCAACAGGGCCGCGGCTCCCCTGTCTGCGTATATCGGCGTGCTGGGCATGCCTGGGCTCACGGCCTATCACGGCCTCCTCAGGGTTGCCGGGGTGAATGCCGGTGAGACGGTTTGCGTGTCGGGGGCGGCCGGAGCTGTGGGCTCCGCGGTTGGTCAGATCGCCCGGCTGAAAGGCTGCCGGGCAGTGGGCATCGCGGGCGGTCCGCAGAAGTGCGAGTGGATAACGGGCGACCTGGGCTTCGATGCGGCCATCGACTACAAGAGCGAGGATGTCGGCCAGACGCTCGGTGCTGCCTGCCCGGACGGGATTGACGTGTACTTCGATAATGTCGGAGGCCCTGTCACGGATGCCGTCTTCCCCCATCTGAACGTGCGTTCGCGCGTCGCCGTCTGCGGCCAGATATCCCAGTACAACGCAGTGGATCCGCCGGTCGGACCCCGCCTCTTGTGGCACTTCATCGTCAAGCGCATCCGGGCCGAGGGTTTCCTCGTGTTCGACTTCCAGGCGCATCACTCGGAAGCGCTGGCGGAAATGGCCGCTTGGATCCAGGCTGGCCAGCTGAAGTATACGGAGACCGTCGCCGAAGGCATCGAGAATGCCGCTGCCGCATTCATCGGAATGCTTGGCGGCGCTAATATTGGGAAGCAGGTCGTCAAGCTATCCGACGCCTGACCTATCCGAAAACGATCATCGAGGTGAATCCAATGACGAAATTCCTGAGCGCAATGCTGTCGGTCCTGTTCCTGATCGCGCCTGTGGCGACCGCAGACAACCACGAGGGTGGCGAGCGGGTCTTCGAACTCCGCATCTACACGGCGGCGGAAGGCAAGCTGTCCGACCTGATGGCGCGGTTCCGGAATCACACCAACTACCTGTTCGTGAAGCACGGCATGGACCTGATCGGCTACTGGACCCCGACCGAGGGTGATGAAGCCGGTAACACGCTGGTATACCTGCTGGCCCATGACAGCCGCGAGGCGGCCAAGAAGTCCTGGGCCGGATTCGTTGCCGACCCGGCCTGGAAGGCTGCGGCCGCGGAATCGCGCAAGGACGGCCGGCTGGTGGCCAAGGTCGAGAACCAGTGGCTGAAGGCCACGGACTTCTCACCCATCAAGTAGCGCCCTGTCGGCAGCGAGCCGGGAGCACGCCATGGAAACCGGAGCGGAATTCGTCCGCGTCGCGCGCCAGCAATTGAAGCAGGACTGCGACCGGGTGCAGGTCTGCCTCGAGAAGCTCTCGCCCGATCAGATCTGGCACCGCGACAGCGACATCGAGAACTCGGTCGGCAACCTGGTCCTGCACATCGGCGGCAACCTCCGCCAGTGGATCGTCAGCGGCGTCGGCGGTGCCGAGGACCGGCGGGACCGCGACTGGGAGTTTGCCACTCGCGACCCCCTGCCGGCCGGAGAGCTGCTCGAGCGGCTGGAGGCTGCCGTGAACGCCGCGGACGACGTCCTTTCGGCCCTTCCGGCCGACCGATTGCTGGAGGTGCGCCGGATCCAGGTCTACGAGGTGACCGTCCTGCACGCCGTGATCCACGTGCTTGCCCATTTCGCGGGCCACGTAGGCCAGATCATCTGGGCCACGAAGCGGTTCACACGCAAGGACCTGGGCTTCTACAACTACCTCAAGCAGGGAGCCCCGAACTCCGGCAGGTTCCACTCTCCCTGAGGCCTTCGGGCGATCTTGGGGCGAGGATCGGAACCGCCCCCCGGGGCTACAATGGTGGGAGGAGGCCAGTCTTCCTCCGATAGATGCTCGACACCCTGCTAGCCAAGGTCTTCGGGACCAAGCACGAGCGCGAAATCAAGAGGCTTGTCCCGCTCGTCAGCCAGATCAACGAGTTGAGCCCGGCAACCGAGGCGCTTGACGACGAGAGCCTGAAGGCCAAGACCGAGGAGTTCAAGCGCCGCTTCGCCGAGGGCGAGTCTCTCGACGACCTTCTCCCCGAGGCGTTCGCGGTCTGCCGCGAGGCTTCGTGGCGCGTGCTGGGCATGCGCCACTTCGACGTGCAGCTGATCGGCGGTAAGGTCCTGCACGACGGCAAGATCGCCGAGATGAAGACAGGCGAGGGCAAGACCCTCACGGCCACGCTGGCAGTCTATCTGAACGCAATTTCCGGCCAGGGCGTCCACGTCGTGACCGTCAACGACTACCTTGCGCAGCGCGATGCGGAGTGGATGGGTCGGATCTACCGCTGGCTCGGCCTGACCGTGGGCGTCATTGTCCACGGCCTGACCGACCAGCAGCGTCGCGAGGGCTACGGCTGTGACATCACGTACGGCACGAACAACGAGTTCGGCTTCGATTACCTGCGCGACAACATGAAGTTCGAGGCCCGCGAACATGTCCAGCGCGGGCACCCCTTTGCAATCGTTGACGAGGTGGACTCGATCCTGGTCGACGAGGCGCGCACGCCGCTGATCATCTCCGGGCCGTCCGAAATCTCTACGGACAAGTACTACCAGGCGAACAAGGTCATCCCCAAGCTCGAGAAGGGCGAGACCATCGAGGGGGACGAGCCCGGCCAGCGCACCTACACGGGCGACTACATTCTCGAGGAAAAGCACCGTTCGGCCTGGCTGACCGAGCAAGGCGAGGCCAAGGTCGAGAAGGCGCTGGGCATCGACAACATCAACGAACTTGCCCATTACGACGTCAAGCACGCGATCGAGCAAGCCCTGAAGGCGCACGTCGTGTTCCAGCGCGACAAGGATTACGTCGTCAAGGACGGCAAGGTCGTGATCGTCGACGAGTTCACCGGCAGGCTGATGCCCGGGCGTCGCTGGTCGGACGGTCTGCACCAGGCGGTCGAGGCCAAGGAAGGCGTCCAGATCGAGCGTGAGAACCAGACGCTCGCGACCGTCACGTTCCAGAACTACTTCCGGATGTACTCGAAGCTGGCCGGCATGACCGGCACGGCCGACACGGAAGCACCCGAGTTCAGCAAGATCTACAACCTCGAGGTCGTCGTGATCCCGACCAACCGGCCGATGGTCCGGATGGAGCACGAGGACATCGTCTACCGGACCGTCGAGGAGAAGTGGCGCAACTCGGCCATGGACATCAAGGAGTGCCAGGAACGGGGCCAGCCCGTGCTTGTCGGCACAGTCTCGATCGAGAAGTCCGAGCTGCTCTCCAAGCGTCTCAAGCGCATGGGCGTCCCCCACGAGGTTCTCAACGCCAAGCACCACGAGAGAGAGGCACGGATCATCGCCCAGGCGGGCCGCAAGGGCGCCGTTACCGTGTCGACGAACATGGCGGGCCGCGGGACGGACATCCTGCTGGGCGGCAACCCGGAATTCCTGGCCCGGGAGTCCCTGCGCAGGAAGGGCATAGATCCCGACCATCCGGACAACATGGTGACGTGGGAGAAGGTCCTGGCGCAGCACAAGGCCGAGACCGACTCCGAGCACGACGAGGTCGTGGACTTGGGCGGCCTGTACGTGCTCGGTACCGAACGCCACGAGTCGCGTCGTATCGACAACCAGTTGCGCGGCCGGGCCGGCCGCCAGGGTGACCCCGGAGCGTCCCGCTTCTACCTGTCCCTGGAAGACGACCTGATGCGGATCTTTGGCGGCCATCGCATGCAGGCGCTCATGCTCAAGCTCGGCATGGAAGAGGACGTGCCGATCGAGTCAAAGCTCATCACCAAGCGGATCGAGGCGGCGCAGAAGGCGGTCGAGACCCAGCACTTCGAGTCCCGGAAGCACGTCCTTGAGTACGACGACGTGATGAACAAGCAGCGCGAGGCCGTTTACGGGCTGCGCCGGGCGATGTTGCAAGGAGAGGACCAGCGCAGCCGGATCCTGGAATGGGTCGGCGATGCCGTCGGTGGATTCGTTGAGGAGCGCTGCCCGGAACGCGCGCATCCGGACACGTACGATATCGCGGGCATGCGGGCCGACATCGTCGGCCTCTTCGGCCTGAAACTCGACGACATGAGCGTCGAGGGCCTGGACAGGCAGGGGATCGCCGACGAGTTCACCGAGCAGGTATGCAAAGGCTACGAGGCCAAGGCGGAGGCGGTTGGCCCCGAACGCATGCGCTACAGCGAGCGCATGATCATGCTGCACCTGCTCGACCAGCAGTGGAAGGACCACTTGCTGTCGATGGACCACCTGAAGGAGGGTATCGGCCTTCGGGGCTACGGGCAGAAGGATCCGTTGGTCGAGTACAAGAAGGAATCGTTCCACATTTTCCAGCAGATGATGGCGACCTTCGAGGAGGAAACACTGAAGGTTCTGTTCCACCTCGGCGTCGCCCGTCCGACCGAGCAGACCGATGAGGCTGCGGACTCGGAGGGACCTGCCCAAGTGGCCTCGAACACGCCACGGCCCGTCAACGGTTCGGGTCGGCCTGCGGGCACAGTGAACGGCTCGGGGGACCGGATTGACGATTACATGGTTGAGGCCCGCCGGCAGAATCGGGATCGGATGGCGCAGGCCAGGGCGGCCGGGGCCGGCGATGGTGGGGGAACGGCGGTCAAACAAGTCGTGCGCGGCAAGAAGGTGGGCCGCAACGAACCGTGCCCGTGCGGCAGTGGCCGCAAGTACAAGAGGTGCCATGGCAGCCTCGCCTGATGGGCCGGGTTTCGCCCGTCTGTGGGGCCGACTGGCGCTCGTCGCGTTGTTGGTGCCCCTGCCAGTGCCCGCGACGTTGCTCCACGAGGCATTAGGGCCGTTCGTGCGGCTCGAGCCGCAGCCCTACGTGCCGCCTGAGCCGGAGGTGATGGCCGAGTTCGGACTTGAGGAGGCCGAGGAGGCCGAGTATCGAACCGACGATGGCCGCTCGGCAACCGTGCGCGCGATGCAGTTCTACGACGACACGGGGGCCGTCGCAGCCTACTCCTGGCTCCGTCCGCCCGGCGCGACCGAGGTTGAACGCGGCGAGCGCGCGGTGGAGAAAGGCGACTACATCCTGATCCATTTCGCCAACTACCTTGTCTCGTTGGAAGGGGACGTGCCGGACGAGGAGGACATCGAGATCGCGCTCGCCTATCTGCCGAGACCGAAGCCCACTGCCGATCCCCCCGTCCTCCAGTACGTGCCCGAAGCCAGTTTCGTCCCGGACAGTGGACGCTACATACTGGGTCCGGTCTCGCTTGAACGGCTCGCTCCGGCACTCTCCCCGTCCGTGGTGGGATTTCACTTCGGGACGGAGGGGTACTTCGGCCGATACTCGAACCCGGATGGCGAGATGCGCATGATCATCTGGACATATCCCTCCAATCCCATAGCTCGCGGACAGGTCGAGGCTTTCCACGAGGTACCGGCGGTGGTCGCGAAACAGGATGGCCCGCTGATTGCTGCGGTTCTGGATCCGGTCTCCCCGGATGCCGCGCAGCGACTCCTGGCGACCGTACGCTACCGGGCTGAGGTCACGCAGCACGTCCAGGAGCCGAAGCGCTACGACAACCTGCGCAATATCATTCTGGACACCTTCATCCTGTGCGGGCTGCTGGCCAGTCTCATGGTCTTGGGCGGAGTGCTGGTCGCCGCAACGAGGCGGATTGCCGGCCGCATCGCTCCGGAATCGATCATCGCCGCGCCGCACGGACCGGACATGCAACGCCTCGGCATCGACACACCCGGCCAGTATGAGCCTGTGACTCGACCCGGGGAGAAGCCTCGATCCTCGGGGGACCCTCGCTAGGAGGCGGAGCCGACCCCGTCCCCGTGCACCCGCGCCCGGCCGGGGCGAGCTGCGGAGTGCGGGACGCGGCGAATCGTAAAAGACGAGGCGGCTCGCAGCGCCATCTGGCTGTAGGCCCAGCCTGACCACAGAACCAAGCCCGTGGCCACGTACGTCATCAGCCCGAGCAGGGTCGGTTCGAGACGCAGCAGGATGGCAGCGAGCAGGATGGCCAGACCCGCATCCGTGGCCTTGCCCAGGAAGTTCGGTCGCAGCCTGATGCCGTAGCGCTTGTAGACTGTCATCCAGCCTAGGATGATGGCCGCGTCCCGCACGATCACCAAGGCTCCGAACCAGTCCAGGAACTGGTTTGTGACGGCCAGCGTGATGTACGCGGCCCCGATGTACATCTTGTCTGCGATCGGATCGATGATCTCGCCGAAGTGGTTGGGTGCCGCAAGCCTCTGTGTGCCGATCCGGGCCAGGTATCCGTCCAGCATGTCCCCGGCGTGGAGAAAGGCGACGAGCCAGCATGCCGTATAGCGCGAAGCGTCCGCTTCTGGAGTCCGCCAGATCAGGAGCACGATCAGCGGCACGGAGAACAGCCGTAGCAAACTGAGCCCGTTCGCGATTGAGACCAGCAACGATGCGGCGTGCTTCGACACGATCTTGCGATTTCAGTGTACGACAGGGGCCTAACCGTCATCGAACTGACGCTCTGGGCTGCGGGCCGTCGCTGCTGCGTGCGGGCTCGACTTGGGCTTGCCTCGGCGGCGGGATTCCTTCTTTCGTTTTCCCTTGGCATGGACGCTGGCCGCAGCCTTCGCGAGGTGGTCACAGCGGTTGTTGTCCGCGTGATTCGCGTGGCCCTTGACCCAGACCCACTTCACCGTGTGGTCGGCCATTGCGGACAGGATTTCCTGCCAGAGGTCCTTGTTCTTGACGGGATCGCCCGTCGCTGTCTTCCAGTTGCGCCGGCTCCAGGTGCGGACCCAGCGCGTGACGCCGTCCCTTACGTACTGCGAATCGAGTTCGATGGTGACCGCGCACGGTTCTCGGAGCGCCCTGAGACCCTCCACAACAGCAGTCATCTCCATGCGGTTGTTGGTAGTCCTCGACTCGGCGCCGCTGATTTCCTTCATATGCTCGCCGTATCGAAGGATCGCCGCCCACCCCCCCGGCCCGGGGTTGCCGATACAGGCCCCGTCCGTAATCAACTTCACCTGTTTCATTGGCAAGACGTCGATTGTAGGACAAGGTCGGAGGCTCGTCTGCCAATGGGCGGCTGACCCGGTCTCGCCGTGGAGACCCACCGGACCGCGGAGAGCGTTCCCGACACTTCGAGCTAGGTGTTCCGATGCTGCCACTGAAGGTGCCGGCCCGTGTTCCAGCGATGGTCTCTGCAGCCACTCACTCGGACGGCAAAGCGGTGCCGCCGGGATTCGCTGGGTACGGGATGTCCCCGCTCTTGCCGACTCCTCCGAACTCGCAGTGTCCGGCTTGGCAGTCGAGGGCGGGTCCGTGTCCCGGAGGAGGTCGGAGCTGCGCTCCGAATGCCACGTCTCGAACCGCGTGCAGTGCTGTAAGGCTTCCGGTACCCTGATGGGTTGCGCTGGTCTCGAAGGGAGTTTCTGGGAGGCTCTTTGGCGCTGCCCGCCTCGGCGGGCACCCGGCGCGAGAGCCCCGAAGTGTTCGCAGAGCGCCGACGCCGCCTTGCCAGCCACGTCGGCAGCGGGGTGATTGCGCTCGTGGGGCACGACGAGAACTCGGGCCGGTCCGGGTTCACGGGCTTCCGCCAGGAGAGCAATTTCTACTACCTGACCGGACACGATGAACCCGGAGCGTCCTTGGTCATCGCCCCGGCCCGCCGAAACGACTCCTATCGCGAGATCCTCTTCCTGCCAGGCCAGGGCACCGCCGATGTGCGTTGGTCCGGACCGCTGAGGACCCCGGCTGATGCCGGCCACCTGGGGTTCGAAGAGGCTCTGGATGCGGACAGGTTCCGTCCTGAGCTGCGGTCGATGCTGCGGGATCGCAGAAGGCTGGCCGCCCTGCGGTCCCGATCTGCCGGGGATGCTGGCGGACGGCTGCTGGAGCGCATCGAGGGCATAGCCGGCGAACGCGCTATCCGCGAACTCGATCCGGCCTTGGCCCGTATGCGGAGCATCAAGTCCGCGGGGGAGATCGAACTCATCGAGGATGCCGTCCGGGCTACCGTGCGCGCCCACCGGGCTGCTTGGAAGGCCGTCTCGGCGGGCGTCTCGGAGCAAGCCCTGGTAGCCGAGTTCGTTGGCGCCGCCTTCCGAGCCGGCTGCCAGCGGCTGGCCTTCCCGCCCATGGCGGGTACCGGTCCGAATGCGGCCGTCCTGCACTACCAGCGCAATGACTCCGTGATGCGGTCCGGGCAACTCGTGCTGATGGACGCGGGCGGCGAATACTCCCGGTACGCTGCTGATGTTGCTCGGACCGTTCCCGTCGACGGCCGGTTTTCTGCGGACCAGCGGAACCTGTATGAACTCGTTCTCGGTGCCCAGCGAGCGGCGATCCGGAGCGCCCGCCCCGGTGCGACATTGGGCGGGACGGGCTCCGGCAGTCTGCTGGCATTCGCGGAGCGTTACATGCGCGAGCGGGCGCCGAAGGGACTGGACACCAATCTCCCGCACGCTCTTGGCCACCATGTGGGACTGGACGTGCACGACCCGTCGCCCTATCGATCGCCCCTAAAACCGGGTATGGTCATCGCCATCGAGCCGGGCATCTATATTCCTGACCGAGCTCTTGGCATCCGGATCGAGGACATGATCGAGATCACCGAGGACGGTTGCCGGTTGCTGACGGGCGATCTCCCCACCTCCCCGGACGATGTCGAGGAGGCCCTTGCCGGTGCCCGGCCGGAACCAGGCCGCTCAGCCGAAGCGCTTGGCCGAACGCTTCCCTGACGGGGGGTGCGCCAGCAGGGCCTCTTCGTCCGGTTCCGTTCCCCATCCCGGCGTATCCGGTACTGTCAGGTGCCCGCTCTCGATCGGGGGTGCGTGCGTGAAGATCTCGGTGTCCCAAGGGATCCGGTCGATGTCGATCTCCATGATGCGGAGGTTCGGAACCGCTGCTGCGAAGTGGCAGTTCATCATCGTGGCCAGATGCCCGTAAAAGTTGTGCGGTGCGACGTTCACCTCGTAGGCCTGCGCGCATGCCGCGATCTTGAGGCTCTGCCACACGCCGTTCCAGACCGCGTCGACGATGGCAACATCGACGGCCTCCGCCTCGAAATAGGGCAGGAAGGCGGGCAGTCCGACAAGAGTTTCGCAGGAACTGATCGGCTTTGCGGCCTGCTGGCGGATGTGTGCCAGGGCACGAGGGTTGCGGGTGTCGATCTCCACCCAGAAGAGCTCGAAATCGCGCAGTGCGCGGAGGATCTTCAGATAGCCTTCAGTTGCGCAGTTGAAGTTGAGATCGAGAAGGATGTCGGTGTCAGGTCCCGCGCCCTCCCGCAGGGCTTCCAGGTGCGCCCTTAGCTGCCGGAGGATCGGGCGGTCGACGTTGCGGGCGGGCTCGAATGGAGTGCCGAAGCCCGGCCGCCAGCCCTCAGCGGACCCGTCCCCGAACTCGAATATGTTCGTCTTCAGGCCCGTGAATCCCCTTTCGCTGACTTCGGCCCCGATTGCCCGTACCCCCTCCAGATCCCGGATCGGGGGCTCGTAGAACTCGGGGTGGTTGATGCGCCAGGTCGCGCAATGGGACCAGTACAGGCGGATCCTGTCCCGCACCTTGCCGCCGAGCAGCGCATGGCAGGGGACGCCCAAGGTCTTCGCCTTGGCATCCAGCAGGGCGTTCTCGATGGCCCCGAGCGCCTGGCCGATCACGCCGCCGGCCGCCGGTCGGGTTGCGCAGAACAGCTCCTCGTGAATGCGCCCGTGGGCGTTCGCGTCCTGGCCCTCGACTCTCGGGGCGAGGTGCCGGATCGCCGTTGTGACACCGGGCGAGCCGAAATCCTCGTCGTACTCGCTCCATCCGGTTACGCCGTCGGAGGTGGTGACCTTGGCGAAGTGGTAGTTCCGCCAGCCGGCGTCGCAATGTCGGGTCTCCAGGGACTCGATCTTCATCGGGCGTCCATCGTAGCAGCCGGGCCGTTCGTCGACGGCCTGACCTCCGACAGCCGGCCCAGCCTGTTCTGCGACCGGCAATCCGGCGCGGTAGCGCCCGCTAGTCGGACGCCGGCGGCCCCATCCGGAACACCTGCTCCAGACAGGCGATCGCCAGATCGACGTGCTCCCGCTCGATGATGTACGGGGGCAGGAACCGCAGGATGTTGCCCGCCGTGCAGTTGATCAGAAGACCGAGCTCCTGAGCGCGTGTGACGAACTCCCCGCCGGGAACGTTGAGTTCGAGCCCCAGCATCAGGCCTCTTCCGCGAATAGCGGTCGCGAACTCTCCCCTGTCAATGATCGCTTGGAGCCTCCCTTGGAAGTACTCTCCGATGTCGCGGACGTGGGGCAGCAGTTGCGGCAGCATGTCGAGGAACTCCGTGGCTGTCCGGCACGCCAGCGCCCCGCCGCCGAACGTCGAACCGTGCATTCCCGGCGCCAGCACCGCCGCAGCGGCCTCGGTGCAGAGCACCGCGCCCATCGGCAGTCCGGCGGCAAGCGGCTTGGCCAGCGTGATCACGTCCGGCTGGACGGTCTCCCAAGCTTCGAACGCGAACGTTTGCCCGGTCCGGCCCAGCCCGCACTGGATCTCGTCGAGGACCAGCAGGGCACCGTGCTCGTCCGCCAGGCCGCGGGCCCGCTCCGCGAAGTCCTGACGGATCTCCACAATGCCGCCTTCGCCCAGGATTGGCTCGAAGATGATGGCGGCAGTATGTTCGTCGACCGCTTGTTCGAGCGCGGCCAAGTCGTTGGGGGCGACAAACCGGATACCCGGGATCAGGGGGGCGAAGGGCTCGGCGTACTTGGGTTGCCCCGTGACGGAGATCGCCCCGAGCGTGCGTCCGCCGAAAGAGTTGTCCAGCGCGACGATCCGGTGCTTCTCAGGATCCTTGGCGCGCCCGTGGCCCTTGGCGATCTTGAGAGCGGCTTCGACCGCCTCGGAGCCACTGTTGCAGAAAAAGGTTCGAGGCAGGCCGCTGACCGCCGCCAACCGCTGCCCGACCTCGCCTTGGCCGGCGTGAAAGTAGAGATTGGAGCAGTGCATCAGCGTACGCGACTGTTGCGCGATCGCTTCCATGATTTGCGGATGGGAGTGGCCCAGGGCCATGACCCCGATTCCGGACAGGAAATCGAGGTAGCGGCGGCCGTCATTGCCGTGCAGGTAGACCCCCTCGGCGCGGCGGACGACCAGCGGATAACGCCCATAGTTCTGAACCACATGCTTGCGGTCCCTGGAGACGACCGGTCCCTGTTCGAACGTCGTAATGGAGTCGGCTGGCACCTTCACAGGCTAGCACCGTTCCGGGCCTCCCCCTCGGGGCCCGCGGCTCGCACGCCACGTCGATTGGCTACTCTGGAACGAAGTGCCTGACCCCCTCATTCTGGTGACCAATGACGACGGTGTCGACGCTCCGGGGATCCGTGCGGTCGAGGCCGTTCTCGAGCCGTTCGGCCGGATCTGCACGGTGGCCCCGCTGGTCGAGCAGAGCGCTTCCAGCCGGCGCATCACCCTCCGCCGTCCGATCCGATTCGAGTCCAGAGGTACGGGTCGGTTCGGCGTCGACGGCACGCCCTGCGACTCGGTCATGATGGCAATCACCCACCTGCTCGACGAACGCCCCGCGCTGGTGGTGTCCGGAATCAACAACGGTCCGAATCTTGGGGAGAACATCTACTACTCGGGGACGGTCGCGGCAGCCGCCGAGGGCGCCAAGTACGGGATCCCGGCCATGGCCGTTTCCGTCGACCAGCGGGTCAGCATCGACTACAGCGCCTCCGCCCGGGTCGCGGCGGCACTCGCGTCCAAGGTGCTCGCCAATGGCCTGGCCCCGGGGATCGTGCTGAACGTGAACGTTCCCTCCAGCGAGATCGAAGGCGTCGCCGTGACACGGCAGTGCCGTAAGATCTCGCGCAACCTAATGGTTGAGACTCGCGATCCTTGGAACCGGCCGTACTTCTGGATGCACGAGGAAGTGCCTCTGGAGGAGGCAGAGAGGGGAAGCGACTACGCTGCTGTGCGGGATGGCTTCGTCTCCGTCACGCCGCTGCATTTCGACCTCACGGCCGATGGCGAGGTCGAGCGACTGCAGCGGGACTACATCGATTTCGACCTGAACGGTTCCTGAGCATCCGGGTCCGGGACGGACGCCTTCAGGCCAGCAGTGGCTTCACGATGTTGCCGTGGACGTCCGTGAGGCGGAACCGGCGGCCTTGGAACTTGTACGTGAGTTTCGTGTGGTCCACCCCAAGCAGGTGCAGCATGGTCGCGTGAAGGTCGTGGACATCGACCGGGTTCTCGGTGATGTTGTAGCTGAACTCGTCCGTCGAGCCGTATGTCTGCCCGCCGCGGATTCCGCCTCCCGCCATCCAGATCGAGAAACAGCGAGGGTGGTGGTCGCGACCGTACTCCGATTTGGTCAGCGTGCCCTGGCAGTACACCGTCCGCCCGAATTCGCCGCCCCATACCACCAGGGTGTCTTCGAGCAGCCCGCGTCGCTTCAAGTCGAGGACGAGGGCTGCCGATGCCTGGTCCGTCGTCTTGGCCTGCCGGCGGATGTCCCTCGTCAGGTTCCCGTGCTGGTCCCAGCCGCGGTGATACAGCTGGATGAACCGAACGCCGCGCTCGGCCAGCCTCCTTGCCATCAAGCAGTTATAGGCGTACGTGCCCGGTCGGCGGGCCTCCTCCCCGTACAGTTCGAAAACCGGATCGGGCTCGGTGGACAGATCGGTCAGTTCTGGCACAGAGCTCTGCATCCGAAACGCCATTTCGTACTGCGAGATCCTTGTGACGATCTCGGGGTCCCCGTACTCCTCGAACTGCATCCGGTTCAGCTTTGCCACCGTGTCGAGGAATTGGCGCCGCTGGTCCCGCGAGAACCCGCCCGGGTCGGAGAGGTACAGGACGGGGTCCCCGACGGAACGGAACTTGACTCCCTGGTATCGGGTCGGGAGGAATCCGGAACCCCAGAGTCGGTCGTACAGGGGCTGACCACCAGTCCCCTGCGTGACCATCACCACGAAGCCCGGCAGGTCGCTCGATTCGCTGCCGAGACCGTAACTGAGCCACGAGCCCATGCTGGGGCGGCCCGCGATCTGGGCACCTGTCTGAAGGAACGTCACGGCCGGATCGTGGTTGATCGCGTCGGTGTGCATCGAGCGCACGATGCAGATCTCGTCGGCGATCTTCGCCGTGTGCGGCAGGAGCTCGCTGAGCCAGGCTCCCGAGGAGCCGTGCTGCCCGAACCCGAACGCGGACTCTACCAGCGGGAAGCTCTCCTGCGACGCGGTCATCGTGGTCAGGCGCTGCCCCTTGCGCACCGATTCCGGCAGATCCTGGCCGCGCAGGCTCGCCAGCCCCGGCTTCGGGTCGAATGTCTCGATCTGGGAAGGTCCGCCCGACTGGAACAGCCAGATCACCCGCTTGGCTTTCGGAGCGAAATGCGGAAGGCCCTCGAGGCCGCCCGGCGACCCGGCGACGGCTTCGGTCCCGGCCAGGTCCTCGCGCAGCAGGTGGGCGAGGGCGATCGAGCCGAGCCCTTTGGCGGTCTTTCCGAAGAAGTGGCGCCGGGTCTCGATCCGGGAAACTCGTTCCTTCGCATTCATTGCTTTGTGATGGCCTCGTCCAGGTTGAGCACGGCGCTGGCAATGCCAGTGTAGGCGGCGAGCTCGATCGCGTCTCCCTGCCCGCGCCATTCCGAATCGCCCACGGCGAGCAAGTTCTCCGCTGCGTCCAGGTTCCCGGAATACTCGTGCAAGTACGACTCGAGCAGGGCCAGAAGGGCCTCCCTCTCGGTGCTCCGCGGCTTTCTCCCGACGACTCGCCGGTAGACTTCGGCGATTCTGGCGGCGGGCTCCCGCGGTCCTCGTTCCAGCACGAGTGCGGCAAGGTTGCGGGCAGCTTCAACGAACGTCGGGTCGTTCATCATATTGAGTGCCTGTAGCGGGGTGTTCGTGCGCTTCACGCCAACCGTGCACACCTCGCGGTCCGAAGCATCGAAATTCATCATCGACGGTGGAGCGACCGTGCGCTTCCAGTAGGTGTAGAGGCTGCGACGGTACAGATCCTCCCCTGTCCCCACCTCGTAGGCCGTTCCCGAGAGTTCCTTCCACAGACCGGGTGGCTGGTACGGCCTCACGGACGGCCCACCGAGCCGCTCCTCCAGAAGACCCGAGGCGGCCAGGGCCTGGTCTCGGATCGAGGCAGCGGCCAGACGGAACCGAGGACCGCGTGCGAGCAGCCGGTTTTCCGGATCGCGCTCCAGGAGGTCCCGATCCACCCGGGAGGACTGTCGGTATGTCGCGCTGGTCATGATCGTCTTCAGCAGCCACTTGACATCCCAGCCGGAGTCCACGAACTCCACGGCCAACCAGTCCAGCAGAGCCTGGTTGGAAGGAGCCTCCCCCTGCGATCCGAAGTCCTCCACGGTCTTTACCAGCCCTGTTCCGAACAGCATCTGCCAGAAGCGGTTCACCGTCACCCTCGCGGTCAGGGGGTTTGACCGGCTGACGATCCAGCGTGCCAGTTCGAGCCGGTCCTTGGGAAGCGATGCTCCCGGGGACCCAAGAGCGTCCGGCGTCCCCGGCTCGACAGGCGCGCTGTGGGCGTCGTAGCGCCCCCTCTCGAGTACGTAGGCCTGGCGTTTCGGGCCTTCCTGCATCACCATCACGGTCGGGATCTCGTCCAGGAACGCGCCGTGCCGTCGCCGGGCCTCCCGGACCCGACGGAGCGCAGATCGAATCGCCTCGGCGGCCCCGGTCTCGAGGAAAGCGAGCCGAAGCTTGTCCCGTTGCGCCTGGGTACGGGCCTCCGCGGGGATCGTCGCCAGTTCCGCGAGGGACTCTGTTACCGCCAGCGAGCGCGCCTCGGCGGGGGACAGCTCGCGGCCGTACACCCGGACTTCGTCGATGCGGCCGCGGAATCGGTTATCGAGGCCCCCTCCTCCCCCGACCTTGAGCGTGGAGTTGCTCTTGCACGGCCAGTCCAAGTTGTCGAAGAGCACTTTCGTTTCCTGCTCTTCACCGTCGATGTACATCCGGATTCCCTTGGCCTTGCGGTTGCCGTCGTAGGTCAGCAGCACGTGCTGCCAGCGCCCGGGCTCGATCCGGCGCCGCGTTTCGATCCGCACACTGAGGTCTGTCCAGCGCTGGGACATGTGCCACCAGAGCTTGCCGTCGCGGACGAACAGCCCCCATCCGCTTCCGATCGGGTTCTCCCCCATCGAAGCGACGATCGCCCCGTCCTCGGCCGTCTCCGGCCGGATCCACGCCGACACCGAAAGGGGGTCCAGGTAGTTGAAGTTCCCGACCGTGCCCAGGTCGGCGTACTTCGTTCCGTCGAACACGGCTCCCTGCCCGAGCACGCCTGCGCCGAGATCGGTCTCCGCCCTGACAGGCTGGCTGCTGCCATCAATCGAGCCGCCCGTCATCGAGACGACTTCCAGCGGCCCGTCGAACGACGCTTGTGCGGCCAGGCCTTGCCGGGGTACCCAGTCAACGGGGCTGTCTCTCTCCAGGTGAGCCTCCCATTTCGACTGCTCGCGGTCCAAGCTGCCCTCCGTCTGCTTCCACGCCGTTTCGGCCGCCTCGAGTTCGCCCGCGAGTTCCGCCATGCGGCTCTGCTGCTCGGGGGTTGGAGCGTAGATGAGCGGGTCTTCGTTGCCGAAGTTCCAGACCATTCCCTTCTCGGGCACGTTGTTGAAGTACGCGAAGAACTGGTAATATTCCTTTTGGGATAGCGGGTCGTACTTGTGATCGTGGCACCGGGCACACCCAAGGGTCAGGCCCAGCCACACCGTTGCCGTGGTCTCCGCACGGTCCGCGACGTACTCGACCCGGAACTCCTCGTTGACGGAACCGCCCTCGGCTGTAGTGCGGTGGTTCCGGTTGAAACCGGACGCCACCACTTGATCGGGGGCCGCGTTCGGGAGCATGTCGCCAGCCAGTTGCTCGATCGTGAATCGGTCGAAGGGCATGTTGCGATTGAATGCGTCGATCACCCAGTCCCGCCAGCGCCACATGAAGCGGGTCCCGTCGGTCTGGTAGCCGTTCGTGTCCGCGTAGCGCGCTGCGTCCAGCCACATGGCCGCCATGTGCTCCCCGAATCGCGGTGACGCGAGCAGCGCGTCGAGAAAGGTCTCGTACGCACTGGGCCCGATGTCTTCCACGAATGCATCTACGGATTCCGGTGAGGCCGGCAGACCGGTGAGATCCATCGCGGCCCTCCGCGCAAGCGTCCGGCGTCCGGCAGGCTCCCCGAGACTCAGCTCCTCCCTCTCCAGCGCGTGCAGGACCAGTGCGTCAATCGGGTTTCGCGCTCGTCCCTGTTCGCGGATCTCTGGAACGGTCGTACGGACCGGCGGAATGAACGACCAGTGGCCCTCCCACTCGGCACCTTGCTCGATCCATTGCCGGAGGACTTCGACTTCTTCGTCGCTCAACGGTTCATGGCCGAGATATGCCGGCGGCATCCGGAGTGCCGGGTCCGAAGTCGACACCCGCTGGACAAGTGTGCTTTCTGCCGGTCTTCCCGGAACGACGGCCCGACTCCCTCCGGGACGTTCCGCCAGCGCTCCGTCGTGCCGGTCGAGGCGGAGGCCGGCCTGGCGCTGGTCCCCGTCCGGCCCATGGCAGGTGTAGCAGCGGTCGGAGAGTATCGGGCGCACGTCGTCGTTGTAGTCGACGCGTCCGGGGACGCTCGGCTCGGCTCCTCCGATACCCGCTGCCAACAGCCAGCTGAGCGAAACCGCCGTCGCTCGAAGCACGGGGTCATTTTATCAGTCCTTCCCTGTCTGAGAGCCGTGAGGGGCCGGGACTGCGGACTCCTCGCACAGCCGGCAAGTGCTCCCTATAATGGGAATCTTTGCGTCGCGGATCGCGTGGCGGGCACACGAGTGCGTACTCACGTCCGACATCTTGCGAGTGCAAGCATGATGGTCCGGCGCCAATAGGATGGCGGAACCGGCAGGAGCCCGGAACGGTACGAATGATGAGCAACCGAAAGTCCAATCTGCGCTGGGGTGTCGAGCGGAGACTGGAGTTCATCGAGTTTCGTCTCTATTGGGAGGGGCGCATCAATCGCGGTCACCTGATGCAGACCTTCGGGGTCTCGGTCAACCAGGCTTCCACTGACCTCAATCGCTACCTCGACCTGGCCCCCGAGAACATGGTCTACGACAAGAGTGCCAGGACATACGTCCGGAGCACGGTATTCTCGCCCCTGTTCCTGAAGCTTGACTCCGAACGCTACCTCGGTCAGCTGCGTGCCCTTCAAGATCCGGCCCTTGGGAGCGACTCCGACAGGCACCGGGTCCGGGAGGAATCGTGGCTGCTGACTTGTCCCGAATTCGCCGAGGTGCCGTCCCTGGTTCGAACCGTGAACTCGGAAACACTACGTCTCGTGCTCGAGGCGTGCCGCGGCGAGAATTCGATCGAGATCCTGTACCAGTCCTTGTCGCGTCCCGAGGCCGGCTGGCGCTGGATCGCCCCGCATGCCCTTGGCTACGATGGATTCCGCTGGCACGTTCGTGCGTTCTCCGAGCAGGAGGAGACCTTTAGGGACTTCCTGCTCGCCCGGATCCTCGAGACCGGCAGCATCCGGCCGAGGCGTTGCGATCCGGCCGATGATGGCGATTGGCACCAGTATGTCGAACTGGCGATCGGGCCCCATCCCGGCCTTTCCCGGTCCCAGCGGCGGATCGTGGTCCGCGACTATCACATGGAAGGAGGCAGCGTCCTGCTGAGGGTCCGCAAGGCCTTGCTGTTCTACACGCTGAAGCGACTGGGCCTGGACCGCGACGCCTCCGCCGAGGCTCCCGAGAGCCAGCACATCGTGCTCCTCAACCCCGATGTGCTCCAAGCAGGCTCTTACAGCGATCCCCGCCAGAACGGGGATTGAGCGGCTCCCGCGCTCGCAAGCGGCCGGTTTCTGCGGATTCCGGGACGATCCCGGCCTGGTCCGATCCGCAGGGTCTCGACAGCGAGGTTATAATGCTGAGCAGTGTGCAGGAATCCCGAGGGGTTCTCTTGGTCTGCACTCGCTTTCGATGCCCAGCAGTCTGCCCGTACCTGTTCCCGCGGATCCTGGCCGACCGCAACCCGCGCAGCTTCCGCCACCGCCATCGCGGACGCCCAGGCTGCCCCCCCGGCCCGGCTTGCCGCTGACGTTGGGACTTTGTCTCCTGGCGGCAGCAGCGACGGCGTTCGTGCTATGGAGCCTTTCCAATCCCACTGTGTCGCAACGAACGAGCGGACCAGCGGCGGTCACGCGTTCTGCAGTGGCCGTGATGGGCGAGTTCGGCAAGACCTTGCGCATCGGGGGAACGATCGAGACCATGAACTTCGCTTCGATCCGCGCTCCCAAGATGCGCGGGCCTCGGGATTCCGGGAGAGCGGACTTGACGCTGGCGATGCTGGCCGATCCCGGCAAAGTGGTGCCGGCTGGCGGAATCGTCGCCGAGTTCGAACTCAAGTGGCTCGAAGACCACATCGTCGATCGCCAGTCCGTCGTGACGACCTCGAAGGCGACGTTGCGGAAGCTTGAGGCGGACGTTCTGATCCTCAAGGAGACCGAACGGCAGGGGCGGGTGAACGCCAAGGCTGAGTACGACAAGGCCGTGCTCGACAGTCGCAAGGCCGAGGTCCTATCCGAGATCGAGTCCGAAATCCTCGAGAACATGGCACTCGAAGCCCACGCCTCCTGGGAGCAACTGGAGCACGAGGGGCGTCTTATGGATCAAGTCCACGCAGCCAGCGTGCGCGTTCAGGAACTGGATGTTGACGAGCAGGTACTGCACGTCGAGCGCCATGAGCGTGACTACGAGCGACTCCAGGTGAAGACGCCGATTCCGGGCATGATCGTCTTGGAGTCGATGTTCAATCGCAGCGGGCAGTTCTCTCAATTCAAGCCCGGCGACCAAGTCTATCCGGGCGCGATGATCATGCGGGTCGTCGACGTGTCGGAAATGGTCGTCAACGCGGTCGCTAACCAAGTCGACGCCCAGACTATACGTATCGGGGACGAAGCGGTCGTGGAACTGGACGCGTACCCGGGCGAGCGATTTCGGGGCCGGGTCGCCGACATCGGGGCCATGGCCACTTCGAGCGGAGGGGGGTCCAGGTACAGCCGGGGTCGTAACAGCGTGTTCGTCAAGCGGATTCGTGTCAGGATCCTGATTGAGGACCAGGACGAGCGGATTTTACCGGACCTTTCGGCCAGCGCCGACGTGCTGGTCTCCGACCGCGTGACGGGTGTCATCGTTCCCCGCGAGGCGGTCCGGTCCGACGCGGAATCGGACGCTGGCTACGTTTACGTCAGAGACGGCGAGTCCTATCGCCGCAAGCGGGTCCTGGTCCAGGATCACAACGACACGGAGGCCCTGATCGCCTCCGGCATCCAAGCCGGTGAAGAGGTCCTGCTGAGCGGATTGCCGCAGGACGGGGCCAGCCTCCAATAGCGCTGGCAAGCCCGCCTCCCCTGACGACCGGGCTATTCGGAGGCATGCTATTCTGGCCGTACGGGCCGATGGCCGGTCGTCTAACGGTAGGACACGGGCCTTTGGAGCCCGCTGTGGAGGTTCGAATCCTCCCCGGCCAGCCACGTTTCGGCCCTCAACTCTGAACCGATGCTAAAGGTCGGACTGACCGGCGGACTGGCAAGCGGAAAGACCTTCGTCGCCAGGGAGTTCGAGCGATTGGGCTGCGCTGTACTGCAGGCAGACGAGCTCGGACATCGGGTCCTGGCCGAGGATCCGGACGCCGTAGGGGACGTGGTGCAGGCGTTCGGGCCGCAAGTGCTGACCCCGTCGCGCACGGTTGACCGCAAGGCCCTGGGGGCTCTCGTCTTCTCGGACGAGAGCCTGCTGGCGAAGCTCAATTCGATTGTCCACCCGAGAGTCTTCGTGAGGATCGAGCGTTTTTTCTTGGCCGTTGCCAGTCGGGCCCCGGACTCCATTGCCGTGGTCGAGGCGGCCATCATGATCGAGAGCGGCAGCTACAAGCGCTACGATCGACTCGTGCTCGCTGCGTGTCCCCGTGAATTGCAGATCGAGAGATTCGTCAAGCGTGAAGGTGCCACCAGGCAGGAAGCGGAGGCACGGATCGCGCGGCAGCTTCCCTTGGAAGAGAAGCGGCAGTACGCTGACTTCGTGATCGACACGGCCGGTACCAAGCACGAAACGCTCCGGCAGGTTCGCGACGTTCACCGTCGGCTGCTTGCCGAGACCGCTGCGCAAACCGAGACTAGGATCGCTTGAAACCCATGCGCGAATTGGCTGATGCGTTGGCTCGTCCCCTAGGTCTGGCCGCCCTCCTGCTCGCCGGAGTGATTGCCTGGAGTGTCTGGCCATTCGACGGGGGCCGCAGGATGCGGGTCGCGTTCGACGAGCCCTTCTGGACCGAAGCCGACTCGACACTCACTCCCGAGGAACTCTCGAACATCGAAATCTACGAGCGGGCCAGCCCGGCAACCGTTCACATCACCAGTACTGTGCTCCACAGGAACTGGTTCCTTGAGATCTACCCCAGCGAGTCGACGGGCTCCGGTTTCCTGATTGATCCCGACGGGCACATCCTCACCAACTTCCACGTGATCAAGGGCAGCGCGGAACTCGAGGTGACGTTGCTGGCGGATGTCGAGAGCGGGAACCGTTACAAGGCCCGGGTGCTCGCGACCGACCCGGCGAACGATCTTGCTCTCATCAAGGTCGAATCCGGCGAATTGCTCCCGTACCTGGCATTGGGAGACTCGGAGTCGGTGCAGGTCGGTCAGAAGGTGCTCGCGATCGGCAATCCGTTCGGTCTGCACGGGACACTCACGACGGGCATCGTCAGCTCGACAGGCCGGTCCATTCAAGACCGCAGCGGGATCCTGAAGGATCTCATCCAGACCGACGCTGCCATCAATCCCGGCAACAGCGGCGGTCCGCTGCTCGATTCGAGCGGCAACGTCATCGGGGTGAATACCGCGATCTACGGACCGAGCGGCAACATCGGAATCGGCTTTGCCATGCCGGTGAGCCGGGCCAAGGCGCTCCTGAGGTTCGTGAAGGGCGGAGCCGAGCCGCCCGAGGATCTCGGCATTACGGGCTTCTACTTGACGCAACGGTGGGCCCGGACCTTGCGGCTGCCCTCGAGCGGTTATCTGGTGACAGAAGTCGAGGGCGGGTCGGCGGCTGACGCGGCCGGGCTGCGGGGGGCCAGCCGCGAGGTCATTCTCGGCAACTATCGGATTCCCTGGGGCGGGGACCTGATCGTAGTCGTCGATGATGTCCGTCTTTCGGACCGCAACAGGATGGGAGAGGCGCTGGCGCTCAAGCTCGCCGGTGACACGGTGAGGCTGAAGCTGATCCGGCAAGGCCGGGAGATCGACGTCGAGGTGACGCTGCGGGGGCGTGACATGGGCGTCAGCCTCTAGGCCGGGCCCGTTCCGCAGCCCGACGAAGCTGGTCAGCTCCTGGTGCTCCCCAGGTCGTCGGGGGCTGGCTCGATCAGTTCGGACTCGCGCGAACCCAGCCGGTCCCGTCATGCCCGAAGTCGAAATGGTCCGGGTGCAGGATTTCCGCAAGGATCTCCAGGGACTCCGCCAGACGGGGACCCGGGCGATTGAAGAACTGATTCCCATCCGCCGCGAAGACGCGGCCTTCGCGCACGGCTCGGAGCGAGGACCAGCCCGGATTGGCGGCGAGAAGCGGCACGTCGTCCAACGTGCGTTTGAGCCCGAAACCGCAGGGGCTGATCAGGATCGTTTCGGGGTCCGAGGCTGCCAGCGCTTCGAAATCCATAGGGGGGGAGTGCTCGCCTGCTCGTCCGAACAGACAGTGCCCTCCCGCCATCTCGACCAGTTCCGGCATCCAGTTGCCGCCAGCCATCAGCGGATCGGCCCACTCGATCAGGGCGACGCTCGGTGTCGCGGCCAGCCCTCGCGCCTTGGCCGCGATCGCGCTCATCCGGCCCTGCAGCGAGGCCACCAAGCGGACCCCTGTGCCGGTTGTCCCCAAGGCGGACGCCACGCGCACGATGTCCTCCCAGACGTCCGCCAGCGCGAACGGCCGGAGGGAGACTATCTCGGGCTGAAGACCTGCGAGCCGTCCGACGGCCTTGACCACGTCCCGCTCGCTCACGGCGCACACGTCGCACTGGGACTGGGTGACGATATGCGTCGGCCGAAGCTCGCTCAGCACGTCCTCACGGACTTCGTAGACGCCGAGCGCGTCCAGGGGATCGCATCCGTTTGCCAGCGCTCTGACACGTTCGTCAATCACGCCGCTCGGCGCGTCCGGATCGAACCGCGGAACCGTCGCCTGCGGCAAGCCGCGAACATCCGGCGGGTAGTCGCACTCGTGGGAACGGCCGACGAGTTGGTCGCGGAATCCCAGCGCGCAGGCGATCTCCGTAGCACTTGCGATCAGCGAAAGGATGCGAAACGGCTGCAGTTCGGCCAAATCCGAGTCTAGCGGAAGGCCGAGTCGATTCGTGTCCGGCCACCGGGGTAAGATTCATTCTATGGAACGCTCCGAGTTTCTCCGCCTCTTCCTGGCTGGTGCCGGTGCCTCCGCGCTGGCTCCGCGAGTGCTCTCGGGGGCGGGCGAATCCCGCAAGCTCGTCCTGATCGCGGGCAGCCCCAGCCATCCGCCAGGCATGCACGAGTTCCGCGCCGGCACCCTCCTGCTCGAGAGACGCTTGGCGCAGGTGCCGGGCTTGGTCGTAGAGCGGCACGACGACGGATGGGTCGGCGACGAAACGACTTTCGACGACGCCTCGGCCGTGGTGATCTATGCTGACGGCGGGCGCAAGCACCCGCTGGCCGACAAGGACCGACGGGCCCTCATGGCCGGGCTCATCAGCCGCGGCGTCGGGCTCGGCTGCATGCACTACGGGGTCGAGGTTCTCAAGGACGATGCTGGCGAGGAGTTCCAGCGATGGCTGGGCGGCTACTACGAGCACGAATGGTCCTGCAACCCCATCTGGACGCCTTCGTTCGAGCGGTTCCCCGATCATCCCGTCGCCAACGGTGTCCGTCCGTTCGCGGTGGAGGACGAATGGTACTTCAACATGCGTTTCCGGGACGGGTTCGACGCTTCGTCCCCCAGGGAGGTTGGCGGGGCGAGCTTCACGCCTGTCCTCGTGGCCAAGCCGAGCGATGAGGTGCGGGACGGCCCGTACGTGTATCCCAAGGGGCCCTATCCGCACATCCAGGCGGCCAAGGGGCGTGAGGAGACGATGCTCTGGACGATCGAGCGCGCCGACGGAGGGCGCGGATTCGGCTTTACCGGTGGCCATTTCCACCGGAACTGGCAGAACGACGAGTTACGCAAGGTCGTGATGAACGTGATCTGTTGGGTCGTAGGGCTCACCGTTCCTCGGTACGGGGTCGGGTCCTCGACCGTCAGGGACGACGAACTGGAACGGAACCTCGATCCCAAACCTGCGCGTCAGGGCTGACTGAGCCGAGTCGAGCCCGGGCGAGTCGGAATCGCGGCTCTGTCCGCCGCTACGGGGATGGCGCGAGAGTGCGCTGAATTGGTCGGGGCGGAGGGATTCGAACCCCCGACTTCCTGCTCCCAAAGCAGGCGCGCTACCAGACTGCGCCACGCCCCGCTGCTCTTATTCTACGGTCGCCGGGTCCCCTCGCTACCGGAACTCGACCCGGATGCCGCGCTCGTTGAGTAACTCTCCGGTAGCCTGCAGCAGGGTCACCATCGCCTGACGGTAGCCGATCGACTCCTGGAGCAGGTCCGCTTGGCTCTGGACCAGGTCGTCTTGCGCATCGAGCACGATGAATGCTGTGCTGACGCCCAGGTCGTATTTCTTCTGCTCGGCGTCCAGTCTTTTTTGCGAGAAATCGAGGGCAACAGTGGCCTGCTGGATCGCCACCTTGCTCAGTTCCACGCCCGTGATGGCGTTCAGGACATCCAGGCGGATGCCCTGCTCCAGGGAACGAAGTTCGTACATGTTGCGCTTCTTCTGGATCACGGAATTCGCGAGGTCCACCGCGGCTCTGCGGTTGCGGAGCGGCAGTTCCAGAGTCACGCCCACGCTGTAGGTCGGGAAGGCGAACTGGAAGAGCTGGTTCATCGCTGTCGGGAACCCTCCCGCCTCGAGCAACCTGGCACTTCCTCCCAGGAGCGAGTTCTCGTACAGGTTGCCGCCCAGGCCCGTGGCACTGTAGGTGGCGTTCAACGACAGATCCGGTCGCAGCTGGTTGGTGGACCGCTTGATGTTGTAGTCGTCGATTTCCAGATTCCTTCTGCGCAACCCGACGTCCGGACGGAAAGCCATGGCTTTCTGAATCGTCTCCTCCGGGTCGTAGCTCGGCATGTAAATCGGCGGGTTGGCGGACTCGGTCAGCACCAGCGGCAGATTGCGGATCTCGGGATGGAGATCGGCGCCGATCTGGCGGCGCACACGGTCCTCCGCCTGCTGCAGCCGATAGCTTGCCCGTGTGACGCTGACCTGCGCGTTGGCGAAGTTCTGCTCGGGCTGGTAGATGTCGAGGGGGGAGATTGCGCCCAACTCGAGCTCGCGCCGTGATCTCTCCAGGAACTGGCGTCTCAGTTCCAGATTGTTCTCCTGAACCGTCAGCGACTCCCGGTTCGAGACGACCTGCCAGTAGGTGCTCTCGGCCTGCGCGATGAGCCCTATGATGCGATTGAGCGCCTGCGCCTGGCTGATGTCGTACCGGGCCCGCGCAATCAGGATCGGGATGCGCTGGATGCCTCGGCCGCGGTCCCGCAGCAGCGGCTGGGTGATGCGGAACTGCAACGTGTCCTGGATGGAGGGGTTGAACGTGCGGAACGCGCTGCTGCTGGCATTCTTCGCGCCCGTGAATTGCACTTGGTAGTTCAGGCCGGTATCAAGTGTCTGGCGGTACGTGAACCCGCCGTTCTGTCGCAGGGTGCTGATCACGTCGCCGCCCTGCAGGACATCCTGAGACGGATTTGTCCCGCGATTCGCGTTGAAGTTCAGCGTGAGGTTGGGATCGAACGGGCTGAACGCGCTCTGGATCGAGTTCTCGCTTTCGAGCACGTTGAGAACCTGGATCTGGATGTCCGGATGGTTGACCATCACCAGTTCCAGGTAGTCGCGCAGTGAGAGTTCGAGCTTGCCGTCCACCACGTAGTCCTCAAGGGCGGTGGCGGCGTCTATCTCGACTTCGTAGGGCGCAGGCTGCCAAACCTCCCGGAAGTACCCTCCGTCCGGGAACGTCGAGAACTGCGCGATGCCCGGCGCGGCACCGAGCAGGAGGGCTGCGACCGCCAGCAGTGGAATTTCCCGGCGATGCGATGCGGTGGGAGCGTTACTCATAGCGGATGGCCTCAATGGGATCGAGCTTCGCCGCCTGCATCGCGGGGTAGATGCCGAAGAGAAGCCCGATGAAAACGGACACGCCGAACGAGACGATGATCGAGATGAAGGTCACGACGGTCGCCCAGCCGGCGATGGCAGCGATCACTCTGGAGCCGCCGAAACCGGCGGCAATGCCGATAAGACCGCCTAGGATCGAGATCATCACGGCCTCGATCAGGAACTGTCGAACGATATCCCTCTGGCGGGCGCCGATCGCCCTGCGGATGCCGATTTCGCGGGTCCTCTCCAGCACGGTCGCCAGCATGATGTTCATGATGCCGATGCCGCCTACGAGCAGCGAGATGCCGGCGATGCAGATCATGACGATCTGGAAGACGAGTTGCTGCTGCTCGCGCTGTGCCAGTAGATCGGCGGGCACGAGCACGGAAAAATCGCTGGCCCCGTTATGGGTGGTGTTCAGGATGGCACGAACGATCTGCGATGTCTCGATCGGATCGGCGTCCGTTTCGACCCGCAGGAAGATCCCGTCGATCTCGTCCTTGAGATAGCTGTTGTTGTCCTCGAACCGGCGCATCACCGAATTCAGCGGTGCCAGGATCACGTTGCTACGGTCGTCCGCTTCGAGACCCTCGACCTCGCTCTCGGCCGTCGCCTGCGGTGCCGTGACGCCGATGACGCGCAGCCAGACCTCGTTGACCTTGATGTGGGAGCCAACGGCCTTGCCGTAGCCGAGAATATTGATCTTCGCCCTCTCGCCCAGCACGCAGACGGGCGCGGAGCGCAATTGCTCCTCTTCCGTGAAGAACCGGCCCTCGATCAGGGACATGCTGTAGATGCTGGTGTAGTTCGGGCGGACGCCGATCAGTTGGGGCAGATCCGCGTCGGTCGTCGGCAGCACGCTGGTCGGTTCGAACGTCTTGCGCTCGGAGAGGTGGGCGATGTTCGGCGTGTTGGCGGCGATGGCCCTTGCGTCCCGGAATGTTAGGCCGGGAGAAACCTGGCGGACTTCGATCAGAGTGTCCCGGTCCGGGGCTTGGGTTGCCTCCACGACGATGTTGTTGACGCCCAACAGGTCGATGTAACGGATCATTTCCTGGCGCGCGCCCTCGGTGATCGACAGCATCGCGACAACCGCGCCGACGCCGAAGATCATGCCGAGCATGGTCAGCAGCGTGCGGAGCTTGTGCGCCAGGAGACTCCCGATCCCCATCTGGAGCTCGGGCAGTACATTGGGAATCTGCATCGGTTAGTTCGCTCCGCCCGGGAACGACGGCCCGGAAGGCTGCTCGGATTCTTTCCTTAGGGCTGCGGGTGCCGAATCCGGACGGTACAAGGAGACAAACTCGCCTTCCTCCAACCCGTCGGCGATAGCCACTTGCGACTCCGATCGCCGGCCCAGCTGGATGCGCCGGGGCTGTAGGCGCGTGCCCTCGAGCACGTACACGATCGTCTGCGTTCCCTCTTCGAATACCGCTTGGTACGGGATGTAGAGGGTGTCCTTGATCTCTTCGACCGTCACTTCCGCATCGGCGAGCAACCCCGGACGGAGCAGCACTTCGACATCCGACCCTTCCTCGGGAGGGCGTGGCAGCTGCGCTGCTTGCCGCTCGGCTTCGGAGAATTCGGAGCTCGGTGCTGCCTCTGCCGTCGCGCCGCCACCCGGGCCGCCCAATCCACCGGGTCCACCCCCGAAGCCGCCCCTGCCCCCGAAGCCGCCCTGGCCGCCTCCGCCGAACCCGCCTTGGCCGCCCTGGCCGCCTCCGCCGAACCCGCCTTGGCCGCCCTGGCCGCCTCCGCCG
>CAYWUV010000001.1:0-55651 GCA_964461235.1 uncultured Bryobacterales bacterium | reverse complement strand
AACCCGCCTTGGCCGCCACCCTGTCTGCCGCCGCCCTGTCTGCCGCCTAAGGCGGACTGCATGATCTGACGGAACTGTTGCCTTTCTTCATTGCTGAGATCCTGAGGGCCGCGGCCGTTCAGGAGTTCTTCTGCCTGTTTGCGCGCCTCTTCGGGCAGGCGAGCCAGGATCGCCGAAGGATCGCGCCCGCCGCGCTGTTGGCCGCCGGCTCGCTGCTGGCCGCCTTGCTCTCCGGCTTGTCGCTGCCCGCCTCGCTGGCCCCCGGGCTGCCCGCCGCCGGCTCGCTGTTGGGCGCCCTGTTGGCCGTCGCCCTGCTGGCCTGGGCCTTGGGCCTGTCGCCCAGCCCGCTGCCCACGGTCTTGGCCGCCCTCTTGCGGCCCTCCTGCTCCGCGGGCGCCTGCTTGCGCCCGGCCCTCGCCGGCTGCGGCGTTACGGTTGGCCCGTCCCTCTCCGGAGTTCCGACCGGTCTGCGAGCCATATCCGAGTTCCGCGTTCTGTTGCGCGGTCGCTAGGATTCTCGCGATGCGCTCCTGATCGGCTCCGACGCTCTCCAGGAGTGCGCGCATGTTGATTGCAATTACGCACTCGAATTTCTTGACGGCCTCCCCCGCGAAGATATTCGCCGACGCCGTGTTGCCCAGTCGCTTGATCGTGCCCGGTATGGAATGCTCTGGGATGGCGTCGAGGCGGATCAGCACTTCCTGGTCTTCCCTTAGGTTGGCGCGCTCTGATTCCTCGACGCGCGTGAGGAGCTCCATCTCCGACAGGTCCAGCAGTTGGGCTACTGACATGCCCGCAGATACCTGATCGCCTTCCCGGATTTCCGGCAGCGCCTGGCCGAAACCGCCACGGCCCCCCGATCGGTTCTGTTGGATCGATACCAGCCCGGTCAGAGGCGCCAGCGTTCTCGACTCGGCAATTCTGCGGCGGTCCCGGGCCACGTCCAGCTCCGCCTTGTTCAGTTGCTCGCGCAAGACTGCCAGTTCGGCCTCGCGCTGCTGCAGCCGGTTCTTGATATCCGCTTCGAGCTTCTGCTTCCGTCGGATCGCTTCCTCCAAGGTGAGTTCGTTCTTACGGGCGTCGATCGCCGCCAGGAGCTCGTTGCGTTGGACCTCCAATTCGGCCCTGCGTACCTGGAAGTTCGCCTGGACGATTTCCACCTCGTCCTGGCTCTTGCGGATTTCCAATTCCGCTTCGGCCTTCTTGAGGTTCTCCTTGATCTGCTCAACAGTCAGCAGGCTGTCCTCGAGCGCAGCGACACGTTCTGAGTCGTCTAGCTCGAAGATCAGGTCGCCGCGACGGGCCAGCGATCCGGTGGGAGCTAGCTGCGTTACCTGCGTCATCGTCCCGATATTGGGGGCTACGAGGGTCAGGGAGCGGACGGCGCGCAATTCCCCGCGCAGGTGGGTCTTCACCACAAGGTCGCCCCGCTGGACCTCCGCCAGCGCGAATTCGTGCTCTTGCTCGGGGATCTGCTGCCAGGCGTAGTACCCGCCCGCGGCAAGCGCCCCGACCACGAGGACGATCGCGATCCTGAACAACAATTTCGTCATGGCCTGGGCTCCTTTTGCATCAGAGGGTTCTGGCCTGGGCGGCCAGTTCCGGGTTTTCCAGCGCGATCACGTCCCCCTCCTCAAGGCCGGACTCGACCACGATATCGGTGCCGTTCGTCGCCGAGACCTGGATCGTCGCGCGACGGAAACCGGTCCCGTCCTTTACGAACACGGTCGGCCGGCCATCAATCTGGGTCGATGCCTTGGCCGGGATGACCAGGACGTCCGAGATGCGCTGTACCACGACTTCGACGGTTGTACTCATGCCGGGCCGCAGCCGGTCATCGATATCGTCGATGGAGGAGAATGCCGGAAAGTTCTTTTCCGGCGGCAGTCGGTTGAATACCAGCGTGGCGATCGGGCTCAGCCAGCTGACTGTCCCGCTCAAGGTGGCGTCGGGCACGGCATCCACGCGGATGCGGGTTTCGTTGCCTTCCATGACGCGGCCCCGGTCGACCTCGTCCACGCGGAACTCCACGCGCAGCGACGAGAGGTCCGGTATCTCCGCGATGGTGGCTCCTGTCCAGACCGTGTCGCCTTCCTGGAAAGGGGGCCGAGCGGTGCCGAACGAACCCTGCGCACGGTTGTTGGGCAGGATATGGACGATGCCGTCGCTTGGGGCACGCAGGACCATGCTGCCGAGATACGTCTTGGACAGGTCCAGGTCCCGCTCGGCCTTGTCCTTGCGTTCCATCAGGCGCTCGATGTCCGCCGCCTGGGACATGTCGCTCGCCTTGGAGTTCGTCTCGGACTTTGTCAGTTCCCCCTTCGCGATCGTGACGTCGATCTTGGCCTTCTCCGCCTCGATTTCCGCCAGGATTTCCTGCTTGCTGGCCTCCAGCTCGGCTCGTTCGAGGTTGTAGGTGGACTGCATTATCATCATCTCGTTGCGCTCGTCGGTGATGGCGTGTTGGGCCTCGGCCTGCTTGATCTCGCTGTCGACCTGGCGCACTTCCGTCTCGCGCTCGATCAGCATGTCTTCCTGCGCCGACTCGTCGAAGCGAACGACAACCTCACCTCGTCGGATCGGCCTTCCGTTCTCGGCCAGCTGGACGATCTTCAGGTCAGGGGTCTGAGGGGTGATGATCTGGTCAGACTGGGCACTCTTGAGCTCCCCGCGACTCGACACCGTTCGCAGGAAGTCGCGCCGTTCGACAACGGCCGTGGGCAACTCCGGCGGCGCGGGTCCGTAAATCATCATGGCGCCAGCGGTGATTGCCGCTGTCGCCAGGACAATCAGGCCTGAACGCAGCCAAGGGGAGTTCCAGAGTGCCATCGTTCCAATTCCTGTGCAGCCGCGACGATCGCGGCGGTTGAAAGTAATGACGCGATTTCGCGCGGCTTGGTTATTGGCTCGTGCTCACTGGGCTGGAGCAACTAATCTCGGAACAGCATGGGCACGAGTTTCGCGAGGTAGCCCCTCCAGACCGGCCAGCTGTGCCCTCCCTCCGTCAACAGGTAGTCGTGCTTGATTCCCACGGAGTCCAGAGCTGCCTTGAAGGACTGGTTCCGCTCCAGCAAGAAGTCTTCCCGTCCGATGCCGATCCACAGCAGCTTCAACTCGCGATTCGCCCGTTCGGAATCTGCCAGGAACGCGGCAGCTGCGGGATCCTCGCTCGGATCCGGCGCGGCGGCTGAGAAAGCACCGACCCAAGCGAACCGGTCGAGATTGCCGGTGCCGCAATGCAGGGCCTGTCCTCCTCCCATCGAGAGGCCGGCGATCGCGCGCTGGCTGCGGTCGCTCCTGACGCGGTACAGGGACTCGATCAGCGGGATCGCGGATTCGAGCAGGTCGTCCCGGAAGGCCTCGGTGTTGCCCGAGCGCAGTCCCCTGCGTCGGCTGCTCCAGGGTACGGGGTGTCCGTTCGGCATCACGACCAGCATGGGGTCCGCCTCGCCTGCGGCGATCAGGTTGTCCAGGATCAGGTTGGCCTTGCCGACCTCGGTCCAGGTCATCTCGTTGTCCCCGGCACCGTGCAGCAGGTATAGCACCGGGTATTCCCTGTCCTCTTCCTGCTCGTACCCAGGCGGGGTGTAGACCACCAGTCTCCGGTTGCTGCCCCCTGTCCGGGAGGAGTAGTAACGGATGTGCAGGGAGCCGTGGGGCACGTCCTGCAGGTCGTAGGGCAGGGGCTCGGCAGACCGAACCTCCACCAGACTGGCGTTTCCGCCGCTCCATTGCTTCACCGCTGTGTTGTGGGGGTCCAGGACTCGCACGCCGTCCAGTTGGAACGTGTAGCTGTAAATCGCCGGCGGGACGGGCCCGACCGTCACCGACCAGATCCCGTCCTCTCCCTTGGCAAGCCCCCTTGGCTCGCCGGCCCACGGGGCGTTCAACACGACCGACCGCGCGTCTGGCGCCCGTACGCGGAAGGTGATCCGGCCATCCTCGCCCACAACGGGCGATTCGATCGTCGGACCACGGGGCTGGGCGACCAGCATGCTGGCCACGAGAGTGGCGGCGAGCAAGATCAGCGTCGTGCGCCGGATCAGAAGATTCGAGCTAGCCATCGGATTGCTCCAGAGCCTTTCGCAAGTTGTCGCCACAGCACGCCAGCAGTCGCTCGGCGTCGGACCGGTCCATTTTGCGGGAGCGCATCAGGATAGCAAGCCGCACATTCTGACCGGCCTCGGTGAGAACCGATCGCGCCTCTGCCAGACCGCATCCCGTGACCTCCCGGACGATCCGCTCCGCTCTTCGTGCGAGCTTTTCGTTCCGGACCTGCACGTTGACCATCAGGTTGCCGAGCACGCAGCCCGTCCGGATCATGAGCCCGGTTGAGAGCATGTTGAGCACCAGCTTCTGGGCAGTGCCGCTCTTCATCCGGGTGGAGCCCGTCACCACTTCGGGGCCCACTGCCGGCGTGATCGGATACGCCGCAACCGCCTCCAGGGGCGAGCCCGGGCTGCAGCTGAGGCCAACCGTGGCGCCTCCGACGGAAGTCGCGTGTTCGACGGCGCCGAGCACGTATGGCGTGCGGCCGCTCGCCGCGATTCCCACGAGCGCGTCGTCCCGGGTGAAGGACCTCTCCGCCAAGTCCCGGCGTCCGGCGTTCCGGCTGTCTTCCTCGCGCTCGACCGCGCGCAGCAGGGCCTCTGGCCCGCCCGCGATCAAGGCCTGCACGCGCTCCGGCGGCGTGCCGAAGGTCGGCGGGCATTCCGCCGCGTCCAGCACTCCGAGTCTCCCGCTGGTGCCGGCTCCGACATAGAAGAGCCGCCCTCCTCGCTCCCACTGTTCGACGATGGCGTCCAGCGCCGTCGCGATCCGAGGGATCTGCTCGCGAACCGCGACGGCCACCCTCTGGTCCTCAGCGTTGAGGATGGCCAGCATCTCCTCGGTCGACGCGCTGTCAATGGTTTGGGACCGGGGATTCCGCGTCTCCGTGAGGGGCAGCGGTTCGTGCATGGTGGCTGGACGGCCGGCGTGCGCGTCCTTCGGGTGGGGCAGGCTGCCGGAACTGGTAAGCTGGCTATCCTGTCGAACCTAGAAGGGTAACCGATTCGCTCCATGGAATTTCGCAAACTGGGCCAGACGGAACTGGAAGTCTCGGTTCTCGGCTACGGGGCCTCCCCGTTGGGCAACGAGTTCGAGGAGATCGACGTCCGCGAGGGCGAGCGTGCCGTACACATGGCCATCGACCACGGCGTCAACTTCTTCGACACCTCCCCGTACTACGGCCGCACCCTCTCCGAAGAGCGGCTCGGCCGCGCCCTCGGCCCCAAGCGCAAGAACATCGTTCTGGCCACCAAGTGCGGGCGCTACGACATCGACCGGTTCGATTTCTCGGCCGAGCGGGTGTGCTCCAGCGTCGACGAGTCGCTCCGCCGCCTGCGCACGGACTATATCGACATCTATCAGATGCACGACATCGAGTTTGTCGACAGGCAGCAGGTGCTGGACGAAGCCCTGCCGGTGGCGCGCGAGTTGCAGCAGGCGGGCAAGTGCCGGTACGTGGGCATCACCGGATTGCCGCTGGGCATCCTCCGCGACGTCGCCGATCGCTTTCCAGTCGACAGCATCCTTTCGTACGCTCGCTACAACCTGATGGCCGACGACCTCGACACGCAGTTGCGACCGTTCTGCGAGCAGCGCGGGATTGGGCTGATCAACGCGTCTCCCCTCCACCTGCGGATCCTCACCGAGCGTGGCGCCCCCTCGTGGCACTTGGCCTCCGATGCCGTCAAGCAGACCGGGGTCCGCATCGCCCTCCTCTGTCGAGCTCGCGGCGTGGACGTGTCTGAGGTCGCGCTGAAGTACTGCTACGACTACCCGCACACTGCCAGTGTTCTGGTCGGGATGTCCAAGGTCCGCCACGTTCAGCAGAACCTGCGGGCGTTCGCCTTCGAGACTCCCGAGGGACTGCTCGAGGAGATCCACGAGGTGGTCGCGCCTGTGCGCAACCAGATTTGGCCGTCCGGCCTGCCGGAGAACCAAGATCCGCACTAACCCCGGATTCTCCGTGACCGTCGACTCCCACCACCACTTCTGGCGGTACGACCCTCGCGAATACGGCTGGATCTCGGATGACATGCGAATCCTTCGCAGGGACTATCTCCCCCGGGACCTGGAACTCGAGATCGACGGCGTAGGGGTGTCCGGGGTCGTGTCCGTGCAGGCTCGTCAGACCGTCGAGGAGACTCGTGTTCTGCTGGACTTCGCGGGACGGACGGACTTCATCTTCGGGGTGGTCGGCTGGGTGCCGCTCGCCGACCCGCGTGTCGGCGACGTGCTGGCTGAGCTCTCGGGCGAGCCGCTGTTCAAGGGATGCCGCCACGTCCTGCAGGACGAGCCGGACGATTATTTCATGCTCGGTGCCCGCTTTAACGAGGGGATCCAGGCAGTGACCGCCGCCGGCCTCGCCTACGACATCCTCATCTTCGAGCGCCACCTCCCCCAGACCCTCCGGTTCGTCGATCGGCATCCGAAGCAGTTGTTTGTCCTCGACCACATCGGCAAGCCTCGCATCCGGGACGGGTCGTTTGAAACGTGGGACCGCCTGATCCGGGATCTTGCCTTGCGCCCCAATGTCTACTGCAAGCTGTCGGGGATGGTCACCGAGGCCGACTGGCATGGCTGGAAGGAAGCGCAGTTCCAGCCCTACTTCGATACCGTGCTCGAGGCGTTCGGCCCCCGGCGGCTGATGTTCGGCTCGGACTGGCCGCTCAGCGTGCTGGCGGTCCGGTACGGCCGATGGCTGGAAATCGTCCGCACGCTAGCTTCCGGGCTGGGAGAGACGGAGCGCGGCCGGATCATGGGCGGAACGGCGATCGAGGCTTACGGGCTGGATCCGGGCGCGGCGCTAAAATAGGAAAACCTCCGGACGCCCGTGGCATTCAAGCTCTACAACAGCCTGAGCCGGCGCGTCGAGACGTTCGAGCCCGCTGACGGCAAGACGGTCAGGATGTACTCCTGCGGGCCGACCGTCTACAACTACGTGCACATCGGCAACCTCCGTACGTTCGCCTTCCAGGACATCCTGCGGCGGCACCTCAGGGAGTCGGGGTGGGAACTCCTCCATGTGATGAACGTCACGGACGTGGAGGACAAGATCATCGCTGCCGCTACCCGTGACGGCCTGCCGATCGGGGAGTACACGCGGCAGTACGTGGAAGCCTTCTTCGAGGACTGCCGCGCACTGAGGCTGGAGCGGCCGGAACGGGTGCCAGCCGCCACGGCCCACATCCCGGACATGCTCCGGCTGGTGGAGCGAATCCAGAGCGCCGGCCACACGTACCGCAACGCCGGGTCCACGTACTTCCGCATCTCCAGCTGGCCCGACTACGGGAAGCTCTCGCGGCTGGACTCCGGCGGCATCCGCACGGGTGCCCGCGTGGACGCGGACGAATACGACAAGGATGACGCCCGTGATTTCGTCCTCTGGAAGGCCGCGCGTCCCGGCGAGCCGAGTTGGGAAGGTCCGTACGGCCCGGGACGGCCGGGCTGGCACCTGGAATGCTCGGCCATGGCGATGGCATACCTGGGAGAGAGCTTCGACATCCACACTGGCGGCGTCGACCTGCAGTTTCCTCACCACGAGAACGAGATCGCCCAGTCCGAGAGCGCGACCGGCAAGCCGTTTGCCCGGTTCTGGGTGCATGCCGAGCACCTTCTGGTCGACGGGAAGAAGATGGCGAAGTCGTTGGGCAACTTTTACACCCTGCGGGACCTGACATCCCAGGGCTACTCGCCGGATGCGATCCGCTACTTGCTGGTCGCCACGCCTTACCGGAAGCAGCTGAACTTCACGTTCGACGGGCTGAGGGCTGCGTCGGCTGCGATCGAGAGGCTCCGCAACTTCCAGCGCCGGTTGGACGCCGTCCCGCCAGGACCGGACTGCGCCCATTTGACGCGCGTTGCCGAGCAAGCGCGAAGCGAGTTCCGCGAGGCATTGGACGACGACCTCAACTCGGCCGGTGCGTTGGGCGCGGTCTTTGAGTACGTCCGCCAAGCCAACTCGAAGATGGACGAAGGTGCGTTCGGGTCCGGCAACGCCGAAGAGGGACGCGCCCTGCTGGGACAGTTCGATGCCGTCTTCGACATCCTCCGTCCGCCGGAGTCCGACCGAGTCCCTGCCCAGGAGATCGAGGGCCTGATCCGGGAGCGGGCGGCTGCCCGCAGAGCCCGCGACTTCGCCCGCGCGGATGCCATACGCAACCACCTTGCCGAGCGAGGGGTGGCGCTCCGCGACACGCCAAGCGGAACGGACTGGCACTATTCCGGCTGAGTTCCCCCCTGCCCGGATCCGCGCGACGGTGGTTGACACCGCGCTCGGTCCGGTGTGATGCTAGCGCAGATGATGGACCGAAGGGCCTTCTTGGCAGCCGCTGCCGGGGCGTCGTCGTCTTGCGGCGGGCCAGCGCTTCCGGCCCCGAACATCTTGGTCTTGATGCCGGACCAATGGCGCGGCATGGACCTCGGAGCGATGGGCAATGCGGAGCTCAAGACGCCCAACATGGATGCACTCGCCGGGGCCGGCGCTCTGCTCAGGAACGTTACGGCCAACTGCCCGGTTTGCTGCCCGGCGCGCGGCACGTTGCTGACAGGCCGCTTTGGCCATGAGCACGGCGTCGATGTGAACGACGCTCCGCTGCCGGACAAGCAGGTCACCATCGCCGAGATCGCACGGGAGCGGGGTTACCGGACCGGGTTCGTCGGCAAGTGGCACCTCGAGGGCGGCAAGCGCCAGCCCGGCTACGTGCGACCCGAACGCAGGCAGGGGTTCGATTTCTGGGCCGCCAACATCTGCTCGCACCGTTACTGGAATATGCACTATTTTCGGGACGCCCCGGAACCGATCCAGATCGAAGGCTACTCAGCCACGGCGTTCACGGATGCCGCGATCGAGTTCATCCGTAGCGATGAGGAGGCACCCTTTCTGGGATTCGTCCAGTGGGGCCCCCCTCACAATCCCTATGTCGCTCCTCCGGAATACATGAATATGTACCACCCGGACATGCTCACCATGCGTGCGAACTGGAGCGGCCCGGTGCAGAGAGCGCGCGGCCAGGACCTGGGCAGTCGTTCGGACATTGCCGGCTACTACGCGGCCATCACGTTCATCGACGACGAGGTCGGACGCATTGTCGCGGCCCTCAAGGAGACGGGCCGGCTCGAGAACACCGTCATCTTCATCACCTCAGATCACGGGGACATGCTCGGATCGCACGGCACCGTCCTGAAACGCAAGCCATGGGCGGAGTCGCTTCAGGTGCCGGGCATCGTGCACTACCCCGCAGCCGTGCCCGCCGGCCTCGAATTGTCGATGCCGATTTCCCACGTCGACGTCGCCCCGACGCTGCTGGGCCTGGCGGGCATCCCAGGGGGGATGGGCATGTCGGGGCTTGATCTGTCCGCCCACCTGCTCGCGCCCGAACACGGCGGCCGAGAGGGGGTGCCCGGTCCGGACTCTGTCTATGCCCAGAGCTACACGCCGACGGAGCAGGGCGAGTTCCCGCCGTGGAGGGGGGTGCGCACCGAACGCTACACCTACGCCCGCCACAAGGACAGGCCCTGGATGCTCTACGACAACGAGTCCGATCCGTTCCAACTGGACAATCTGGTCGGGAAGCCGGCCCACTCGGAACTGGAGGCGGAACTCGACGCTCTCACCATGGATTGGTTCGAGCGGACGGTGGATGAGTGGGCGGAGCGGGAGGACCAGCCCTACCGCTAGCAGGAACCTGGCCCGGCCCCCAAAGGGCGAGTTCTCAGTTCGGGCGCAAGCCCGGAGGTTCGCAGCCGAATTCGTCGATGATCCTGCGCCGGCTCGAGTAGCCTTCCTGCGTTGAGTGCCACCACTCGATCTTGGACTCGCCGAGCTTCCAGCACAGGTACACCTCGACACCGTTGAGCAGAGCGGGGAAGTCCAGCAGACCCATGTCCAGATCCTTGACCAGGCAGCCGCTCCTCTGGATCTCGTTGACTGAGTCCTCGATTGACCGGACCAAGGCCGTCCGCTCCAGCCTGCGCCGGGCGATATGGTCAGGGTCGATCTCTGTGCCGCCGAGCATGCAGATCCGGGCCGAAAGCTCCTGCATCTCACCATCGATCTCGCCGACCATCGCCTTGGCGTTGATGGCAGCCTCCAGGCATTCCTTGACGAACGGGATGAGACTCTCTGCTTCCTGTAGCGTGAAGTACCTAGACAAGTTCCTGAGCCTCCTTCTCGCGGGCTTTCAGTCCGCCGCCTTGGCCGATTAGCCGGCAGCCAGACTCACACCTATCCTCAGCATATCAATCGAAAGCGGAGTTGTTCTTGCTCTCCGTGCAGATTCTGTCCTGCCGGAACGGCCGCTGCCGGAGCCCGATTCCTATTCCCGTATCCGGGCGGCGGGTCAGCTCGCTCAGGCCGGCCGCTCGTCCAGGGCCGACTGCATCGCCGCCCGCACCCGCCGCATCAACTCCAACCCGTCCCCGGCAGTCAGATTGTCGGTCGGAACGGGTTCATGGAAGTGAAGCGTCATCTGGCCCGGACGCAGGTGGGAGGCACCTCTCGGCATTAGCTCGGTTGCGCCGTGGACGGTGATCGGAACGACCGGAACACCGGCCTCGATTGCCATCTGGAACGGGCCGGGCCGAAACGGCAGGAGCTTTCTTGCGGGGTTGCGCGTGCCCTCAGGGAATACGAGCATCGAGATCCCTGAGCGCAGCGTTTGCACCGCTTGTGCCAAGGCCTGCTTGCGGGAGTCCCTCGCTTTCCGGTTTACACAGATGAAGCCGCCCATCCGCATCGCGTAGCCGAGCAGCGGGATCCGGCCCAGCGACTCCTTGATGATCACGGAGATGCGTGGGAGGACCTGGAACAGGGCCGGAGCCTCGAGGTTGCTGGCATGATTGGCGACGAAGACGCAGCACGGGTGTGCGAAGGCCCGTTCGAGGCGCTCGAGTCGAACTCTCACGCCCGCGAGTCCGAACGCAATTCGACAACCTTGGCGGGCCATCCAGTAAGCCGGGCCGATCGAGCCGGTGATCTTGACGATTGGCATGAACACAGGAACGACAACGGCAACGTACAGCGCGAGGAAGGGGTATATTAGCAGGTACGAGCGCAGCATTGCCCGTCAACGCATCCTAGCATCGACGTTGAGCAGGGCCGCTGGATCCGTCTGCCCTTGCCCGCAACTCCTTCCGAATACGAATGTTAGATCGCTGGTATACTCGAAGCTGGAAAGCGGTCGCGGAATTGCCGGACAATAGGAGGTCTGGTAGTGCCGGAATCATCCGGTTGCGGCCTTGGCCCGACGGTTTCCGGCAAGCTTGAGATGAAGGTAGTTTATTCAGGCCGAGAGGCATGGCTTTCAGAACGGGAGCGGACCAAACTGCAGCGCAAGCTGGACAAGATCCATCGCATCCTGACCCGGCGCGGCGGTCTGGAAGCGAATGTGACGCTGTCCCGGCAGCGGCACCTGTGCGAAGCCGAGGTCACCCTGCGCGCCTTGCGGCACACGCTGGTTGTATCCGGCACGGGCGTTTCCGCGTTCAACGCCATGCACGCTGCGCTGGAGAAGCTCGAGAAACAGGCGATCCGCAACAAGCACAAGATCATCGACACCCATCGACCCGGCAGGCAGCGCGACCAGCCTTCCGTGGTCGTCGAGGATTCCATCCAGCGCACCCTTCCGGATTTGCCCGCCATCCCTGACGAGATTCCCGATCGACCGCGCATCGTACCGGGCCGGGAACTTGCGGCCAAGCCGATGACCGCCGAGGAAGCGCTTCTGGAACTGGAGTCCGAGAAGCGGCCATACATCTCCTACCGGGACGCGGACACCGGTCGGATCAACGTGCTCGTTCTTGGCGAAGACGGGACGGCGGAGCTGGTCGAAGGCGGCTAGGCATGCCCGGGGCGCCGTCTGGCTTCGAGCGGGCAGCCAACGCCCGCTTGGTGGTCCTGACGGGTCTGAGCGGCTCCGGCAAGGGGACCGTCCTGCGTGCCCTCGAGGACGCCGGATACGAAACGGTCGACAACCTCCCGATCGAGCTGATCCGCCCGTTCCTGAACTCCGGTCGCCTCGCCGATCCTGCGGACCGGGCTGCGATCGTGGTCGACATTCGCGAGGGCGAGGCGCTGAGTAGCTTCCCCGAAATCTACCGGGAAATCCGCTCTTCGCTCTCCACGTTTCTTGTATTCCTGCAGACGTCCGACGAGGCGCTCCAGAGACGGTTCAGCGAGACTCGCCGACCGCATCCCGCAGGTGGGGCGACGGTTGCGGAGAGCATCGCTGCCGAGCGCGTGCTACTTGAGCCGATCCGGTCGCTGGCAGATCTGGAATTCGACACCAGCCCGTTCAACATTCATGACCTCCGCCGGGAGATGCTGGAGATCTTCCTGGGCGTGGAGGCCACGACCGATCTGCGGATCACCGTCGGCAGTTTTGGGTTCAAGTACGGGGCTCCTCTCGATGGCGACCTGGTTCTGGACGTCCGATTCCTGCCCAACCCCAACTATGAGCCGGGCTGCCGGAGCCTGACCGGCCAGGACCGGCGTGTCCGCGAGTTCCTCGAGGGATACGAGCAGACTCACGAGTTCCTGGACCGCGCGATGGGTCTTCTTGACTACGTCGTCCCACGGTACGCGGACGCCGGCAAGAGCTACCTCTCGATCTATTTCGGTTGCACCGGGGGGCGTCACCGGTCCGTCTACATGGCAGATGCTGTCGCCGCCCGGATGGCGCAGGGCGGTCGCGCTGTCCGCGTCCAGCACCGGGACCTCGACAAGGACCACTAACGCATGAGGCGGCTCATTCCTCTTCGATGTCGGCGCTGATCTGGATGTCGATCGAGTCCCGGACGCTCACCGCCGCGGGGCACTTCGCCGGATGGGTGTCCAGGGCGCGCTGCGCCCGGTCGCGCGTGCCGGCGGGAATACGCAAGTGGTAGCGCACCCGAATGCGGGTGATGCGGATGATCCCGTCGATGTTCTCGATGTCGCCCTCGACCTCGCTGGAGACTCGGTCGGGGTGATTCGGGATCTTGCGAGCTGCCAGGGCCCCTGACAGGGTGCCGGTCAGTCAACCGCCGACCGCTGCGATCATGTGATCGAGGGTCGCGGGCAGGTCCCTTCTAGGCTCCATGCGGTAGAAGTGCTTGATGCCGCCGTGGACGCCGAATTCCAGAGGCTCGTCGAATCCTTCCACGTAGGCCCGTCGCTCGGGCGGCTGGTCCTGATAGATGCGGATCTTCGATGTGTGGATCACGTCTCCCATGCGGCTATTGTATCGATTGGATCGAGGGATGACGCCGACGCGGTCCCTTCGTCAGCGCCCAGCGCCGAGTCGGCTTTCCCGCCAGGCCTCGACATCGGCAATATTTCGCGTCAGGACATCCTTTTGCGTGCCTTCCTGGCCGCGCAGGTACACGGCCATGTCGGAACCGTACTCCCCTGGGGTTTCGAATCTCTGCCCGCGGTCGCCGGATTCCTCGATCCAGGCATCGAGCGTCGCCCGCATCGACGCAAGGACCCCGCTGTGGTGTTCCGCGCCGGCGAGGTTCCGCGTTTCCCAAGGATCGGCCTCGAGATCGTAGAGTTCCTCCTCGGCACGGGGCCGAAAGAACATGACATCCGCTTCGACGGGTAGCGAGCCGTCCTCCCGCATCGCCCGCAGGGCCTGGATGATGGCCTTCCCGTCCTTGTAGCGGTTCGGTTGCAGGTGAGGACGCTCGGGGACGAAGTTGCGGATGTACTTGTAGCGTTCGGTGCGCACGCTGCGAATGCGGTCCACCGTTTCGTCGCACCGGTCGCGGGCCGAAACCACGTATTCTCGGGGACGCGCTTCGAGCCCGAACAGCGGGCGCCCTTCCATCCAGTCCGGAATCCCGATCCCGGCGAAGGCCAGCGTGGACGCTGCGACATCGATGTGAGCGACCAGGTCCTCCCGCACCAGGCCGGCCTCGATCCGGCCGGGTGCTCGCACAATGAGGGGCACCTTGATGCCCTCCTCGGTGAGGAACTGCTTGCCACGGGCATGGCTTACGCCATGATCCGTCAGGAAAAACACCACCGTGTCGTCCACGACGCCCTCAGTCTCCAGCCGCTTCAGGATCTCGCCGGCCTCCGAGTCAGCGTTTTCTATGGACTCGAGGTACTGGGCCCAGTCCTTCCGCAGATCCGGGTGGTCCGGATAGTACGGCGGCAGCTTCACCTTCTTCGGCGGGATGCCTTGAGTGTGGACTCCTTCCAAGGCCTCGAGCGTTCTCTGGTTGCGCCGTTTGCCGCCCCGCAGCTGGATCTGGGCGAAGAAAGGCTGGCCCTCGGCTCGCCCGGACCAGTCGGCCCCGTCATACAGGTGGTCGTCGAATTCGAAGTTGTAGTCCGTCTTTCCCTTGGTCAGCCTGCCGGGTTCCCGGTAGTTCGCATTGGTCACGTAGTAACCCGCCTCGCGCAGAATCTCGGGAACGGGCGCTACGTCTCCGGGCAGGCGGATTTTTCGCTCGCCGCGCCCGCTGCGGTGGTTGTGCGCCCCGATCGTCGTCTGGTACATCCCGGTGATCAGGGCGGACCGCGACGGCGAGCATACCGGGGCCGTGACGAACGCTCGGGTGAACATGGCACCCTCCGCGGCCATCCGGTCAATATTCGGAGTCTTGGCAAGGGTTTCGCCGTACGGACCGTAGTGGTCAGACTGGTCCTCGGCGATGATCCAGACGATATTCGGCCGTTCGTCAGCGGGCTGAGCGCAGGCGGGGAGAGCGGCCAGGGCTGCGAGGGCGAGGGGCAGACGCGACATGCTACTCGGACTCAGCCGCCATCATATCGGACGCGCGAGGGCGGGAGCGCTGCCCGGCCGCTCAATCCTGAATCTCGGCATGGGCGGGTATGTTCTCGCCGTCAATCTCCGATAGCAGGCTCTCCAGTGCCCGGCTGAAGTCCTGGGGGCGTGTGACCGAGTACTGCGCGAGTCCGATGGGGCGTAGGGCGGCTTCGATCGAACCCGGCCACGGATAGCTGCGGGGGTTACGGTTGAAGGCCAGCTGGAAGATTGGTGCGGGCACCGTCGTGACCTCGATCGCCCCGTCGGGAATACGGGCCTCCCGGTCCACTTTCGGGCCCAGGAAGACCACGGCGTCGCGCGGGCCGGGATCCGGGCCGAGAGCCTTGTTCAGCACTCCGGCCAGGAACTCCTGGTCGCCGTCCTCGCGCTGCAGTTCGTTGACCTCGACCACGCCCGCAGGCATGGTGCGGATCGCCTCACCGATTCCGGCGAAGTCCAGACGGGGCTGCCGCAGTGTCGAGTACGCGATGTGGCGGTCGTAGGGATGGAAGGCGATCAGGCTGAACAGACCGATGCTCGGCTCGCGGTGCACGGACCGGAGCATGCCCATGATGCTGTCGATCTCGTAGTCGCTCAGCTTGAACTGCGTCCGCTCCAGCGGGGCCAGGTTCACCAGCAGCGAGATGTGCAGTCCCTTGCCCAGACCCTCGTTGCGGGCCACCGGCGGCTCGTCGTCGAACGTGTCCTCGCGATACGGTGCAATCAGGTTCGCTGGTGCCGCGGCGGCCAGTCTGCCGGTGTAGCCCGGGGTCGGGGCGCGAGTCCGCCAGTGCGCCGAGCAAACCCGTCCCTGCAGGTTGCGCATCAGCCAGTCGATCTCGTAGCGGCCGGGGCCGAGCACGAAGCGGCCGGCGAACGTGGCGGTGCCGCCGCCGTCGGCGGAATGCGCGCCGAGCGTGAAGCTCTGCCGGAAGTAGATCGGTTCGGCCCGCTCGGATTGGAGGGGACGGATTCGGAACAGCACCCGCAGCTGTTCCCCCGAAGGCGAGACGCCGTCAGCGGGCACGTGGACCACGTATCCCGCCGTGTACTTGAGGTCGAATCCCAGGCGCGGCCTCTGCGGTTCGACTCGGCATGCCAGATCGTCTCGGTCGTCGTCCGAGGCGAGGATCGCGCTGTCGCTCGCGTGGAATCGGAGGGGGCTGCCCGGGGCGGCGTCGAAGAGCTGCTGGGCCTGCAAGCCGCCGGTGGCGGTCAGGACCGCAAGCCCGAGCGCACGAAAGGTCCTCATGGCGGTCTCAGTGCATCGCAGGGTTGCGGGAGCAGGCCCGCCGGATCGCCGCGGCGGCAGTCTCGCAATCCGCTCGGCACAGGTCCTGGTGGGTCACCATGCGGATCCGGCCGGGCACGAGTCCCAACGCCAGGATCCCCGATTCCCGGAGCGAGCCCAGGAACTCCTCGTTCGAGAGTCCGGTCCCCGTGATGTCAAAGAACACGATGTTGGTTTCCACGCTCTCGGGATCGATCGCGATGCCCGACACGGCGGCCAGCTCACCGGCCAGGAACTGCGCGTCGGCATGGACCGACGGAATGTTGGAGGGGCTCTCCTCCAGGGCCACGAGGCCTGCCGCGGCCAGCACGCCAGCCTGCCGCATGCCCCCGCCCAAAGCCTTCCGGACCAGCCGCGCTTCCCGGACAAACGCGTCCGTGCCGGTCAGCAGCGATCCAACCGGGGCACCGAGCCCCTTCGAAAGACAGAAGGTGACCGAGTCCGCGTGGGCCGCGATCTCGCGCACAGGGACGCCCAGAGCAGCGGCGGCATGGAACACCCTTGCACCGTCCATGTGAACGGGCAGCCCATTTGCTCGTGCGTTCGCGGCGATGGTGCGGAGCGTGTCGAGCGGGTAGACTCGGCCGCCGGCGTAGTTGTGAGTGTTCTCGACCGCGATCAGGCCGGTGCCGCGGAAGTGATTCGACGGCCGTCGAATCCGGAGGTGAATGCTCTCCCAGTCGAGAATGCCGTCGGGCGTCGGAATCGACCGGGCCACGCATCCGGAAAAGCGGGCGAGCATGCCCATTTCGTAAAGCACCACGTGAGAGTGCTCTTCGCAGATCAACTCGTGCCCCGGTGAGGTGTGCGCCGCGATGGCGATCTGGTTGCCCATCGTCCCGGACGGGACGAACACGGCAGCCTCCTTGCCGGCAATGACAGCGGCCCGCTCCTCTAGGGCGTTGACCGTCGGGTCCTCACCGAAGACATCGTCGCCGACATCGGCCGCATACATAGCGCGGCGCATCGACGCGGTGGGTCGCGTCACGGTATCACTGCGCAAGTCCACCTGCTTCATGGCATTCCAAGCGCCGCCGCTGGCATTGCTAGAGCTGGAATCTCCATTCTCGCACCGCGTCGGGCTGGACCCACTTGCGGATGCCCGGAATCTGGCACTCCCGCCAGTATCGCGGCCAGTCGATGGCTTCGGGGTCCCAGGGCAGGGATTCCCGGTCCTCCGGCCCTAGGCCCGCGTACAGGTTCCGGACGTTGACCGCCTCGAATACGTAGCGATTGTCGAGGGTAAAGGGCGTGTACTGGCGGAATGTCTCTTCGTGGAATGCCATCTGCAGTTCGACCAACCGAAGCCTAGCTAGCGCATCGTGTCGGCCGGCAAGTTCCAGTATGCGGCGCGCCAGGCCGATTCGGGTCCGGAGGGTGCGACGACGCCGTTCCGCCCCGCTCGCGTCGAGAAGGCGTATCCGGGGGACTGGGTCGAGCCACAAAGGAACGCCGGAAACCCGGTTGCCGTTGGAGCGGGCCTCGCGGCAGAGCAGGCGGATGAGGTCTTCCAGCGGATACGGGTTCACGTCGGACCCGGCCAGCTGGTAGACGCGGCGGGCCTTGCCTGCCGCCAGCATTGCCGAAACTGCGAGCGTTGCCGCGGCGATCAGGTCCACAGGGACGACTTCCAGCGATAGATCGGGCCGGGCCGGCCAGTCCAGCAGTCCGCCCAAGGCCATCAGCACAAGTGGCGCCGCCGTGCGCCCTCCCTCCACCCAGCCCGGAAACGGGTACCTGATTGCGCTCTCAACGATCGCCGGCCGTACGATCGCGTAGCGAATGTCGCCCTGCGCAGCGAGCGTTTGCTCGCCCAAGCTCTTCGTGAAGGTATAGGTGTTGACCCATCCCCACCGGGCGGCCCGGACTCTTCCCAGTTCGGCCAGAGCCTCCCTCCTTTCCGTGCCCTGCAGTCCTTCAGACACTCCCGCCGCCGCTGCCCTGCAGTTCCGGATTTCGTCCTCTGCGTCGAAGGAGAGGTCGTCCGGTCCCGACCTCCTAGGAAAGAAACCTTCGATTGGGTCGGTCTCCTCGATCAGTCCGTCGGCCTCCCCCGCCACGTAGCAGGTGGATACATGCACGAGCTTGGCGCCCAGGGCCCGACAGAGTTCCAGGACGCGCTCTACCGCATCCACGTTCGCACGGAGGGACAGGTCGACGGGCGGGAAGAACTCGACGAGGCCGGCGCAGTTGATGACCAGTCCCACCCTCCGTGACAGTTCCCGCACATGGTCCGGGCCAAGACCCGCCATCGGCTCGGCGGCGTCGCCGGTCAGGACCCTGACTCGGCTCGCTACGCGCTCTCTTCCCTGTCTCTCGATTAGCGGGCGGAAGGGCGGCGAGTCGAGCACCTCCCGCTTGAAGCGCTCGTCGGCGGATGCGCCCGGACGAGGCCGCAGCAGCACGCTGACGCGGGCCGCCTGCGGGTACCTGTCCAGCAGCATGGCGAGAATCACCTTGCCGAGGAAGCCGTTCGCCCCAGTCAGCAGTATCTCGGTGTCGCGGAAGATGGAGGCGAGTTCAGCCAAGGCCCGATAGTCCAACCTATCGACGTGCCTGCCCGGTGTCAAGCAGGCCGGACCACGTGGGTCAGCTCCCCTGCGTGGTCTCCACGAGGTCATCGACAGGCATTGCGTACAGGGCCGGCATGCCTTCCCTGTCCGTCACGAAGTACAACCACGAGCTGTCATCTGAGAGGGCGGGATCCGGCAATGCGGCGTTGGGGTCGATCCGTGCTGTGCCCGCGACCGGGTACGGTCTCAGGCTGCTGGCGTGCTCGCAAAGGGTGATCTCCCGACGCATCTTGGGGAACAGGACGTACACGTTCGGACCTGAGGGGCGCCGGCTGGCCCCAACGATTGCCGATCCGTCGGAGTTCTCCTCGAGCCAGCCGAACGCCGAGCAGGGGGTTTCCGTGACCTCCTCGCGGGTCTCCGGCACCAAACTCCGGATACTGGCCCTCCAGGAGTCCCCGTCCGGGAAGTGCACGTACCGAAGCCGCGAGCCGTCAGCCACCCAGTAGGCTCGTTCCACGCGCTCCTTCGCTCTGGTCGGCCGCACGCTCTGCCTGCCCGAACCGTCGAGGCCGACGACTTGGAGTCTCCGTCGGACTCGCTGCCACGGGCCTTCGCGCGCGTAGAGGACTTGCGCGCGCCAGGGGCGGAATCTCGGCGAGGAAAGCCAGTGCCGCTCCTCTGCGGCTACCTGGGTGCGACCGGGACGGACCGGTCGGCGATGGATCTCGACGACTTGCACCCGGCAGAGGGGCTCGCTCTCGAACTGGAGTTCGGGGTTTGGCCTCCAGTCGGATTCCCGCATCTCCACGACCGCCGCGTAGCGCTCGCCCCGTGAAACGTCCATGTCACCGGTCAGGAGCCACCCGGCCGGGCACTCGTACAGTGTTCTCCGGTTGCCTCCGCTCAGGTCGGCTTCGATCAGGCCCCGTCCCTGAAGGAAGTAGAACCCTCGGTCATTGTTCCGCAAGTGCGCCGCATATGGATGCACGCCATCGCCGTCCGTGACTTGCGTCAACCGTCCGCGCCGCAGCTCGAGCCGGTAGAGCTGGCGAGTACCCCCGTGCTCCGCGGCTAGCAGCAGGAACGAGTTGTCGCGTGCGATGAAGCGGTGATGGTGACCGGGCAGATGATGCAGTACGGATAGATCCGTCAGGCGGTGGATTTCGCGTTCCGTCAGCGCGTCACGGAACTCCTCCCGAGGAGCGCTGAGCCGCGTGCCCCTGCCAGCTGCCGCAGCCGGACCCGCCGAGATCGTCGCGGCAAGGAACCGCCGACGGCTCACGCGCCGCATCAACCGTCATGGTACCAGCGGTGCTGGCGGTTCCGGGACGGTTCAGCCGCCCGGGCGGTCCCACTCGACCTTGTCCACGACGGCAATCACCGCCGCGTCGATCGGTGCCTTCCTGCGTCGCACCGCGGTCATCGCAGCCCAGCCGTCGAGCGTCAGCAGAATCGTGTCGCCGACTCCTGCATCCAGCGTGTCGACTGCGACGAACGGTACGCCCAATTCCTCACCGTCCGGACCCGTCTGCTTCACGAGCAGGAGCTTGATCGCCTCATGCGTGGGGTGTTTTCTGGTCGCCACCACGTCGCCGACGACCTTCGCAAGGATCACAGCCTTGCTCCGGCAACACTGTCGACGATTCCTGTGACGCTTGCGTCCGACGGGATGGCGGGTTCGAATGCGAGACAGGCCTCGCGCCGGCCGGACCAGTACACGGTTTCGCCGGAACCCGCGCCGACCGCGTCAAGCGCGACGATCGGAGTGCCGCTGTCGGAGCCATCTACGTTGAGCGGCTGGATCAGGAGCAGCTTCATCCCTTCCAGCTGGGGGTCCTTTACCGTCGCGCAGACGCTTCCAAGCACGCGTGCCAAGCGCATCAGGCCCCTCCTGGCAGGATGCTGACCCCGTCCACGATTCCGACGATTGCGGTGTCGACGGGCGTCTCCTTCATGCCCGACGCCATCCGGGCCGAACTGCCCGACACGCAGATCACTGTCTCCCGCGCTCCGGCACCCACCGTGTCCAGTGCAACAACGTAGTTCTCGCGCGGTGTGCCGTCCGGTTTGACGTGCTGAAGGATGAGTAGCTTCTTGCCTTCCAGCCGCGGGTCCTTGCGCGTCGCGACGACGTTGCCCACGACTTTCGCAAGAATCATCGCGTCCGCCCCCCGACTAAGCCCTTCGACTGGTCCGCCCTAGTCCGAGGGCGAAATGGCGAAGATCTGGTCGAGATTGGCGTGCGGCCGAGGAATGACGTGGACCGAGATGAGCTCGCCAACCCGCCGGGCGGCGGCGGCACCCGCATCGGTCGCGGCCTTCACCGCGGCCACGTCCCCGCGCATCAGCACGGTCACGTACCCGGAACCGATCTTCTCCCATCCGACAAGTGTGACGTTCGCCGCCTTGACAGCGGCGTCGGCGGACTCGACCAGTGAGACGAATCCGCGCGTTTCGATTAATCCGAGGGCTTCGCCCATGAATCCACTAACCTCCTCTGACCCGGATCGCTTCCTCCAACAGGCGGATAAGCTCGTCCCGGGTTACGTAGAAACCACCATTGTCGCCCATTCGGGGGGCCTGTGCCGAGGATTCCGTGTCTTCCGCTGAGACCGGGCATCCCGGCTGTTGGGTCGCCTTGGATGCCACGCCGTAGCGTCCTCGTGACTCGAACAGCTTGTCCACTTCGAGTCGGGGCAGAGCGCGAGCCCCGCCCAGCATCTCCGCGACGAAGTTAATGCGGGCGAAATGCTCTACGGTCTCCATGCGGAAGTACGCCTGCATGACGTCCTTGCCGTAGCTGACGGCCCCGTGGTTGCCCAGCAGCAGCGCGTCGTACTTCGGGATCAGGGGTAGCATCGGCTCGGTCAGTGCGTCTGTGCCCGGCAACCCGTATTCCGCGAGGGGCACGCAGCCCAGGCCAATCACCACTTCCGGCAGCAGCGCCGTATTGAGAGCGCGCCCTGCAGCGGCGAATCCTGTCGCGACTGGTGGGTGCGCATGGACCACCGAGTCGATGTCCTCCCGCATTTCGTAGATCTTGAGATGCATCTTGATCTCCGACGTGCGTTCGAGACGTCCGGAAACCTTGTCTCCCGCGTAGTCGACGATGATGATGTCGTCGACCTGCATCATGCCTTTCGACACACCGGTCGGCGTGCACATGATCCGCTCGTCGTCCAGGCGAATGGAAATGTTGCCGTCGTTGGCGGCAACCCAGCCCTTGTCGAAGACCAGCTTGCCAACCCGCACGATGTCGGCGGCGAACTCGCGTTCGGTCTTAACCATGCAGAACTCCTAGCGTATCGCCCTCAGGGGTCGGCTGCAAGAACGGGCCCTCGCCCGCGGTGGCTCCGCAACCGAGACACGTCCGCTTCCGCCGACCGCACCGTTTCCTAGACCGGTTCCGCAACGCAATCCCACAAGGGCTGCGGCAGTTCCCGCTGCAGCCGACCGCTCGATTCGGGGTTCGGCCCGACTGGCCGAATCCGGGAACAGGTGTCTGCCAGCTGCGTTTCGAGGATTCGGAAACCGCCTGCGACCGAAGTCGCAATGCAACTACAATCTTTAGGAAGGGGGCGCTGGCGATGACACGCGTCCCCTTTTTCGTCATGCAGAATCGATTTATCGGAAAGAATGTCTTGGTGACGGGCGCGTCGGCCGGAATCGGGGAGGCCATAGCGGTGCGCTTCGCCCAGGAAGGTGCGAGCGTGGCGATCAACTACAGCCGCAATGACGCCGGGGCTGCCGACACCGCGGCGCAGGTCCGCCAGGCTCACGCCGCAGGCGGTTTCGACGGTGCCCGTGTCCTCATCCACAAGGCGGACGTTTCGGACGAGGCAGCGGTGCATGCCATGTTCGAAGCTGTCCTCGGCGAGTGGGGGCGCCTGGACGTCATGATCAACAACGCCGGGATTCAGAAGCCGGCCGAGAGCGACCAGAGCCTAACCGCGGACTTCGACAGAGTCCTGGGAGTGAACCTGCGCGGCTGTTACCTGTGCAGCCGCGAGGCGATCAAGCACTTCCTTGCGCGACCGGGCGGCGGAGTCGTCGTTAACAATTCCAGCGTCCACGAGATCATCCCCAAGCCGCAGTACCTCTCCTACTCGATCTCGAAAGGCGGGATGGAGAACCTCACCAGGACGCTCGCGCTTGAGTATGCCGACCGCGGTATCCGGGTCAACGCGGTCGGCCCCGGTGCCATTGTCACCCCGATCAACATGAACTGGATCAATGATCCCGTCGCCAAAAAGGTCGTGGAGTCGCACATACCGATGGGCAGGGCCGGCGAGTCCGAAGAGATCGCGGCGGTCTTCGCATTCCTCGCTTCCGACGAGGCCTCGTACATCACGGGGCAGACATTGTTCGCCTGCGGCGGCCTCACGCTCTTCCCGGAATTCCGAACCACCTGGTCCTCGTAGTCCGTTGCTGTCGCGGTTTGACGGGGAATCACCCGGAGGCCCGGACCGGTGAAGCGCCTTCCCGCTGCCGTCACGGTTCTCGCGTGCGTCCTCGCCATCTTTTGGCGCCTGGACGGCGTACCTCTCTGGCGCGACGAGGCGACGACTGCCGTTTGGGGCCGCCTCATGGCGGAGACCGGCAGCGTCCTTCCCTATGCCTTCGACGCTCGGGACCGCCAGCTGCTAGTTCAGGACGACGACGGCCACGACATCAACTCGCAGTTGCTGCCGGCGATGCAGAGCTATCTGCAGTTCTACGTGTCTGCTGCCGGCCACAAGCTACTGGGAGACGGCACGTTCCGGGCTCGGCTGCCGTTTGCCTTGCTGGGGCTCGGGACGCTGGCCCTGCTGTTTGTGCTCGGGCGGCAGATCGGAGGGCCCGCGTGGCTGCCGTACGCGCTGCCTGTGTCGGCCAGCGCTTCGATCTACTTCCTCCATGCGGCTCGCCAGGGAAGGTACTACATCGTCGTCGTTTTTGCCACGGTGCTTCTCTTTGTGCAGGTCGCGAGGTACTTGCGCGACCCGGCACTGGGAAAGCGGTGGTCCTTCTACGCTCAGCTGTGCCTAGTGGGATGCCTGCTGTACGCCGGCAACTACCTCAGCTTCGCCGCGACGTGGCTTGCGCTGGGATTGTTCCTGCTGCTTACGGACCGTCCTTCCCTGGTCCGGCTGTGCGGGGCGTCCGCTGTTCTGGCGGTGATGCTGGGACTCGAGTTCTGGCTCCTGCACGCGGAGTACTTGACCGAGTGGAAGCCGGGCAGCGATAACTCTGCATGGGAGAACTTGCGGTACGTCGTGGCGCGGCGCGGTGCCGACTACTGGCGCTGGGTGCCGTTCGTGTTCCTGGCACCGGCCGCGGCTCTCGCGGCTTGGTCCGCTCGCCCCTGGACTTCCTCCGTCAAGGGCGCCCTGGTCTGGTCGGCCGCGACGGTTCCCCTGCTGGGATTCGTGTTGTCGGATTCGGGTGTGCGCCGTGCGACGGACGCTGCATTCGTGGTGATCTGCCTTGTCTGCCTGTCCGTGCCGGCCGTCGCACTCTACTTGTGGACCCGCATCCCGAGGCCGGGGATCGGCGCGCATATGGCGCTGCTTGCGGGGCTCGTCCTGACGGTGTGCCCGTTGTTCACCGTTGCTGTTGCGGGCCGGGCCACGCTCCCGCGCTACTACTACCAGACCTGTCCGGCCGCCGTCGTGCTGATTGGCCTCGCTGCTGCCGCCCTTTCCGGCCGCGGCCGAACCCGGGCCGCGGTTGCCTGTCTGGTCGGGGCCAGCCTGTGGCCCAATCTCGATTCGGCCGGCGGCGGGACGGAGCAGGTCGTACTGCGCCAGTTCGCCCTCTACGACGAGCACAACGGCCCGCTACTCGACTACCTGGCTACGAATACCCGTCCGGGAGACACCATCGCCTACTTCCGGAATGTCAAGGGCATGGTGGGCAGCTACTATCTCCCCGACCGTCGCTGGGTGAACCTGTTGGATGCCGGCCTACCGTACAACCAACGCTTCCGGGGCAAGGTTCCCGACGACCAGTTCGATGATTCCCCGGGTCCGGACTGGTTCGTGCTGTGGGACAACAGGGACAGGACGCCGAAGGCGCTGGACGATCGCTACGAGCGTGTCTGGACGCACTCATACAGCGAGCTCCGCAGCATCTGGAGACTCGGGTCGGCGCCGCGCCAGCGGGCGTTCGAAATCTATCGGCGCCGCTGAGCGGGATCAGCCGCGCAACTCGATGCCGAGCCCGGTCTTGAGTGACCGGAGCAGGACCCGGGCGAATTCGTTGACCGCCTCGTCGGTCAGGCTCTCGTCGAGGCGCTGCCAGGCCGCTCGCAGCAGAAGGCTGTAGTGGCCCTCGGGCACGTTCTTGCCCCGGAAGATCTCGACGGGCTCAAGGCTGGCGAGGTCGGGCATGCCGCCGATAGCCTCAACGATCCCGCCGAACGTCACGGCGCCCGGCACGATCAGAGAGAAGTCCCGGCTGACGGCGGGAACGCGCGGCAACTGCTGGTGGCCCGGCTTCCGCAGGCCCAGCGCGTACAGGGAATCGAGCTGGAGCTCGGCGACCATGACGGGTTGGCGCAACTTCCTCTGGCGCGCGATGGAGGGATCGAGCTCGCCGAATGACGCGATCACCTCGCCGTTGGCGCGAACCGTGGCGGAGTGCCCGGAGCGGAAGTGCTTGGGCGCATCGCGCGAATCGAATGCAAGCGGTCCGGTCGAGAACGGCCGTATCAGCGCCGCAACATCGGCCTTGAGGTCGTAGAAGCCGAAGGGGCGCCCTGGCTCTGCCCAGGAGAGTGGCCGGACCGGACCGCTCGCTCCCAGCGTCAGGATCCGAGGCTCGCTGTAGCCATCGCCGGACTGCTGGTAGATGCGGCCGAACTCGGCCAGGCGCACCCGGGACTGGTTGCGCTTCAGGTTCCATTCCAGCGCCCGGACCATGGTCGGGACTGCGCAATTGCGCATCACTCCCCATTGATTCGAGAGCGGGTTCCGCAACGGCACGGCCGGGCCGCCTCCGAAGGCCTCCGCCTCCTCGGACGAAATGAACGAGAATCCGATCATCTCGTCGTAACCCAGCCCGCGCACGGCCGCTCGCATGCGCGCGTCCTCGGTTTCGTCGGGTGTCTCGGCGGGTGCTCCGCCGACCGGCGGCAGGGTTGCGGGAATGTTCTCGAAGCCGTGGACCCGGCCGATCTCCTCGATGAGGTCGATCTCGCGCTCGACATCCAGCCGATGGCTGACCGCCGGAACGGTCCAACCGGACGCGTCAGGATGCGGCTCGAAACCCAGCGAGCGCAGGATCGCCTCGGCTGCTGCGTCCGGCACCTCGACTCCCAGGTGGGATCGGATCTTGTCGCGGTTCAGGCGGATCGAAGGTAGCGATCGCTCGCCGGGATAACAGTCAATGCGACCGCCCAGAACGGTCCCCGTGCCGGCCGCGTCCAGCAGGGCCGCGATCCGGTCAGCTGCCCACGTCGTGGCATTCCAGTCGGCTCCGCGCTCGAATCGGTGCGATGCTTCCGTAAAGAGCTTGAACCGTCTCGAGGCGTTGCGGACCATCGAGGGCCGGAACCACGCAGCCTCAAGCAAAACGTTCCTCGTCTGTTCCGTGATCTCGGTATCGGCACCGCCCATTACGCCCGCCAGCGCCACGGGCCGCTCGGCGTCGCAAATCGCGAGCTGGTCGCCGGTCAGCATCCGCGTCTCTCCGTCGAGGGTGACGAGGGTCTCTCCGTCGCGGGCGCGGCGAACCACGATCCGCTGGCCGCCGAGGGTGTCCAGATCGAAGGCGTGCGTCGGCTGGCCGACCTCCAGCAGGACGTAGTTGGTCAGGTCTGCCAGATTGTTGATGGAGCGCACTCCGCACAGTTCGAGCCGACGCCGCATCCAATCCGGCGAGGGTTGGATGCGTACGTCCGTGAACACCCTTCCGACATAGCGCGGGCACGAGTCGGGGTCGTCGATGGCAACTGCCGCGCGTGCTGCGGCACGAAGCCTGCCCTCCTCGAACTCTACGGAGGGCAGACGAAGCGGTCTGCCGTAGATGGCCGCAATCTCGCGCGCCATCCCGAAGTGGTTCATCGCGTCCGGCCGGTTGCTGGTGATGTCGAACTCGAAGACGGTCTCCCCGTCCTTCTCCTCGATTCCGTCCACCGCCATGCCGGCCATCGTTAGGGCGTGAGCGAGGTCCCGCGAGGATTCCTGGACCTCCACGAAATCCCGGAGCCAGCTGAGCAGGATGAGCATGGATCTAGCGAAACTGCCTCAGGAAGCGGGCGTCGCCCTGGTACATCAGCAGGATGTCGTCAATACCGTACTTGAGCATGGCGAATCGGTCCAGTCCGAAACCGGCCGCGAATCCCTGGTAGCGTTCCGGGTCGAGGCCCGCGTTCAGCAGGACGTTGGGATCGATCATGCCGCAGCCCAGCACTTCAATGAAGCCAGTCTGCTTGCAGATGCGGCACCCGTCTCCTCCGCAGAACGGGCAGGTGATGTCCACTTCCGCACTCGGCTCGGTGAAGGGGAAGTAGCTCGGCCGGAACCGCGCTCGGGTCCGCGGCCCGAAGAATCTGCGAACGAAATGCTCCAGCGTTCCCTTCAGGTCGCCGAGCGTGAGTCCCGTGTCCACAGCGAACATCTCCAGTTGGTGGAACATCGGGCTGTGCGTCGCGTCGGGCGTGTCATTGCGGTACACCTTGCCATGGACCACGTAGCGCAGGGGCGGTGCCTGGGACTCCATGATCCGGATCTGGCAGGGGGACGTATGTGTCCGGAGCAATCCGTCTCCACGGAGGAACAGGGTGTCCATTTCATCCACGGCGGGATGGTCCGGAGGGAAGTTCAGGGCCTCGAAGTTGTAGAAGAACGTTTCGATCTCCGGCCCTTCCGCCACGGTGTAGCCGAGCGGGCGGAAAATGCCGAGCACTTCGTCCAGCGCCATGCGCACCGGGTGAACCGCTCCGAGCACCCGTTCCGGCCCCGGGAGAGTCGGGTCCAGGCCCGGCTCGGCCTGCTCGCCGGACTCGGCGCTGCTGGCGGCTCGTCGCACGGCAGCCTCGAGATCCCGGCGCAGCAGGTTCTGCAGTCGCCCCACCGTCGGTTTCAGTTCGCGGGGGGCGGCCTTCAGCCAGTGGTCGTTGGCGGCCGCCAGCAGCCCGCTCTTACGGCCAAGCCAGCGGTCCCGCAGAGCCTTGGCCTGCTCCTGGCTCGATACCTGCCCGAGATCCGTATGGAAGGCGGCACGCAGGTCGGCGTAGAGACTGTCGGGAGTTTCGCCTCCCTCGATGAGATCGGCGATGGGCCGCCCGGTCTTGTCTGTGATCGACACGTTCCCGTGTGCGGCTTGAGCCGTGTCGCCCCTAAGCGGACTCGGCGTTCGGACCGGCCAGCGCTTCCTTGGCTTTGGCGGCGATCTGGCTGAATCCGTCCGGATCGCGAACGGCTATTTCGGCGAGCATCTTGCGGTTCAGCTCGATTCCGGCATCCTTGACGCCTCGAATGAACCGGCTGTAGCTGAGTCCGTTCGATCGCGCCGCGGCGCTGATGCGGGTGATCCATAGCGTTCGGAAGTCCCGCTTCTTCAGCTTCCGCCCGACGTACGCGAACTGGTCCGCGCGGTTCACGGCCTCCTTGGCGTACCGGTAGAGGGTGCTCTTGCCGAGATAGTAGCCCTTGGCCCTGGCAAGCACGCGCTTGCGCTTCTGGAGACGATGATTTCCTCGCTTGACTCTTGGCACGGTTTCCTCCTTCGGGGCCGCGGCCGGGCGGCTGGCTACTCGTAGGCTTGGCTCGGCGAACGCGTTTGCGATCTAGCAGGCGATCATCCTGCGAACGGACCTCTCGAAGGCGGGGCTGACTTGGGCGCCCTTGCGCAAGTGGCGCTTCCGCTTGCGGCTCTTCTTCGTCAGAATATGATTCTTCAGGGCGTGCCGACGCCGAACCTTTCCGGTTCCGGTCAGGTGAAACCGCTTGGCGGCACCTCGATGCGACTTGAGCTTCGGCACGGTTCGTCTCTCCAGCAACGGCCCTTGGCTCCGCAACGGACCGAATCCCGTCGGCGCTGCGCTGGGGCCGCGCAGTCTATCGGACAGGCATCGCTACATGCCCGTCTCACCCATTATGTCACGACCGGAGGCCGGGGCGAGCTGCACGTCCCCGTACGGGCCGCTAGTCCCCCTCGCCCTCGCCGGAGAAGTCCAGACGACCCTTGGCCTCGCTGACGGCGTAGGAGAACTCCACCAGCGGCATGGCCCCGGTGCGAAGCGCCTTGCCGTGAAACGACGTGAGGCTGAAATCCTGGGTCGTCTCCTGGTAGTGCGCCCTCAACTGCTGCCACCCCAGCCAGCCGAGGTAAGCGGTGGCGGCCTGTGTCGGATTGACCTGAATCGCACGGACGAGCGCGCGGGCAGCGCTGCTCTCCATGTACGCCCGCCGCGTCAGGAACTGCAGGGCTTCACCCGGGTCGAGGGCCCCTGCATGCATCTGCATGTCCACCAGCGCGGCTGCGATCGTCTGCAACTTGTATTTCCGCCAGATGAAGTCGACATCCCCGGTGTAGGCGGTACCGACGGTCGTCTCGGTAATGTAAATCGGCCAGCCGTGGATGAAGCCCGGCAGCGGGTTGACCAGATGGGTCAGCTTCTTCTCGTCCGTTTCCATGTCCGAGGCGAGGGAGCCGATCAGTGCGTAGCCCGGGATACCGTAGCGCAGGGCCAGCAGTTTCAGCTGGTAGATGTTGTTCGTTGTCAACCGGTCCCGCAGTTCAGCCCGCGAAGCGTCCGCCGGGGCCGGGGTGAGCCAGACGACGGCCGTGTTGTCGTTGGCGGCGGCTGTCGGTCCGAGCCCGCCTCCCAGGGGGACGGAGACCCGCATGAATTCCGGCGTCGCCACGACGCGCAGCTCAAGGTCGTCCGGGACGGGCGCGATCTCCTCGTCGTTGCAGATCTTGCGCGCCTCGTCGGCGTCCCGAGTCATTCCGTCCATCATGCCCTGATTGTTGCGAGCCCGGTTCTCGCCCTCCAGGACCTCGAGTACGTCATTGATCAGGCGGAAGTCGTCGCGCGGGCGGCTCCCGCCGTAAATGCGGCGGTTGATAGGCTCGGCCGCGCTCACCAGGGAGCGGTGGGCTGTCTCGACATCCTCCTCGGTCTCGGCGATCAGGTCGCCGAGAGGGGGGAGGGGCCGGCCGGTGTCGAGTTCGAGCTTGCGGTGCACCACAGTCGCACCCGCACGCCACTCGTCGCCAGAGGGGAGACTCCCGAGTGCGTCGCGGTACTGCTCGAGGGCTGCCACGGCTCCATCCGCGGCCCCGTCGAAGTCGGACCTCATGCTGGCCGGCATTCGATCGGCGATATCGTTGCGGATCAGGTTGATCACGCCCTGGGTCGATTCGCGTGCTGCTCCGACCAGCAGTTCGGAGGATGACTGCAGGTTGGTCCGCGCTGTTTGGAGGTACGTCGGAGTCTTGCCCAGCCGCTGGACGATCGCGGCGAAGCGGTCGTTTTGCGGAGCATAGTTCAACTCCAAGGGTCCGTAGAGCAGGAGGCCAAGCTCCTCGATGTAGGCGAGCGGGTTGTGCGCGTATGCCCTTTCGTCACGCAGCTGGAAGAGGCCGCGTTCCGCCCGATTGAGCAGCGTCCCGTGTTCGGTCCACAGGGCCGGGGGCAGCTTCGAGCTGTCGAACCCCTCCTCGGAGTCGGGCGCGGCTGTGAACGGCCGCACCAGGGACTCGAAAAGCGTCTCGCGGCTGGCCAGCGCGCCTGAACTGTTGTCCGGGAGGGCGCTGATCATCGGAATCTCGGATCCGCCCTCCAGCATCTCGTCCGAGAGGTTGAAGACCTGGCCCGTCCGCACGCTCGTGCTGCCGGCCAGCAGGACTCCCAGCGGGTCGACAGCGGCGCTGTCGTGGATGAACGGTTTCGCAACCGCATTGTGCTCGTCCGGTGGGTACTTGCCCACCGTGCAGGACCATGCCGCCAACGTGACGATAGCGAGGATGGCCACCGCCATCCGGGACTTGTGCGGGATCTTCATTTCGGACCTTCCAGCTTGTTCGGCCAAGCGCTCGCTACTTGCTCGCATCTGGCACCGGCTCTCTCCTCGCCCTACCTGAGACTGGCCGGACATCCGCCCGCCATCGCCTCTTATTCGATACCAACCGAGTCGATGAGCGCCCAGATGTCAGTGTGCGTGAGCGTCCTGGACTCGTTGGTTTCCTTGGTAATACTGGTGTCGTAGTCCTCGCCGAGCACCTCTTGGAAGAGCTCCGGATAGTGGAGCTCGTCCATGGCCTGCAGCGACGGGAATTCGGTCACGGTGACGTATTGGTAACCCACGTCCCCGCCAGGAAAGTGGTGCCCGTAGAGTCTCCAGGACGTGATGTACTCCTTGTCGACCCGGGCCTGATGCACCGGCTTCCAGATCTCGGTTTCCAGCTTGCGGTACCGGAGGGTCTGGCCCGGCGGGATCTTCATGTAGTCAATCCGCAGGAAGTGGCGCCTCTGGGACTGCGACTCCGCGGAAGGCACCAGGGTGCCGGCGAGGAACGCGGCAGCCAAGGCCAGTGCGAAGCCGAACGCTCGAACGATCATGAATTAGCCTCCATTCAGAGAATATAGCCCAATCGGAGACCCCGAACCAACCGCCGGCGCGAAATTGTCACTCCTGCTGTAGCATGGGTCCGTGCTGTGTGGCAGACGTGCTTTTCTCTCGATGGCCGCGATCCCGACGATCGCCCTCAGGGCCGGGGCGCAACGCCGAAGGCCCGTGTTCCGGTCCAATCCATTCACCCTAGGCGTTGCGTCCGGTGACCCGGACCCGGGCGGATTCGTCCTTTGGACCCGCTTGGCCCCCGAGCCGCTCGCCGGGGGAGGCCTCCCTGACGAGGCAATCGACGTGCGTTGGGAGGTCGCCTCGGACGAGAGCTTCCGGCGCGTCGTGAAGGCCGGCACGGCGCTAGCGGACCCGCGGCTCGCACATTCCGTTCATGTCGAGGTGGATGGCCTCGCACCGGACCGCTGGTACTGGTACCGTTTCGCCGCCGGGGAAGAAGAGAGTCCGGCCGGCCGGGCGCGAACCATGCCTGCACCGGGGGCTTCGCCCGGGATGCTGCGCTTCGCGTTCGCTTCGTGCCAGCACTTCGAAACCGGGTACTATACCGCCTACGAGCATATGGCGGCCGAGAGCCCCGATCTTGTCTTTCATCTCGGCGACTACATCTACGAGGGTGCGTCCAGGCCTCGCGTCCGGGCCCATCAAGGCTCGGAGCTGGCTTCCATCGGGGACTATCGCAACCGCTACGCGCTATATCGGACGGACGAGGATCTCCAGAATGCCCACGCCGCCTGCCCGTGGATCGTCACGTGGGACGATCACGAGTTCGACAACAACTATGCTGCGGACGTTTCGGAACAGCCGGACGTTCGGCGGGACGCTTTTCTGGAAAGGCGGGCATCTGCCTACCAGGCGTACTACGAACACATGCCGCTGAGAGCTGCGCAGCTTCCGCAAGGGTCGTCAATGCAGCTGTACCGCAGCCTCGACTTCGGGCAGCTTGCCGGGTTTGCCGTGCTCGACACCCGTCAGTACAGAACCGACCAGCCGTGTGGCGACCGTACCAAGCCTCTGTGCGACGGGATTGGGGACCCGCACGCGACCCTGCTCGGTGACCGCCAGGAATCCTGGCTGTTCGATTCACTGCGGTCGTCGACGTCCGCTTGGAACGTTCTTCCGCAGCAGATCATGATGGCCCGGGTGGACCGCATGCCCGGGGAGGGCGTGACCCGGAGCATGGACCAGTGGTCCGGCTACGATGCCGCGCGCGACCGCCTGCTGGGGTTCCTCGCCGAGAGCCGCGTCCGCAATCCCGTCGTACTGACAGGCGACATCCACAGCCACTGGGTGAATGACCTCCTCGCGGACTTCGACGACCCCGCTTCGCCAATCGTCGCCACCGAATTCGTGGGAAGCTCGATCAGTTCCGGAGGCGACGGCGGCCCGAACCGCGAATACGCCGAGGGCGTGATGCGGGACAATCCGTTCGTCCGGCTCCATAACGCCCAGCGCGGGTACGTGACGTGCGATCTCACCCCGAAGCTCTTTACTGCGCGGTACCGAGTGCTCGATTCGGTCACGCGACGCGGAGCACCCCGCAAGACCCTTGCCGAGTTCGTCGTCGAGGACGAGAGGCCCGGAGCCCAGCGGTCGTAGGAGCACGGAGAGGACTGCTTCGTTATCCGCCCAGCACAGGGTCGAGTTGCCGGGACCGGGAGGCAGCCCCTCGGATGTAAAGGAACCGCCAATTCCCGCACGTGGTCCGCCGGGGCGTGGATTCGTTCGGTACCTTGAGTCCATGCAGCGACTTAGGGCCGTTGCGCGGCTTCCGGCGGCTCGTTGCTGCTTGCTCTTCGGCGCATGGTCGCTTGCCCATGTTCCGGCCGGCCTCCCCGTCTCCGAGGTCGGTTCGGCGGGTTCGGTCGTCGCGCAGTCGCCCGGACGCGGCGACCGTGATACCAGTCGACGACCTCGTGGTTGGGTGGAGGAGTTCCAAACCCGGGTGCCCCGCCGACCATATGACATCGTCCTGGGAAACCCGACCGACACGTCCGTGACCGCGAGCATCCTTGCCTACTCGTCCCTCGCAGGCTTCTTCGAGTTCGGGACTGACCAAGCGGAGTACACCGGCCGGACCGACCCGGTCCGATTGGAGGCCGGCAAGCCCCGGGAAGTGGAACTGGACAGGCTCTTGCCGAACACCCGGTACTTTTACCGATGGCTCGGGAGGGAGACGGAGGCGGATCCCTGGGCGCCGTCGTCCCAGTACTGGTTCCGCACGGGACGTGCACCGGGCGACTCGTTCGTGTTCACCGTCCAGGCCGACTCGCACCTGGATCTGCGCACGGACACCCGGCTGTACGAGGCGTCCCTCCAGGATGGCGTGGATGCGGAACCCGACTTTCACATTGATCTCGGCGATACGTTCATGACCGACAAGCGCCGCACGGATTACAGGGACGCCTTGCCCCAGTACGTCGCGCAGAGGTACTACCTCGGCCTGATAGGTACGGTCGCCCCGGTCTTCCTCGTTTCGGGAAATCACGACGGCGAGGGCCAGAGGCGGGGCGCGATGGGTGAGTGGGCACGACAGCAGCGCGAGACCTTTTTCGCCACGCCGTCAGACGGCCAAGCCGGGCGCGGCAACCATTACGCGTGGGAGTGGGGCGACGCGTTGTTCGTTGCTCTGGATCCGTACTGGACGAATGTCCGCGGTGGGTTGCGGGGTGACGGTTGGTCGCAGACCTTAGGAGCGCAGCAATACCGCTGGCTCAAGACCACTCTGGAGGCCAGCGAGGCGCGATTCAAGTTCATTTTCGTGCACCATTTGGTCGGTGGCGCTAACCGGGCGTCTCGCGGGGGAATCGCCGCTGCCCCGCTGTTCGAATGGGGCGGTCGGGGAGCCGATGGCACGTACCAATTCGATGACCGGAGGCGCGGATGGGGACAGCCGATCCACAGGCTACTGGTTGATACCGGGGTGACAATCGTGTTCCACGGTCACGACCACATGTTCGCGAAGGAAGACCTGGACGGCATCGTGTACCTATTGGTCCCGCAGCCCGGTCTCGACCGATACGGGGTACCGCGCGATAACCATGCCGTCTACCCGGAGGCGGAAGTTGTCGGAGGGCCGGGCCACGTCCGCGTAAGCGTGTCACCCGAATCGACGCTCGTCGAGCTGGTTCAGGCCCGTCTCGAAGGGGGTGTGCCCGCGGAAGGCGAGGTCGCGCATTCGTTCCGTGTCCGACCGCGATGCGCCGGAGATTGCCCATGAAGAGGATCAACGTCGTGCTTCTCGCCATTGCTGCAGTCCCGATCGCTGCGGCCACCCCGCCGAACTTCGTGTTCATCCTGTCCGACGACCAGGCGTGGAACGGCCTGTCCAAACGAATGATCGCCGACCTCCCGGAATCGGGCAGCGACTATCACCGCACACCGAACATTGACCGGCTGGCGAGCGAGGGCATGACGTTCTCGCGCGCGTACGCGCCAGCCCCGAAGTGCGAGCCCACTCGGTACGCCATCACCTTCGGACTCACAACCACGAGTCTGAACGCTGCCGACAAGCGGACCGCCGCACGCCACCGCGGCTTGGCCCGTCATGCGCTCGCGAACGCGCTCAAAGAGGCGGAGTCCTCGTATCGCACCGCCACGTTCGGCAAATGGCAGCTTCATCAAGCGCAAGGGGAACTCGGCTTTGACAAGGACGATGGCAGGATCACCCAGAACCAGGACGGCCAATCCGGCGACCCTCGGGATCCGAAGCGGATGTTCGAACTGACCCGCAAGGGGAACGAGTTCATGGCGGAGAGCGTGGCGGATGGCCGTCCCTTCTACCTCCAGCTATGGCACTACGCCGTCCACGGAAGCAACCAGTCGCTGCCCAAGACTCTCGAGTCCTGGAGGGCACGGCCGGCTGGGCGGCTTCACCGGGATCCGACCCGCGCCGCGATGGCGGATGACTTCGACCGGGCCGTCGGGATGACGCTGGCGAGGATCGACGAGCTTGGGATTCGGGACACCACGTACGTGATCTACATGTCGGACAACGGCGGGCCGACGCGCTATTTGCGCGGGGGCAAGACGAACGTTACAGAGGGAGGGCTGCGCGTTCCGCTCGTCGTCCGGGGTCCCGGGGTCGAGGAGGACACGTATTGCGACACGCCGGTTGTCGGGTATGACATTCTGCCTACCGTCCTGGATTTCGCAAGCCCAGGGACCGCCGCTCCGGCCCACGTCGAGGGGGGGAGCTGGAAGCCCCTGTTGCTCAGCGGATGCTCGGCCGGGGTCGAGCGCCCGATCGACAGGATGGTCTTCTTCTTCGGGGACGCTCGCGGCCGAGACCCGGGACCGCAGGCCGCGCTGATCGCCGGGAACTTCAAGCTTCTCTATTCGTGGTCGGAGGCCCGGGCATCCCTGTACGATGTGGCCTCCGACCCCCGGGAGGCTATCGACTTGGCGGAGCAGCATCCCGACCGCGTCGCCGCGATGCAGCGCGCGCTGATGGACCACGTACGGGATGGGATTGGCCAGGAAGCGTACGACAGCATCGGAACCAGGCCTTTGAGCGCCCGGCCGGGGCGGCGAGGGCGCGACAGGCCGCGGCCGGGCCCTAGGCCGAGCCGCCGACCGAGACCGCAAGGACCCCGCTCGCGATGACCCGGGCAAGGATCGTTCTCGCTCTTGCTCCGGCCTTGATCCTGGCCACTGCCGCCGAGCGGACCACGGAGGGCTTCGATTTCGCCCCGGAGCTCATCGCCCGGTCCTTCCGGCCGTTCGCTGATAACGTCAGTGTCCGATGGGACGCGGAGTACTTCTATGTGGAGTCGAACTCCATGCCAAGACACCGAATGATGGTCGGCATCCGAGCCTGGAACCAGCAGGTTCCGATTCCCCAGCCGTACGTTGGTGACAATGCCTTTCGGTTTCTGCTGCGCCCGCGATTCGCCGACGAACCGGTCTCCGGCCGCGAGACGCTCTTTCGCGGGGCAATCGCCGTTGCCGCGAATGGCATCCCGATCTTCAATCCGATCAAGCAGGATGGACTCACCGACACCTACTTGGCCGGCGAGCTGGACGAGTTCGGTGGCCACGCCGGACGGGCGGACGACTACCACTACCACTTGGCGCCGGTTCATCTTGGCGGCCGGATCGGGGCGGGCCTGCCCGTCGCTTGGGCGCTCGATGGATTTCCCGTCTACGGCTATGCCGAACCTGACGGCTCCGACGCGAAGGGCCTGGACTGGCTGAATGGCCACTCGCACGAGGGCGGGCCGTATCACTACCACGCGACTCCGGAGTACCCTCGTCTCAACGGCGGATTCCGAGGTCAGGTGGCGTTACGAAACGGGGAGGTTGCGGTCCAGCCCCGGGCGCGCGGCGTCCGGCCGTTCACCAGGCCGCTCCGAGGGGCTACCGTTACCGGGTTCGAGAACAGCGGCAGCGATCGATTCCGGTTGGAATTCGATCTTCGCGGCCGAACCCATACGGTTGCCTACGCGCTGGTGGACGGTGGCGGAGCGGAGTTCGTCTTCACGGACGGAGCGGGGCAGAGCCGCACAGAAACCTACGCTCCGCGCCAGTCCGGAGGCCGGAGGGGGCGGCCGCCCGATCGGCAGGCCCGGCGGGGCCGTGACAGACGCCCTGGATCGGCAGGCGAGAGGTCGCGAACCGGGCGAGACTGACCGGGACGATCCCGGCAGTGTCAAGGGCTTGTGGGTGGACACACCGGGAAACTCTCTAGCGGTCTCACCTGCGCAAGGGACAATCGACCGGAGCCCGGACCATGAGCGGGCCGGAGTGCCATGGCCACACGATGGGCGATAATCCTATCAAGCCTTTCGCGAACCTGAAGTAGGACCTCCGGGCCGCAATTCGTTTCGCCGCACCACTGTTCGTGGGTTCCGGCGAAGTTCTCCGGCCAGGTCGGATCTGGCGACCAGCGCCCGGCATCTCAAGGTCTGAAACCGGTTTCGATCGCGAGGCAGCGCGGGTAAAGGAACGCCACGCCATGGCCATTCGCGCCGTATCGCTCGACGACAAGTACGCGCTCGAGGACGGATCGTCGTATATGACCGGCATTCAGGCGCTGGTGCGGCTCCCGCTGGATCAGATGCGACGGGACCGGTGCGCCGGCCTTCGCACGGGTTGCGTGATTTCGGGATACGAGGGATCTCCCCTCGGTGGTTACGATCTCGCTCTGCAGCGCGCTGGGAGCTTCCTGGACGAGCACGGGATCCGGTTCGTACCCGGAGTCAACGAAGAGCTCGCCCTCACCGCGGTGATGGGCAGCCAGCATTTTCAGGCATTCCCCGAGCCCCTGTACGACGGAGCTGTCGGAATCTGGTACGGAAAGGGTCCGGGTCTCGACCGCTGCGGCGATGCGTTGCGGCACGCCAACTTTGCCGGCACAGGCGAGAACTGCGGAGCCCTCGCTCTAGCTGGCGATGACCATGTCTCGAAGAGCTCCACGATCCCGCATCAGAGCGAGTTCTCCCTTTACAACTGCGCTGTTCCTGTTCTGAATCCGTCCAGCGTCCAGGAAGTGCTGGACTTCGGCCTTCAGGGTATTGCCATGTCGCGCTACACCGGCGCTTGGACGGGACTCAAGCTTGCCACCGACATCTGCGACGGCGGTGGCATCGTCGAATTCGGCCCGCATCGCTGCGAGGTCGAACTGCCAGAGTTTTCGATCGACGGCGAACCGTACCGCAAGGCGCTCGGGTTGATGCTGGTCGTTCCCTACAGCCTGAGCTTGGAAGCCGAGGTCCACGAGCATCGCCTCCGGGCTGCATGCCATTTCGCTAGGGCGAACGGCCTCAACCGGATCGCCGTTCGTCATCCAGGGGATCGCCTCGGGATCGTCACGACGGGCAAGAGCTACGCCGACCTGATGGCTGCGCTGCGGCTGTTGCGGGTCGGGGATGAGCAGCTTCGGACCGCTGGCGTTAGGATCCTGAAGCTCGGGATGTCGTATCCGCTGGAGCCGCGAATCGTGGACGAGTTCGCAAAGGAACTCGAGACGGTCATCGTCATCGAGGAGAAGCGTTCGTTCGTCGAGCTGCAGTTGCGCGAATTGCTGTACGGCTGGCCAGACCGGCCCGCCATCTACGGCAAGAGGGACGCGGCCGGCAACACCCTACTGCCCTCCCCGGGCGAACTGGACGCCGGGATGATTGCGCTCGCATTGAACCGTTTCCTGGGCGACCAGGCGACCCTCCCGACGCTTCGAGACTCGGGTTCGGCAACAGTTCCCCACACGCGAGACCAGGAGCCAATGCGCCGCGCCCGGACACCCAGTTACTGCTCGGGCTGTCCCCACAACCGCTCCACGCTTCTGCTCGAAGGCCAGGTGGCGGGCGGGGGCATCGGCTGCCACGGCATGGCGGGCCTCATGCGGGATGTCGGTCGCGGCATCGAGTACCTGTTCCACATGGGGTCGGAGGGAGCCTCGTGGATCGGCGCCTCTCCATTCACCGGCACGAAGCACCTGTTCCAGAATCTCGGCGACGGCACCTACTTCCACTCCGGGCGCCTCGCCGTTCAGGCGGCAGTTGCCGCAGGCGTCGACATCACGTTCAAGATCCTCTACAACGACGTGGTCGCGATGACGGGCGGGCAGGATGCTGCCGGTGCGCTACCCGTTCCGGCCCTGACCCGCGAGCTTGAGGCTCAGGGAATTCGGAAGATCGTCGTGCTGAGCGACGACCCCAGGAGATACCGGGGAGAGTCGAGCCTTGCGCCGACTGCGGAATACCGCCCTCGAGAGGAACTCGAGGACGTGCTGGCGGAAATGGAGCAGGTCAAGGGCGTGTCGGTCATGATCTATGACCAACTGTGTGCCGCCGAGAAGCGCCGTCGACGGAATCGGGGCCTCCTGCCTCAGCCCACGCGACGGATCCTGATCAACGAACGCGTCTGCGAGGGGTGCGGGGACTGCGTCTCCCAGGCGAATTGCGTTTCCCTGCTGCCGGTCGACACCGAATACGGACCCAAGACGCGAGTGCACCAATCCTCTTGCAACGCCGACTACACCTGCACGTGGGGCGACTGCCCGTCGTTTGTTTCGGTGGAGATCGAGCCAGGGTCCGGTCTCGTTCGGAAAGCGCTTCCGGAGTTGCCCGAGCTGGACCTTCCGGAACCGCAGTGCAAGGCGAGGGCAGGTGCCGGCTACCACATCCTGATGCCGGGGATCGGCGGGACGGGCGTGGTGACGATCAACGCGCTGTTGGCAACGGCTGCGCAGGTGGATGGTCTGCACGCGATCACGCTCGATCAGACCGGCGTCGCACAGAAGGGCGGCGCCGTGGTCGCGCACATCACCATCAGCGACGAGAGGATCGAGTCGTCGCAGCGCATACCACCCGGCTGCGCGGATGTCTTGCTGGGGTTCGATCTGGTCGGGGCGGCCTTCCCGAAAAACCTGCAATGCTGCGACCCAGAGCGAACCGTGGCGGTCGTGAACTCGAAGGAGATTCTGACGGGCGAAGCCATCCGCAAGGGCCTCACGGTCCTCTCGCCAGACGGCGGCTACCTGGAGGCAGTCCGCCGGAACACGCGCACGCAGGATTGTGAGTTCGTGAATGCGTCGGTACTGGCCGAGACTCTGTTCGGCGGGCACATATTCAGCAACATGCTCCTGCTGGGGGTGGCCTACCAAAGGGGGCTCCTGCCGTTGACTGCAGAGGCGATCCAGCAGGCGATCCGCATGAACGGCGTCGCCGTCGAGCGCAACCTAGAGGTCTTTGCTTGGGGCAGGCAGTACGCGAACGATCCCTCACGCTTACACCCGTACCTTCCGGCACCGCCCACCGCCTCCGTCCCGGAGTCCTTGGAGACGCTGCTCGAGTCCCGGGAACAGGAACTCACGGCCTATCAGAGCCCGGGGTACGCGCGCGAGTATCGAGAGTTCGTCGACCGAGTGCGGCGGGCCGAGAACCGCGTCCGGCCGGGCAGCGACAAGCTCACACGGGCCGTGGCCTGGAATCTCCACAAGCTGATGGCCTACAAGGACGAGTACGAGGTGGCGCGCCTCCTGCTTGATCCTTCGTTCCACTCCCAAGTCGAGGAGACGTTCGAGAAGCCGAAGAGAGTCGTCTACCACCTCCATCCGCCCCTGCTGCGGCGGCTGGGCTTGCGGAACAAGGTGGCGTTCGGGCCTTGGATCCGCCCGTTCCTGAGGCTCCTTGCCGAGGCCAGGGGCTTGCGCGGGTCCTGGCTGGATCCCTTCGGGTGGATGCCGTCGCGACGGGAGGAGCGCGCGCTGGCCGGATGGTACCGGGACCTGGTCGACGGTCTGCTTGAGGGACTGGAGGCCAGCACGATCGACCTGGCCTCCGAGATTGCCGAGGCCCCTCGGAGCATCCGCGGATACGAAGACGTCAAGCGCCGGTCCGTGGAACAGGCCAAGGCTTGGGTCGCAGAGCGACTGGAGCAGGTCCGGGAGCGCAAAGCGGCCTGACTCTACCCTCCCGCTTCTGCTGACTGGGCTGAAACGGCTCGTCGAGGCCCTACTGCACTGCTACCGGTCCGGTTCGTGGTCGACGCGGGAATCCGTGCCGCCTTGGTATCGAGCACTTCGCACGGCCCGGTTGTCGCCTCCACGGGGCCCGCAGGGACTCGCCTAGCCGGTGTTAGGACGCGTTTTCCGGCACAGTTGCGCAGTGGGAACCGTACGCTTCCTGGAGTGACCTCGCGATCACGGAGGCTTCGCGGCCTTCGATCTGGTGCCGGTGCATCATGTAGACGGGTTCGCCGTTCCGGAACAGCGCGAACGACGGCGAAGATGGCGGATACATGGACAGCTTCTGTCGCAGGTGCGCGGTAGCTTCCAAGTCCGCGCCGGCGAATACGGTAGCCACGGCGTCAGGACGGATATCTCCCTTGAGGGAGAGCACGACCCCAGGGCGGGCGCAGCCAGCAGCGCAGCCGCAAACGGAGTTGACCACCATTAGGACTGTCCCGCTGCCCGGGGAGAGAATCCGGTCGACGTCTTCCGGTGTACGGGCCTCTTCGACTCCATGCTTGGTGAGTTCCTCGCGCATGGGATAGATCAGCGGTTCGGGATAGCGCATCGCTTCGCTCGCCTCCTATGTCCACACAGTAGCAGTCCGGGAGCCCTGGCTCCGTTTGATACTGCGCGCCCCTCCAACTGACCGGATCTCGCATGGGGCGGACGGCGACCAGGTCCGACGGGTCAGTCAGTTGCGGGCGCGAATGCGAGGAGAACATTCCCCGCCATGGAGCCGAACTGGCCGTAGCCCGAATTGACGAAGACCATTCCGTCCACGACGATGGGGCCGGGGCCATTGAGCGCTCCCCCTCGGGCCGGCACGCCGTTCACCGTGTCCGGGTAGTCCCGGGCCGAGTCATAGTCCCAGATGATTCCGCCGTCCTCCGCTGAGTAGGCCCGAAGATGACCGTCTAGGGAGCCGGAGAAAACGACGCCCGGTATGACCGTCACCGCCGCAGAGTGGGCCGGTGAACAGCGTTGGCGGTCTGGAGGGCAGGGGGTGCCCGGCTTGTGCTAAATCACTTCTCCATCGGACAGTCGCAGCGCGGCGAGTCCGCCGACCGACTCAGGTCTGGCTCCCCGGTAGTCCGAGACAGCCACGTACGCGAGACGGGAGTCCGCGGCCGGACCGAACTGGATCCCGCCCAGCTTTCCCCCTGGCCGGCCCGCTGCTGCCAAACGATCTCGCCGTTGCGGTCCGGGTCCACCGCGTGCACCATGCCGGACTTCTGGCCCGCAACAAGGATCCGGGACGTGGCCCCCAACTCCACCAGCATGGCGGACGACCCGAAATCGAAATCCGGGCCGTCCGCTTCCGGGCAGTTTACTTTGTCGGCGCTCTGGTTGCAGCCCATGTTGTAAGCGTCATTCCGGGTGAACTGGTTGGACCAGAGTCGTCATGGGGCGTCGGGGCAATGGCCGGTCGCTCCAACGGAAAGTTCTCCGGTGCCCCGGCCCAGATACGCAGCGACAGCACCCGCATGCCCGGGCACGAGTGCCTTGCCGACGTACGCCATCGTTCCCCGTTCAAGCGACGTCAGGACATCCTTGGCTGAGAGCCGGCGCAGTGCCTCGAAGCCCGGAGCACGGTTTTCCCGCTCTCATGGCAGGCGGCGCAGGACTGGCGGTATACCGTTTCTCCGTCAGGGGCCGCTGCCCCGCCGGGCACTCCAGCCACGTGCGAAGCCGCCACGGCGGCGACCGCGGCAAGACCCCGCTGGTACCGAAATGGCATCCTATATCCGGGCGTTTCCGGCCTGATCCACCCCTCGCGGGCAGTCAACACTATGGCAAGCAGCACGGCCAGTGCATCTGTTCGAGAGCACGATCACGGAACGGAGCCACGCATGCTCCGTGCTCGGCTCGTGCGCTCGCCGGTTGCTCCGCGATTCGAGACAGGCGCCCCGTCATAGTGAGCAAATGGGTAGGGAGTACGCCAGACGCCTGGCCCGGATGGCCGTCGAAGAGGGCCGTCCGCTGGAATGGTTCGAGGAACTGTACCAGGCAGCCTTGGCTGAGGGGATCGACAAGGTGCCGTGGGCGGAGTCGGAGCCGAATCCCAACCTGGTTGGGTGGCTGGACCGGGAGGGAACCAACGGGTCCGGCGAACCGGCCCTTGTAGTCGGTTGCGGCCTCGGGGATGATGCTGAGGAACTCGCTCGCAGGAACTTCGCTGTTACCGCCTTCGATATCTCGGAATCGGCGATAGCTCTGGGGGCTCGCCGGTTTCCCAAGACATCGGTCAAGTACTTGGTCGCAGACCTATTCTCGCCCCCATCGGCGTGGCGCGGCGCGTTTGACTTCGTGTTCGAGGCATACACCCTCCAAGTGCTTCCCCCTCCTATGCGGGCGGAGGCGGCCCGCCGCCTCGCGTCGTTCCTTGTCCCCGGAGGTCGGTTGCTGGCTATCGCGAGAGCCCGGGAAGACGGCGAAGACCTGGGCGAGATCCCCTGGCCACTATCCCGTCGCGAGCTCTCGCTCCTGCTCGAGTGCGGCCTTGAGGAAGCTCTCTTTGAGGACTACGTTGACGGCGAGGAGCCGCCCGTTCGCAGGTTCCGAGCCTTGTATCGATCAAGGCCACCAAGGCCCCACGCTCTCTGAATCGGACGGTTGACTCTATCGCCGTCACGGGTCCGGGACGGTGATCGCGCCGAATCGACAGGACTCGGCGACACTACCGCTCGCTCGTACCATGAAGGAATCGGGTGGAGCCCATGAGCGAAGGCTGGACCGAACACGACAGCAGCACGTTCCTTCGGGATGCAGAGTGCTTCGTGCCGGAGCGCGAGCTACTGTTCGAGAGCATATGCCGGCTCATCCCGACGCACGTGCAGTCCGACCTCGTCGTTGAGCTTTGCTGCGGGGACGGGTCTCTCAGCGAGGCAATCCTTGAAGGAGTTGAAGGAGTCCGGGTGCTCGCGATGGATGCATCGGAAGCAATGCTGGAGGCCTGCTCTCGCAGAACCGAGCGCTTTGGGAATCGAATCGAGATTCGACGGTTCGATCTCGGTTGCTCGGACTGGCGGCGATTCACGGAGACCGCGCGAGCGGTCGTTTCGACATTCGCGATACACCATATGCCTCATAGTGCCAAGCGGGACCTCTTCCGAGTCCTGGCGGACCGACTAACGCCTGGTGGAGTCTTGATCATTGCCGACCTGATTCGGCCTGCTTGCGATGCTTCGACCAGACTGGCTGCTTGGCAATGGGACGAGGCGGTCAAGGAGAGGTCTGTCCGATTGCGCGGAGACCTTTCCGCCTTCAGGTCCTTTCGAGCCGAACGATGGAACCACCACGCCCTCGATGACCCCGACCCGATGGACCAGCCGGCTCTTCTCATCGACCAGCTCCGGTGGCTTTCGGAGGCGGGACTCGAGAGCGTGGACGTGCATTGGTCGAAGGGCGGGATGAGCCTCTTCAGCGCTGTAAGGCTGTGAATTTCGAGAGCCGGGTTGCTCTCGTGCGTTGTGCTTGGCGAGTCCTCAAAGCACGGCCAATGGGGCTGAGCCCCCCGCACTCCGCATCAATTCCGCCAGCCGGACAGCCCTGCCGAGCAGGGCAGGCTCGGATCTAGGCGGGTCACGCGAATGGGCGCCTGAAGTCCGGGATTCATCTCCCTGGAATGTTCGGAAACAGAAACTTGTTGAAGCCTGACGCCTGAAGGATCGGACAACCCTCTTGAATCGCACTGGGTTCCGGCTAGACTGGGGCTACGCCTGACGCTGGTTGCCGGCAGGTCAGCTGCGAAGGGGAATGGACTTGAAGCGATCGTCCTGCGTAGTTGCCATCGCATGCCTTGCGATGGCCTGTCAGCACCTTGCAGCAGCTCCTCTCGGTGGCTCGCTGCAATCGATTCTGGACCGCCACTGCGTAGCGTGCCACGGGCCGGAAGCACAGAACGCGAACGTCCGCTTGGACAACCTTTCGACGGACCTGGTTCGCGACCGGCGGGCGGCCGAGACATGGCATGACGTGCGCAACGTGCTGAACCGGGGAGAGATGCCGCCGCAGGGCGCCCCTTCACTGGGGTCCGACGACCGGACTGCGCTCCTCGACTGGCTCGACGCCAGGATCCGCGAGGCCGACGGCGCAGGCCGTGAGCCGGCACGCATCACAGTGATGCGCAGGCTGAATCGGCGCGAGTACCAGAACACCATGGGCGACCTGCTAGGACTCGACATCGACTACGTCAGGAATCTCCCGCCAGACGAGGTCAGTCCGGAGGGGTTCACGAACAACGGCTCGGTGTTGCGGATGTCAGCGCTGCGGCTGGAGCACCACCTTGCCACTGCGCGAAGCGCATTGAGCCGAGCGATCGTGACGGGTCCGGCACCCACCGTGTTCGAACATTTCGCTGAGGAGACCGTTATCGACAAGGTCAGGACCATGCACTGGTCCAACCGTCTCGGGCGCACGGGCACTTTCGTCGCCCGCGTGCCCGATTTTCCCGACGAAGGCGATTTCGTGCTTCGCGTACGGGCGCGGGCGGAGATGCCGGAAGGTGCCCCCTATCCGAGGATGCAGGTCTCGCTAGGCTACCGGGCAGACACCCAAACGCCTTCCCGCTCGGTTGGAGAGGTGGACGTTTCCGAGGAGGTCACGCGCGAGTTTGAGTTCCGGGGGCGGATCGACGAATTTCCGATCCAGAGCCGCACGCAGAGCAAGTACCCGGGATTGCTGATCTGGGTTCGGAACGTCTACTCGGACGGGCAGCCGCCTCCACCGGGAGAGAAGGTGGAATTCGAGGAGAACGGCAGGACCAAGCAGAAGATGGTCTGGCCGATCGACCCTGGATTTCCCGCGATCGTCGTCGAATCCGTGGATTTCAAGGCGCCCGTGTATGCGAACTGGCCGCCCGCCCACCACCGAAGCCTGATTCCGCATTCTCCGGAAGGCAATGACGACGAACGGACTGCTGCCCGCGAGCAACTTCGGCGTTTCATGCGTCGGGCGTACCGCAGGCCGGTCCGGTCCGGCGACCTCCAGCCTGTGCTCCGGTTCTTCGACACAGTGCGACCGACCGTCGACAGCTTTCCGGAGGCGATGCGAGAGACGATGGCGATGGTTCTCGTGTCTCCGGATTTCCTCTATCGGATCGAGAGGCGGTCGGCCGCCTCGTCCCGGATCGACGATCACGAACTGGCTTCCCGGCTTTCGTATTTTCTGTGGAGCACGATGCCCGATTCGCGGCTGATGGCTCTGGCGGATGAAGGACGTCTTTCGGAGCCCTCGACACTGAGAGCCGAGACCGCGAGAATGCTTGACGATCCGAAGGGCCGGGCCTTCGTAGAGGAATTCAGCGACCAATGGCTTGACCTGGCGGGGGTGGACCGGGTTGCCGTGAACCCCAACTACTACCCGGACTTCGACCTGTCCTTGAAGGAGGACATGCGCGAGGAGACGCGGCAGTTCTTTGCCACGCTGTTGCGCGAGGACCTGAGCGCACTGAACTTCCTGCGCTCCGACGTGGCCGTGCTGAACGAACGGATGGCGAGACACTACGGAATCGAGGGGCCGCGCGGCGGGGATTTCGAGAGGGTTTCGCTCGCGGGTTCCGGCCGGCTCGGGGGCCTCCTCTCCCATGCCAGCTTCCTGCTTTCGAATTCCACGGGGGAGGACTCTCATCCCGTCGAGCGAGGAGTCTGGATTCGACGTGCGTTGCTCGGAGACCCTCCCGCGCCGCCGCCGCCCGCCATCCCCAACCTCGATGCTGGTGACGAGAATCTTGCGCTTCTGCCGCTCAAGCGCCAGCTCGAACTCCACCTGGACAGCGATGCCTGCGCCCGGTGCCATCAGGGAATTGACCCTTGGGGCATTGCGCTGGAGGAGTACGACGCAGTCGGCCTGCGACGTGAAACAGTCTTGCGCAGACTGGGTGACAAGGTCTCGTCCCATCCAGTTGACGCAGTCTCGGTACTGCCGGATGGCCACGAAGTGAGGGGAGCGGAGGGCCTGGCGGGCTACCTGCTGGAGAACCGCAGGAGCCAGTTCTCTTGGGCGCTGACTTCAAAGATGCTGGCCTACGCTCTCGGTCGGAGTCTGGAGCGCCGGGACGAACGGGTCGTTGATGAGTTGGCAGCGAGATTCGAGCAGGCCGGGTACCGTTTGCGAGAGCTTTGTGCCATCATCGTGACCAGCGAATCGTTTCGCAGTCGCTAGAGGAGGAATAGTCCGTGAGTCGCAGGCCTTGGCACTTGAGCCGCCGCACTTTCCTCCACGGGAGCGGGGTATCGCTTGCGTTGCCCTTCCTGGAGTGTATGGCGTCGGACGCGACTCAGGGAGTCCCTCCCAAACGCTTCTGCGCCATCTATTTCCCGTACGGTATTGTCCAGCGCCGGGAGGGGACATCGGCGTCGGAGTGGAACTGGTTCCCACAGGGTTCCGGTGCCGATTTCCGCTTCAACCGGAGCCTGATTCCCCTCGAGCCGCTACGGTCCAAGCTGACGATTCTTGGGGGGCTTTCGCACCCGAACGGCCGCAACATGGGCGGGCACGATACCGCCGACACATGGCTAACCGGAGCCGAACTCAAGGAAGGCCACCTCGAAAACACAGTCTCGATTGACCAGCTGGCGGTGATGGAGTTCGGCGAGCGAACGCGCTTCCCGTCGCTGGTGCTTTCCAGCGACGGTGGGGTGGGGGAGCCCACTCGGTCGAGCACTCTTTCCTTCGATCGCAACGGCCAGCCGGTACCGGCCGAGAACAAGCCGCGAGTCGTTTTCGACCGGCTGTTCGGAGTCGACTCGCGATCTCTGCGCGCGCAGCAGCAGGGCTTGGACAATTCGCGTAGCATGCTCGACCTCGTCTTGGAGCACTCCAGGTCCGTTCGGTCGGGACTTGGCAGGCAGGACCGGACGAAGCTCGACGAGTACCTGGAGTCCGTACGTCAGATCGAGCGACGGGTGGACCGTTCGCAGCAGTGGCTGGAAATCCCGAAACCGCGAGTCGCGGCCACCGGCCTGCATCTGGAAGCCGATGACACAACGCCCGGCGAACTGATCAAGACGATGTTCGACTTGATCTACCTCGCCTTTCAGACGGATTCGACGCGAGTTGCGACGTACCAGATCGGCAACATGAACGGAGCGACGTCGATCGCGGGAAAGTTCCCACAGTTGCTGGGCCTTTCCAAGAACATGCACACGATGGCCCACGACGCTCGGAAAGGTGACGAAGGGGCCGAGCCGCTCGGGAAGTGGGACCTGTTTCTGACTCAGCAGCTGGCTTACTTCATGAGACGCCTCAAGGGCACCCAGGAGGGCGACGGATCTCTTCTCGACCGCACCTTGGTGTACTACGGAAGCAGCAACAGCCAGACCCACGTCAACTTGAACTACCCGTTGATCCTTGCCGGAGGAAGCGCTCTGGGCCTGCAGCATGGACGCTACCGGCAGTTCGGCGAGGACATTCCCCTTTCGAATCTGTTCGTGACGCTGCTCAACAAGCTGGGCGCGCCCACGGAGTCTTTCGTCGACAGTACCGGAGAGCTGACCGACGTCCTGGCCTAGCTACTGGCTCAGCCGCCGGGTCCGCTCAGCCTTGCCACGAGGACCGATCCGTGAGGCCCGGTTGGTCTCATCGGAGTCGCTGTCGGCGATGCGTTTCCGGCAAGGGTGCCGATGTGCCGGGGCACGAGCCTGAGCGGACGGTTCGCTCAGGTGCGACGGGTTTCTGGTGGCGCGGGGACGACACACCGTTCGGTTCCCTATTGTGCGTGTCTCCGTTGTTAGTCCCCGCCGCCCTGAGCATTGTCGGTTCGCCACATTGAGACGCTGCGTGGCGCCGATGGTCTGGTCGATCGCGGAGGGCCACGACTGGTCATCCACCCCAGCCGCCGGGCACCGCCGACCGGCCAAGCACGCAACCCGTGGCGATCGTCACCGAGGCGATGGCCCTGCGCTTCTGGGCCGACGGAGACGCGGTCGGGCGGTTAGTACGGCGGTTCGACGACGATCCCCCCTGGCTCGTCGCCGGTGTGGCGAGCGACGCGAAGGTGCGGACGCTCGGCGAGGCGTCGCGCGACGTGATCTACTTGCCGTATTCGCAGCGCTTCGCGTCCTCGCTGACCGTGTTGGCGAGGACCTCGATCGACTTGGAACGGACAGCGATTGCCCTGCTGACCGCCGGGCGCACGCTCGATCCCGACCTGTGGGTCCTCGAGACGGAGACGATGGACCGTCACCTCGCGATGATGCGGCTGCAGCAGCAGCTCTCCGCTTTCGTCCTGTCGACATTCCGGTTGCTGGCGCTGGCGCTTGCCGGGGTCGGCATCCGCACGGCGCTCGGCGCCGCCACCGACCGCCTCGTCCCTCAGCTCGTCGCGAACGGCTTCAAGCTCGTGCTCGCCGCCGGCGTGCTTGGGCTGGCAATTGCCCTGGCCGCGGTGCGCCTGCTGGACGGGCTGCTGTTCGAGGTCAGCGTACTGGGCCCGCTGACGTTCCCTGACGTCCCGCTTGCGCTCGGCACCGCCGCCCTCCTGGCAGCCTGGCTGCCGGCCCGCCGCGTCGATCCGGTCACCGTGCTCCGGATAGAGGAAATACCCCCTCCCGTGTGCAGCAGGACTCGCGGTCCGCCGCTACAGACGGACCCGCGGAGGCTTCCGCCGCGCATTCGCCGACGGGCATTCCTTCAACGCTGACGGAACCACTGCCGGTTCGACCGCGTAAGGTCGCGTCGATCCCACGACACGAATCAACTCTCCTCTTCGTCTGCAAGAGGTGCGGACGAAGGGCGCCGGCTCCGCATCCTGGACCGGCTGTTCGTCGTCACCGTTGACGTTTCTCCTCTGCGATCTGGATCAGGTTGCCGCACGAATCGTCGAATACCGCGGCAATGACAGTCCCGAGGTCTGTTGGCGGCTGTACGAATCGCACACCTCTTGCCGTGAGACGCTCGTGTTCGGCTTGGATGTCGTCGACCGCGAAGGATGTCCAGGGGATACCGTCCTCCACGAGCGCCCTCTTGAACGGACGCACCGCGGGATGGCTGTCAGGCTCAAGCACCAACTGCGTCCCCTCTGGTGCCTCCTCGGATACGACCGTGATCCAGGAATGTTCTCCTAGGGGGATGTTGTGCTTCAACTGGAAGCCAAGCGTTTCCGTGTAGAAGCGCAGTGCCTTCTGTTGGTCGTCTACCAGGACGCTCGCCAAGTGGATTCTCATCTTTCAAATGCCCTTTCATCCATCGAGATCGGCCAACGCTCCGCGATGGCCTTCAGTGAGCCGCCCTCGAACCAATGGAGCCCGATCTTCCCTCACGCCTCGTGCGAATCGACCCGGCGGCCTCCAATACGTCCAGGTGTTGCGTGATCGCCTGCCGAGGGGAGTTAATGCCGTGCTTCATGGTCAGGCGCGCGCAGAGTTCGAAATGTGGCTGACCCGACCGATCGACGAGTTGATCCAGGATGGCTCGCCGGATTGGGTCGGCGACTGCGCGATACACCTCCGCTGGCACCAGTCTGAGGCAACATTCGCTTGCGTGTCAGCGGCATAGTATGCAAGCACATGCTTGCATGTCAACTGCCCAATTCCCAATCCCTGAGGGTGAGATCCGCCCCGTGGTAGTAGCTGCCGGTCCGCACTTTCGGCACCTCCAGCTCGATCGTGCCGACCCGCGTATTCCAGCTCCGGGACCGACTCCCGTTGCGGTACCTCGTCCGGTCGTCGGTACGCTCATGCCGCTCGGCGCCCACCAGTTCGGTGACCTCCGCCTCCATCAACGTCTGGGCGAGCACGCGGACTCCCTCGCGCAGCACGTCCCCATCCTGCTCCTGCAGCAACTTGCCAACGAACGCCGGTAGATCCATCCTGGGCTTGGCCATCCGTCATCTCCATTCCGTGTGTGTCCTCTGCCCGAGAACTCACGGAAACGATGCGCGATGGCCGCTCTGCCGCCTAGCCCTAGCTGCGACGGCCAACCGAGCTTCCACCACGTTCTGGGACACGAACCAACACGCCTTCCGGCGTCGCGTGGATTCCCGTTCAGCATGTGGGAAACAACGAGGGAATGACGGTTGAATGACGAACCGCAACCAACTCTCAACCAATGGCTAATAGGATTCCAGCAACTCGCGCTGCTAAGGTCTAGCCCAGAAAGCTGAAGCCGAATGTTCCGCGGCTCTCGGTCACTCGTCCGACGGACGGAGAAGGGAAGTGCGCCGTCATGACCAGACGGCCGCTACCGCAGTTCGCTGCCAGGAAGGTTCGGCGAGTCTTCTTGGCCAATTCTGGATCGAAGTCGGCCCAGTAGCGCCAGTCGGGATGGACGCACGGAATCGGGCAGTGCATTACGTCTCCGCAGATCACCGCACGTTGCCCGCAGGAAGCGAGACCCACCGCTACGTGACATGGGCTTTGACCGAGCCTCGGTTCGAGCCCGATTTCCTCGTCCAGCGCGAACTCCGTGGTCACCGCCATTGCTTGGCCCAGTTCGATAATCGGCAGCACGCTTTCCCGGTAAGCGTCGGTCGGGTCGGCCTCGTAGTGCGCGAGCTCGTCCTGAGTCATCACGTACCGGGCATTTGGAAAGGTCGGCACCCATTGCCCGTCCACGAGCCGGGTGTTCCAACCGCAATGATCGCCATGCAGGTGCGTGCAGAACACGAAGTCGACCTGATCCGGGCTGACCCCTGCGGCGGACAGCCTTGCCAGCCACGACGTGTCCGAACGTTGATGCTACGGGCGGAACCACTCGTGTTGCTTGCCGCAGCCCACGCAAGTATCGCTAAGGACGGTCTACCGCGCGGTGCGGACGAGATACGACTGAACGGCTAGGATCAGCTCCCCGGCTTCAGGGCATAAGGCGTTCGGCTCGAGCCAGTGACGAAGGACGTTGATATCGTCTCCGGTCGCGTCGGGGAACGCTTCCGTCGGTCGAATGAAGGGGATTTCCGTTTCGAGAATCCTGTCCACACGAATTCCGCCGACGCGAATGGGTTAGGGCGTGGTCATCAATTGCAGCTGTCCGGCCGGTATCCGGATGCACTTTCCCTGGCCACGGGAAGCACGATGGGCCGGATCAATACCAGGGCCGAGCTCCCATCGTAGCGATCATTGCGCCCAATCGCCCCATAGGCCCAAGACCGCCGATAGGAGGATTAGCGCCGCTATCAACAATGCGATGGCCAGGACCAATAACGCCGCACGCCAGCGCTTGGAGAGTCGAGCGAGTATCGCCTCTGCAACCAGCTCCATGAATAGCTGGATCAGATCACTTCCCAGCACCTGTCATTTGTTTGAGAGGGCTGCGCCAATCCTTACAGAGGCGGTCGAGACAGCGGCTGCCCGTTAAGGCGTTCCAGAGTCCTCGCTCCGACCCGAGCGCCCTGCACCACATTGAATCGGTTGCCACGGCTGGTGCGAACGGGGAGACTCGAACTCCCACGGGTTGCCCCACTAGAACCTAAATCTAGCGCGTCTACCAATTCCGCCACGTTCGCCAGCTCACAGTCTGCAGCCCTTCGGCCATGCCGCTGCTAGGTCGCTGCTGCCGCTCGATCGACAACCAGCAATTTCATCCTAGCCACTTTCGGCAAGCCCGGCGGACCTGCCCTCGTGCGGATTCCTCCGAATCCCGGGCTGGCACGATGCCCTCGCCGTGGGACGGGCGACAACCCGTTCTTCGGTGATAGGCGGCAACAGTAGGCGCCAGCCATTGCAGTATCATGGCCTTCATGTCCAACCGTGTAGAACTGCTGAGGAACGCACTCAGCGCAGGTGAGGGTATCGTGCGGCTCGCACCTTGCTGGGTGCCTCGATCGTTCCTGATGCCCGGCGGACGCCTCAAGCTCCACCCCAGCGACATCTATGCCCTCGGAGCCCATCGCGGGGGCATCGACGAGCGCTGGTTCTCGTCCACCACGCAGGCCGACAACGGCCCCGGCACACCCGACGACGAAGGCCTGAGCTACATCGTGGTTGCGAACGGGAGCGACGAGCCCCGGAAAGTCCTCCTGAGGGAAGGCGTGGATGAGTTGGGCGACGAATTTCTGGGAAAAGACGTGATGGCCGAGCACGGAGGCTGGAACGTGCTCTGCAAGTTCTTCGACAATCTCGGTCCGATCCCGCACCACATGCATCAGACCGAAGAGGCTGCTGCCCGGGTCGGCCGCCGCGGCAAGCCGGAAGCGTACTACTTCCCGCCCCAGTTCAACTACAAGGAGAACAATTTCGCCTACACCTTCATGGGCTTGGAGCCCGGGACGACGAAGGACGATGTCAGACGCTGCTTGGAGCGCTGGAACGAGGGCGACAACGGGATCCTGTACCACTCGAAGGCCTACAAGCTGAAACCCGGCACAGGCTGGCAGATTCCCGCCGGGGTCCTGCATGCGCCGGGGTCCGCCGTGACCTACGAGCCGCAGGTGAATTCGGACGTGTTCGGCATGTTCCAGTCCATGGTCGAAGGGCGCGCAGTGCCTTGGGATCTTCTGGTCAAGGACGTGCCCCCTGAGCACCACCAGGACCTCGACTACATCATCGGAATGCTCGATTGGGAGGCGAACGTCGATCCGCACTTCATGCAGAACCGTTATTTCGAGCCCCTGTCCGTCCGGGATTCCGCGGCCATGGCGGCGGACGGGTACAGCGAGTCTTGGGTGACCTACTCGACCACCAAGTACTCGGCCAAGGAACTGACCGTGCTCCCGGGCCGAACCGTTACGATTACGGACGCGGCAGCCTACGGGCTCATTCTTACCCAGGGCAGGGGCCGGATCGGCGTCTGGGACGCCCATACTCCGGCCATGATCCGCTACGGCGAACTCACCGCTGACGAGTACTTTGTCACGGCCGCTGCCGCGGCGGAAGGTGTCCGCATCACCAACGCGAGCCAAGACGAGAAGTTCGTGATGCTCAAGCACTTCGGCCCAGGCAATCCCGACGCCAGACCTCTCGTCCGCGAGAACTGACGCCGTGGGTTGGCCGGCGTGGTGCCGCAACACCCGCCAGATTGCGCGGTAGGGTCTGGGCCACAACCGCCGCAGGTGCTCCATCGATAGTTTTTATGGGGTCCACAACCGTCGCATATCGGATCCGGCCCTGTGATAAGATCGGGTTTCTCTGAGCAGGGCAGCCAGACTGCAACCTGCGCTTGGGCTTTCACCCCCCGACTCTCAAACGAGCTACTTAGGAGGAGCTTATGGGTACCGCAAGAACTCCCGCCGAGGTCATGGCTTTCGCCAAGGACAACGACGTCAAGATTGTGGATCTGCGCTTCGCGGATCTTCCCGGCCTGTGGCAGCACGTATCCTACCCGATCGGCATGCTGGAGGAGGACAGCTTCGAGGAAGGCTTCGGCTTCGACGGTTCATCCATTCGCGGCTGGCAGGCGATCAGCGAGTCCGACATGCTGATCATCCCGGACCCCAATACCGCTTTCGTGGATCCGTTCGCCGAGATGCCGACTCTATGCATGATCTGCAACATCGTGGATCCGATCACGAAACAGCACTACGAGCGTGACCCGCGCTGGATCGCCCAAAAGGCGGAGAAGTACCTGCAGTACACGGGTGTCGGCGACACGGCCTACTTCGGCGCGGAAGCGGAGTTCTTCCTGTTCGACAACGTCAGCTACGACTCCTCGTATCATTTCGGCTTCTACCGGATCGACTCCGAGGAAGGCCGTTGGAACTCGGGCCGGCCCGACAACAATCTGGGCTACCGTCCGCGCTACAAGGAAGGCTACTTTCCCGTTCCGCCGACGGATCACTTGCAGGACATCCGCTCCGAGATGGTGCAGGTGATGGAAGATTGCGGCATCAGCATCGAGTGCCACCACCACGAGGTCGCCACGGGTGGTCAGGGCGAGATCGACCAGCGTTTCGACACCCTGGTGGTTTCGTCCGACAACATGATGTTGTACAAGTACATCGTCCGGAACGTGGCCTACCAACACGGCAAGTCGGCGACCTTCATGCCCAAGCCGCTCTGGAACGACAACGGATCCGGCATGCACACCCACCAGTCGGTCTGGAAGGACGGCAACCCGACCTTTGCAGGCGACGGGTACGCCGGCCTGAGCGAGACCGCCCTCTACTACATCGGAGGCCTACTGAAGCACTCGCCCGCTCTGGCGGCGATTGTGGCGCCGACCACAAACAGCTACAAGCGGCTGGTGCCCGGATTCGAGGCACCGGTTAGCCTCGCCTACTCGCGACGCAATCGCTCGGCAGCCTGCCGCATCCCGATGTACTCTCCGAACCCGAAGAGCAAGCGCGTTGAACTCCGGTACCCCGATCCATCCTGCAACCCTTACCTGGCGTTCTCCGCCTGCTTGATGGCCGGCTTGGACGGGATCCAGAATCAGATTCACCCCGGCGAGGCGCTCGACAAGGACATCTATGACCTCACCCCTGAAGAGGCGGCCAGTGTCCCCGCGCTGCCGGAGGATCTCGCCGGGGCCCTGCAGGCGCTCGAAAGAGATCACGACTTCCTCACTCAGAACGATGTGTTCACGGAAGAATTGATCGCGAGCTACATCGACTACAAGCGCTCTGCCGAGGTCGACGAGGTGCGCCAGCGGCCTCATCCGTACGAATTCTCGCTGTACTACGACATTTAGTTCGTTCGCTCCTACTGCCCGGTGCAGTTGCGGCCGGAGGTTCCTCTACGGGGCCTGCGTCCGTTGCCTTCTTTGTATTCCCAAAGCGAGTGCGATTGCTCGCTCAGACTGGGGAAACGGCTCCATGCCAGCGGTCGGGACATCAGCCAGCCGACCATCCGCACCTAGACTCCTTGTTTCGGCGTAAGGCGGGGGATTGGGTCAAGTCTCAGGGCCGAGGCACGCCCCGCGGTCGGCCTGACATCGCCGTATAATCACGACAGTAGGACGCTGGCGCGGAGCGGAGTCCGGAATGTCGCTCAAGACCCATACACCGACGGCACCGGCCGCTGTGGTCCCCTCGGCGGCCGAGTCGGCGGCGCGGGAGCCCGACACCGTCGAGTACCCGGAACGGCAATGGATCGCGCAGAGCATCTGGCACGGGGACGCGGTCCGGCAGGCCACGGACGCGT